>JAIESR010000019.1 GCA_019745775.1 Xanthobacteraceae bacterium | reverse complement strand
CATCCTCTCAGACCAGCTACTGATCGTCGCCTTGGTGAGCCGTTACCTCACCAACAAGCTAATCAGACGCGGGCCGCTCCATCAGCGATAAATCTTTCCCCGTAAGGGCGTATCCGGTATTAGCCCAAGTTTCCCTGGGTTGTTCCGAACTGATGGGCACGTTCCCACGTGTTACTCTCCCGTCTGCCGCTGCCGTATTGCTACGGCCGCTCGACTTGCATGTGTTAGGCCTGCCGCCAGCGTTCGCTCTGAGCCAGGATCAAACTCTCAAGTTGGATGAGAACTGATCTCGGCTGGTCACTTCACGTTTGACGAGGTCCCACCTCTCGTTCGTGCGCGCTCAAGCTTGCGCGTGATTGCTCACGCACCTGCCTGCCGCTTGCACGGACAATATGGTGTTGACCTGAAACGTGTACCGCCGAAGTCTCGTCCACCGCATCTCGTCCGAAGATTGCTCCTCGACCGAGGACGCGGCGCGCAGGGACTCCGCCGTCCACGTTTCTCTTTCTTCCTATTCACCTGTCAAACAGCCCGGGACCGTGGTGATCCCGCTTTCCGGTGGGCCGGAAAGCCGTCGAAGCCTCAAGCTCCCGACCAAGGTCGGAAGCCTTGATAATGCTCATCAATGAGGAGCTTCGCAGGCGCGCAGTCGCACCGTGTAAGCGGACGGCGCGCCGTATGGCCCGGTATATAGTCGGGGTGACCCGCAAGTGTCAACACCTTAGCCAACAAATTCGCCGATTTTCGCGACGCAGCCAGGTGCTTATTGCGCAGCCACGCTTGCGATGTAGGCATCGCGAAACGCCACCGCAAGATGCCACAACCGGCTGGGGTATGACCTCGGCAGGTGGCCCAACTGGCCGCACTAGAGCCACATTCCTCGAACCTACTTTGGTTCGGCGGGAGGTGTCAGGTCGGGGGATTCGGCACCAGGGTCGTGTACGCAGCGACCGCAAGGTGCTTCCCGGCATAGCGAGGACGACAGGGGCCCGGTCCGTTGACGGATCGCTCGAACCTGAGGCATCGTGCCCATTAATTCGAAGCCCGGTGAATTCGGGGCTTAGCGAATTTGGGGCATGATCAGTTCGGGGCTTAAGGCCAGTTGTCGGCCGCGTTTTTGGCACTCCAAGTCTGTCTGAGGGAAACCACCCGCTGGTGCGAGTGGAGGGGTCAGTTTTGGATCACGGCAAACGGCGCGGTGCATACCGGACGGGTGGCGAGGCCGATTATATCGACCTCGGCCACGAGCCGCCGTTGTCGGTTGACGGGGAAACCTCCAATCTCATCGATCGCCGTCGCGTTTCCGTGCAGTGGTTCAGCGGGACTATCCTGACCGGCCTCTGCGGCGCAGCTCTTATGGGCGGCGCCGTTTTCGCGTCGCTCGACGGCCAGAGCAATTTCGCCACGGTACCCGAGCGCGTGCAGCTCGCACTGCGCGGCTCGAGCGACCGCGCCACTACCGCCCGCAAGTCCGACCGCCTGCCGCCGGTCACCGAATCCAACGCCCAGCGCCGCGTCATCCGCGACACCCAGACCAGCCGCGTCGGCAACCGCGAGATCGTGCGCGTACGCGCGTTCGTGCGCGTCGCGAGCAACCTCGCGCTGTCGACATCCGAGCTCTCTGCCAACATCCCCCCGTTCAATCCGCTGCGGATGCAGGCAGCCGAGACCACGCCCGGCGCGACCACGACCGATGACGCGCCGGAGGTCGATGCCGAGGTTTCCTTCGTCACCGCCGATCTCGGCACCGTGCTGCCGAAAGCCAAGATCGCGGCGGTGCTCTCGATCGACGATGTGCTCGGCCGCGTGCGCGAGGCTGCCAACTGGACCGGCGCCACGCCGCCGCCGCAGTTCACGCCGGAAATGCCGCGCGGCACCCGCCTCGCCTATGCCGCCGAAGGGATCAGCGATCCGTATGCCGGCTTCGAAGCCCGCATTGCCCCGGAAAACGTGACGCTGCTGCCGAAGACCCAGAAGGAAACCACCGGCGGCACTGCCTGGAACGAGCGCACCGTCGCCATCCGCAAGGGCGAGACCGTTGGCAGCGTGCTGCGCGACCTCGGCGCGCGGCCCGACGACATCAAAGCCATCATCGCGGCGCTTGGCGCGCGCGGACGCGACGGCGGCGTACGCGAGAACCACAAGCTGCGCGTCCTCCTGGCGCCGACCGACGATCCGAAACTGGTGCAGCCGATCCGCGTGGTGATCGCGAACGACACCGCCATCGAAGCGATGGTCGCCTGGTCCGATCTCGGCCGCTATGTGCAAGTCGACATCCGCAACCTCGAAACCGAAGTGGCGCGCTCGCGCCAGCAGCAGCAAGAGGAAGAGGACGACGACGGCCGGGGCGTGCGGCTCTACCAATCGATCTACGAGACCGCGCTTCGCAACCAGGTGCCGCGTCCTCTCATCGAAGACCTGATCCGCATCTATTCGTACGACGTCGACTTCCAGCGCCGCGTGCAGCCGGGTGACTCGTTCGAGGTGCTGTTCGCCGAAGACGAAAACAGCGCCGACAGCAAGGGCGAGGTGCTGATCGCCTCGCTCACGACCGGCGGCGAGACCCGCCGCTACTACCGCTTCCAGTCGGCCGACGACGGCCTCGTCGACTTCTACGACGACACTGGCAAGAGCGCGAAGAAGTTCCTGGTCCGCAAGCCGCTCGCCGACGGCATCATGCGCTCCGGTTTCGGCATGCGGAATCATCCGCTGCTGCGGCAATACCGGGCACATACCGGCGTGGACTGGGCAGCCCCGATGGGCACGCCGATCTACGCGTCAGGCAACGGCACGATCGAGAAGATGGGCTGGGAAGGTGGCTATGGCCGCTACATCCGCATCCGCCACGCCAACGGCTACCAGACCGCCTACGGCCACATGTCGGCCTTCGCCCGCAACATGGAGGAAGGCAAGCGCGTCCGGCAGGGCCAGATCATCGGCTATGTCGGCTCGACCGGCCTCTCGACTGGCGCCCACCTGCACTACGAGATCATCGTCAACGGCCGCCATGTCGATCCGATGAAATTCCGCCTGCCGCGCGGCCGCGTGCTCGAAGGCGGGACGCTCGCAAGCTTCGAGAAGGAGCGCGAGCGTCTCGACAACATGATCTCCCGCGCCGGCCCGGCCCGCGTGGCGCAGACCTCGTCGACGACGCGCTGATCCGATCAATTCCCGCCATGACCGGGCATAGCCCGTCGAAGACGGGCGTGAACGCCCTCTTGTCCGGGCTATCACGCCTTGGTCCTCACTGCGATTCAAGAGGTGGATGCCCGCGACAAGCGCGGGCAGGACGGCTCGCGGGTCGCAAACCTTGCCTACTTCTTCTCGCCCGTCTTGCTGCTTTCCAACACCTTCAGGTCGGGCTTCGATTTGGTCGCGTTGGCGAGCCGCTCGATCAGGTTCTTCGGCGTAGCGTAGATGTCCGCCAGCACCTTCTGCATCTCCTCGCCGGTGAAGGGATTGACCTCCTGGTTGAGCTTGTCGGCATCCGCGAGCAGGTCCTTGTCCTTCATCGCCATGTTGAAGGCGTTGCGGATGGCGGCAACGCGGTCGGCCGGCACGTTCTCGGGCAGGAAATAGGGTCGGCCGAGCTCGAAGGCGGTGAACTGCACGTTCAGCACCTTCTTGATCTCGGGATCGTCGGTCAGGTCCATCACCAGCGGAATCTTCGGAATGTCCGGATGCTTCCGCAGGCCCTGCTGGTAGAGAACGATGATCTCGCCGGTATCGACCCATTCCTTGAGATGCGGCTTCAGGCTCGTCCACGAGAAGGTGCCGCGGCCGTCGACCTCGCCGCGCAGCATCG
Organism: Xanthobacteraceae bacterium; assembly: GCA_019745775.1. Taxonomy (GTDB): domain Bacteria; phylum Pseudomonadota; class Alphaproteobacteria; order Rhizobiales; family Xanthobacteraceae; genus VAZQ01. The sequence goes on along the minus strand of JAIESR010000019.1, from coordinate 179,902 downwards.
CGAGGTTCATCTCGCTCCCGCCGGGGTAACCGGCGATGACGCGATACTTGAAGCCGAGCAGGTTGCGCAGGATGTAGGGCACTGTGACGCTTTCGGTACCAATGCCGGTGCCGCCGACGATCACGTCTTTCTCGCGCGTCCTCAGATCCTGCCAGGTCTTCACGCCGGTGCGCTTGTGCACCACCGCGACGCTGGTGTCGGTATTGGCGCTGCCGACCCAGTTGAGCTTGACCGCGTCGAACTTGGCGTTCGAGTGGTCGCCGAGCAGCGGCTCAAACGGGATGCCGCGCTGGGGTGCACCGATATGCAGGCCGTCCTTGTTGGCGACGTTGGCGACGTAGTTGGTCATCACCAGGCCGCCGCCGCCCGGCATGTTGCGGACGATCACCTGGGGGTTGCCGGGGATGTACTTGCCGATATGGCGGGCGACGACCCGCGCGTTGACGTCGTAGCCGCCGCCGGCGGAAAGGCCGACATAGAAGGTGACGGTCTTGTCCTTGAAGAACTCGGCCGGGCTCTGGGCGAAGGCCGTCCCGGCGGATGCCACCGCGAAAGCACCGAAGATCGTGGCGACGCGCACTGCATGAAGCATGGTTCGTTTCTCTCCCAGAACTGACGCTGCGTTATAGACGCAAATCCGCCGCCGGTCTCTCGACCAGCGGCGGTTCGTAGCAGCGTCACGCTGTCGCTTATGCGTCGTCTTATGCAGCCGCCGCGAGCTTGCCGTTGAAGGTCAGGCCCTGCTTGCTGGCCGAGATCGTGACCTTGTCGCCGTCCTTGACCCTACCGGCGAGCACCAGCTCGGCGAGCGGATCCTGGATCGACTTCTGGATCACGCGCTTGAGCGGGCGCGCACCGTAGGCCGGGTCCCAGCCCTTTTCGGCGAGCCATTCGCGGGCCGCGGGTTCGAGCACCAGCTTGATCTTGCGATCTTCCAGCAGCCGCTCCAGCCGGCGCATCTGGATGTCGACGATCTTCGTCATCTCGCTGCGCTGCAAGCGATGAAACAGGATGATCTCGTCGATGCGGTTGAGGAACTCCGGACGGAAGCTCGCCCGCACCACCGCCATCACCTGATCCTTGACCGCGTCGGTGTCCTGGCCCTCCGGCTGCTCGACCAGGAACTGCGAACCGAGGTTCGAGGTCATCACGATCAGCGTGTTGCGGAAGTCGACGGTATGGCCCTGGCCATCCGTCAGACGACCGTCATCGAGCACCTGGAGCAGGACGTTGAACACGTCCGGATGCGCCTTCTCGATCTCGTCGAACAACACGACCTGATAGGGCCGCCGCCGCACCGCTTCGGTGAGCGCGCCGCCTTCCTCATAGCCGACATAGCCGGGCGGCGCGCCGATCAGGCGCGCGACCGAGTGCTTCTCCATGTATTCCGACATATCGATGCGCAGCAGCGCGTTCTCGTCGTCGAACAGAAACTCCGCCAGCGCCTTGGTCAGCTCGGTCTTGCCGACGCCGGTGGGGCCGAGGAACATGAACGAGCCGATCGGTCGGTTCGGGTCCTGCAAGCCGGCGCGGGCGCGGCGCACGGCGGTTGATACCGCCTTCACCGCTTCGGCCTGGCCGATGACGCGCTTCGCAAGCTGCTCCTCCATGCGGAGAAGCTTCTCCTTCTCGCCTTCGAGCATCTTGTCGACCGGCACGCCGGTCCAGCGCGAGACCACCTGCGCGACGTGGTTGGCGGTGACCGCCTCCTCGACCATCGCGCCCTTGCCTTCGCTGTCCTCGACGGTCTTGAGCTTCTTCTCCAGCTCGGGGATGCGGCCATAGGCCAGCTCGCCGGCGCGCTGATACTCGCCCTTGCGCTGCGCATTGGCGAGCTCCACCCGCAGCGAGTCGAGCTCGGTCTTGAGCTTCTGCGCGTCCGAGAGCTTGTTCTTTTCGGCCTTCCAGCGCGAGGTCAGGTCGGCCGATTGCTTTTCGAGCGACTTCAGCTCGCTTTCGAGATTCTTCAGCCGCGCCTTGGAGCCGGCGTCGGTCTCCTTCTTGAGCGCCTCCTGCTCGATCTTGAGCCGCACGACCTCGCGGTCGATCAGATCAAGTTCTTCCGGCTTGGAGTCGACCTGCATCTTCAGCCGCGCCGCCGCCTCGTCGACCAGGTCGATCGCCTTGTCGGGCAGGAAACGGTCGGTGATGTAGCGGTTCGACAGCGTCGCCGCGCCGACGATCGCGCTATCGGTGATGCGCACGCCATGATGCGCCTCGTACTTCTCCTTCAGGCCGCGCAGGATCGAGATCGTGTCCTCGACCGTCGGTTCGGAGACGAACACCGGCTGGAAGCGCCGCGCCAGCGCCGCGTCTTTCTCGACGTGCTTCTTGTACTCGTCGAGCGTGGTCGCGCCGATGCAGTGCAGCTCGCCCCGCGCCAGCGCCGGCTTGAGCAGGTTCGATGCGTCCATCGCGCCGTCGGTCTTGCCGGCCCCGACCAGCGTATGCATCTCGTCGATGAACAGGATGATGCCGCCGTCGGACGACGTCACCTCCTGCAGCACCGCCTTGAGCCTCTCCTCGAATTCGCCGCGGTATTTCGCGCCGGCGATCAGCGCGCCCATGTCGAGCGCGAGCAGTTTCTTGTCCTGCAGACTGTCGGGCACGTCGCCGTTGACGATGCGCTGCGCGAGACCTTCCACGATGGCGGTCTTGCCGACGCCGGGCTCGCCGATCAGCACGGGGTTGTTCTTGGTGCGGCGCGACAGCACCTGGATGGTGCGGCGGATTTCCTCGTCACGGCCGATCACCGGATCGATCTTGCCGTCGCGCGCCGCCTGGGTCAGGTCGCGAGCATATTTCTTGAGCGCGTCATAGGCGTTCTCGGCCGACGCACTGTCGGCCGTGCGGCCCTTGCGCAGCGCTTCGATCGCGGCGTTGAGGTTCTGCGGCGTGACGCCGGCGCGAGCGAGGATTTTGCCGGCCTCGCTGTCCTTTTCGAGCGCGAGCGCCAGCAGGAGCCGCTCGACGGTGACGTAGCTGTCGCCCGCCTTCTCGGCGATCTTCTGAGCCTGGTCGAATACGCGCGCGAGCGCGGGATCGAGATAAACCTGCCCTGCCCCGCCGCCCGATACCTTGGGCCGCTTGGCAAGCGCCGCTTCCACGGCGGCGAGCGCTTCGCGCGAACGTCCACCGGAGCGGTCGATCAAGCCTGCCGCGAGCCCTTCCGGGTCGTCGAGCAGGACCTTGAGCATATGCTCGGTTGAGAATTGCTGGTGGCCCTCCCGCAGGGCCAGTGATTGTGCGGATTGAACGAAACCGCGGGCGCGGTCCGTGTATTTTTCGAAGTCCATTGATATCTCCCTTCCCTCAGCCTGCCCCTGCGCCCCGAAGGCACGCGAGAAACAGCGTCGATGGGTGGTCAAACTCCGGCAGGCCCCGAAAGGCGCCCGCCTCCCATGATGTGGTGCGGGGACCGCCTTTGTGGAAGGGGTTTTGCCGGCATTTCGATCAGCCCTAGGCATGCTGCCCGGCGGCGGTTAACAAGCCCGCCATGGCCCAGGCAGCAATCCAATCCATCTACCGATACCCCGTTAAAGGCCTCTCCCCCGAGCCGCTCCCGCGCGTTGCCCTCACACCCGGGCAGACCGTGCCGGCCGACCGGCACTACGCCATCGAGAACGGCCCCGCAGGCTTCGATCCGGCGACGCCAAAATATCAGCCGAAGATCCGCTTTCTCATGTTGATGAAGAACGAGCGGCTGGCGACACTACGCACCCGCTTCGATGAGCATACCCATGTGCTCACCGTCGACTATGGCGGACGCGAGGCCGCGCGCGGGGACCTGCGCACGGCCGAGGGGCGCGCCGCGATCGAGCGGTTCTTCTCGTCGTTCAGCGCCGACGAGCTGCGCGGCCCGCCCAAGGTGCTGCATGCGCCGGGCTTCAGCTTCTCGGACGTCGCGGCCAAGGTCGTCTCGATCATCAACCTCGCGTCGGTCGCCGACCTCGAGAACTACATCGGCGCGCCGGTCGACCCGCTGCGCTTCCGCGGCAATCTCTATGTCACGGGATGGCCGGCCTGGCAGGAGCTCAACATGGTCGGCCGCACGTTTGCGATCGGCGATGGCGCCGAAGTCAAGGTTACGAAGCGGATCGTGCGCTGCGCCGCCACCAACGTGGATCCCGTGACCGGCGCGCGCGATCTCGACATCCCGAACACGTTGATGAAGGCGTTCGGCCACGTCGACTGCGGCATCTATGCCGAAGTGATCGCGCCCGGCACGATCACTGTCGGCGACCGTTTGAGCGGATAACGTAACGCCGCCCAAAACCCCTTGGCGGAGAAGCGCTTAGCAGCCCATTGATTCTGCGGCAGGGGTTCATACCTATAAATTCAGGCGTGCCGGGCGATCCCCATCCCCCCGATATCCCCCGTCGCCCGGCTGCGTAAGCCTGATTGGACCCCAAGCGGCAAACCCGTCTTGGGGTCCTTTTTTGCGTGATCAATCAGTCGAAGGGCGAGCTTCAGCCCTTGCGGCTGAGCAGAAACACCGCCTGCTCGCCGAACAGATTCCAGAACCACCACGGCACGTTCAGCCGGATCGGCGAGCCCCAGGCGTTAAGCGCCACCGACTTGTCCATCCTGACGCCGATCACTTCGCAAAGCCTGCGGAAATCCTTGATGGTGCAGAAGTGGATGTTGGGCGACTCCCACCAGTCGTAAGGCAGGTTGTCGGTCTGCGGCATCTGCCCGCCCAACAGGATCTGCAGCCTGATCCGCCAATGCCCGAAATTCGGGAACGACACGATCGCATGCCGGCCGATGCGCAGCATATGCTCGAGCACGACCCGCGGCTGGCGCGTCGCCTGCAGGGTCTGCGACAGGATCACGTAGTCGAAGGCGTCGTTCGGATAGTCCGACAGGTCGGTATCGGCGTCGCCCTGGATCACGGCGAGGCCCTTGGCGACGCCTTCGTTGACGCCCTCGCGCGACAGCTCGATGCCGCGGCCGTCGACATTGCGGGTCTCAGCGAGCAGCCGCAGCAGCTCGCCGTCGCCGCAGCCGATATCGAGCACCTTGGCGCCGCGCTCGACCATATCGGCGACCACCAGCAAGTCGACGCGCGCGCCGCCCGGCGTGCGTGCCGCCTCAGCCATGGTGAGATCGCGCTTGAGACGGGAGAGCATCATCGTCGCTGCGCGGGAAGCCCGCGCGCCCTGGCTGCGCCCTCAAGAAAGCCGCGCACGATGGCGAACAGCTCCGGCTCGTCGAGCAGGAAAGCGTCGTGGCCCTTGTCGGTGACGATCTCGGCGAACGAGACGCGTGCGCCGCCGGCGTTGAGCGCATGCACGATCGCGCGCGACTCCGACGTCGGGAACAGCCAGTCGGAGGTGAACGAGATCACGCAGAAGCGGGTCGGGCTCCCCTTCCACGCATTGGCGAGCACGCCATCGTAGTCGCCGGCGAGATCGAAGTAGTCCATCGCGCGCGTGAGATAGAGATATGAATTGGCATCGAAGCGCTCGACGAACGAGATGCCCTGGTGGCGCAGATAGCTCTCCACCTGGAAATCGGCGTCGAACGAGAACGTCGGGTTGTCACGATCCTGGAAGCGGCGGCCGAACTTGCGATGCAGCGCCGCGTCCGAGAGATAGGTGATGTGCGCGCCCATGCGCGCGACCGCGAGCCCTTTGCGCGGGTCCTTCTGCTCGGTGAAATAGCGGCCCTTGCACCATTCCGGATCGGCCATGATCGCCTGCCGGCCCACCTCGTGGAACGCGATGTTTTGCGCCGAGTGGCGCGTCGACGCCGCGATCGGCAGCGCCGAGAACACGCGCTCGGGATAGCTCGCGGTCCATTGCAGCACCTGCATGCCGCCCATCGAGCCGCCGGCGACCGAGAACAAGGACTCGATGCCGAGATGATCGAGCAGCATCGCTTGCGCGCGCACCATGTCGCGGATGGTGATGACGGGAAAATCAAGACCCCATGGCGCGCCGGTCTTCGGGTTCGTCGACGCCGGGCCAGAAGACCCCATGCAGGCGCCGATGACGTTCGGGCAGATCACGAAATACCGCTCGGTATCGATCGGACGGCCGGGCCCGACCATCGTCTCCCACCAGCCGGGCTTGGCGGTGACCGGATGAACGTTCGCGACGTGCTGATCGCCGGTGAGCGCGTGGCAGATCAGGATCGCGTTGGTCCGGTCGCCGTTTAGCGTGCCGTAGGTCTGGTAGGCGACCTGGAACGGCGCGAGATCGACGCCGGCATCAAGCCGCAGCGGCTTGTCGGAGCCAAATCGCACGACGTGGGAATGCGGCTCGTCTGCCTCACGCACACGATCAACAGGAGCAAGCACGGCCTCGACCATCTCCGACACCTTGGCAGCCACCACCTTGTAAGGCGGGCCGGTTAACCATCGGATAGTAGCGTACGCCGTCCCTCGACCGAAGCTGTGGCGGACACCTGATGCCCCCGCAAACGCGGGACACCGCAGCCGGGCTTAGATAGGGTTCTGCCCAAATCTGTCAATGTTTTCTTTGATTTCCACCGCTTCGGACCCTATCAATGACGTCCCATTATTGACCGTCTGAACCCGTGCCGGGACGCGCATTCATGGCCGAAAAGCCGGACCCAGGGACTGTGTCGCTCACGGATTTGCGGCGCGAGATCGACCGCATTGACGAGTCCATGCACGGGCTGCTGATGGAGCGCGGCGAGATCATCGACCGGCTGATCTCGGTGAAGCAGACGCAGGAAACAGGCTCCGCATTCCGCCCCGCACGCGAAGCCGAGATGATGCGCCGGCTGGTCGAGCGCCACAAAGGAATCCTGCCGCTCGATACCGCCGAGAGCATCTGGCGCGTCATCATCTCCACCTTCACATTCGTGCAGGCGCCGTTCTCGGTACATGCCGACTTGTCGGCGGGCGAAGCCCACATCCGCGACAGCGCGCGCTTCCATTTCGGATTCACGGTGCCGTTCATCGCCCATATGGGCGCCGCCAGCGTGGTCGAGGCGGTGTCGGAATCGAAAGGCGATCTCGGCCTGGTGCCGGCGTTTGCGGTCGCCGGCGCCGGCGCATGGTGGAGTGCGCTCGAGTTCGACTCGGCGCCGAAGATCATCGCGCGATTGCCGTTCGTCGATCGCGCCGACCATCCCGCGGCGATCCCGGTGTTCGTGGTTTCGCGCGTAGCGCCCGACGCCATGGTGCGCGAGGTGGCGATGTGGAGCGTGCGCGTCGCCGGCTGGAGCGCCAAGGCCGCCAGGGCCGTCGCGGCGGTGGCGGAGGTGATCGCCGTGCCGGACAACGCGTTCGATGGCGCCGCGCTGCTGGTCTCGATCCCCCATGGCGGAGAGCTCGCCGCGGTCAACGACGCCCTGGTTAAGGCCGGCGCAACCGTCCGCGCCACGGCCCTCGTCGGGAGCCACGCGACCCGCTATAGGGTCGCGGCCAAGAGATCGTTAGAGCGGTCCTGACCGCTGGGTTGAACCTCCCGGACGCCAACCTCTAATGAGGTAGGTTGACCACTGGAAGGTAACGGAAAATGACCGCCAACAGGCCACAACCGCGGCCCGAACCGCGCCCCGGCGTGCTCGACCTGGAGCCCTATGTGCCCGGGAAGAGCGGAGCGCCTGGCGTCGCGCGCGTGTTCAAGTTGTCGGCCAACGAGACCCCGCTCGGGCCGAGCCCGAAGGCGATCGAGGCGTTCCGGGCAGTCGCCGGTCACTTGGAGGACTATCCCGAAGGTACTGCCCGGCTGCTGCGCGAAGCCATCGGCAAGCAGTATGGGCTCGATCCCGCGCGCATCATCTGCGGCGCCGGCTCCGACGATCTCCTGAACCTGATTGGCGACGCGTACCTCAAAGACGGCGACGAGGCGATCTATCCCAAGCACGGCTTCCTGGTCTATCCGATCGCGACGCTCGGCTCCGGGGCGACGCCGGTGGTCGCCGAGGAGAAGGACCTTACCGCCAACGTCGATGCCATCCTCGCCAAGGTGACCGACCGCACCAAGGTGGTGTGGATCGCCAACCCCAACAATCCGACCGGCACGTACATTCCGTACGACGAGCTGAAGCGCCTGCAGCGCTCGCTGCCGCCGCATGTGCTGCTGGTAGTCGACGCCGCCTACTCGGAGTACGTCCGGCGTAACGACTACGACGCCGGCATCGAGCTGGTCGCGACCTGCAACAACGTCGTGATGACGCGCACGTTCTCGAAGATCTACGGGCTGGCGGCGCTACGGGTCGGCTGGATGTACGGCCCGGCCCACGTCATCGACGTGATCAACCGCATCCGCGGGCCGTTCAACGTCAACACCCCAGCGATGATGGCCGCGATCGCGGCGATCAACGACACCGCGCACATGGAGATGGCGCGCGCGCATAACGAGAAGTGGCTCAACTGGCTGACCGACGAGGTGCGCAAACTAGGCCTCAAGGTAACGCCGAGCGCCGCCAACTTCATCCTGATCCACTTCCCCACGACCAAGGGCAAGACCGCAGCGGAGGCGGATGATTTCCTGAGCAGCCGCGGCTTGATCCTGCGCCGCGTCTCGTCCTACCACCTGCCCGATTGCCTGCGCCTGACCGTGGGCCTCGAGGAGCCAAACCGGCTGGTGGTCAAGGCGCTCGCCGAGTTCATGGGACGCAAGTGACAACACGCGGAATTTCGGGCACGACCGAGCGGCGAAGGCGGTCGGCTCCCTCTCCCCACTGGAGAGGGGTGGGGTGAGGGGGACTAGCTCCCTCGATAAGTTCGAACCCCCTCACCCCACCCCTCTCCTCTGGGGAGAGGGAGTGCGGCCGTCGCGTTGACAGGTTTGTGCATCATGACGAACAAAATGGTATTGTTCGATCGCCTGGCGCTGATCGGCGTCGGCCTGATCGGCTCATCAATCGCACGCGCCGCCCGCGAGCAGGGCGTGGTGAAGGAGATCGTCGCCACCGCACGCTCGGAGGCGACGCGCAAGCGCGTGGCCGAGCTCGGCATCGCCGACAACGTGGTCGCGACCAGCGCCGAAGCCGTGAAGAACGCCGATCTCGTGATCGTGTGCATTCCGGTCGGGGCCTGCGGCGCGGTGGCGGCCGAGATCGGTCCGCACCTCAAGCTGGGCGCCGTCGTCTCCGATGTCGGCTCGGTGAAGGGCTCGGTTGTTCGCGACATGGCCCCTCACCTGCCTGCGGGTGTCGAATTCGTGCCCGCGCATCCCGTTGCCGGCACCGAGTACTCCGGCCCCGACGCCGGCTTCGCCGAGCTGTTCGTCAACCGCTGGTGCATCCTGACGCCGCCCGAGGGCACGAGCCCGGAAGCGGTCGAGCGGCTCGCCGCGTTCTGGCGTTCGTTCGGCGCCAAGGTCGAGACCATGACCGCCGACCACCACGACCTGGTGCTGGCGGTGACGAGCCACCTGCCGCATTTGATCGCCTACACCATCGTCGGCACCGCCTTCGAGCTGCGCGAGGTCACCCAGAACGAAGTGCTGAAGTTCTCTGCCGGCGGCTTCCGCGACTTTACGCGCATCGCCTCGTCCGACCCGACCATGTGGCGAGACATCTTCCTCGCCAACAAGGATGCCGTTCTGGAGATGCTCGGCCGCTTCAGCGAGGATGTCTCGGAGCTGACGCGCGCAATAAGACGCGGCGACGGCGACGCGCTGTTCAACATCTTTACGGAACGGCGAGCCATCCGCCGCAGTATTGTCGCGCTGGGCCAGGACTCAGCTACGCCCGACTTCGGGCGCCCGCATCCGGGATTGCCGGCAGACACGCTGCCGCGGCCGTATGCCGACAAGGATTAGGCTAAAACAGCAACCGCCCCTCACGCACGCGGCGGTCGTCGGCTTCCACCATCAGCCGCACCATCTCGGAGAATGACGTGTGCGGCTGCCAGCCAAGCTCGCGGCGCGCCTTCGATGCATCGCCGCACACGATGTCGACCTCGGCGGGACGAAAGAACTGCGGATTGACCTTGACGATGGTCCGGCCGGACGCGCGATCGATGCCGCGTTCGTCGATGCCGGTGCCTTGCCATACGAGATCGAAACCGAGATGGCGGCCGGTCTCGACCACGAAATCGCGAATCGATCGTGTCTCGCCGGTCGCCAGCACATAGTCGGTGGCCGGTTCGTGCTGGAGCATGCGGCACATGCCGTCGACATAATCGCCGGCGAAGCCCCAGTCCCGGCGCGCGTCGAGATTGCCGAGCTCGAGCACGTCGAGCTTCTTGTGCCGGATCTGCGCCAGGCCGAGCGTGATCTTGCGGGTTACGAAGCCTTGTGCGCGGAGCGGCGACTCGTGATTGAACAGAATGCCGCACACCGCGTGCATGCCGTAGCTCTCGCGATAGTTCACGGTGATCCACTGGGCGTAGGCCTTGGCGGCGGCATAGGGGCTGCGCGGATAGAACGGCGTGCGTTCGGTCTGCGGCGTCTCCAGCGCCTTGCCGAACAATTCCGAGGTCGAGGCCTGGTAGAAACGGATGCTGGCGCCGAGGGTGCGGATCGCTTCGAGGATGGCGGTGACGCCGATGGCGTTGACCTGGCCGGTATGCACCGGCTTGTCGAACGAGGGGCCGACATAGCTCTGCCCGGCGAGATTGTAGACCTCGTCGACCCGCGCGCGCTCGATCACGCGCAACGCGTTGCCGAATTCCTGGAGCTCGAAGTCGACGACCTCCACGTCGGCGGCGATGCCGAGCTCCTGCAAACGCCCGAGATTGGCGGTGGGGACGTTGCGCACGGCCCCGACCACGGAATGGCCGTTCTTCAGCAGCAATTGTGCGAGATAGGCGCCATCCTGCCCGTTGACGCCAGTAATGAACGAACGCTTCGCCACGCTGATCTCGACTCTCTCGACTTCACAATGCGCATCATCGTGGCATTATGCGGCCGCACAGAGCAAGGCATGCCATGACCTCACCAATAACGCGATTTAACCGCACCGCCACCCGCGGGGCGTGGATTGCGCTTCTGACCGCGGTCCTGGTTAGCGCGCCGACGCAAAGCTTCGCGCAGCAGGCCTGCGGCGATCCGGCCATCATGAAGTTCGAGGTCACCAGCAAGATCGTGCGCAGCCGGGTCGGATTCACGCAGGGGTTGGAGCTGCGCAACGGCGTACTGTTCGAGAGCACGGGCAATATCGGCGGCACCACCCAGCTCAACACCATCACGCTCGACGGCAAGGTGACGACCCTGGCGGATCAGGGCCGCAAGGTGTTCGGCGAGGGCCTCACCATCCTGGACGACGAGGTGTTTCAGCTGACGTGGCAGGAACGTCAGGTCTTCGTCTACGACACCGCCGGCAAGCTCAAACGGCAGATGCGCAACCCGCGCGACGGCTGGGGGCTGACGCATGACGGCACCAACCTCATGTTCACCGACGGCGGGCCGTCGCTCTACTATGCCGATCCGAAGACCTTCAAGCTCGGCAAGTCGGTGACCATCCGCGCCGGCAAAGAAGCCGTCGCCGGCGTCAACGAACTCGAACGCGTCGACGGCAAGCTCTACGGCAACATCTTCACCACCCGCTCGATCGTGCGCTTCGATCCGCAGACCGGCTGCATCGATGCGGTCGCCGATCTCAACGTGCTGTGGGAGGTGATGACGCCGGACGAGCGCGCCAGCACAAACTCGTCCGAGAACGTGCTCAACGGCATCGCCTATGATGCCAAGACCGGGCTGTTCTATCTCACTGGCAAGCGCTGGCGCGCGATCTATGTCGGACGCTTCCGCGATAAGTGACTCGGCAGGCGCGACTCCTCCGGCCTCATGGTGAGGGCAGATCAAGATCAGAACAACGGCGGCGTGCGGCCGACCGGGAGCGGGCCAAGCATCACGCGCCCGTCCACGAAGCGAAGCGGCACGCTGACCGCCGGCTTGCCTTCGAGCGTGGTGCGCTTCCCGATCGCATCGAGACCGACCAGGATGCCCGGCGCCGCGTTCTTGCGCGCAATGTTGCCAAGTCCGGGAAGAAGCTTGTCGAGCTTGTCGATGGCGGAGCCGACGCGCCCTTGCGAGACGAGCGTTTCGAGGTCGAGCTGCTTGAGGACGTGCTCCAGGTTGACCACCGTCATCTGCAGCTGGCCGTCGAGATTGCCACGCTCGGTGAGACCGAGAGAGCCGGAGCTGACGGCGATCACCTCGCCCTGCTGCACGCGCGCATTGACTATATCGATGCGGCCGCCGCGCTGCTGCAATTCCCGGAACCGAACCGGCCATGGCTTTGGCGCGAAGTCGGCGAGCCCGCGGATGGTGGCGGAGACTTCCGCGTTGAGCGGCGTCGCCGTGATCTGATGCAGCTCTGGGGCACTGACCGCGGTCCCGCGCAGGCCGAGATCGATGACCGGATTGTCGTTGACCGAGCCTTCCGCGATGCGACCGTGCAGCTCGAGCCGTTTGGCGTTGAGGACGCGCGCATCGGACCCCGGTCGCTGCACGACGAGACCATCAAACACCAGCGAACCGCGCTGCGGCGCCCGCGGCGTGCCGCGCATGCTCGATTGGCCGAGCGACCAGTTCGCGACATAGGCCGGCGGCTGCCCGGGGTCGGCGACCGTCATCGGGCTCTTGAACTCGCCGATCAGCAAGGTCGGCTGATAGACCTGCGCCAGCATAACGAGGTCTTCGCCGCGCAGCACGACTTGGGTGCCCTTGCTGCGGATTTCAGCAACCGGCTTGGTGCAGCGGACCTCGATGCGGAACGGGAATCCGCCAATGGATTCCGAACCGCATTCATACGTGCGGCCGGATTTCGCCTCACGGGCGCGCCAGCCGGCGAGCGCGGCCTCCGCGCGTGAGACCGCGTAAAACCACAGGCCGGTCCAGATCACCGCAAGGGCAACCAGCAACGCGAATGGCACGAACAGCCAGAGGCGGCGACGGGTTGCGGATGGCCGATCAAGCATTCATTGCGCTCCTGAAGCCAAACCTTACTACGTCTGCTCGATGTCCGCGCCCCTAAGCGGGCCTCTGAAGCCTTGGAATGAGGCGTTTGCAAGGAAAAAGTGCAGCCACGCCCCGCCTGAGGCCCGGCGCAATGGCTCAATCATTATGAGCCATTCGAGGGGCAGCACCAATGCGCGTAACGTTGCTGAAGGCACCCCGAATCACGACTATGAACGTCGGTCCCCTGCCGACGCACCAACGGACCAGGAAGCACAAACAAGAAGCGCACAAGCGACGCATCAAGGCACGTACCGGAACTCGATTTCATGGACCCGCTGACTGATCCTGCCGCCGGCGATCTCTGGGTGTTCGGCTATGGCTCGCTGATGTGGCGGCCGGGATTCGAATATGTCGAACGATTCGAAGCCCGGCTGATCGGCGCGCACCGGGCGCTCTGCGTCTACTCGTTCGTGCACCGAGGGACACCGGAACGTCCCGGCCTCGTGCTCGGTCTCGATCGCGGCGGCGCCTGCCGCGGCATCGCCTTCCGCGTGGCAGCGACGAAGCGGGCCGACACGGTTGCCTATCTGCGGGCGCGCGAGCAGGTCACGATGGTCTATCGCGAGTTCGTGCGGCCGGTGCGGCTCAAGACCAATCCGGAACGGGTCGTGCCCGCGCTCTGCTACATGGTCGACCGCAGCCATCCGCAATATGCGGGACGCCTGACGCTCGAGCAGCAGATCCATCACGTGCGCCAGGGGCACGGCCAGTCCGGCAACAACCGTGATTACGTGATCGCGACCGTGAGCGCGCTCGAGGAGCTTGGCTACCGGGAGACCGAGTTGCACCTGCTGGCTGAGCGACTCAAAGGCGTGCACCAGACGCACGGCGCCCCGACCACGTCACCCTGACGTCCGTGCGATTGGCGCGTTCCTGATTCCGTTCCTGGCAAGCTCGCGCTCACCCTCGTCGATGAGCCGCGCGGTCGCGGTCTCGACGTCCTGCTGCAGCCGCGCCGCGAACGCGTCCTTGCTGAGGCCGGGCGCGATCGGATCGAGCACTTCGGCGATGATCGTTCCGGGATAGCGCATGAACGATCGGCGCGGCCAGAACAGGCCGGAATTGAGCGCGATCGGCAGACACGCAATGCCGGTCTCGCCGTAGAGATGTGCGATGCCGAACTTGTAGCTCGGCTCGGCGCCGGGCGCGCGGCGCGTCCCTTCAGGGAAGATCACGATCTGCCGCCCATGCGCGAGCTCGATGTGCGCACGCTCGGTCATGTCCGCGAGCGCCTGCCCGCGTCGGCCGCGATCGACCGGGATCATGCCGGCCTTCATGGCGTACCAGCCGAAGAACGGAATCCATTGCAGCTCACGCTTGAGGATGAAGGCGGGATCGGAGAACAGCTGCAGCAGCGCAAACGTCTCCCACAGCGATTGGTGCTTGGATGCCACCAAGAGCGCGCCTTGCGGGACCTTCTCCAGGCCGCGGTATTCGACCTGGATGCCGCACACGAGGCGCAGCAGACGGTTGTTGGTGCGGCCCCAGGAGGTGGCCAGCTTCACGATCGCCATCCGCGGCATCACCAGCGTCGGGATGGCGATGATGAAGTAGATGAGCAGATTGAGGTAGAACAGGATATTGAAGACGAAAGATCGGATCACAATCACGAGGAAGTCCCGTTATGCGGATGATGCGGTGGCAACCGCTATTGCCGGATTTCGATATTACTCCGCGCGGCACCGGCGCTGCCAGGGCGACGGCCCATCAATCAGCCACGCCGGCGCTCGGATTCACATGCATCCGCACCTGCGAGAACACGAATTTCAGGTATTCGAGCAGGACCAGGCGCAGGGTCGCGGCGCTCGACCACCAGGGTTCCGCTCGCAGCTTCTCCGAGAGCACCGGAAACGCGATCAGCGTCACGCCCGGAAGCTGGTGGGCGATCTCCGCCTTGGCGCGCGGCATGTGATAGCCGGACGTCACCACGATCAACGAGCGGATGTTGCGCTGCTCGGCCCATTTGCGGGTCTCGATCGCATTACCGAGCGTGTTCAAGGAGCGGTCGAAATCGACGCAACAGCGCACGATCGCGGCGAACTCCGGATGCAAGCGCGAAATCTCGCCGGCATTGGTCGAGCGGTTGGCGCCGCTGATCAGGAGGCGCTGGCCGCGCTTGGCGGCCAGGAGCTCGATGGCATCGACGATCCGCGAGGCGCCGCCGGTGAGCGCGACAATGCCGTCGGCATTGCGATCGAGCTTGACCTCCTCGGTCGGCAGCGTCGAAACGAACCAGAAGAATCCGAGCGCAAGCAGGAGCGCCGCGCCGATACACAGCGCCAACGTCAGGCGGACGACGCGGCGCAGCAGCCGTGAGCCGCCGCGGCCGCTGTTGGCGCCGTCACCGCTGCGTTCGCCGGTACTGGACCTGGCTGTCTGCATGCTCTCCACCCGAGGTGACCATAGCGCAAAATCCGGCCGCGCCATGGCATCACGTCGCCGAAGAACCTGACGGGGAACGGTTATTGAATGGTCTCGAGCGTCCGGTTCACGGTGGTCCGCGACGTATACGAGGCCACCAGCGCGATCAGGATAACCTGGACAACCACTGCAATGTAGCCCGTCACGCCGATTGAAAATGTCCCGAACAGGGCCATGAATTGCTGAGTGGCGGCGGCTCCGAGGAGCCAGCGGGTGGCAAAATCCGCAATCGCAAACAGCAGCAGCGCACTGCCGCCGCCGATGGCGCCGCCCTGCAAACCCAGGCGCAGAAAGCGGCGCTGGAAATGCCCGGCGATGAAGCCGTTCTTTGCGCCGATGAAATGCAGGACCTCGATCACGTTGCGGTTGGCCACCATCGCCCCGCGGGTGGCAAACACCACCGACAGGACCGTCGCCAGCAGCATCAGCGCGACGATTGCAAGCCCGCCGAACAGCGCCGCGTTCGACATCGCGCGCATGCGATCGACGAAATTTCGGTGGTCGTCGAGGCTGGCGGCGGGCACCTCGGCCGCGAGCCGCCGCCGCAGCTCCGCCATATCGGGCGCAGGCTGGGTCTCAAGCCGCACCACCACGATGCGCGGCACCGGCAGGTCGTCGAGCTTCAAGCCCGCACCCAGCCACGGCTCCAGCAGTCGCGCCGATTCATCGCGCGAATAGGCGCGGGCGTCGGCGACGCCGGGAATCTTCCGAGCAATGTCGGCCGCGCGCTGCACGTCGGCCTCGATGTCCCGACCGGGCATGACGCGCACCTGGATCGTGACCTCACGCGCGACCTCCGACTGCCAGTCGCCGGCGGCGGCGTGCACGAGGATCACGGCGCCGGTGGTCAGCGAGGCGAGGAAGGTCATGATCGCAATGACCGCGATCAGGGCGCGACCGCCGATCGTGTTGTCGGGAACGATCGGGTTCTCGAACCGCGGCAGTTCCTCCGTCGGCGTCTGCGCTTCCGCCGCCGGCGGGTCGTAAGCCTGCACGTCGCGATCGTCGTCAATCGTAGACATGCAGCCGCCCTTCGTGCAGCACGAGCCGGCGGGCGTCGTACTGATCCATCAGCGCGATGTCGTGGGTCGCGATCACGACGGACGTGCCCGACTTGT
Organism: Xanthobacteraceae bacterium; assembly: GCA_019745775.1. Classification (GTDB taxonomy): domain Bacteria; phylum Pseudomonadota; class Alphaproteobacteria; order Rhizobiales; family Xanthobacteraceae; genus VAZQ01. The sequence goes on along the minus strand of JAIESR010000019.1, from coordinate 163,470 downwards.
TCAATTCGACGAACAGGCGCAACAGGCGTTGCGCCAGGTTCGGATCGACGTTGCCGGTCGGCTCGTCGGCGAGCAGCAGTTGCGGCCGCGCGATCACGGCGCGCGCGATCGCGGCGCGCTGCTTCTCGCCGCCCGAGAGCACCGGCGGCAGCGCCGACATGCGCTCGCCGAGCCCGACCCAGCGCAACAGTTCCACCACCTCCTCGCGGTAGGTGTCCTCGGGCCGGCCAAGCACGCGCAGCGGCAGCGACACGTTCTCGTAGGTCGTCATGTGATCGAGCAGGCGGAAATCCTGGAACACGATACCGATACGGCGGCGCAGCGTCGCCAGCGCGTCCTTGCCGAGGGTCGCAATGTCATGGCCGAACAGCGTGACCAACCCGCGGGTCGGCCGCATCGAGAGGAACAGGAGCCGTAGCAGCGACGATTTCCCCGCCCCTGATGGGCCAGTCAGGAACTGGAACGAATGCGGCTCGATACGGAAATTCAGGTCGCGCAGGACCTCCGGCCCCAGGCCGTAGCGCAAACCCACATTTTCGAATCGGACCACGTGCTGCTCCGAGCCCCACCCGTGCTGGTGTTCCGAAGTTCGTACGCCCCTCTCGGCGACTTCTGAACCGCACCCTAGTGCCGATTCGCCGTTTATAGCAGCGCCCCGGCCGTTCGGCCCCTCCCGGAAACCTCCGATCAACGGATTGCACAGCAAGGGCTTTGTCGCCGCGGCCGGCGGTCCGACATGGTTTCCGATCCGTTAACGGTCGCTTGGTACCGTCCAGGCGGACCCCCGGGGTGGCCTGGATTCGCCGATGCTGATCGTCTGCCCGAACTGCGCGACCTCCTATCAGGTTGAGCCGTCCTCGCTTGGCGCGACGGGGCGGTCGGTGCGCTGCGTCCGCTGCAAGAAGGTCTGGTTTGCCGCCAACACCGAGGCGATGGCGGCGATCTCATTGTCGCACCAAAAGGACCTGGCGGCCCTGGCCCATGGCGACGAGCCGCCGCTGCCCGAGGCGGCCCCGGTCGCCGAAGCCGAGCCGCCGCCGGAACTCGATCGCGACGACCGTGGACCGGGCGCATTGCCGCAGCCGCGCGAGTACGACGTCCCCGTGCCGGCGGTCGAGGACGCACCGACGCTGGTGCCAAGCGAACCCGAGCCGCCGCCAGCGGCCGCCGAGCCCCCCGTGGACATCGAGACGGTCGCCGCCCGGCGGCTCCGGCGGCCGCCGCCGAAATCCAAGTCGCGCTGGCCGATGCCGGGCTGGGCGACGGCGATCACGCTGCTGATCGCGATCAATTGGGGACTCATCGCGTTTCGCACCGAGATCGTGCGGCTGATGCCGCAGACCGCTTCGGCCTATGCCGCGATCGGCCTCGAGGTCAATCTGCGCGGCCTGGTCTTCACCGAACTGGTCACACGCAAGGATACCCAGGACGGCACTCCCATGCTGGTGGTCGAGGGCGTCATCAAGAGCGCCAGCAAGCAGCCGATCAACGTGCCGAGGCTCCGCTTCGCCGTACGCAACGCCAAAGGGCACGAGATCTACAACTGGACCGCACAGCCGGCGCGCAGCACGCTCGCGCCGGGCGCGACCATTCCATTCCGCTCGCGCCTCGCCTCGCCGCCACCCGATGCGCACGCGGTGCAGGTCAGATTCTTCAACCGGCACGACATGCTTGCCGGCGCGCAATGAGATGAGTGAGGTAGACGACAAATGGCTCGCATCCTGATCGCCGAAGACGAGGAAGGCATCCGCGCCCTGGTGGCGCGCGCGCTGGCGCAGGACGGTCACGACGTCACGACCGCCAATGACGGCGCCGAGGCGCTCGACATGCTCACCCGCGAACAAGGCGCGTTCGAACTGCTGCTGACCGACATCCGCATGCCGATCATGGACGGCATTGCGCTCGCACTCGCGGCCGCGCGCGACCACCCCAATGTCGCGATCCTCTTGATGACCGGCTACGCCGACCAGCGCGAGCGCGCCTCGGGACTCGAAGCGCTGATTCACGACGTGATCGCGAAGCCGTTCTCGCTCGCGACCATCCGCACCGCGGTGCGCGACGCCATTGCCGCCAGCGCGAGCCGGCAGGTGCACTAGCACCCACCAAGTGGAAAACTAGCGGATATCCCGGAGCAGCCGCTCGATATAGTCGAGTTCGATCTGCGGACGGAAGCTTTCGCCGAAGCGGCGCCGCAGCTCGTTGAGGATCTCCTCGGCGCGACGGCGCGCCGGGAAGCACTTGGGATCGTCGGTGTTCAGGCAGGTGTTCGGCAGCGTCGTGTCGTCCATGCCCTGATTCCGCAGCGGGCGACCGAGCGGGTCGGTATCCCGGTTGGCACGCTCCTGACTTCTGCCGCCGGGCCGGTCGGGCCCCGGGCCCTGGCCCATGCCTTGTTGCTGTTGCATCGACTGCGCGAGGTTGCCCATGCCGCGCCGCAGCTCATCGAGCGCACGGCCCTGTGAATCCACCGCACCGTCGGCATCGCCTTCGCCGAGCTGGCCCTCCGCCTGCCCCATCTCCTTGCCGGCGCGGCCGAGCTGCTGCATCTCCTTCTCGCCCGGTTGGCCAGGCTGCTGGCCCAGCCCACGCTTGGCCAACTCATCGAGCAGCTTGTTGAGCTGCTCGCGCAGCGCCTGCTGCTGCTCGCGCAGGTCGCCCATGCCTTGCTCGCCCTGCTGGCCTTCCTGCCCCTGCTCGCCGGGCTGCTGGCCTTTTTGACCCTGCCTGCCCTTCTGACCGCGCTGGCCCTGCTGGCGGCGCTGGTCCTGGCCCTGCTCGAAGGTGCGGTCGCGCAACTGCTGCTGGCGACGGATCATGTCGTTGAGCTGATCCATCGCCTGGTTCATCTCGTCGTCGCCGTCATCGCCCTGCTGGCCCGGCCGCGCCATCTGGAGGTTGTTGAGCATCTGCGCCAGCTCATCGAGCATCTTGCGCGCGGCATCGCGCGAGCCTTGCTTTGCCGCCTGCTCCATGCGGTCGAGCATGTTCTTGAGATCCTGCTGGCTGAGCTGGCGCGCATTCGGATCGAGCGGCCGCTGCGCCTGGTCCGGATTACGCCGCATCTGCTCCGCCAGCGCCTGCAGGAAGCGGTCGACCGCCGCCCGCAGCTGGTCCATCAGCTTCTTGATCTCCTCCTCGGACGCGCCGCGCTCGAGCGCCTGGCGTAGCGCTTCCTGTGCGTTGCGCAACGCGAGCTCGGCATCCGACATGTTGCCGTCTTCGAGCGTGACCGCCATGTCCCACATGCGGGTGACCACGTCGCGGAGCTGATCGTCGCTCTTGGCGCGGGCCAGCTGATAGAAGATCGAGCGTAAGCCCAGATAGACCTTGGATTCGATCTTGAACTTCTCCGGCGCCCAGGTGAGCGCGTCGAGAGCGGTCAGCACCAGCCACTGCGCATCGCCGTCGAGCGCCAGATTTCGCCGCTGCTCAATCAGCGCGCGCGCGACCGGATTGGTGAACGTACGCTCGGGCAGCCGCAGATCGATCGGGTCGGTGGTGCCTTCGTTGCCGCCTTCGTCACGCGCAATCAGCGTCATCGAGACGTCGGCACCGGCCCACGGATGCTCGTTGATGTTCTTGGTGGTGCGGCCGACGCCGCTGCGCGTGCGCGCCTGCGGCAGCGAGAGCGCAAACTCCGGTGCCTCGTAAAGATTGCGCGGCGGGTGACCGTTGGTGCCGCGGCGCGTCATCAGCTTGAAGATCGCCTGCGCGCCGACGACGCCGTAGTCGTCCTCGAGCTTGTACGACATCTGCAGGCCGTTCTGCGTGCCCTGCGGCTCGCCGATCAGCGCGATAGTCGGCGCACGATCGGGGATCGCCGTGAACTGCCAGGTCAGGTTGCTTGACGCGCGCACCGTGGCGCTGCCGTCGGCGTCGATCACGAAGCGGCGCTCGGTGGCGCCACGGTTGGCGGCCGGCTGTGCAGTCGTCTCGGGCTCGGCGAGCCCGCCGGTGGTCGCGACGTCGAGATTGACCTGCCCGCTGGCGCGGATGACCAGCACGCTGCCGGCCGGCACCGCGATGGGGCCGCCGGCGGACTGCACCGGTTCGCCCGGGCGCAGGCCCTGCAGGATCAGCGGCGGCCTCGCCGTATAAGGCGGCGGGCTGACCCAGGCATCGACACGGAAATTCGCGGGCGTGATCGCGCCCTGCCAGTCGAACGCGGCCTGCACGCGCCGCATGCGGTCGCTGCCGGCGACGAAGAATGCGGCGATCACCAGCATCAGCACCAACGCGCGCAACGCCATCGGGTCGCGCGCCGGGACGCGCGGCATCGGCAAGCCGGCACGCAACGTCTTGGCGGAGCGCAGCGCGCGTTCGATATGGGCGCGCCAGAGCGCGACGGCGTGGCCGTCGTCGGTCTCGCCGGCGATCCGGTCGGAGATCGTGGTGGCGGGCCGATGCGTCAGGCCGGAATTGCGGTCGAGACGGCGGAGCTTCTCGGTCCGGCTCGGCAGCCGCAGGCGCAACAGCGGCAGCAGCGCGGCGGCGCCGATCAGGCAGAACACGCCAAGACCGATGGCCCGACCGACCGGCGGCAGCCACATCCAGAGCCCGAGCCAGGACAGCGCAAGGAACAGGCCGGCAGCAGTCGCTATCGAGGCGAGCGCCGGCCACAGCCGCTCCCACAGCAGGCTCCAGCTGGCGCGGCTGAGCGCGCTGGCAAGCATGGTTTGGCCGGCCTCTGGGGGCCGCTGCTCGATCTTGAGGACGGTGCCGGAAGCTTCGGTCAAATCCAACTCCAGCAACGAGAATCTGCACGAATGCGCATCATATCATGCATTAGGACCGCCGGCACGGGGCAAAAGGAAGGCAGTCACAGATCAAAACAACGGCATTCGTATATGGTTCGGCTGACGCCTCGCCGGAAGGCGTGTGGCTGCCGTGCAGCCCAAAGGCTGTCGAAAACAGCCCAGTTGGGGCCGGTCCATACATCGAGCAAACTCTCCGACCCAAGAGGATCGTAATGACAACGTCATTACGATCTGCTACGAAAACCGACCCAGAGGATTTCATGCCGACAGCACCAACACGTCGCCAGCGCCGCGAGACGCTCAATCTTCGTATTCGTCCAGAGGAACGCGGGCTGATCGACCAGGCAGCGCGGGCGGTCGGAAAAAATCGAACGGATTTTGTTCTTGAGGCGGCGCGCAAGGCCGCGGAGGCGGCGCTCCTTGACCAGGTCCTGTTCACGGTCGATGCGACGACCTTCAGCAAGTTCCAAGCCATGCTCGATGCTCCGGCGCAGTCGAACAACCTTCTGCGCAAGACCCTGCGAACGCCCGGACCCTGGGAGCGCGCGTGACGATTGACGCGCCGGTACCGCTCGCCGATCAGCACGACCTCACGGAGTTCAATTCGGGCGTCGATTCCCTGGACGAGTGGCTGCGCCGGCGTTCCCGCGGCAACCAGGCAACAGGCGCGTCCCGCACTTTCGTCGCGTGCGAGGGGCCGCGGGTCGTCGCCTACTACGCACTGGCCTCCGGCGCGGTGAATGTCGCAAGCGCAACCGGCCGCCTGCGGCGCAACATGCCCGACCCCATCCCAGTGGCGGTGCTCGGACGGCTCGCGGTCGATCGCGTTCGCCACGGTCACGGCATCGGCCGCGCCCTGTTCGGCGACGCGGCCTGTCGCGTTTTTCGAGCGTCCGACCTCATCGGCATTCGCGGCCTACTGGTTCATGCGATCTCCGAGGAGGCAAAGGCATTTTACGTCGCGCTGGGCTTGAGCGAATCACCCCTCGACCCGATGACCCTCATGGTATCGCTCGCCGATCTGCGCGCGGCCCTTTGAACGATATGTCGACAGCGTCCGGATTTGAGCTGCGGCGGAGAACCGGAAAATCGCCGATTCATGGGGGGCGGCGTCGCCCACGCTCACAGCCACCGCGGCAAGCGGTCCATCGCAATTTGCGCCTCGACCTCCAGGCGCGGCCGCACCAGCGCCCATTCGCCTTCCTTCACAAGCACTTCCGGCACCAGCGGGCGGGTGTTGTAGGTGCCGGCCTGGACCGCGCCGTAGGCGCCGGCGCTCATGACGGCCAGCAGATCGCCGGGCTTGGGTTCCGCAAGCTCGCGGCCGAGGGCCAGGAAGTCGCCCGATTCGCATACAGGCCCGACCACGTCGGCCACCATCCGCCAATCGCCCTGCGCCGGCCGGCGCACCGGGCGGATGTCGTGGTGCGCCTCGTAGAGCGTCGGACGGACAAGGTCGTTCATGCCGGCATCGACGATGATGAAGTTCTTGGCCTCGCCCCGCTTCAGGTAGAGCACGCGCGTCACGAGAATCCCGGCATTGCCGACCAAGAGCCGCCCGGGCTCGAAGATCAGCGTGCAGTCGAGGTCGCGGGTCGCTTCCTTGACGATCGAAGCATAGGCGTCGGGATTCGGCGGCGGATCGTTGTCCTCGCGATAGGGAATGCCGAGACCGCCGCCGAGGTCGACATGCGCGATGGTGTGGCCGTCGGCGCGCAAGCTGCGCACGAATTCCGACAGCAGCGCGAAGGCATCCTTGAACGGCTGCAACTCGGTGATCTGGCTGCCGATATGCATGTCGACGCCGGTGACGTTCACGCCGGGAAGCTTCGCGGCGCGCGCATAGACGTCGCGCGCGCGGCTGATCGGGATGCCGAACTTGTTCTCGGCCTTGCCGGTCGCGATCTTGGCGTGGGTCTTCGGATCGATATCGGGATTGACGCGCACCGAGATATTGGCGACCCGGCCCTTGCCCTGCGCAATCGACGAGAGCAGTTCGAGCTCGCCTTCCGACTCGACATTGACGCACAGGATTCCCTCGTCGACCGCGAGCGCCAGCTCGCGCGCGGTCTTGCCGATGCCGGAGAACATGATCTTGTCGGGCGCGATGCCGGCGGCGCGGGCACGCTTGAGCTCGCCTTCGGAGACGACATCGGCACCGGCGCCGAGCTTCGCCAGCGTGCGCACCACCGCCTGGTTGGAATTCGCCTTCATGGCGTAGCAGACGAGCGCCTTCACATCGGCGAAGGCGCCGGCGAACACGCGGTAGTGCCGCTCGAGCGTTGCGGTCGAATAGCAATAGAACGGCGTGCCCACGCTCTCCGCGAGCTTGGCGATATCGACCGCCTCGGCGTGCAGCACGCCGGACCGATAGTCGAAATGATGCATCGGAACGTCCGGAGGTGCCTACTGGACCAGCCAGTCGAGGATGAACGAGCGGTTGTCGCCGCGCGGCGGCGGCGCCAGCGCTTTGCCGTCGCGGGTCAATCCCGGCTGCGGCTCGGCGACGCCGCTCACGGGCACCTCGGAAGCGGGCTGCGCAGAGTGCTGGGCGGCGCCGGGCGGCAGGTCGAGCGGACCTTTGCGGCCGCAGGCCGACAGGCCGAGTGCGGCGGCAATCGCGGCCACGGCCGCGACACGGGCCCAGTTCTGCTTGGAAATGGCGATCACCCCACCCCTCCTGACCACGCCACCATAGCACGGTCACGGCGGCGAGAGCATGGCGAATTATAGGTTCCGGAAACCATCCTCAACCTTCACGGGCCAGCGCCTTCAGCCACTTATTGGCCTCCCGGCGCACGTTCTTCGGGGCGGTGCCGCCGTAACTCACCCGGCTTTTCACGGAATTATCAACCGACAGCACCGCGTAGACGTCCTTGGTGAGGCGCGGCTCGATCGCCCGCATGGCTTCGAGCGGCAGGGCGTCGAGCGCAATGCCATCCGACGCCGCCTTGGCCACGATCCGACCGGTAACATGGTGCGCGTCGCGGAATGGCATCTTGAGCGTATTCACCAGCCAGTCGGCGAGATCGGTCGCGGTCGAATAACCGCCGTCGGCGGCCGCCCGCATGCGCGCAACGTCCGGCAGCATGTCGCGCACCATGCCGGTCATCGCCGCGATCGAGAGCGACAGCGCGGACAGCGCGTCCATGGCGCCTTCCTTGTCCTCCTGCATGTCTTTCTGGTAGGCGAGCGGCAATCCCTTCATCACCGTGAACAGCGCCTGCAGCGCACCGATGATGCGGCCAGTCTTGGCGCGCACCAGCTCGGCCGCATCCGGGTTGCGCTTCTGCGGCATGATCGACGAGCCGGTGGTAAAGCGATCGGACAAGAGCAGCAGGCCTGTGAGCGGCGAGGTCCAGATCACGATCTCCTCGGCGAAGCGCGACAGATGCACGGCGGTGATCGAGGCGGCCGACAGCGTTTCGAGCACGAAGTCGCGGTCGGAGACGGCGTCGAGTGAATTCGCCATCGGCCGGTCGAAGCCGAGCGCCTCGGCGGTCATGTCGCGATCGACCGGGAACGCGGTGCCGGCGAGCGCGGCTGCGCCGAGCGGCGACTCGTTCAATCGCTTGCGCGCATCCTTGAAGCGGCCGCGGTCGCGCGCCGCCATTTCCACATACGCGAGCAGATGATGACCGAAGGTCACGGGCTGCGCGGTCTGCAGATGCGTGAAGCCCGGCATGACCGTCGTTGCGTGCGCCAGCGCCTTCTCGGCCAGAGCCTTCTGGTAGTCGGCAAGCGCGGCGTCGATCGTATCGATGGTGGCACGCACCCAGAGCCGGAAATCGGTCGCCACCTGGTCGTTGCGGGAGCGCGCGGTGTGCAGCCGCCCGGCCGCCGGCCCCACGAGTTCCGCCAGCCGGCTCTCGACGTTCATGTGAATGTCTTCGAGCGACCTCTTGAATGTGAACATGCCGCTCTCGATCTCTGACAGGATCGTGTCTAGACCGTGAGCGATCTTGGCGGCATCGTCGGCCGTGATGATGCCTTGTTTCCCGAGCATCGCCGCATGGGCCTTGCTCGCGGCGATATCCTGCCGGTAGAGGTGCCGGTCGAAATCGATGGAGGCGTTGATTTCCTCCATGATCGCGTCGGGGCCGTCGGCGAACCGGCCGCCCCACATCTTGTTGCTCATGACACGTTCACCGAGGTCTCACCGACAATGACCGGCGACGCAGCACAAAGCCCCGCCAAACGGCGGCTTTCGCTGATCCTGACCGGCGGCATTGCCGGCGTCGCGGTCGGGCTCGCGGGGGTATACGGGATCAGCCTGTTGCTAGGCAAATCGGCCGTCGATCCGGCCTGCCGGCCGACCATCGAGGCCGCGCAGCGGATGGCGCCGTTCGCGCGCGGCGAGGTCGCCGCCATGGCCGCGGCGCGCCGCCCGATCCGGCTGCCCGACCTGACCTTCCGCGACGGCTCCGGGGCCGAGCGCAAGCTGTCGGACTGGCAGGGCCGCACCGTGCTGTTCAACCTGTGGGCCACCTGGTGCGTGCCGTGCCGCAAGGAGATGCCGGCGCTCGACGAATTGCAGGCCAAGCTCGGCGGCAAGGATTTCGAAGTGGTCGCGGTCAATATCGATACCCGCGATGCCGACAAGCCGCGCGCGTGGCTCAAGGAGGTCGGCATCGAGCGCCTCGCCTACTATGCCGACGCTTCGGCGAAGGTGTTCCAGGATCTCAAGCAGGTCGGCAAGGCCTGGGGCATGCCGACGACGATCCTGGTCGACGGCGCGGGCTGCGAGATCGGCACGCTGGCGGGACCGGCGGAATGGGCGAGCGACGACGCGATCAAGCTCGTCAGCGCCGCGCTCGGCCGCTGAGCGCGATCCCAAAAGGAAGTAAGAATCAGACCGAAATATCGAGGTTTCCGCCGATGCCGGCGGCGACGTTGGCGAGGCGATTGAGATTTTCCTGCGCGGCGTCGATCACCTGCACGACCGACTTGGCGACATCCGCATTCATCTTCATCATCTTGGCGGCGACCGCCATTTGAACTTCGGCGGCCTTGGCGCCGATGAAAGCCGATGCAAGCGCGGTCACGTCCATCGCACCAAACTCCCACTCACACCGACTTCCTCAAGCGATTGATCGCCGCCTGCTGCGCATTGGAGACGAACCCCGTGATGTTGTTGTACTGCGCGGTGGCGAAACCATTGATGGCGATGTCGTTCTGTTCCCGAAACTTCGCCGCCATCTGCGCGCGCTGATTTTTCCACGCTTGCGCAAATTCCCACGCGCTGGGGCGCTGCACCCAATTGAATTTCTTGCCGACGCTGGTCGCCATCACGCACGTCCGTCCCGTGATCCACGATAAGCGGCCGCGGTTAACGGTTTGTGATCGTTAAGGATCGCTTAGCCTCCGCGGCCCGCTTGACGAAACGTCGATGCGTGCTTAAACTTAACTATATGGTTAAGTATCAAGACGCCGCGCTGGACCGCACTTTCGCAGCGCTTTCCGACCCGACCCGGCGGGCGCTGTTGGCGCGCCTGGGCGAGACGGACGGCCTGTCGATCAGCGAGTTGGCAAAGCCGTTCGCGATGTCGCTGCCGGCCGTGATGAAGCACCTCGACGTGCTGTCGGATGCCGGTCTCGTCACACGCAACAAGATCGGGCGCACCGTGAGTTGTCAGCTCAAGGCGTCGCCCATGGAAGACGCCATGAACTGGCTCACGCGCTACCAGCGCTTCTGGACCCTGCAACTCGACCGTCTCGCCGCGTTCGTTGAGGAGAAGTCATGCCCGCCGTCGCCAACCCAAACCCCGGCGCCCCCATCAAGCCCAGCCTCACAATCAAGCGTCGTCTCAATGCACCGCCGGAAGCCGTCTACGCCGCGTGGACCGACCCGAAAAAGCTAGTGCACTGGTTTGGGCCGGATCAGGGACCGGTGACGAAGGCGGTGACCGACGTGCGCGTCGGCGGCCGCTTTCATATCGTGTTCCACACTGAGGATGGCGAGGAGCATGACGTCAGCGGCATCTATCAGGAGGTCGTTCCGAACCGGAAGCTGCAGTTTACGTGGATGTGGCGGACGATGCCGGAACGCGAATCGCTCGTCACGATCCTGGTGAAGCCGGACGGCGACGGCGCGATCCTGACCCTGATCCATGAGCAGTTCGCCGACGAGCCGGCGCGCGACCGCCACGAATGGGGCTGGACCGGCTCGCTCAACAAGCTCGAACGGGCGCTCGGCGCCTAGCCGCTCACACCAGACAAACGGAGGAACCCATGCTGAGCCCCAACCGCAACACGCATCAACACCGCATCGTCTCGCGCGACGAATGGCTCGAAGCGCGCAAGGCGCACCTCAAGAACGAGAAGGCGCTGACGCGCATGCGCGACATGGTGAGTGCAGAGCGGCGCGAACTGCCGTGGGTGAAGATCGACAAGCAGTATGTCTTCGACACCCCGGCCGGAAAGAAAACGCTCGCCGAGCTGTTCGACGGCCGCAGCCAGTTGATTGTCTACCATTTCATGTGGCGGTGGGACCTCGGCCAAGGTTGCAGCAGTTGCTCGCTGCTGGCCGATCACATCGACGGCCTCAACATTCACCTGGCCAACCACGACGTCAAGTTCGTTGCGATCTCACGCGGCAAGCTTGCCGACCTCACGGCCTACAAGAAGCGACTGGGCTGGAAATTCGACCTCGTTTCGTCCCACGGAAGCGACTTCAATTTCGACTACCATGTGTCGTTCACCGACGAGCAGATGGCCTCCGGCAAGCTCTACTACAACTACGAATGGATCGACGAAAAATACGGGCTCAACGAGCTGCCCGGCACCAGCGTCTTCTCCAAGGATGAAAACGGCGACGTGTTCCACACCTATTCGTCCTACGCGCGTGGCGGCGACCTGCTGCTCGGCATCTATAACTTTCTCGACCTCACCCCGAGGGGACGCAACGAGACCGAGATCATGGATTGGGTGAAGCGTCACGACGAGTATGGGTCCGATGGCAACAACCCGCCTTCCTGCTGCCACTCCTGATCGACAAACTGCTTTGATAGAAACCAGCGACCGAAAGGATGATTGCGATGTCATACGTCGATGGGTTTGTGGTGCCGGTGCCGAAGAAGAACGTGAAAAAATACATGACGATCGCCAAGTTGGCCGCCAAGGTGTGGAAGGACCACGGCGCGATCGACTATTGCGAGGCCGTCGCCGACGACGTGAAGCCCGGCAAGTGGACGTCGTTTCCCCGGAGCGTGAAGCTCAAGAAGAACGAAACCGTGATCTTCTCCTACATCACCTACAAGTCGCGCAGTCACCGGGATCGCGTGATGAAGAAGGTCATGAGCGACCCGCGGCTGGCCAAGATGATGGACCCCAAGAAAATGCCGTTCGACGCAAAGCGCATGATCTGGGGTGGTTTCAAAACCGCGATCGTGATGTAGGTTTTGGGGCGCGCCCGCGCCACCAGACCAGACGGGCGCGGGCATCGGAGATCAGTAACCATGGCGGCGCACGGTCACTTTCACTGGAACGAGCTTCTGACCGGGGACGTCGAGCGCGCCAAGAAGTTCTATGGCGAGACGATCGGCTGGAGCTTCCTGCCGCTCCCCATGGAAACCGGCGACATCTACTGGGTCGCCAGGGTCGGCGATACGCCGGTCGCCGGCCTGTTTCCGACCGACCGGGCGGGCTTCGAGGATGTTCCGGAGCGGTGGATGTCCTATATCGCGGTCGACGACGTCGACGCCCGCGTGAAAAAGGCGATTGCCGCCGGGGCGAAGTTGATGCGCCCGATCTTCGACGTGAAGGGCGTCGGCCGTATCGCGATCCTGACCGAGCCCGGCGGCGCCGGCATCGGCTGGATCACGCCGGTGCAGTGATCGCTACCGCCGCCGAGTCATTCGCCACGAACTGAGCGAGCGGTCGCGATCGAAATTCTGCTTCAATGGCGACTGAATCCGATCCGCTACGATTCGTCGCCGATCGCAGCCGATACCTGATGTCCGGCAATTTTAGACGAGGCGATCCATGATCACGCTGTACAATTTCGGCCCCGCTTTCGGCCTGCCAGACCCGAGCCCGTTCGTCACCAAGGCAGAGTTGCTGTTGAAGATGGCGGGGCTCGCCTACCGCGCCGATACGACCGGGTTCGCCAGGGCGCCGAAGGGCAAGCTGCCCTATATCGACGATGACGGCGTGAGGATTGCGGATTCGACCTTCATCCGGCGACATCTCGAGACCAAATATGGGTTCGATTTCGATCGTGGCCTTGACGCCGAACAGAAGGCGGTTGCCTGGGCGTTCGAGAAAATGGCCGAAGACAATCTGTACTGGACCATCACCCAAGCGCGCTGGCTCGACGACGACAATTTCGACAAGGGGCCTCGTTCGTTCTTCGCATCGGTACCGGCGCCGATCCGCCCATTCGTCGTCGCCATGGTGCGCCGCCAGGTCCGCGCCAACCTGCGCGGTCAGGGCACCGGCCGGCATACCCATGACGAAATCGTGGCGTTGGGCTGCCGCTCCATTGACGCCATTGCCACCTATCTCGGCGACAAGCCATTTTTCATGGGCGCTGAGCCGAAGGGCGTCGACGCAACCATGTTCGCCTTTGCCGCCTCAGCGCTCTGCCCGGTGTTCACATCGCCGATACGCGACAGCGCCGAGCGACGCAGCAACCTGCGCTGTTATGTCGGGAGGATGACGGCGCGGTACTATGGCGACTACCGGGAAATTGCCGGCTGCCCGGCCGCGGCGTAGACGCATGACCGACGCGTAAATCGGGCGGCGCGGCGCCTTAAAGTGCCGTACACCGGGCGCGCGTGAATTCGCGTGAAACTACCTGTCAGCGCGTCGGCACCGGCTTCTGGCCGCGATAGTCGTAGAAGCCGCGCTGGGTCTTGCGGCCGAGCCAGCCGGCCTCGACGTATTTCACCAGCAGCGGGCACGGACGGTACTTCGAGTCCGCGAGGCCGTCGTGCAGCACCTGCATCACCGAGAGGCAGGTATCGAGGCCGATGAAGTCGGCGAGCTCGAGCGGCCCCATCGGATGATGCGCGCCGAGCCGCATGGCGGTGTCGATCGCCTCGACGTTTCCCACGCCCTCGTAGAGCGTATAGATCGCCTCGTTGATCATCGGCATCAGCACACGGTTGACGATGAAGGCCGGGAAGTCCTCGGCCACCGCGATGGTCTTGCCGAGCTTGGTGACGAACTGCTTGGTCGCCTCGAAAGTCTGGTCGTCGGTGGCGATGCCGCGGATCACCTCGACCAGTTCCATCAGCGGCACCGGATTCATGAAGTGGATGCCGATGAAGCGCTCGGGTCGGTCGGTCGACGACGCGAGCCGCGTGATCGAGATCGACGACGTGTTGGAGCCGACGATCGTCTCCGGCTTAAGCGACGAGCAGAGATTGGTGAAGATCGAGCGCTTGACGTCTTCCTTCTCGGTCGCGGCCTCGATCACGAGGTCGCAGTCGCCGAGCGCGTCGAAGGTGTCGGCCGCGGCAATGCGTTTGAGCGCCGCCTGGCGCTCGTCGTCCGAGATGCGCTTGCGGCTCACCTGCCGCGCCATGTTGCCATTGATGGTGGCCATGCCGGCGTTGATGCGATCGGCAGACACGTCGTTGAGCAGCACGTTGAGGCCGGCGAGCGCACAGACATGGGCGATGCCGCTACCCATCTGACCGGCGCCCACGACACCGATCTTGCGAATGTTCAATGCCATTGTCTCTGTCCGTTCGGCGCTGCGCGCCTTCGGGCGATCCCTGACGTCACTCATACCTTGGCCCTTCGCCCCATATTTACGCCGAACCTCCGTCCGGTGCCACCACCGCCGACCTAAACCTTATGTAAGGTCAACGGCGCACTTTACCGAGTTCCTGGGCCAATTCCGGCAAAGCCGCGTAGAGATCCGCCACCAGGCCATAGTCCGCCACCTGGAAAATCGGGGCCTCTTCGTCCTTGTTGATGGCCACGATGACCTTGGAATCCTTCATGCCGGCCAGATGCTGAATGGCGCCTGAGATCCCGACTGCGATATAGAGCTCCGGCGCCACCACCTTGCCGGTTTGGCCGACCTGCCAGTCGTTGGGGGCATAGCCGGCATCCACCGCCGCGCGGGAGGCGCCCACCGCGGCGCCGAGCTGGTCAGCGACCGGCTCGATGTATTTGGTGAAATTCTCCCGGCTCTGCATGGCGCGGCCACCGGAGATGATGATTTTCGCCGAAGTCAGTTCCGGACGGTCGGACTTCGACAGTTCCTCGCCGGCAAATGACGAGATCGCCGGATCGGCGGCGGCGGCCGCCTCCTCGATCGGCGCCGAGCCGGCTCCGTCGGCTACTTGGCCGGTCGCCTGGAAGGTCGAGGTGCGAACGGTGATGACCTTGATCTTGTCCTTCGAGCGCACGGTCTGCACGGCGTTGCCGGCATAGATCAGCCGTTCGAACGTGTCGGGTGCGACCACCTTGATGATGTCGGAGATCTGCATCACGTCAAGCAGCGCGGCGACGCGCGGCATGAAGTTCTTGCCGGTGGTGGTCGCCGGCGACACGATCGCCTCGTAGGACGGCGCCAGCGCGACGACGAGCGCGGCCAGCGGTTCGGCGAGCATGTGCTCGTAGGACACGTTGTCGGCGAGGAGTACCTTGGCGACGCCGTCGAGCTTCGCAGCGGCTTCGGCGACAGTGCGCGCGCCCTTGCCCGCCACCAGCACATGCACCGGCTGTCCCAGCGCCTTGGCGGCGGTGAGCGCCTTGCCGGTTGCATCCTTGAGCGACTTGTTGTCGTGTTCGGCAATGAGGAGCGTCGGCATCAGATCACCCCCGCCTCGTTCTTGAGCTTCTCGACCAGCTCAGCGACGGTCTTCACCTTGGCGCCGGCCTTGCGGCCCGGCGGCTCGGTTGTCTTCATCACCTCGATGCGCGGCGCGACGTCGACGCCGTAGGCGTCGGGCGTCTTGTCCTCGATCGGCTTCTTCTTCGCCTTCATGATGTTGGGCAGGCTGGCATAGCGCGGCTCGTTCAGGCGCAGATCGGTGGTGACGATCGCAGGCGCCTTGAGCTTGACGGTCTGCAGGCCGCCGTCGACTTCACGTGTCACCATCATGCTGTCGCCATCGATCACGAGCTTCGACGCGAACGTGCCCTGTGGCCAGCCAGTAAGCGCGGCGAGCATCTGGCCGGTCTGGTTGCAGTCGTCGTCGATCGCCTGCTTGCCGAGGATGACAAGCCCCGGCTTCTCCTGGTCGACAATGGCCTTGAGGATCTTCGCGACCGCGAGCGGCTCGACGATGGAATCGACCTTCACCAGGATGCCGCGGTCGGCGCCCATCGCGAGCGCGGTGCGGATCGTTTCCGACGCCTGCGCCGGGCCAATCGACACGACCACGATCTCGGTCGCCTGACCTTTTTCCTTGAGACGGATTGCCTCCTCGACGGCGATCTCGTCGAAGGGATTCATCGACATCTTGACGTTGGCGAGCTCAACACCCGACCCGTCGCTCTTGACGCGGATCTTGACGTTGTAATCGACGACCCGTTTGACGGGTACCAGGATTTTCATGGAGACGGTTCTCGTTCGGAGCGCTGATTCCAGCCCAGCCATGAGGGGGCGAATGGCCGCGCAAGCTAAAGGCGCCCCGGCTCGGGGTCAACGTGGCACGCGGCGGGGCAGATGCGGGCTTTGGTGCGGGGTTGGCGCCGATTCCAGCTGGATTTCACCGGGTCGGATACACTCGAAAAGCCGGACGCCAGGCTGCTTCATCAGCGGGAACAACAGCGCCCCGGACAGCATGCCGCCGATATGGCACCACCAGGCGACGTCGCTCTTCGTCGCCGAGCCGAGATTGACGAACTGGATGGCGATGAACGCGCCGATGATCCAGTAGGCGCTGATGCGCAGGGGAATGCCGAGCACCAGCGCGGTCAGCTTGGCGCAGGGCCGCAGCATCAGATACGCAATCACGATGCCGGACACCGAGCCCGACGCCCCGATAAGCGGGACCTTCGACCCCGGATCGCTGAAAACGAAGGCGAGCGCACCCGCCGCGCCTACAAGCAGGTAGAACGCCAGGAAGCGCCAGCGGCCAAGCGCCTCTTCGACATTGTCGGCGAACACCCAGACGAAGATCAGGTTGCCGATCAGATGCACGATGTCGGCATGCAGGAACTGGTAGCTGACCAGCGTCAGCCACGGGTTGATCGCGCCCGGGAAATGATAGGCGCCGGACACCGCCGCCGGGATCACGCCGAACTGGTTGGCGATTACGATCGGATTGTCGTTGGCGCTGAACTCGATCACGAACGCGACGATGGAGAAGCCGATCAGGCTCCAGCTGACGACCGGCGTGTGCGGCATCTTGAACGGGTTGTCGTCATAGAGCGGCATCACCATGGAGCGGCTACCGATGCTGACCGGGTGCCCAGAGCACGTCGGTCTCGCCCTTGCCGTTCATGTACCGGCTCGCGACGAACAGAAGATCGGACAGCCGGTTGACGTATTTGAGCGCGTCTGGAGACACCTGCTCGCCCGGCTGATCCTTGAGCTCGACCATGATGCGCTCCGCGCGACGGCAGATCGTGCGCGCGAGGTGCAGGTACGCCGCCGCCGGCGTACCGCCCGGCAGCACGAACGACCTCAGCGGCTGCAGTTCCTCGTTGAGGCGGTCGATCTCACGTTCGAGCCACGTGACCTGCGCCGCCGTCACCGTGAGCGCGGCGCCGCCCGGACCTTTGGTGGCGAGGCAGAGCTCAGCCTCGACGTCGAACAGGTCGTTCTGGATGCGCGCCAACGCGGCGTCGAGCGCCTTGTCACCGGCGGTGTGCAGCCGCGCGACCCCGATCACGGCGTTCACTTCGTCGAGGGTGCCGTAGGCGGATACGCGCAGGTCGTATTTCTTGCGACGATCGCCGGAGCCGAGCGCCGTGGTGCCGTCGTCGCCGGTGCGCGTGTAGATGCGATTGAGAATCACCATCGGCCGCCCTCACGCCCCGCCTTAGCGTCCCATGATCCAGATCGTGAGCATGATAACGACGAGCGCGACAAACTGCATCAGGACGCGCCAGCGCATCAATTTCTGCGACGTCTCCGGCGAGCCGCCCTTCGCGAAGTTGAGGAACCCGAACAGCAGGACGATCGCGACGGCAGCAAGCGCGAGCGGCACCAAGGCATAGAGGAGGACGGCGGTCATCCAGGACCATTACCACCGCGCCCGACGCGATACCATGCGCGACCGGACGGAACCGTTTCACGTTGCCGGCAGAGCGGCGTGAAGCCGCGTTAATCCGGCCAGCAACACCGCTCCTCCGCGCGCTGGCAGGCCGCAACGACCCCTGCTAGGTTCCGGCCGGACCTGCTCTTCACCGGTCTCCATCCGCTACAGGACAGAACGCATGTATCGGCTTGCCCTCATTTTTGCGCTCGCAACGTGGAGTGGCAGCGCTCTCGCGGCCGAGCCCGGGCAAACGCCGCCCCCCTCTCCCGCACCATCGTCCTCCGCACCCGCGTCGAGCGATCGCATCACCGCCGCGATCATCGTCAAAGAGTTGAAGGCGCTCGGCTACGCGCCCACGGTCGACATCGACGACAGCGGTGACCCGCGCGTGAACATGGCGATCGACGGGTTCGATTGGTCGATCTACTTCTACGACTGCGCGCCGGGCGCGCGCGATGACCGGCAGTGCAACTCGTACCAGTTCTACTCGGGGTATACGCTCAAGCAGGCGATTTCGCCTGAAGTCATCAACAGGTGGAACACCGATCGGCGATACGCCAAGGCCTACACCTACCTACAGCGGAACGGCAGCCACAGCGCGCGCATCGAGATCGATGTGCGCTCCGCGGGCACCGGCGCCGACCCGGCGCGAACGTTCCGCGTCTACTTCAACATCATGAAGGACAGGGCCGACGAATTCCGCAAGGCGGTCGGCTATCGCTGACGCCCATCGAGCACAGTGTTGTTGATGCGCAACAAGCTCCCTATCGACTCCCGCCGCAGGCCGCCGACATGAAAGGCCAGATTCTGGTGCTTGGCGCGGCCGGTCGGCTCGGCTTCGCGGCCGCCGAGGCGTTCCGCGACGACGGTTGGAGCGTCAAAGGGCTCGTCCGTCCGGGTGCCGGGTGGCGCGCGCCCAAAGGCATCGACTTGATCGAGACCAATGACCGCGCCGTCGCGGTGAAGGAAGCGCGCGGTACCGACGTCATCCTGCACGCGCTGAACGCGCCCTACACCGGCTGGGCGCAGCACGCGCTGCCGCTCACCTACTCGGCGATCGAGGCGGCGGAGCAGTCCGGCGCGACGCTGATATTCCCTGGCAACGTCTACAACTACGGCGCCGGCATGCCTGAAGTGCTCGACGAGACGACGCCGATGCAGCCGACCTCGCGCAAGGGAAAAATCCGCGAGGAGATGGAGCTGCGTCTGCGCGAAGCTTCCGACCGCGGCGTGCGCACGGTCGTGCTGCGCGCCGGCGACTTCTTCGGCCGCGGCCGCGGATCGTGGTTCGATCTGGTCCTGACCAAGGAGCTCGCCAAGAACAAGATCACCTATCCGGGTCCGCTCGATGTCGTGCACGAATGGGCTTACCTGCCCGACTACATCGATGCGCTGATCAAGCTCGCCGCGATCCGCGGCAAGCTCGGTCAGTACGAGGTCTTCGGCTTCCCCGGCCACGCCGTCACCGGCCAGGAATTCATCTCTGCCATCGCCAGGGCGTCGGGCCGCACGCTCAAGGTCGGCTACATCAACTGGTGGATGATGCGGACCATCGGCAGCCTCTGGAGCATGGGCCGCGAGCTTTCCGAGATCGGCTATCTCTGGCAGGTGCCGCACCGCATCGACGGCGCAAAGCTCGCCGCCGCCATCGGCGCGGTGCCGCATACGCCGCTCGCCACCGCAGTAACGCGTTCACTAAAGGAGCTGGGCGCAATTGCCTAGGCGCTCGTTTCATGACACTCCCTCTCCGCTCGATTTTCGGTAAAGGACCGCGTCAATGATCGTCGACTTCCAGCACCACTTCACGCCGCGCGAGCTGATCAAGGAGGACCCGGGCGACCGGCTGATCCTGCACTACGACGCCATGGGCGCACCGAGCTACACCATCCACTCGCTGCTCTACGACCTCGACGAGCACGTGAAGATGATGGACCTCTCCGGCATCGACGCGGCATGGCTGACCAGCGCGCAGGGCATGTGCGCCGATCTCGAGACCTCGCGCTTCGTCAACGACAAGGCGAAGACGGCGGAGAAGGACTATCCCGGCCGCTTCATCGGCGCGGCGCACGCCAACCCGCTCGGCGGCCCGGACGCGCTCAAGGAGCTCAACCGCTGCCGGCACGAGCTAGGCTGCGAAGGCGTGGTGATCACGTCGGAGCACGACGGGAAATTCCTCGACAATCCGGCGTACGAGCCGTTCTGGGCCGAGGCCGCGAAGCTCGGGATGTTCGTGTTCGTGCATCCGGCGCTGAAGCTCAACTACTCGCAGCAGTTCGACGCCTTCGACACCGCGCGCTCGGTCGGCCGCGAGTTCTCGCTGATCATGGCGACCATCCGCCTGGTGAATTCCGGCGTGTTCGACCGTCATCCCAGCCTGACGGTGCACATGGCGCATCTGTCGGGCGGCATGGCCTCGATGCTCGGCCGCATCCGCAGCTACCAGGACAAGGACTTCTGGGGTACCAAGGGTAATCCCCGCCACGGCGCCGGCCCGAACAAGGATTTCGACTACTACATCAACAACAACCTGATCTTCGACACTGCCGGCTTTGCGGGCGCGATCACGTCGGTGAAGTCGTCGATGGTCGAAATTCCCGCATCACGCATCGTGTTCGCTACCGACTATCCGCAGGAAATCCGCGCGCGCGAGGCGGTGCGCGATTTCGTGCGCGAGATCCGCAGCATGGGCAAGGACGGCGAGGCGATCCTGTCGGGCAACGTCGGCAAGCTGCTCAAGGGCAAGTAGGCGGCGCGCCTTGTTTGAGCATGATCTTTTCCGAAAACCGGTTCCCACTTTTCAGGATCATGCTTGCGCCGTCAGGTGCTTCTCGATCTCGTGCAGCGGGACCTTGACCAGGTCCTTGTCGATCTCGGTCTGTAGCGCCTTGCGCAGATCATGCGTGTAAGCCGGGCGCAGCACGCCGAGCGCGCGCGGCGGGGCGACGATCACGATCGATTTGGCACGGCCGGCCTTCACCTCGGCGTCGAGATGCCCGGCGAGCTTCTTCAGGAAGCGCTCTTCCTCCAGGGTATGCAAATCGGCCTGCTCCACGGAGCTGCGTCCATGACCGACCGAGCTGAACGACCGGCCGGGCGCATCCGTACCGAGCTCAGAGGTCTTGGGATCGGCGTGACTGAAGACCTCGCGCGTCTTCAGATTGAGAAATTTCTCATCGCCCGCGTTCTCGAGCACGAGCGCCTTCTTGCCGTCGCACACGATGACCCAATCGCCCTGATTAATCTTCAGCTTGCCCATGCCAACCTCTTTCTTGAATGCGTCAAGACCAACGCCGGGATGCCCGATTCGTTGCAGCCATCCTTTGTCTAGCACGTACCGCGGGGCGCCGACCTGATGTGGCGACCGAACGCCCTGCGACGATCGACAAGGCGATGCGCGTGATCATAGTACGTCATCCAGGACGCGCCGCGCGATGACATTGGCCTGAATCTCGGCGGCGCCTTCGAAGATCGAGAGGATCCGTGCGTCGCAGAGAAGCCGCGACACCGGGAATTCGAGCGCGAAGCCGTTGCCGCCGTGGATCTGCACCGCATTGTCGGCCGCCGACCAGGCCACCCGCGCCGCCAACAGCTTCGCCATGCCGGCCTCGAGATCGCAGCGCTTACCGGAATCCTTTTGCCGCGCGGCGAAGTACGTCAACTCGCGGGCCAGAAGTATTTCCGCCGCCATCATCGCGATCTTGTCGGCGACGCGCGGGAAATCGACGATCGGCCGGCCGAACTGCTTGCGCTCTCGCGCGTACCGGTGCGCGGTCTCCAACGCGGCCTGGGCAACGCCGACCGCGCGCGCCGCGGTCTGGATGCGCGCCGCTTCGAAGGTTTGCATCAGCTGCTTGAAACCGCGGCTCTCGACGCCGCCAAGCAGGTTGGCGCTCGGCACCCGAAAGCCGTCGAAGGCGATCTCGTATTCCTTCATGCCGCGATAGCCGAGCACCTCGATTTCGGTCCCGGACATGCCGGCGACGGGAAACGGCTGTGCGTCGGTGCCGCGCGGCTTCTCGGCGAGCAACAGCGACAGGCCCCGATAGCCGCGCTCCGCCGGGTTGGTGCGGACCAACAGCACCATCAGGTCGGCGCGCGCCGCATGGGTGATCCAGGTCTTGTTGCCGTACACGAGATAGAAGCCATCGTGACGGGTCGCGCGCGTCTTCACCGACGCCATGTCGGAGCCGGTGTCGGGCTCGGTGAACACCGCCGTCGGCAGCACAGCGCCGGACGCGATCTTCGGCAACCAGCTACGCTTCTGCTCCTCGGTGCCGGCAGCCGCGATCAGTTCGGCGGCGATTTCCGAGCGCGTTCCGAGCGAGCCGACGCCGATATAACCGCGCGACAGCTCCTCGGTGACGACGCACATCGCCTCTTTGCCCAACCCCATGCCGCCGTAGTTTTCCGGAATGGAGAGGCCGAACGCGCCGAGGTCCGCCATCTGCGCAATGACGCCGAGCGGGATCGATTCATTGGCGAGGTGCCAGCCGTGCGCACGCGGCATCACCTCGCTCTCGGCGAATTTGCGCACCTCTTCGCGCATCGAGATCAGCGCGTCGTCGTCGGGGCCGCCGACGGTAAGATCGTTGAGATCGTGCAGCAGGGTCACGAGCCGGGCGCGGCGTTCGTCATTGCCGGCCAACAGGCCTTCGATCGGACCGGCGAGATGCGCCGCCACGGCGGCGCTGCTCAGGCCCATGTCGGCCGGTCGGACGATCTCGCCCTGGCTCATCGGGATGCCGCCGATGATCTGCGACAGGAACTCGCCGATGCCGATCGCGACCATCAGCTCCTTGGCCTCGCTCAACGTGCCGGCATCGCAGGCGCGCTCGGCAAAGGCAGTGACCTGCCGGATGCCCTCGACATAGGTGGCAAGCCAGGCGAGCCCGTGGGTGGCACGCTGCTCGCGATCGAACAGCCGCTCGACGGTATGGCGATCGACCCGGACCCGCGCCCGCACGGTCGCGGTCGCGTCGCGCAGGATCGCGTCGGCGGCCCGTGTCGCCTCGCGGGCGAGAGCGACGAGCTTGAGCCCGGCATCGCGTCGAGCCGCCTGCTGCAGCATTGTAATCCTCCGCCGATCCTGCCCTATCGAATGCCCGTGAACGTTCGCGCGCAACGCCCAAAAGTGCATCCCAAGACACCGGGCCATAACTGACGATGATGCCGGATTTCCATTATTTTACTGCGCCTTAGCCGGTTTTTGCGACTTTATTAACCATTTGGATGTTTGCTGCGGACCCGTACCGAGTTGCGGCTGGCAGCGGTGCCGGCCAGACCCAAACGGACGATTTGTTCGATTATTTCGATGCGCCTCCTCTCGCCGACACGCAAATTCTCCCCGGCGAGCCTCATCGCGCGGGTTTCGGTCCGCGCCCGCATCATCATGATCGCCATGATTCCGGTCACTGGATTCCTTGCCAACGGTATCGAATTCAAGCTGGCGCAGTCGGAGGTCGAAGACACGTTCCGCAGCGCGCACCAGGCCGCCGAAGTCGCCGAAGCAAGCCGCGAATTCAAGCTGGCGCTGACCGCCATGCGGATGAGCGCGAAGGAATTTGCCGCCCGCCCCTCCTACGACCTGGTGGGCGCTTTCGGCACCGCTCATGACAACGCGGTGCGCTTTCTTGAAACGATGGCGGTCGCGAGTGCGAGCCCGCAGCAGAAGGCCGAGATCGCCGCCATGCAGACCAAGGTGGCGGCCCTCAAGGACAGCTTCAGCGGCCTCATTCGCACCCAGGAATGGGTCGGCTTCGCGGACAACCAGGGCCTCAATCACAAGCTCGCCACGGCGGGCCGGGAAACCGAGCGCCTGATCGTGGAAGATCTCCCCGAATTACCAGGCGTAGCCGCTCAGCGGTTCCGCACCTTGCTGGCGGCCATGCGTTTCTACGAAGCGCATTACCGCAACACGCGTGACGAAAGCTTCCGTCAGCAGTTTGCCGACGGATTTCTGAATCTCACCAGCGCATCGGACGCTTTTGACATCGTCGCTGACGTGAAAGGGCGGCTCGATCGCCAGGTTCAGATCTACATCGACACGTTCTCGGAATGGGCGCTGGCGGCTTCGCGCGTGCGGCCGTGGGTCACGAGCATCGATGCCGCGAGCGAGGAAATGCTGCCCGACGCCGACCGGATCATCTCATCGGCGCGCGCCCGCGCCGATGACGCTTCGGTCACGCTCAGCGCATCGCAGGATTGGACACGCCGCGCCATTATCCTCGTCGGTTGCGGCGCGGTGCTGATCGGGCTGGGGTTCAGCTGGCTGATCGGGCGCAGCATCACGCGGCCGCTCGACGGCCTGGCCAAGGCGATGACCCGCCTGGCGACCGGCGACACCTCCGCGCATATCCCCGCCACCAAGGCCCGCGACGAACTCGGCGCCATGGCCCGCACCGTCATCGTGTTCCGCGACACGATGTTGGAGCGCGAAAGACTCGCGCAGAGCCAGGCCGCCGCCAACCGCGAGCGCGAGAACCGCGGCGAAGTGATCGCCGCCACCATCACCCGCTTCGAGGTGTCGGTCGACCAGGCGCTGTCGCGCGTGCGCGAGGCCGCCGAACGGCTGGAGAACACCTCTACCGACCTCAACGGCGCCGCCGACACCGTCTCCTCAGAAGCGCGCACCGCCGAGAGCCGCGTCGGCACCGCCGCCGGCAACGTCACCGCCGCCGCCTCCTCGGTCGAGGAACTCGCCGCCTCGATCGGCGAGATCGCCGGGCAGGCGCATCGCTCCACCGAAGTCGCCTCCCGCGCCGTCAACGAGGCGCGCCGCACCGTCGGCACCATGTCGAAGCTCGGCGATGCCGCCACCCGCATCGGCGAGGTCGTAGGACTGATCCAGGCGATCGCCGGACAGACCAACCTCTTGGCGCTCAACGCCACCATCGAGGCGGCGCGCGCCGGCGAGGCCGGCCGAGGCTTCGCGGTGGTCGCTTCCGAGGTGAAGTCCCTGGCCGGACAGACCGCCAAGGCCACCGAGGAGATCGCCGGCCAGGTCGGCAACATCCAGTCCGCGGTGGCCGACGCCGCCGAGGCGATCGAGCAGGTCAACGGCATCATCGACGAGATCTCGGCGATTGCCTCCACCGTCGCGGTCACCGTCGAGGAGCAGAGCCGCGCGGTGGCGGAGATCACTGAAGGCGTCAACCGTGCCTCGACCGAGGCGCGCGGCGGCGCCGAGGCCATGAGCCGCGTCGCCGGCGCTTCCACCGACGCCCGCGCCACCGCCGCCAGCGTCAAGGACCTCGCCGACGCGCTCTCAATCGAGGCCGAGCGCCTCAACACCCAGGTCAGGCAATTCCTCGCAGACGTTCAGGCCGCGTAGCGATGGCACCGCCGAAAGCACGACCATGATCAAGTCCCTTGCAAATGCGATCGCATCGGTCTCGGTCCGGACCCGCATCATTGGAATCGCGCTGATTCCCGTCGTCGGCTTCCTTGCCAACGGCATCTCGTTCACGACCGGGCAAAAGGACGTGACCAGCGCATTCGATAACGTCGAGGCGGCATCCGCGCTTTCCGATGCCAGCCGCGAATTCAAGATCGCGCTGGTGTCGATGCAGTTCGCCGCCACCGATTTCGTCGCGATGCCATCGGGCGAGCTGGTGCGGAATTTCGAGGCCAACCACGTTCTGGCCGCGTCGAATTTCGAGAAGATCGCGGCCGCCACCGGCGCGCTCAATGAGGACGACGTCAGCCGCGTGCGCCAGAAGCTTGGAGAGCTCAAGCTCGCGTTCGGCTATCTCACCGACGAGCAGGCCGAGCTCGGCTTTTCCGAGGATCAGGGCACCCGGAAACGGCTCGGCGAAGCGGCCGCCGGAATCGAGCAGGCCATCAACGACGGCATGACCTGGATCACCCAGGCCGACCGCGAGAAGCTCCTGCTGTCGCTCCTCACCATGCGCCGCCAGGAAGCGCAATACCGGCTCAATCAATCCAGCACCACGTGGGAATTGTTCTTCAAGGAATTCCGCGAATTCGAAGCGATCCTCCGCCGCCTGCCGGCGCAGGCCGAATTGAAGCAACAGCTGGCACGGCGCGTACAGGACTACGCATCGACGCTCGCGCAGTGGAACCGCTACAACCAGAACATCCAACGCTCGCTCAAGGAAATCGCCGACACCAGCCAGCAGCTCATCCCGCAGGCGCACGCGATCCTCGCGACCGCGCAGGACCGTACCAACGCCGCCACCGCCGCGCTTGCCAGGTCTCAATCGAATACCCGCTGGATCATTATCCTCGTCGGTTGCGGCGCGGTGCTGATCGGGCTGGGGTTCAGCTGGCTGATCGGGCGCAGCATCACGCGGCCGCTCGACGGCCTGGCCAAGGCGATGACCCGCCTGGCGACCGGCGACACCTCCGCGCATATCCCCGCCACCAAGGCCCGCGACGAACTCGGCGCCATGGCCCGCACCGTCATCGTGTTCCGCGACACGATGTTGGAGCGCGAAAGACTCGCGCAGAGCCAGGCCGCCGCCAACCGCGAGCGCGAGAACCGCGGCGAAGTGATCGCCGCCACCATCACCCGCTTCGAGGTGTCGGTCGACCAGGCGCTGTCGCGCGTGCGCGAGGCCGCCGAACGGCTGGAGAACACCTCTACCGACCTCAACGGCGCCGCCGACACCGTCTCCTCAGAAGCGCGCACCGCCGAGAGCCGCGTCGGCACCGCCGCCGGCAACGTCACCGCCGCCGCCTCCTCGGTCGAGGAACTCGCCGCCTCGATCGGCGAGATCGCCGGGCAGGCGCATCGCTCCACCGAAGTCGCCTCCCGCGCCGTCAACGAGGCGCGCCGCACCGTCGGCACCATGTCGAAGCTCGGCGATGCCGCCACCCGCATCGGCGAGGTCGTAGGACTGATCCAGGCGATCGCCGGACAGACCAACCTCTTGGCGCTCAACGCCACCATCGAGGCGGCGCGCGCCGGCGAGGCCGGCCGAGGCTTCGCGGTGGTCGCTTCCGAGGTGAAGTCCCTGGCCGGACAGACCGCCAAGGCCACCGAGGAGATCGCCGGCCAGGTCGGCAACATCCAGTCCGCGGTGGCCGACGCCGCCGAGGCGATCGAGCAGGTCAACGGCATCATCGACGAGATCTCGGCGATTGCCTCCACCGTCGCGGTCACCGTCGAGGAGCAGAGCCGCGCGGTGGCGGAGATCACTGAAGGCGTCAACCGTGCCTCGACCGAGGCGCGCGGCGGCGCCGAGGCCATGAGCCGCGTCGCCGGCGCTTCCACCGACGCCCGCGCCACCGCCGCCAGCGTCAAGGACCTCGCCGACGCGCTCTCAATCGAGGCCGAGCGCCTCAACACCCAGGTCAGGCAATTCCTCGCAGACGTTCAGGCCGCGTAGCGGCCTGAACGGATATTTGCGAATGGCCTGTTTGGCGCCACATCGCTGATATAGAAGTATCAGCCCATGTCGTCCGTGCTGAACTTTCTCCGCCTTTGCTATGGCGTTCTGACCGACGCCTATGACCATTTCAGTTCCGCCGACGGCTGGGCCATCGCGAGCCATATCGCGCTGTCCATTCTGCTGGCGCTGTTTCCGTTCCTGATCCTGGTAACGTCACTGGCGGCGTCTATTTTCGGCTCCACCGCGCTCGCCGATGAGGTTGCCCGGCTGCTGCTCGACACCTGGCCGGACGAGGTCGCTCAGCCGATCGCGCGAGAGATCCGCGTGGTCCTCACCACCACGCGCGGCGACCTGCTGACCATCAGCGTTGCGCTCGCGATCTTTTTCGCCTCAAGCGGCATCGAGAGCCTGCGTATCGGGCTCAACCGCGCCTATGGCATGATCGAGAAGCGCTACTGGTTCGTCTTGCGCCTGGAATCGATTGCTTATGTTCTCCTCGGTGCCGTCGCACTGCTGGCGATGGCGTTCCTGATCGTGCTCGGCCCGCTCCTGTTCGCGACCGCGAGCCGCTACGCGCCGTCGCTGTTGCCATTCCAATGGAACATAACGGTCGCGCGCTATGCCGTGGCCAGCGCGGCTCTGATCATCGCGCTGTTCGTCGCGCACAAATGGCTTCCGGCCGGGCGAAGGCGATTTTCCGAGATTGCACCGGGCATCGTCGCGACGCTGGTGCTGTGGCTTGCAGGTGGCATGGTGTTCGGCAGCTACCTGGCGGAATTTCCCAACGTCTATGTCAGCTACTATGCCGGCCTCGCATCGGTCATGATCGCGCTGGTGTTCCTCTATCTGACCGCATCGATCTTCGTGTTCGGCGGCGAATTGAATGCCGCGATCCTGCGCGCCCGGATGAAGCCCGCCGAGGAAACCGCACCTGTACCTGCGGAGTAATACCGGCGCACGCGGATGTTGCGGTGCAAGCAATTGAAACGTCATCCACCACATGTCCACACACGCCCATGACAGCGTTCTCGACCGGCGCTATGCTGGCGTGCGGCATCCATTGTGGGGCTGGCCCGTGATGGCGTGTCCTAGGGGGAGGCAATCATGTCACTGGAAGCTCTGATAATTTGGCTGATCGTTGGCGCGCTGGCTGGCTGGATCGCGGGCCTGATCGTCAAGGGATACGGCTTCGGACTGATCGGCAACATCGTCATCGGCATCATCGGCGCGGTGATCGCCGGCTGGCTGTTGCCCCGAATCGGCATCGTCATCGGCTCGGGCTTCGTCGCGGCGCTGATCAACGCCGTCATCGGCGCTGTCATCTTGCTGGTGATCATCGGGCTGATAAGACGGTAGCCGGATCGCTTCGCGTTTCTTCCACACGCTTCGGATCGGGCGCCAACCTCCCGATCCGATACGCTCTGGCTTCAGCCGGTCCGCTCCGGCAGTGCCGCCGCAAGCGTTCCGGGGCTCAACGGCTTGGCCAGATAGGCGTCCATGCCGGCGGCACGGCCCGTCGCTTCATCCGCCGCGTTGACGCGGCCGGAGACGCCAACGATCCGCACCGCCCCGGCCGGACGCGGGAGCGCGCGGATTCGGCGCGTCGCCTCGAAACCGTCGATGCCGGGCAGCGTCACGTCCATCAGCACGGCGTCGTAGCGGCCGTTGGCGACGGTATCGACCGCCGCCTCGCCGCTGCCGACGAAATCGGCGCGATGCCCGAGCTCGCTGAGGATCGTGTTGAGGACGATCCGGCCGTAGGGATTGTCCTCGACGCACAACACCGCCAGCGATCGGGATGCCGCCGCGCCGGTGCGACGATCGATCGCCGCCATGCCCGCGCCCTTCACCTTGGTCACGAGCGCGCTGAATTCGAAGCGGCTGCCGCTACCGGGCTTGCTGGACACCGCGAGATCGCCGCCCATCGCCTGGGCGATCCGCTTGACGTAGCTCAAACCAAGCCCAGCGCCGCCGTAGTGGCGTCCGATATTGCGATTTGCCTGCGCAAAAGGCCGGAACAGCCGCTTGATGTCGGCTGCGCTCAAGCCGATGCCGCTGTCAGTCACGGTGAAGAGCAGCCGGACGCGATCGCGCGCCGCCTTTTCGCCCGTCACGTCCAGCCGAACGCTGCCGCGCTCGGTGAATTTCACCGCGTTGTCGATGAGGTTTTCGAGCGCTGCGCGCAAGCGCATCGCGTCGCCGATCACAGCCTCCGGGAGATCCGGCGCGATCGCGATTTCGCATTCGATATTCTTGCTCTGCGCGCGCGCATCGAGCGAGGCGGCAAGCGACTGCGCAAACGCGGGCGGGCGGATCAAGTCGCGCCGCAGCACCAAACCTTTGGTATCGGCACGCACCGCATCGACGATCAGCGAGGTGAGCATGGTGAGGTGCTCGCCGGTGCTCTTGATCGCCATTGCCCATTCGCGTTCGCGCGGCGCGAGGCCCGCGGTGG
Organism: Xanthobacteraceae bacterium; assembly: GCA_019745775.1. Lineage (GTDB taxonomy): Bacteria > Pseudomonadota > Alphaproteobacteria > Rhizobiales > Xanthobacteraceae > VAZQ01. Next base: position 133,736 of record JAIESR010000019.1, on the reverse strand, counting down.
CGAGCAGCTCGCCCAGCGCCAGGATGCCGGTCAGCGGTGTCCTGATCTCGTGGGCAAGCTCGGCAAGCGTGGTCTCGATCGCGCGCTTCGACAGTTGCGGCGCGCGCGTGCGGCCCCCTTTCGGCCGGCGCGAACGCTTTGTCGCCGATGGCTTTCGTCTTGCCTTGGCCATGCCCCTAACCGAGGGGCAGATTGCCACGTTGGATCAGGAAAGTCCCACCATCTTGCGGATTTCCGCGGGCGCCACGCCCTGTGCGCGCAGTTCCCGCAACCCGGTCGACCGGGTCGATTTCGACAGTTTCTTGCCGTCGGTATCCAGCAGCAGGCGATGATGATGGTAAGTCGGCGCCGGCAGCCCGAGCAGCGTCTGCAGCAGCCGGTGGACGCCAGTCGCGTGGAACAGATCCTGCCCGCGCACCACCATCGTCACGCCCTGCAACGCGTCATCGACGACAACCGACAAGTGATAGCTCGTCGGCGTCTCCTTGCGCGCGAGGATGACGTCGCCCCAGGCCACGGGCGTTGCGGGCAACGGCCCGTGGTCGGCGGCGCCCGGTCCTCGCCCCATCTCCATCCAGGCGAGCTCGCCGACGCGCGCGATCGCTGCGGCCATGTCGAGCCGTAGCGCGTAGGGTTCGCCGGCATCGATCCGCCGCCGGCGTTCGGCGCGCGAAATCGCCTTCGCCGTGCCGGGGTAGAGCGGCGCACCGTCCGGATCGCGCGGCCATGCGCCGAGACGGCCGCGCTCCGCGGCGAGCGCCGCAATCTCGGCGCGACTTTCGAAGCTCGGATAGAGCAATTCCTGCGCGTCGAGCCGCGCCAGCGCGGCACGGTAGTCGTCGAGATGCGCGCTCTGCCGCCGGACCGGTTCCTCCCACACGATGCCGAGCCAGGCGAGGTCGTCGTAGATCGCCTGCTCGTATTCGGGCCGGCAGCGGGTCTCATCGATGTCTTCGATGCGAAGGAGCAGCCGCCCGCCCGCGGCCCGCGCCATGTCGAAGTTCATGAGCGCGGACAGCGCGTGGCCGAGATGCAGGTAGCCGTTCGGGCTCGGCGCGAAGCGGAAAACGGGTGTCGCCATGCGCCTTTCTTCGGGCATTCCAGGCATGAATGACAAGCCACCAAAAACCTGCAAGATGGGCGAAACCAAAGGTGAGCCATGAAATATTCCCGCAAGGACGCCAAGGCCTATGCCCGCCAGCACCTGAGCGGCATCTGGGCGGCAGCGCAGACGCCGTTCAATCCCGATCTCTCGATCGACGAAGCCGGGCTGCGCCGCAATCTGCGGCACTGGGTCGACGACCTCGGCGTCGACGGCGTGTTCGTCACCGGCAAGCAGGGCGAGTTCTTCTCGATGTCGCTCGCCGAACGCAAGCGCACCTTCGAGATCGCGGTCGACGAGATCGGCGGCGCGCGCACGATCCTGTCCTGCTCCGACCAGAACCTGAGCACCGTGATCGAGCTCGCCAAGCACGCGCAGGCGATCGGCTCCGACTTCATCGTCGTGCACGCGCCGGTGCTGCACTTCCTGAGCGCACAGGATGAAACGCTGATGGCCTACTACCGCGCGGTCAGCGAGCAGGTCGACATCGGCATCGCGATGTGGAGCCATCCCGACAGCGGCTACCTGATGAGCCCGGATTTGTGCGCGCGGGTCGCCGACCTGCCCAATATCGTCGCCATCAAATACAGCGTGCCGCGGGAGATGTACGCGAAGCTGACGCGGCTCGCGGGCGATAAGCTGATCGTCTCGACCGCGTCCGAGGACGAATGGTTCGACAACATCGTCGAGCTCAACTGGCGGCTCTATCTGTGTTCTTCGCCGCCCTACGTCTACCAGACCGCGATCGACCGCCGCATGCGCGACTACACCGACCTCGCGTTCAAAGGCGACGTTGCGCGCGCCAAGGCGATCCGCGACAGTCTGGATCCCGTGCGCGAGGCGTTCAAGCGGACGCGCCCGCCGGAGAAATTTCACGCCCATTCGAAATACTGGCAAGAGCTGCTCGGCCAGGCCGGCGGCGCCGTGCGGCCGCCGCTGCTCGAGCTTAGCGACGCAGAGAAGGAGGCGACGCGGCGCGCGTTTGAGAGCTGTGGGCTGAAACTGCCGAACGTGCGTTCTTCGGCGGCGTGATGATCGAGGAGGCAACCATGACGACCGGACGACTGCGCGCCTTCAATTTCCAGAAGTGGATCGACGAGAACAAACATCTCTTGAAGCCGCCGGTCGGCAACAAGAAGGTGTTCGAGGACGGCGACATGACCGTGCAGGTCGTCGGCGGGCCGAATGAGCGCACCGACTATCACGACGACCCGGTAGAAGAGTTTTTCTACCAGCTCAAGGGCGACATGATCCTGAAGGTCTGTGACGAGGGAAAGTTCTACGACGTGCCGATCCGCGAGGGCGAAGTGTTCCTGCTGCCGCCGCACACGCCGCATTCGCCGCAACGGCCGCAGGAAGGCTCGATCGGTCTCGTGGTCGAAGCGGCGCGGCCGCACGCGCTCGATGCTTTCAACTGGTACTGCTTCGAATGCGGAAATTTAGTCCACCGTGTCGAAGTCAAGGTGCAGCATCTGGTGAAGGACCTGCCGCCGCTCTACGACGCGTTCTACGCCGACGAGAAGGCACGCACCTGCAAGAACTGCGGCGCGGTCCATCCCGGCAAGAAGCCGCCCGCGGGCTGGGTGAAGCTCTAAGCGCGGATGACAGCGCGTATCGTCACCGAAGCCGATCTCGATTTCGCGCTCGCGTCGCTGATCAAGGCCGATGCGCGCTTCGACCACGCGCTCTCGCTCGCCGGCCGGCCGCCGCTGCGCAAACGCCCCGACGGCTTCGCCGGGCTCATTTCGATCGTGGTGTCGCAGCAGATCTCGACCGCAAGCGCCCGCGCGATCCTGGGACGGCTCGAGGCCGCGCTCGATCCACTCGACCCTGCCGCCGTATTGCGGGCGGGCGTGCAGAAACTTGCGCGCGTCGGCCTCTCGGCACCCAAGATCCGCACGCTCAAGGCCATCGCCAAGGCGGTCGATCGCGGTGAGCTCGATCTGCCTTCCCTCGTCGAGATGCCCGCGGACGACGCGCACCGGCTGCTGACCGCGGTGCATGGCATCGGCCCGTGGACGGCCGACATCTACCTGCTCGCCTGCCTCGGCCACGCCGATGCCTGGCCCGCGGGCGACCTGGCGCTGCAGGAATCGGCGCGGCTCCTGTTCAAGCTGAAGGCGCGGCCCACCACCAAGGAGATGCAGCCGCTGGCGGAGCCATGGCGTCCGTTCCGCGCCGCCGCCGCCTATATGCTGTGGACCTACTATCGCCATGCCAAGCAGCGCGACGGCGCGCCGATACCGGCCGGCGACAAGACCGCGACCAAAGTCAAAGCCGCGCCGGCGAAAAAGGCGCGCAACTGACATTCTGCGGTCATGATTGTTGCCTTGGTTCGGCCGCAACCCCTGGAAAGAGAGAATCGAGCCATGGCCCATCTGTCACACGTGTCCCGACGGCAACTGCTCGCCGGCGCTACCGCATCCGGCCTTGCCGGCATCGGAACCCCTGCGCTCGCCAAGGCGCCGATGGCGAACACGCAGGCGCCCTCGTTCTATCGCTTCAAGCTCGGCGCCTTCGAGCTGACCGTCGTGTCGGACGGACCGCTGCAGATGGGCGCGCCGCAGCCGAACATCTTCACCGACACCAGCAAGGACGAGATGGTGAAGACGCTGGCCGACAACTTCCTACCGTCCGACGCCGTCGCGATGGAGCAGAACGCGCTGGTGGTGAACACCGGCAATCAGCTCGTCCTGATCGATACCGGCCTCGGTGCGTTCAAGATGATGGGTAACGACACCGGCCGCCTGGTCGCGAACCTGAAAGCCGCCGGCATCAGTCCGGGCGACGTCGACGCGGTGCTGCTCACCCACGCGCATGGCGATCACTGCTTCGGCCTGCTCAGGGCCGACGGCGCGCGCGAATTCCCCAACGCGCAGGTCTTCGTCACCCAGTCCGACTACAATTTCTGGACCGACGAAGCCAAGGTCTCGCATCCGCAGATCGGCGAGTTTGTGGCGGCGACTCGCAAGCATCTGATGCCGAACCGCGACCGCATCGCGTTCATCGTCGACGGCCAGGAGGTCGTTCCCGGCATCCATGCGATCGCCACGCCCGGCCACACCGTCGGCCACGTCGTCTTCATGATCACGTCGCAGGGCCAGACGATCTGCAATGCCGGCGACATCGCGCACCATCACATCATCTCGGTCGAGACGCCGCGCAAGGAATTCGCCTACGACACCGACGGCAAGCTCGGCGTCGCGTCGCGGCTGCGCCTCTTCGACATGCTGTCGGCCAAGCGCATGCCGTTGATCGCCTACCATTTCCCGTGGCCCGGCATCGGCTACATCGGCAAGCACGGCGACGCCTACCGGTACTTCCCGTCGCCGATGCGCACGGTCCTGTAGCGCGGCGAAGGCCTTGCGGAAATCCGCGGCGCGGGTCACGAAGGGGCCGCGAAATATCTTCGATCCCGCCCCAGGAGCTTCCCCCTTATGGCTGCCGAACTCGACGGACCGCGGATCGAGCCGCGTGCAGGCGGCGCGGCGCGCCAGCTGGTTGTGTTCCTGCATGGCTATGGCGCCGACGGCAACGACCTGATCGAGATCGGCCGCGCCTGGCAGGGCGTGATGCCGAACGCGGCGTTCGTATCGCCAAACGCGCCGCATGCCTGCGGGCAAAATCCTGGCGGCCGCGAGTGGTTTCCGCTCACCGACCGAGCGCAGAACGAGCGCTGGCGCGGCGTCTGCGACGCAGGCCCGGTGCTCGACCGCTTCCTCGATGCCGAACTCGGGCGCCGCAACCTGCCGCCTTCCGCATTGGCGCTGGTCGGCTTCAGCCAGGGCACCATGATGGCGCTGCATGTGGGCCTGCGCCGCGCGGTCGCGCCGTTCGCCATCGTCGGGTATTCCGGCCTCCTGGTCACCGAGCCCGACGCTACGCCGGAGGTAATCGCCTCCCAGATCAAGTCGCGGCCTCCGGTTCTTTTGATCCACGGCGACCACGACGAGCTGATTCCGCCGGGCGCGCTGTTCCTGGCCGCCAACGGCCTCGCCGCGCTGGGCGTGCCCGTGGAATGGCACCTTTCGCCCGGAATCGGCCACGGAATCGACCAGGAAGGGCTGCGCCAGGGCGGCGAATTCATCGCGCGCCGGCTCCCATCTGGGCTGCCGCGAAGCTGACGATAAGGCCCGGCAGCGGCTTCACAATTCTGTCGCCCTATCCTATAGACTGTGACTCGTTGCGGTGTCGCACCTAGGAGGTTGAGGACGCTGCCGTGAACTCGCACGTGTCGCCAACGGGCTGGCCTGCCCTCGTCCTGAACGCGGACTTCCGTCCGCTGAGCTACTACCCGCTGTCGCTGTGGTCCTGGCAGGACACGATCAAGGCGGTGTTCCTCGATCGGGTGAACATCGTCGCGCATTATGACCGCGCGGTTCACTCGCCGACCCTCGAGATCAAGCTGCCGAGCGTGGTCTCGCTCAAGTCGTTCGTGAAGCCCGCGACGCAGCCCGCCTTCACCCGGTTCAACGTGTTCCTGCGCGACCGCTTCTCCTGCCAGTATTGCGGCACGCGCGACGATCTCACGTTCGATCACCTGATCCCGCGCTCGCGCGGCGGCCACACCACGTGGGGCAACGTCGTCGCGGCGTGCTCGCCGTGCAATCTGCGCAAGGGCAACAAGACGATGGCGGAAGCCTCGATGTATCCCTCGCAGATGCCGTATCAGCCGTCGGTGCATCACCTGCACCGCAACGGCCGGCTGTTCCCGCCGAACTATCTGCACGATAGCTGGCTCGACTATCTCTACTGGGACACCGAGCTCGATCCGTGATCCACGGATCAATTTTCCGGCCGCGGCGGCAGTTTCCGCCCCATCAGGAATCCCCACACCGCCACCGCGCTCAGCCCGAGCGAGATGAAGAAATTGTAGCCCGCGAGCGAGAGGCCGAGGAACGTCCACGCCGCCTCGTCGCAGCGCACGACCCGGATCGACTGCAACTGCTTGAGCAGATCGCCGGAACCGCCGAGATCGGCGGTGCCGCCGCAGGTGTTCGGGCCCGGCCACCACTTCCATTCGACGCCGGCGTGATAGCCGGCGAGCCCGGCGTTCCACAGCATCAGCCCCGCGATCACCGCGAGCGCCGCCAGCAGGATGCGGCGGCGGCTGCCGACGGTCTCGCCGAGGATGACGAACACCGCGAGCGGGATCGCGAAGTAGTACGGATAGCGCTGTTCCAGGCAGAGCGGGCACGGCCGGTAGCCGAGATACTCGAATATCCAGGCGCCGACGATGGTCGCGGCGCCGCCGACCGCCACCATGGCCGCGGCCGCGATGATCGGATTGGCATAGGCCCAATCGACCAGGTTCTGGGCCGCCCGCGGCTGGTGCAATCTCGCGTCCATACCCCTATCTACTCCTTGTCGGCGGCTTTCTCCATGCCGGCCGGCCGCGGCGATTGACCCTTCGCGGCTCGTAGCTATTATCGCGCCTCACAAGCCCCTGTGGCGGAATTGGTAGACGCGGCAGACTCAAAATCTGTTGGTGGCGACATCGTGCTGGTTCGAGTCCGGCCAGGGGCACCACTTCCACGACGATCGACGCGATAGACGACACGGCTCCGCCGCGCGCCGTGTTGCACGCGCGTCGGGCGAATTTGCGACTCGGCCGTGCGCACATCTGATTTGACGCAAGTGTGATCGTTCTCGCGGGCGCGCTGCGGCGGCCAGCCGGCGGCTTCTTCATGCACCGCCGGCGCAGGGTGTAAGATCGGGTGTAAGATATATTCCTGAAATCAATCATTGGCTTAGTTCGAAACTTACATTCTTACAGCACTTACCACTATGTGCCCTTCGACGTGATACGGGCGCGTTCGCACGCCCCGCCGGTCACTGTGGGAGGGCGGTGTTGCCCGGTCGTCTCCCGGGCCGTCGGTGTGCCTGCTCGGACTCGCAGGACCCCGCATCCCGCCCCCCACGCGACGTCGCGCGACGAACACCCTCAAGCGAACGGCACGAAGCGAAGGTAGGTGAGCGCGCGGAAGTGTCAAACGCGCTATCAACAGAACGCGTATGATAATCCGTCCGTGAATTGTGGCGCGTTTCGCCAACGCGCGACCGCAGCGAATGTTTTCGCCGCCTCGCTATGATCAGAAAATTTTTATAGCCGGAACGCCTGCTTGCGCGGCGCGGCTTGCGGCGGTGACGGTGCGTACGGCTCGCTTGCGTGCTCCGCTACCGGCACGAGGGGCGGCGACGGCCGGCTCGCCGGCGCGAGCGCCGGGCGGCGGCGATCGCGCCACGCGCCGAAGAACGCCAGCGCGACACCGAGCATGCCGCCGAGCACGGCGCTGCCGGCGAGCAGGATCAGCGTGCGCGGCGGGAAGCTGCGGTTCTCCGGCAGATCGGGCGACGCGATCACGCGGATATTGGTGGTGTCGAGCCGCTCCTGCTCCGAAACCTCGCGCGTGCGCACCAGGAACGACTCATAGACCGAGCGGCCGGCCTGCACGTCGCGCTCGAGCTCGCGCAGCTTCACGCTGGCGCTGTTGGTGCCTTCGAGCTCGTCTTTCAGCCGCTCCAGGCTCGCCGCCAGCGACGCTTCGTTGGCCTGGGCGCGCTCCATGTCGTTGCGCGCCGCCTCGGCGATGCGCGCGACCTCTTCCTCGATCATGCGGCGGATGCGCGCCGCCTGCGACGCGATCTCGATCACCGCCGGATGGCGGCCGCCGAGCGTGGCGTTGATCTCGCCTTCCTTGCGCGCAATCTCGGCGAGCTGCGTGCGCAGCGCCGTGATGGTGGCGGAGCCGACCGCCTCGCCGATGGCGCCGGGATCGGCGCGGTTGCGTTGCGCTTCGGCGATCTTGTCGTAGCGTGCCTTGGCTTCGGCGCTGCGGCTGCGCGCCAGAATGAGCTGGCTGTTGAGCTCGGTGAGCTGGCGCTCGTTCACCAGCGTGCCGCTCGACGACAGGAGATTGTTGGCCTTCTTGTAGTCCTCGACCCGTTGCTCGGCCTGCTGCACGCGCTCGCGCAGCTCGGCGAGCCGGGCATTCAGCGAGGTGGAGGCGCGCCGCGCGGCCTCGGCGCGGCCGGCCGACTGCTCCTCCATGAACGATTCCAGGAGCGCGTTGGCAAGCTCGACCGCGCGCTGCGGGCTGTGCGCCCAGACGCTGGCATCGACCACGTAGGTGCGGTCGACCCGACGTGATTGAATCCGCTTCTTCAGCGCGGTCAGCGCCTCGATCGCGGGATCGGAACGGTCGCGCGCGCCGCCGAACAGCGCGCGCAACACGGCGCGCGGGTCGAGCCCGCTCGCACCGCCGACGAAATCGGGATCGCGGTCGAGATTGAGCCGCTCGACCACGCGCTTGGCGACGTTGTTCGAGAGCAGCACGCGGACCTGGTTCTCGACCTGGGTGATGTGGGTCTCGGTGAGCTGGTTCTGGCCGCGCAGCACGTTGTCGACCACGCGCAGGTCGTTGGGATCGACCAGCACCTGCACGGTGGCGGTGTAGCGCGCCGGCGCGAACACGCCGAACAGCAACGCCGCCAGCATGCAGGCCACGACGCCGAGCGCGACGGTGCGCTTGCGGCTCCAGACGACCTCGGCCAGCCACGCGACATCGACGGCCGGCCCGTTGGCGGGCGCGGTTGTGGCCGGCGCCGGCACCGGCTGAGCATGGGCGATCGTCGCGGTCTGTCTGGTATCGATGAACATTGCAGTTCCGTGGATCTGCCCTCGTCAGGGCATTCCAATCATGTTCATGCTCGGAACGTCGCCCGCAAGTTAATGCGCCCGCCGGGGCCAGGCTTTGTGCCGTTAGGGTAAACCCGAAAAGCCTGCCGGAACGTCGATGCCGCGCCGCATCGCGGCATGCAGGGCTGCTAAGACAAGACGAACGTAGCTAGACACCGTGACAGTGCGGCGAACTCGGTGAGCTCCCTCTCCCCTCCGGGGAGAGGGAGCAGACCGAGCTCGCCGCACCAATTTGCTTCACGTCAGCGAGCGTAGAGCAACTGATGCGATCGATTGCGGCCCTGGCGGGAGCGGTTTCGGCGGCCATGCGCGGCTCGCGCATGCGCGCCTATCTGAAGGTGCTGGCGGTCGTCTCCGGCGCGCGGCTGTTCGGCCTCGCCTCCCAGTTCGTGGTGCTGGTGATCCTCTCCCGCATCCTGTCGAAGGACGGCTTCGGCGACATGATGACGGCGTTCGGCTTCTACCGGCTGGCCAGCATCGCGCTCGGCGTCGGGCCCTCGCTGCTGCTGCTCTTCCATGTCTCGCGGCGTCCGCACGACCAGGACTCCGAGGTCAAGCTGCATCGCTATTCGGCGATCCTTGGCGCGCTCGTGTCAGGCGCGATCGCGCTCATCGGTTATCTCGCCGCCGGGCCGATCGCGGCGTGGCTCGACAAGCCCGGCCTCGCGGCCTGGTTCGAGCTGTTGGCGCCGTTTGCGGTGTTCACCACGCTGCTGGTCGTCGCGACCGGCGCACTCGAAGGCCGCTCGCGCATTACGGAATCGATCGTGCTCGGCGAGGTGGTGCCGAGCGCGATCCGCATCGTGCTGCTGCCGCTCGCCGCATTGGCGAGCCTCGGCGACGCCTATGTTGCGCATGTGCTGACGCTGTCGGTGCTGTTGCCGTGGCTGTGGGCGGCACGGCGGATCTTCAACCGCGGCATCGCCGGCACGACGCCGTGGACGTCGTGGGACTACACCTACACCGGAAAATTCGTGATCGCGACGCTGTTCGCGAACCAGCTCGGCGCGGTCGACATCCTGGTCGCCGCCGCGCTGTTCCCGTCGGAAGCGGTCGCCGACTATGCGGTGGCGTCGCGCATCGCCGCGCTCTACGCGTTCTTCCAGCTCGCGCTGCTCAAGCGATTCTCGCCGCACGCCGGCCACCTCCAGGAAATCGGCGACCTCGCGGCCCTGCGGCAGGAGGTCGAGCTCTGCCGGCGGCTGGTGATCGGCTGCACGGTGTTCACGATCGGCGCGATCTTCGTGCTGGCGCCGTACCTGCTGCCGGTGTTCGGCAACTATCGCGGCGCCGAGGCGCTGCTGATCTGGCTGGCGATCCCGACCTTCGTGCAATCGTTCTACGCCACCTCCGACCGGCTCTTGATATCGGCCGGGCAGGCCAATGTCGCGGTCGTGCTGACGGGCTCGTCGTTCCTGGTGCTGACGACGACGCCGTTCGTCACGGCGGCGTGGCTTGGCATGCTGGCGATCCCGGCCGCGATGATCTTCGCCGCAATCGTATTCCAGCCGATCGTCGCCGCGCGGGTGCAAAAGCTGTTCGGCTTCCGCACCGTCGGCATCGCCGACGCCGTCGCCATCGGCTGCGGCGCGCTGGCGATCGCCGGGCATGCGATGACGCGCACGCTGGCGTCGACGGCGCTCGCCTGCGCGGTGCTGGCGGCGATCGGGCTGGTCTACCTGATGCCCGTGATCCGGCGGTCGCGCGCGGCGGAAGCGGCGACGGGATAGTACAGCTATCCTTCTATCGGATCGGCGAACCCTCAGTCCGTCATCCTGAGGTGCGAGCGAAGCTCGCCTCGAAGGATGCACGGCCACGGTGTTGCAACAGCCGGGCCGTCGTCCTTCGAGGCCCGCCTTTCGGCGGGCACCTCAGGATGACGGATTGAGATTTGCGCCAGCGTCTACTCTTGGTCCCGTAATCCCAATCGAATCCCCACCGCGCGGCGCGGCGGCAGCGCGGCGCAGTAGGCGCGCAGCGTGTGGCGCGCGATCAGGCGCCAGTCGTGGCGCTTGAGAATGCGATCGCGATCGGCGGTGTGATCGGCGCGATCGGGCGGATCGCGGAACACCGCGCGCAGGCGCTTCGACAGGGCCACGACGTCGCCGGAGGGGAAGAATTGACCCGCGACGATCCCAAGCTCCCGGTGCGCGGGGATGTCGCTGAGGATGACGGGGCACCCGTAGCCGAGCGCCTCGATCACCGCGATCGGCTGGCCCTCATGGCTCGACGGCAGGACGAAGGCGCCGGCGTTGCCGTAGAGCTCGGCGAGCGCGGCTTCCTTCTGGTGGCCGAGCAGCACGACGCCGGGCGTCCGCCTGGCGGCCTCGACCACCTTGTGGACGTAGTCCGAGGCGTAGTCGGCGGCGCCCGCGAGCGCCAGCGTCCAATCGGCCGGCTGCGCCTGCCGGAACGCCTCGATCAGGTCGAGCTGGCATTTCTGCGGATCGATGCGCGCCACCGTGAGCAGATAGCGCCCGGCGGTGAGGCCGAACTGCTGCAGCGTCGTGGTCGACGGCGCGGTCGCCAGCTCGCCGAGTCCATTGGGGATGACCCGGATCGACACCGCGTAGTCGCGCGTCACGCGGTCGGCGAGGAAGCGCGACACCGCGATCCGCGCATGGGAGAAGGTCATGCCGATGCGCTCGCCGAGCCGCAGCAGGGTGCGCGCCGCCGGGCCCCATTTCTCGTTCTCGTAGTTCATCACGTGATGGGTGACGACCACCCGCAGGCCGAGCGCGCGCGCCAAAGGCGCAAACAGCGCCGGGCCGATCGAATGGATGTGCAGGATGTCGGGCTTGATGCGCGCGGCGTGGAACACGCCGAGGAAGCTGTGCACCAGCGCCTCGACGCCGGTCACCCGCGGCGACCAGATCGGATGAAGCTTCACGCCGTGCCAGGTCCTGGGGCAATCCTCCGGCATGTACGGGCTGCGCACGATCGCCTCGACCTCGCAGCCAAGCTCGACCAGCCGGCGCGAGAGATGCTCGACGTGGCGCTCGACGCCGCCCTGCACGTCGGGAAAGCCGCGTAGCCCGAGCATGACGATGCGCAGCGGCTTCGCGCCCACCGCGGTGGATTGCGGCGAACGAACCTGCGAGGCGAAGACTTGCGGCTCGCGCAGCGGCATGTTCATCGCGCGCCATCCTCGATCGACTGGTAGAGCGCGAGCATGCGCGTGCGATAGGCGGCGGCGCTGAAGTCGCGCTCGACCCATCGCCGTCCAGCCGCGCCCATGGCGGCGAGCCGCTCGTCCGGCAGCGTCGCGAAGCGGGCGAGCGCGGCGGCGAGCGCATCGGCATCGCCGGTCGGGTAGAGCACGCCGGTCTCGTCCGCGCGGATCAGTTCCGGGATGCCGGCGATGCGCGAGCCGATCACCGGGCGTCCCGCGGCATAGGCTTCGAGCACCGAAAGCGGCGCGTTCTCGTTGACCTCGGAGGGAACGACGACCGCGCGCGCCGTCTCGATCACGTGCGCGAGCGCAACCTGGGTGAGATGCCCACGGAAGTCGACATCGGCCCCGAGCCCGGCGGCAAGCGCGCGCAGCCGCGCTTCGTCCGGCCCGGCGCCCGCGATGGTCAGGGGCTGCCGCGCTTTCGCCGCCGCGGTGATCAGGGTCGCGACGCCCTTCAGGCCGTCGAGCCGCCCGCAATAGACGAAGCGCTTGCCGACCGGCGCTTTCGGCTTGAAGCGGTCGTGGTCGACGAAGTTCGGGATGTAGACGAAGCGCTCGCGATCCCATCCCCACGCGACCAGCGTCTCGAGCATGAAGCGGCTCGGCACCACGAAGCGGGTGACGTTGGCATCGTAGAGTTTGAGGTAGCGATGCACGTACGATTCAAGCATCACCAGGCTCGACAGCGCGAGCGAGCCCTTGATGCAGCGGTTGACCGCGACGCGGTGGAAGTTGCCGCCGCGGCATTCATCGCAGGGCTTGCCGGCGCGCATCATGGTGTAGGCGGGACAGCCGAGCTTGAGGTCGTGCACGGTGAGCACGACCGGGATGCCCTCGTCCCGCAGCAGGCCGAGGATCGACGGCGAGAGATGGTGATAGACGTTGTGCACGTGCGCGATGCGCGGCTTGATCCGGCGCAGCAGCTCGCGAAGCTTCCTGCGCGCCTGCAGCGAATAGATCACCCGCGGCGCGCGCACGAGCTTGCTGGCGAGGCTGTAATCCGCGCCGAACTCGATCTCGTCGGGGAAATACGCCGACCACGGCGTCGGCAGGTTCTTGGCGTGCCGCATCGAGAACGGCACCACCTGCCAGCCGATGTCCTCGAACATGCGGTTCTGCTCGAGGAACAGCACCTCGGCGCCGCCGCGCGGATAGAAGTAATTGTTGATCGAGAGCAGGCAGGGCGTCGGGCTAAGCATGCGCTCCCCCGCGCAACGGCATCGACACGAGATAGCGCAGCCCCACGATCGACATGATCATCATCGCCCACAGCGCGCTGCCGCCGGCGAACAGCAGCGACTCGAAGCCGCAAAGCAGCACACCGAACAGCCAGATCTGAACAAACATCATGGTCAGCGGATCGGTGCGGTTCGTGTTGTTGCGGATGACGTCGGCGAGCGGCTGCGCGACGATCCAGGTTAGCGCCAGCACGAGCCCCACCACGCCGGTCATCACCGCCAGATTGAGGTAGCCGTTGTGCGCGTCGCTGGCGCGATAGGCCCAGGATTCGCGGATGCTGCCCGAGACCACGAGGTCGGAGGTGCCCCAGAACGCCTGGAAGCCGAAGCCGGTAACCGGGCGCTGGCCGACATGGTTGAGCGCGAACCCCCAGATCTCGTTGCGGCCGGTATAGGTCGTGTCCGACATGAAGATGGAAAGCAACGCCTCGATGCCGGGGAACATGACCGAGCCGACGGTCAGCAGGTTGATGCCGAGCGGCACGCCAATCACGAGCGCGACCGTCAGACCGGGGCTGCGCAGGGTAAGGACGAGCCAGGAGAGCAGCAGAACGATCGGCAGCAGCAGCAGCGGCGACTTCGCCTGCGAGAAGACCAGAAAGAAGGCGGCGAGCGCGACGATCGCGATGCCGAGCGAGCGGTTGGAGACGCGCGCGACGAAGATGCCGATGAAGATCAGCAATGTCATGGCGGCGCCGGCGCCGTTCTTGTGCGCGAACGCACCCCGCCAGTTGCCGGCGAGGATCGGCTCGACCACGTCGGTCGGCTGGTGGATCGAATATTGCGGCCGTAGCAGGACGCCGGCGTAGCACAGCGCCAGCACGACCAGCGCCGCCAGCGTCAGCAGGCGGGCGAAATGCTCGCGGCTCACGGGGAGAAGCAGCAGCGCGATCGAATTGCAGATCATGAAGCCGGCGAGGATGAGCCTTCGCCCAGCGAGATCCGGATGGGTGGCGAAGACGACGGAGACCGCGAACCAGGCGAGCGTGAGAACGAGCGGCAGCGTCAGCGCGAGCAGCGCAGCACGCGCATGCCGGACCAACAGGAATGCTGCGAGCGTCCCTGTCATGCCGAGCGTGACGAGCTGGTTCAGGGCATTGCCGTCGGCGACCGGCTCCAGCACCTTCGGATCGCCGAGGTCCGGGAACGGCGCCATGGTGATCCAGGTCACCAGGAAGGCCGCGAGGAAAAGGACGCTGCGCAGCGCGCGCTCGAGGTCGCCCGCGGCGTGCACGCCTGCGACTGATTGCGACGGCAGCGTGTCGATGCTCATGACGGTCAGGCGCTGCGCGCCGCCGGCGCGGCATCGTGCCGGGCGGCGGTCACACGCGGGCGCGGAAACGGCTCTATCGTGGCGCCGGGCGTGGCGTCCTTGACCACGGTGCTATCGATCCAGGCGGTCGGCGGCACGCGCGGGCGCAGGAACCCCGGCAGCAGGCACAGCGCGTAGACGTTCCACGCGACGACCGAGTAGAGGCCGACGTCGAGAGAACGCCAGCGCAGCGCCATGATCACGACCGGAAATGCGATCAGCGCAGCCATCGCCAGCCCGGCGAGAGGCCAGGGTGAAATGAATAACGCGCAGGCGAGTATGCTGGCCCACCATGCGTGCACGACCAGGGCGAGCTTGAGCGTGCCGTTGTTCTGGAACACCAGCGGAAAATGCGGGCGGCCGAGCGCAGCCCGCAAGGTCTCGCCGGAGCCGCAGGCGTTGCGCGACGTGATGCGTCGCAGCAGCAGGCGGTAACCACTGCCGGAATGGCCGCGATGGTCGACGGCCGGAACGGCGATCCGCTCAAGCGTGAAGCCTCGTGCCCGCAAGCGCGCGCCGAGTTCGCCCTCCTCGCCGCCGTGCAGGTTGCGATCGGTGAAGTAGCCGACGGCCTCGACGGCGGAGCGGCGGTAGAGGCCGCCGCCGTCGAGCCGCAGGACCGGTCCGGGCTCCGCCGAGAGGTCGCCACGCTTCACGCGCTGCACGAACTCGTGGTTGTCCGTCTCGAGCTCGGTGAGGGTACCGCCGACTCCGGCGACCGTCGCATTTTTCTCGAGGCGTCGGATCGCCGCCGGCAGGAAGCCGGTGCGGAGCGTCATGTCGCCGTCGAGCAGGTAGATGTAGCGGCCGCCGGCATGCTGATAGCCGAGCTGCGCGCCGGCACCGCAGGAGCGGTCGCGGATGTCGCTGAGCTGCACGATCCTGATCGGATAGCGCTGCGCGATCTCGACGGTGCGGTCGCTCGAGGCCGAGTCCGCGAGAATCACCTCGCCGCCGACCTCGGCGATCGCGGCGAGCGCGCTCTCGATCGCGGAAGCGATGTGGCACTCCTCGTTCAGCGCCTTGATGATGATGCTCACCAGCGGGCGATTGTCGTTCAGCATATCCGCACGGCCTCACGCGACGAACTTCCATTGCCGCGCGGCACCTGCCACCGCACGACGCAAAGCCGGCAGATGCTGCCGCGATGCAAATTGTAATTGCCACAGATCGCGGCGCGATATGTCGACTGGTGATGGATCAGAAGCTTACAAACGCAATTAATCTTAATTGCCGCGCCGCGTGACGTGGCGGCGTGGCGCTGCGATCGCGATTGCGGAACACGCGGTCACCATGAGCTGGCGCGTGGCGGATCCGCGGCGGTTATTTCGCCGGCGCGGCGCTGTGACGCGATGGTGACTTCAGGCCAAGCGCGGCGGCGACATCCGGATCGATATCGACACCGCGGCTGCCGTCGACGACCTCAAAACCGCCGAGGCGATAGACCCAGACCGCCCACGAGAACCCCCTCGCCTCCGCCTCGCTGCGCACGTCGGCGAACCATTGCCGGCGCTCGGCGGCGCGCAACCCGTGCGCCTGCCGCGGCGATTTCAGCGCGCCGAACTCGCCGAGCAAGATGCGGTCGGCGGGGATGCCATTGCTCTTGGCCCAGACGGTGATGCGGTCGAGGCTCTTCGCCATGGCGGCGCGGTCGAAGCCCGAGCGACGATAGCTCTCGAGCAGGCGGCGCGCTTCGAGCGTGGCCGCGGCCCTCTGGACCTGCGACAGGGGCGAGGACTCGATCGCCGCGGCGGTCGCTTCCAGGCTGTCGCGCAGCGGCCGCGCCGTCGCCGGATAGGGCACGTCGGCAAGATGCCGGGCGGCGTTCCAGGACGCGCCCTGGTGTGTGAACTGAAACGGCTCGTAGTAGTGGAACGTATAGATCACCGCCGGATCGTCGCGGAACGCCGCCGGCTTGAGACCAAGCAGGCCCTCCACCATGCCCTCGCTGGCGCCCGGCAGCACCAGCAGGAGCCGCGGCGCCACCTTGCGCACGGCGTGGTAGGCGGCTTCGAGCATCGGCTGCCAGACCGCCGGCGAAACCGGCGGCTCGTTCATCAGCTCGAACGCGACGCGGCGCGACTTGAGCGCATCGAGCTGCACGGCGGTACGCTCGAGCAGCCGCAGATAGTCGCGGAAGGCGGGCGTCGCGACGCCGCCGGTGAGCGCGGCACCGGTGTAGTTCGGATGCAGGTCGCTGGGATGGAAGTCGACGATCACCGCGAGCCCGGACGCCAGGATCAGCCGCACCTGTTCGAGCAGGATCTGCTCGGCGCGCTCGCGGCGCGCGCCGGTGAACTGGAGGAACGGGCCCGGATCGACGGCGAGCCGCACGAAATCGAAGCCGGCGCGGGTGAGCGCCTGCAATTCGGCACGATCGAGCCGGCGGCCCTGATCCATGAACGGCGGGAACACGAACGCCTTCGACGGTCCCGGCTCGATCTGCGCCCACGCCATCGTATGCGCGATGGCGATGCCGCGCTGGAACGCCGGCGCCTCGGCCTGCTTCTCCGCCGCCTGCGCCTGCGCCAGCCACAGGCCGGCGAGCACGACGGCAACCAAGCGAAACATCTGCGTGGCGATCGTCATCTTCGCCCTACATGCGCGCGACGGGGTCGCCGAGATGCGACTGGAACGCGCGGTAGACGCCGTCGAGCTTGCAGCGCAGCGACGGCGGCGTGTCGTCGGCCGACAGCACTTCGCGTGGTAGCGCGTACAAGTGATCGAGATGGCCGGAGAAAATCGCGCCGCTGCGGGTCGTCACCGCGGTCTTGAAGCCGACGGCATGCGCGATCGCCGCCTCGCGGTCGCCGCAAGCGCGCGCATTGCCGAACGGATAGGCGAAATGGACGACCGGCTTGCCGATGATCCCTTCCAGGAACCGGCGGTTCGACATCATCTCGCGGCAGGCCGTCGCCTCTGGCGCAAGCGCCAGATTAATGTGGGTGTCGGTGTGGCCGCCGATGGTGACCAGCGGATGCCGCGCGAGCTCGCGCAACTGCTCCACCGTCAGCGCCTCACGGTCGAGCTGGGCATGGCAATCGATCCCCTCGTCGGCGAGCGCCACCCGCACCTGCGGCAGCAGGTCATAGTCGCGATGGATCGCCGCTTCGATGGCGACGAAGGCGCGCTTCTTGGCGGCGGCATCGGAACAGTCGAAGGCGAGGCCCGCCTGTGGCAGCGCGACGCGGTCGCTGCGGCGGATCCATTCCGCCAGCGCGAGCCACCAGGCGTCCAGGCTGCGCTCGATCATGCCGGTGGCGACATAGACGGTCATCGGCGCGCCGAACCGCTCCATGACCGGCAGCGCCTGCGTCAATGAGTCCGCGAAGCCATCGTCGAAGGTGAAGGCCGCGAACGGCCGGCCGGAAGGGAACTTCAGCCGCTCGAGCATCTCGTCAAGCGAGACGAACGCGACGCCGTCTTCGCGCAGGAAGTGCAAGGCATCCGCGAGCTTGCCGGCCGGACAGCGCAGGCTGTGGTCGGGATAGCCGTCGCCGTTCTCGACCACGCTGTGCAGCATGAAGATCGTGCCGGCGCCGCGATAGCGCAGCGCCAGCGCCGCACCGAGGCCGCTGTACTGGGCGACGATCGGGAACGCGGTCTTCAGCAGCGATGCCGCACGCATCGATTAACCCTTGGAACCTTGATGGGCGTCGTTAACGTCGCTGCGTTCGACACGCGCGATCCTCGTCTGCCCTCTGTTCGACTTTAGCCCGCGGGCGGCGGCGCCGAACCGCTTTCCGACGGTAACGCTAACGCGTCATCGGCCGGGACATCGGTACGTGGGTGTTGCATCTATCGCTGCAACAAGAAGAGACAGGGTCGCCAGTCATGCAGCGTAGCGAGCGCACGCAGCCGCTCATTCGGCGCACTTCGCCATGAACTTCGTCCCGCCCAATGTGCGGTTCGACGCGCCGACGTCGCAGGCGACGCGGCGGCGGGCACTGATCAACGCGCCTACCTTCAGCATCCTCGCCTTCGTGTTCGAGTTCAGCGCGGTGTTCGCGCTCGCCCTGATCACCGGCGTCGTCTACCACGTTGCCGCCTACGGTTCCGTCGGGAACCCGGACTTCTATCTGCACGTCGGCACGCTCGCCGCGGCCATCTATGCCGTCATCAACACCGCGCGCGGCGAATACCGGATCGGCACGTTCCTCTCCGGCAAGGTGAACACGCGGCGCATCCTGGTGCATTGGCACGGCACGTTCTTCTGCCTGCTGGCGATCGGCTTCCTGGCGCAGATGAGCATGGTCTATTCGCGCGCCTGGATCGCGCTCTTCTACATCTCCGGATTGCTGGCGCTGGTTCCGTTCCGCCGTCTGCTCACGCGGGCGACGCTGCTCGCAAGCCGCAACGGCATCGTCACCGCCAAGAGGATATTCGTGGTGGGTGCGACGTCGCGCATCTCGGCGTTCCTGCGGCGCTACCAGCCATCGCAGCTCGGCGTCGAGGTCGCAGGCTGCTGCTCGCTGCCGCTGCTGCCCGGGCCGCTGAGCGACGCCGGCGCCGAAACACTGAAAGGCGAGCTCGAGCTCGCGCTGACGCAGGCGCGCGAAGCCAATCCCGACGCGATCGTGCTTCTGGCGCCATGGACTGCCACCGACGCGGTCAAGCAGACCGCCGAGAAATTCGGCGTGCTGCCGGCGGAGCTGCATCTCGGACCCGACGGCATGCTCGAGGAATTCACCAATGCCGAGCTGCTGCGGATCGGCCCGATTTCGACGCTGCAACTGACGGCCGCGCCGCTCGGCATGCTGCAGTGGCTGACCAAGCGGCTGATCGACGTCACCGTGTCCGCAGCCGCGCTGGTGGCGCTCATGCCGCTGTTCGCGGTGGTCGCCTGCCTGATCAAGCTCGACGGCGGGGGCGCGGTGTTCTTCCGGCAGCGCCGCTACGGCTACAACCAGCGCACTTTCCGGATCGTCAAGTTCCGAACCATGCGCGTGATGGAGGACGGCCCCGACATCAAGCAGGCGACGCGCGACGACGCGCGAGTAACGCGGTTCGGCCGCTTCCTGCGGCGCTGGAACATCGACGAGCTGCCGCAGCTCATCAACGTGCTCAAGGGCGACATGTCGCTGGTCGGCCCGCGGCCGCACGCGCTGTCGCACAATCTCGAATACGAGAAGAAGATCCGCCTCTATGCCCGCCGCCACAACGTGAAGCCCGGCATCACCGGCTGGGCGCAGGTGCACGGCTTCCGCGGCGAGACCGACGCGCGGCGCATGCGCATGCGCGTCGAGCATGATCTCTACTACATCGAGAACTGGTCGCTATGGCTCGACATCCAGATCTTGGCGCGCACCGTTATCTCGGCGAAGTCGTACAAGAACGCGTACTGACGATTCCGCTACCCGCGAGTACCAACCCATCTCCGTCATACCGAGGTGGCCGCCGTTAGCGCGTTTACGCGCGTCTTTCGACGCACTATGGCGGCCCTCGAAGGACGACGGCCCGGCTGTTGCAACACCGTGGCCGTGCATCCTTCGAGGCTCGCTTCGCGAGCGCCTCAGGATGACGGATCGAGTGCTCGCGAGCCGAAACAGAGCAGCGTCGTCTACCCTCCACAAACATCTGAACAACATCGGCCGGCGCTTCTTTCGAGGCCGGGCGCTGTGTTAGCCTGCCGCGAATCAATGATGCTCGTAGGTAGTGGAGGCCGGCGTGGCGCGAGCGAACGTCGTTGCGCTGCATTCGTTCAGTGACGATGAAGCGCTCATGTGGTTGAGCGATCATGTCGACGGGCGCGTCGAAACGAGCCTGGGTGACCTCGCTCGGCAGTTCGGCTGGCCGCTGGTCCGCCTGCGCCGCCGCCTCGCCGCCTGGGTCGAGGCCGGACTGATCACGCAATTCACCATCGGCCGCGGCAAGGTCGTGCTGGCGCCGACGCGGACGCCGCGGGAGGCCGCCAACCAGCTGGTCGGGCACGCCTTCGCCACCGCGATCGCAAGCCCGGCACCGGCGCAGAGGCCGCGTTCGATCGTCGCCGTCATCTCGGCCGCGCTGCTGCTTCTCACCGCATTCGGCCTGACCGCGGTCGGGCTGGTCATGAATGCGCGCTTCGCGGCCTCGTTCGGCCAGACGCTCGAAGCCGCCGCGCTGCTAGCCGCGATCGGGCTCGCGATCGACCTCCTCGCGGTGGTGCTGCCGAGCGTCGGCGTGCAGTTCTGGCACCGGCGCTCGATCCTCGCCGCCGGTGCAGCCTGGAGCATCTGGCTCGCCGTGCTGGTGATGACCTGGCTCGCCGCCACCGGCTTTGCATCCACGCACATTGGCGATGCCGTGGCAGGTCGCGCCCGCATCGCGGGCGAGAGCGCGGTACTCACCGAGCGGCTCGACCGGCTGCGGCACGAGCGCGCCGGCATCACCGAACTGCGCCCGGTCGCGGCGATCGAGGTCGAATTGCAGAAGGCGCAACCGCAGGCCCAGGTGGTGTGGCACATCACCGACGGCTGCCGCGACGTGACCCGGCCGGCGTCGGCGCGCGCCTGCGCTCCCGTGCTGGAACTGCGGCAGGCGCAAGCCGCCGCGACGCGGCGCGACGCGATCGACCTGGAGCTGCGCGAGGTTCAATCGCGGCTGGCATCGCTGCCGGCGATCGCCGCCGCCGATCCGCAGGCGACATCGGCCGCCGAAATCGTGCGCTGGCTCAGCGCCGGCACGTTCAACCCGGCACCCGACGACGTGGCGCGGCTGCGCGCGCTCGGCCTCGCGCTGGCACCGTCGCTCGCCGGCCTGATTGCGATGATGGCGCTGGCGCTGCTGCGGCGGGCGTGAGCTTGTAGCCCCATCACAATCCCTTCAGCGCGCGATCGTAATACGAGGATCGAGATACTTGTCCGGCGCGGGCGGCTTGCCGCCCCAGGTGCCGAGGATCTCGGCGCGCAGCCTCAGCACGTTGCGGAAGCCTTCCATGTCGAAGCGCGAGTCGACGGCGAAGCCCTTCTGCGCGTCGGCGATCTTCAAGGACTCCGCGACCACGTCGGGCGGCAGCTTCAGCCGCTGCGCGACGATCGTGGTCAGCGCGGCGCGGTTCACCGGGTCGAGCGCCCAGCGGATGCCCTCGACATTGGCCTGGATGTAGCGCACGAGCGTGTCGGCATTGGCTTTGCCCCAGGAGCGCAGCACCCAGCCGCCGTCGGACTGATAGGGACCGACGACGCTGACCGCGGAGCCGAGATCGCGCAAGCCGGCGGCCTCCGCCTGCACCGAGCCGGGCGGCGACAGCATCGCCGCCGAATAGGTCTTGTCCTTCAGCATCGCCGCGAGCCGCAGATGGGTCGCGCCGACCGGCTCGACCTTGTACTCGCTGCGCCTGATGCCTTTCACGTCGAGCATCTTGTAGAGCAGGAGCGCGAACGCAGTGCTGGGCGAGTCGACCGCCACGGTGGTGCCGCGCAGCTGCTCGTAGGACTTGATCTCGGGCTGCACGAACAGGCTGTTGAGGCCCGAATTGCCGCCCATGAAGATGAAGAGATCGGTCTTGTCGTTCTCGACCTGCGCCACCGCGTTGTCGACGCCGCCATGGGCGATGTCGTATTTGCCCTGCGCGAGCCCGTTGCGCAGCTCGCTGGAGTTCGGCGTGTAGATGACCTCGACCGTGAGGTTGCGCTTCTTGTAGAAGCCCTGTGCCTCGGCCGCGAACTGCGCGAGGTTCGACAGGCCGGGGAAGACGATGACCTTGAGCTTGTCCTGCGCCTGCGCGGCAGTGCTCATGGCGATCGCCAGTGTCGCCGCCGCAATCAGCGACTTGCCAAAACCCGATACCATCCTCGCCTCCCGGCCGTTTCGTGTGGTGACGAAAGCTAGCATTTGCGAACATTGAAATGTGAGTCGCACCGGTGCGGCAAACTGGATCTGTTCCCCTCCCCCTTGTGGCCCCTTGTGGGGAGGGGTGGGGGTCGCCGTTGTTGGAAGCAGCGCGTGAATAACTACTACCCCCTCCCCAACCCTCCCCCGACAATAGGGCGTTCACGCCCGTCTTCGACGGGCTATGGGGGAGGGAGCGCACCGAGTTCGTGGCTCGAGTGTCTTCAACCGTATGGAGGTGACGAGCGACTAGCGGAGCAGGGCTTACTGGCACACCGCGCGGGTGACGTAGGTCTCCGTCCGGCACTCGCCTTCCTTCGGCGGGCGCGCTTCGAGGTAGACCCGTGCCGGGCAGCGTTGCGCCGACGTGACGTCGAGGTTGCGGCCGCCCTGGAATCCCTTGGCGCGACACAACGCGTCGGCACCCTGCTGGCAGTCGGGCGCGCCGTTCGACGCCGCCGGACAGAGCTGGCGTCCGGTGATGACGCGCGCGCTCGGTATGGCGATGACGTTGCCGGCAGCATCCCGGGCCTGGCTGCCGATGGTACCGAGCGTCTCCTGCGTGCCGCGGACCTGCGAGTCGATCGCCTCTTTCGAGCCGCCGAGGAACCGGCCGAGCGCATCGATGAAGCCGGGACGATAGCTCGGCGGCGGCTCAGCCGCGGCCGGCGGTTCCACCTGCGCCGGCGGCGCTGGCGCGGTCTCGATACTCTGCAACTGCTGCTGTTTCGGCTGAGCCGGCTGTTGCTGGGCTTGCGCCGATGCGACCACCAGGCAACAGGCCAGCGACGCAATAACGAGGCGCACCCGGCGGACCATCGCCGAATTCGTCTCGAAACCGCTGCGGTGTTCGTATCGAAGCAAGGACTTGGGTCTGGCGCCCCACCCGGCACCACCTCTGTTCCACGCCCCAGACTAGGCGCGACCCGTGGCAAAAATGAGATTCTGCCTGCGAACCGCGAGGCTGGCGCAGAGATCAGGACGACGGGGCGGGGCTGACGGCGGATCATGCCGCCGGACCTGCAAACCCCGCCACGCCCCGCTTAGTCGAGAGGACCGGCGGCCCGGATGGTTTTCGTCCAGCGGTCTATTTCGCTACTGACCAGCTTTTCGAGTGCCTGGGGTCCCCGCCCGGCCCGATCCGGGATAACGCTACCGAGCGCGAGCAGACGCTTGCGCACCTCCGGATCGTCCAGAGCCTGGTCGAGCGCGCCGGCAAGTCGATCAACGACGGGCTGAGGCGTTCCTCTCGGAGCGAATAACGCGTTCCAGGCCTGCGCCTGGAATTCCGGAAGGCCGGCTTCCTTTGACGTGGGTACATTCGGTAAGGCCGGGCTCCGTTCGGGCGTGCCGATTGCGTAGGCCTTGATCTGACCGGATTCGATCTGCTGCACCACGTTGACGATCTGGTCGCACATGTAATCGACCTGCCCCGCGATCAGAGCGGTGAGGGCGGGACCGGTACCGGTATAAGGCACCGCGGTCGGTTTTGCCCCAAGGATGGAATTCAGCAACAGGCAGGTGGTGAACGACACCGACCCGACGCCTGCATGGGCCATATTCAACTTGCCGGCATTGGCTTTTACATAGCTCGCAAACTCCTTGAGGTCCTTGGCCGGGAACTCTTTCTTCGCAAGGACCAGCACGGGCGTGCCGGCGGCCAAACCAATGGGAGCGAAATCGACATCGGGCTTGTAAGTGAGCTTGGGATAAAGCGCGACCGAAGCGGCATGCGTCCCCATGTGGCCCATGATGATGGTGTAGCCATCGGGCTTCTCCTTGGCGACGCGGCTCGAAGCAATCGTGCCGCCTGCGCCCACGATATTTTCGATCACGAACGGCTGTTTGAGCGTGCGCGACATATGCTCGCCAACGATGCGCGCGATAGTGTCGGTAGGGCCTCCCGCGGCGAAGGGGACCACCACG
Source organism: Xanthobacteraceae bacterium (assembly GCA_019745775.1). Classification (GTDB taxonomy): domain Bacteria; phylum Pseudomonadota; class Alphaproteobacteria; order Rhizobiales; family Xanthobacteraceae; genus VAZQ01. The sequence goes on along the minus strand of JAIESR010000019.1, from coordinate 109,472 downwards.
TTGACTGTCCGGTTGGGAAAATCAGTTTGGGCAAGAGCCGGGACCGCAGCCACTATCGTCGCGATGCAACCTAGGAACCTCAACGTCGCCAGCATTCTCCGACCTCCAAAGTGATTTCGCGGGCAGGTAAATACTGATGCCCTTGCCCGCCATATCGATCAGGGCCTCATGCGACCGAACGCGCTGCGGCGTTGTGCCGCTGTAAGCGGCCTGACGCTCGGCACCGCGTGGGCAAGGCTCGTCTGAACCTGGCTAGCTAGAACAGGAAGATCGCGCCGACGATACCGGCGACAAGGATGACCGCAAAGATGGTGGCCCACAGCTCCAGGCGCTTCTCGATGATCTCGCGCGCGCGGTCGCCGTAGCGGTGGCACACGAACGCCACGACGAAGAAGCGCGCGCCGCGCGTGATCAATGACAGGACGATGAACGGCAGGATCGGATACATCGCGAAGCCGGACACGATGGTCACGAGCTTGTAGGGGATCGGCGTCAGGCCCTTGATCAGGATGAACCAGGCGCCCCATTCGCGGTACTGCTGCTGGAACCATTCGACCTTGGCGCCGTAGCCGTAAAGCTGCATCAGCCACAGCCCGAGCGACTCGTAGAGGAAATAGCCGATCGCGTAACCAAGGATGCCGCCGGCGACCGACGTCAGCGTGCAGACGGTGGCGAAGTAATAGGCGCGGTCGGGCCGCGCCAGCGACATCGGCAGCAGCATGGCGTCGGGCGGAATCGGAAAGAACGAGCTTTCGACGAACGAGACCGTGCCCAGCGTCCACGTCGCATGCGGCTTGCCCGCCGCCGCGACGCACCAGTTGTACATTTTCCTCAGCATGCGGCGGGATGCTTAGCGGCGCGAGATCGGAATGTCCATGACGCGAACGCGGAGTGAGTTGATGTGAGGCTTGGCGATGCGGCGAACTCGGTCGCTCCCTCTCCCCGTTGGGGAGAGGGGTGGGGTGAGGGGGGCTAGGTTCTCGAAGGGTTCGAACCCCCTCACCCTAACCCTCTCCCCTCCGGGGAGAGGGAATCCGAGCGGCGTGCGCCGCACGAACAGAATTCAATCTTCGAGGATTGGAAGTCAGCGGCGCTTGGCGCCGCGGGCGGCGGTGAGCGCGACCAGCTTGCGGCGCGCGAAGGCGCGCTTGGGCAGCTTCTCGGCGATGCCGAACATGCGCTCGCGGCGGTTCATCTCGGCCCAGACATGCTTCGGCTCGATGCCGGCGGCGACCCAGAGCACGGTGAGATTGTAGAGGAGGTCGGCGCTCTCCTTGACCACGGCTTCGGTCTGGCCGGTCATGGCGTCGATCACGACCTCGACCGCTTCCTCGGCGAGCTTCTTCGCCATCTTGCTGCGGCCGGCGCGCAGGAGCTTCGCCGTCCGCGAGGCGGCGGGATCGGCGCCCTTGGCGGCGACGACGGCCGCATAGAGTCGATCAAGCGAATCACCCATGCCCTATCAGAATACTCGCAAGAGAATAAGGATTGTTAACGCCGGCGAAGACGCGGGCCGGCGCCGCTCCTTGTTTGCGCAAGGCGGCGCCGGCTGACGCGCCATCAGTCAACGGTGGTGGTGATGGCGATAGTGGCGGTGATGGCCGTGCCAGTGGCCGGGATGGTGGACCACGCCATGATGGTGGCGATGCCGACGATGCTGGCTCGACGCGATGATCGCGGCCATGGCGCCGAACGCCGCGATGACGGCAGCAGCGGCTGCGGCGTCGTTGCTGTAGTTGTCGTTGCGGTGGAAGTAACCGCCGCCGGCGCTCGCCGGCACGGTCACGGCAGTCAGTGCAATCGCGGCCGCGGCAGCAACTGCGATCGCGCGGCTGGTCAATACACGCATTTTCGTTTTCCTCATCCATGTTGTCCCCGGAGCGGGGAGCAACATCGATTTCATCAGCGGGCTGCGGCGGATCAACGGCGCGCGAGATTATCTTTTTGCAATCTAGATCAACGAACGTTCAGCGGGAGATCAACGGACGTTCAGCGATTGCAATCGCAACGATCGCTCGTTCGTCATTGCGAGGAGCGAAGCGACGAAGCAATCCAGTGGCCGGCGCCATTTCCTGGATTGCTTCGCTTCGCTCGCAATGACTGATTTTGTAGGTTTTGACTTTAACGAATGCGCCCTCGCGTTGTTTGCACAACGCCCAGCGCCGGGTCCGTCACTCCTCCGCCGTGAGCAGACTGGCATTACCGCCGGCCGCTGCGGTGTTGATCGTGACGGTCTGCTCGGTGGCGAAGCGGCGCAGATAGTTCGGCCCGCCGGCCTTCGGCCCGGTGCCCGAGAGCAGCGTGCCGCCGAACGGCTGGGTGCCGACCACGGCGCCGATGATGCTGCGGTTGACGTAGACATTGCCGTGCGGCACGCACGCGACGATCTTCTCGACGGTGTCGTCGATGCGCGAATGGATGCCGAAGGTGAGCGCGTAGCCGTTCGACGCGATGTCGGCGAGCAGCGCGTCGAGCGCGTCGGCGCGCCAGCGCACCACGTGCAGGATCGGGCCGAACACTTCTTCCTTGAGATCGCGGGCGCGGTCGAGCGTGATGATGGTCGGCGGCACGTACAGGCCGTCGGGCAGCGGCTTCACCGCATCCCAGCGGAAGCGCACGCGGCCCTGGCGCTCCATCGTCGCAATCCAGCGGTCGAGCTTCTGCTTGGCTTCGGCGTCGATGACCGGGCCGACATGGGTCGAGGGATCGGCGGGGTCGCCGAGCTTCAGTTCGCGTGCAGCGCCTGCGATCATCTCGATCATGCGGTCGGCGACGTCTTCCTGCACGCACAACAGCCGCAGCGCCGAGCAGCGTTGCCCGGCCGAGCGGAACGCCGACATGACGACGTCGTCGGCGACCTGCTCCGGCAGCGCGGTGGCGTCGACGATCATCGGATTGATGCCGCCGGTTTCCGCGATGAGCGGGACGATCGGCTGATCCTTGCCGGCGAGGACGCGGTTGATCGCGCGCGCCACTTCGGTCGAGCCGGTGAAGGCGACGCCGGCGCAGCGGCGGTCGGACACGAGCGCGGCGCCGATCCTGCCGTCGCCGATCACGAGCTGCAGCGCTTCGGCGGGAACGCCGGCATCGTGCAGGATGCGCACGGCGGCCTCGGCGACGCGTGGCGTCTGCTCGGCCGGCTTCGCGGCCACGGCGTTGCCGGCGGCGAGCGCCGCCGCGACCTGCCCGACGAAGATCGCCAGCGGGAAATTCCACGGACTGATGCAAACGAACACGCCGCGGCCGCGATAAGTCAGCGCATTCGACTCGCCGGTCGGGCCCGGCAGCATCCGCGGCGCGAGCGCCCGGCGCGTTTCGACCGCGTAGTAGCGGCAGAAATCGATCGCCTCGCGCACCTCGGAGACACAGTCGTCGAGCGTCTTGCCGCCCTCGTCCTGCATCAGCGCGATCAGCGCGCCGCGGCGTTCCTGCATGAGATCGGCAGCGCGGTCGAGCACGGCCGCGCGCGTGTCGGCCGGCGTCGCCTGCCAGGCCGGAAACGCCGCGCGCGCCTGCGCCATCGCGTTGTGCGCAGCCATGTCGTCGGTGTCAGCAAGCGGCGCGGGCAAAGTCTTTCCGTCTCGCACCTCCTTCAGCAGGTCGAGCAGGCTCTGCTCGTGGCCGAACTCGACACCGAGCGAATTCTTCCGTTCCGGCGCGTAGAGATCGACCGGCAGCGGGATGTGCGGATGCCGCGCCCGTGCGGCGTCACTGATCCAGCCTTGCGGCCGCTTGAGCAGCGTCGCGATCGGGACCGACGGGTCGGCAGCGACCGCCACGAACGACGAGTTGGCGCCGTTCTCCAGCAGCCGCCGCACCAGATAGGCGAGCAGGTCGCGATGGCCGCCGACCGGCGCATAGACCCGCACCGCGGCGTCGGGAAATTCCCCGCACAGCGTCTCGTAGAGCACCTCGCCCATGCCGTGCAGGCGCTGGAATTCGAAGCCCTCGACGCCGCCGGCGTCCTCGATCACGCTCGCCACGGTGAGCGCATTGTGGGTGGCGAATTGCGGGAACAGCCGCGCGCGATTGGCCAGGAGACGGCGGGCGCAGGCGTCGTAGTTGAGATCGGTCATCGCCTTGCGGGTGAACACCGGATAGCCCGGGAGCCCGCGCTCCTGGGCGCGCTTGACCTCGGTGTCCCAGTAGGCGCCCTTGACCAGCCGCACCATCAGCCGGCGGTGCAGCGATCGCGCCGCATCGTCGAGCCAGGCGATCACGGCCTCGGCGCGCTTCTGATAGGCCTGCACCGCCAGCCCGAATCCTTCCCAGCCGCGCAGCGAGGTGTCGGCGATCACCTCGGCGATCACGTCGAGGGTGAGTTCCAGGCGATCGGCCTCCTCGGCATCGACGGTGAAGTTCAGATCGTAGTCGCGCGCGGTGCGGGCGAGCGCGATCACGTCCGGCACCAGCTCCTTGAGCACGCGCTCGCGCGAGATCGCCTCGAAGCGCGGATGCAGCGCCGAAAGCTTGATCGAGATGCCGGGCCGGTCGGGCAGCGCACCCTCGCCCGCGCTCCTGCCGATCGCGGAGATGGCGGCGGCATAGGCGTCGCGGTAGCGGCCGGCGTCGTCGGCCGTGCGCGCGCCCTCCCCCAGCATGTCGAACGAATAGCGCGCCTCCGGATGCGACGCGGCGCGCCGCAGCGCGTCCTCGATGGTCTGCCCGAGCACGAAATGCGAGCCGAGGAGCCGCATCGCCTGCCGGGTGGCGGTGCGCACCGCCGGCAGACCCAGGCGCTTCAAAAGGCTTTCGATAATGGTTTCCGGCGTCTCACCGGGCTGGATGATCCGCGCGGTGATGCCGAGCGTCCAGGCCGAGGCCGACACCAGAAACGAATCCGACTTCAGCTCGGCGCTATCCCACTCGCCGGTGGCGAGCTTGTCCTCGATCAGGCGGTCGGTGGTGGGGTAGTCGGGCACGCGCAGGAGCGCCTCCGCCAGCACCATCAACGCGAGGCCCTCCTTGGTCGACAATGAATAGGCGTGCAGGAAGTCCTCGATGCCGCCGAGCCCGCCGGCGCGGCGGCGGATGCCCTCGATCAGCCGCGTGGCGCGCGCATCGATCCGCCGCTCGGCGTCCGCCGCACGCGGCGCCGCAGCCAGATGCCGGCGCGCGATCTCCTCATCGGAGCCCGCATAGGGTACGCGGAACGGCCGGATGATGTCATGCGGGACGGTCATCGCACGCTCCGGAAAATATCAACCCGCGGGGACGATTCGGCGTGCCGCGGTGTTCGCAATCATGTGAGGAGGCGCGGAGGCGTTCGTTCTCGCTTGCGCTTTGCGCCGTCATGTACTCTTCTGCCCCTATGAACATCCGGTGAGGTTTCGGGGCGCGGGCCGACGGCGTCATCGTAGGAGCAGTGCGTCCCATGAGCGTTCTCGACCCTATCCGGCCCGGTCGAACCTCATGCATATGCGCACTGCTGCTTGCGCTCATCGCGGCCGGCCCTGCGAGTGCACAGACCCCGGACACACCAGTCCGCTTCAGCCTGGATGGGCGCATCGAAGGGCCTTCGGCTCTGTTTCTGTTGCCACTCCACCGGGGCTTCTACAAGCAGGAGTCGCTGAACGTCAGCATAGACGACGCGGCCAATGCGTTCGAGCCGATCAGCCGCGTCGCCTCCGGCACCTACGACATGGCGCTGGCCGACATCAATGCCGTCATCCGCTTCCGGGACCAGAACCCGACCGCCCCGGTCCGGGCGATCTTCATGGTCTACAACCGGCCGCCGTTCGCGATCGTCGGCCGCAAGAGCCGCGGCATCAGCGACCCGAAGAGCCTCGAGGGCAAGCGGCTGGGCGCGCCGCCCTTGACCACCACGGTCCAGCAGTGGCCGGCGTTCGCGAAGCTGAACGGGATCGAGACCGGCAAGGTGACGCTGGAGCCCGTCGCCGAGCCGGTGCGGATCCCGATGCTCGCGGCCGGCCAGCTCGACGCCGCGCTCGGCTATTCTTTCCGGCTCTATGTCGACCTCAAGGACCGCGGCGTGCCGGTCGGCGACATCGTCCAGATGCAGATGCCGGACTACAAGCTCAAGCTCTACGGCGCAGCGATCATCGTGAACACGAAGTTCGCCACCGAGCAGCCGGAGGCGGTGGGCAAGTTCCTGCGCGCCTCGATCCGCGGCTTCCGCGAGACGATCCGCAATCCGACCACCGCGGTCGAGCCGGTGCTGCGCCGCGAGGAGTTCGCCAAGAAGGATGTCGAGATCGAGCGGCTGCGGATGGCGATCCGGGACAACGTGATCACGCCGGAGGTGCGCGCCAACGGCTTCGGCGCCATCGATCCGCTGCGGATGGAAGAGGCGATCGGCCAGATCGCGCTCGGCTACAGCTTCAAGGCGCGACCGAAGGCCGATGCGGTGTTCGACGCGTCGTTCCTGCCGCCACAGGCCGAGCGGCGGGCGAATTGACGGCGGGCCCGTCATGTCCGGGCTTGTCCGGCCATGATGGCCGTGGGGCGCCCCTCGCCGCCAATGCCTGCTACGCGCCGCTGGCGGCGCGGAGGTCCGAGATGCTCGCACCGGTCTCGTAGTGCGGCGGCTGCGGCTCAGCCCGCAGATCCGCGTCGAGATAGTCCGCCAGCTCGTCGGCGGCGGAACGGGCCTCGCCATCGCGGACATAGATGCCGCAGAACAGCTGCGGCAGCGTCGGCAGCGGCGGGTCTTCCCAGATGTAGAGGTTGTTGCGCAGCGCCCGCCCGCGCGGCATCGCCAGCACCCCGAAGCCGGCGCCGACCGCGGCCGCAAGGCTGGTCAGGCTCGCCGAGGTGAACACGAAATCGCAGCGGCGGCCAGCCTGGCTGAGGGCCGCGACCGCGACGCGCTGGCAGGCGCAATCCTCGGCGTAGGACACGAGCGGCACCGGCCGGTCGGGATCGACCCTGGTGGCGTCGCTGCGCACCCACACCGCCTGGCGCATCCACAGGTGCCGCGGCTTGGTCACGGGGGGCGTGTCGGTCACCGCCATCACCACGTCGAGGTCGCCCTGCTTGAGCGCCCGCAGAATGTTGTCGGCGGGACCGCTGGTGACGGCAAAACCGATATCCGGCCAGCGCAGGCGGAACCGGGCGAGGGTCGCGGGAATTCTGGAACCGGAATAGTCGCCGGGAATTCCGACCCGCAGGGTCTGCACCGCGGAGTGGCCGTTGGATACCTGCAGGATCTCGTCGTTGATGGCCAACAACCGCCGGGCCTGCGCAACCACGGCGGTACCGCGCTGCGTCAGGCTCACGCCGGGCGCGCTCTTATCGAGCAGCTCGTATCCGATCAGCGATTGGAGGCGCTTGATCTGGGCGCTCACCGCGGGCTGGGTCACGCCCAGCGTCTGCGCGGCCTTGGTGAAGCTGCGCAGATCAACCACCGCAACAAGCGTCCGCAGTAAATCAGTCGGGATATTCTGCATCTGCGTCGTCTCACCTGCCCACGTCCTGGTGCTATCGTGGTCGAAGTGGGACCGACGTCTCAACGTCGCGGTCTCACCGCCGCATTCGCCCTCTCCGACTCACCCATTGTTTTCCGTCGCAGACCTATAATTCAAGTAGGAGGTCATTATGGCGCATCAGCATTGCAAATTTGCCTGTAGTGGCCCGATACCGCTCTCGAAAAATGCTTTTCCTGTTTTTCCCTTGTTTTTAGAAGGATTGTCTTTAGCCCGTGCTTGGGGCGGAATCGTTGCAGCGCGCCGGTATTGCGTTAGAGTGAGCGTCTCTGGGGTGGTCGTGTCGCCGTCATGAAATTTCTTCGGCTTTATTGGCGGGTGCTCGAAATTCTCGGGCCCGAGGCCCGGCTCGGCTGGGCGCTTGCGCTCGCGGGCGTGGCGCTCGCCGCCGCCGCCTTTGTGGAACCGATCCTGTTCGGCCGCATCGTCGACACGCTCGCCAATGCGCAGAGCGGCGCGCGGCAGCTCGACTGGACCGTGCTGTTGCCGCTGGTCGGCGCCTGGGTCGGCTTCGGCCTGTTCACGATCGTCTGCAGCACGATCGTCTCGCTGCACGCCGACCGGCTGGCGCACCGCCACTGCCAGGCCGTGCGCGCGGACTATTTCGAGCACATCCTGCAGCTGCCGCTGAGCTATCACACCGGCACTCACTCCGGCCGGCTGATGAAGGTGATGATCACCGGCACCAACACGCTGTGGGGACTGTGGCTCTCGTTCTTCCGCGAACACTTCACGAGCTTCATTTCGCTGTTCATCCTGATGCCGCTGACGCTGTTCCTGAACTGGCGCTTCGGGCTGCTGCTGATGGTGCTGTGCGGCATCTTCGCCTGCCTGATCGTGTTCGTGTTGCGCAAGACCGAGAAGCTGCAAAGCAAAGTCGAGACCTTCTACACCGACCAGGCGGAGCGCACGTCGGACACGCTCGGCAACATCGCCCTGATCCAGAGCTTCGCGCGCGTCGACATGGAGGTGAACGCGATGCGCCGGGTCGGCAGCGAACTGCTCGGCGCGCAGATGCCGGTGCTGTGGTGGTGGGCGCTGGCGACGGTGCTGACCAAGGCCTCGACCACGATCACCATGCTGGCGATCCTGATCCTCGGCATCTACTTCTACGTCCATGGCCAGACCACGGTCGGCGAGATCGTGATGTTCATGAGCTTCGCCACCATGCTGATCGGCAAGCTCGAAGCGGTCGTCCATTTCTTCAATATCCTGGTGATGGAAGTGCCGCGCCTGCGGGAATTCTTCGACATACTCGACACCGTTCCCGCGGTGCGTGACCGCCCCGATGCGGTCGAACCCGGCCGCATGCGCGGGTTGGTCGAGTTCGATGACGTGAGCTTCTCCTACGACGGCAAGAAGTCGGCGGTGCTCGACGTCAGTTTCACCGCGCTGCCGGGGGAAACCATTGCGCTGGTCGGCGCGACCGGCGCCGGCAAGTCGACCGCGCTCGCATTGCTGCATCGCGTTTACGACCCGCAGTCGGGCGCGGTGAAGATCGACGGCATGGACATCCGCGGCGTCACGCTCTCTGGGCTGCGCAAGAATATCGGCGTGGTGTTCCAGGAAGCGCTGCTGTTCAACCGCTCGATCGCCGACAACCTGCGGGTCGGCAAGCCGGACGCCACCGAGGCCGAGCTGCTCGACGCCTGCCGCCGCGCACAGGCGCTCGACATCGTCGAGCGCAATGCGCAGGGTCTCGAGGCCAATGTCGGCGAGCGCGGCCGCATGCTCTCGGGCGGCGAGCGCCAGCGCATTTCGATCGCACGCGCGCTCTTGAAGGATCCGCCGATCCTGATCCTCGACGAAGCGACGAGCGCACTCGACGCGCTGACCGAGGCCAAGGTGCAGGCGGCGCTGGTCGAGGTGATGAAGGGGCGCACCACGTTCGTGATCGCGCACCGCCTCGCCACCATCCGCAACGCCACGCGCATCCTGGTGTTCGAAGGCGGCCGCATCATCGAATCCGGCAGCTTCGACGAGCTGGTCCGGCTCGGCGGACACTTCGCGGAACTCGCCCGCACGCAGTTCATGGTCAGCGAGAGCGCCAAGCCGCGCACGGAAGCCGCGCATACGGCGGCCGAGACCTGACGGTTTCGCCGACCCGGCCGATGGAACTTTTGGGCCCCGCGGCGGATTGTAGCGCGGGAAGCTCTGCCGGAGCTTGGGCTCGGACTAAACCGCATCCATGGCCGCTGCCGACGCAACAACATCTGACGTAAAGCTCGACCTGAAAGCCGACAGCGCAACGCGCAAGCAACTGATCCGGCGCTTCTGGCGCCTCGCAGCCGGGTTTTGGCGTCCCAAGCAAGGTGACCGCCGCGCCTGGCTGCTGACCGGGGGGTTGCTCGTCGTTATCCTGGTGACGCTGTTCTTCCAGTACCAGATGAACGTCTGGAACCGGTCGCTGTTCGACGCGCTCGAACAGAAGGACTCTGCGGGCGTATTGCGTCAGGCATTGATCTACGTCCCGCTGCTCGTGGGCAGCATCATCTTCGCCGTCACCAACGTTTACGTGAAAATGACCATGCAGCGCCTGTGGCGCGAATGGCTCACCCACGAGGTGCTCGACCGCTGGCTGCATGACGGCCGCTACTACCATCTCAACCTGGTCGAAGGCGATCACGAGAACCCGGAAAGCCGGATCACCGACGACATCCGCTACGCCACCGAGGCGCCGGTCGACATCGTTGCCGGCATCCTGGCGGCGTTCCTCTCGGCGGTGACGTTCATCTTCGTTCTGTGGTCGGTCGGCGGCGCGCTCGATTTCCAGATCGGCGGCACGCAGTATCACATTCCCGGCTTTCTGGTCATCGCCGCGTTCGTCTACGCGATGTTCGGCACCGGCTCGATGCTATTGATCGGGCGCAGCTTCGTGCGCGTCTCCGAAGTCCAAAACCAGCGGGAGGCGGAATTCCGCTACGCCCTCACCCGCCTGCGCGAGAACGGCGAGAGCATCGCACTGCTTGGCGGCGAGAAGGAGGAGCGCGCCGGACTGACCCGCAACCTGGCGGCGCTGCTCGAAAGCTGGCGCCAGGTCATGGGCCAATGGATGCGCACGACGTTCGTATCGTCGACCTCGGGTTTCGTCGCCAGCGTGCTGCCGATCCTGCTGTGCGCGCCGAAATACCTGGCCGGCGACATGAGCCTCGGGCAGGTCATGCAGGCCGCCTCCGCCTTCGTCATCGTGCAGACGGCGTTCGCGTGGCTGGTCGACAACTATCCGCGCTTCGCCAACTGGAACGCCAACGCGCGTCGCGTCGCATCGCTGATCGCCTCGCTCGACGCGCTGCAGGAGGCGGAGAAGAGTGGCGGCATACGGCAGATCGCGCGCGGGCAGCATGACGGCAATGCGCTCCAGTTGCGCGGGCTGTCGGTGACTCTCGACGACGGCACCGACATCGTGAACGAAACCGAGGTCGACATCGCACCCGGCGAGAAAGTCCTGATCGTGGGTGATTCCGGCTCGGGCAAGAGCACGCTGGTGCGCGCCATCGCCGGCCTGTGGCCATGGGGCGAAGGCGAGGTCGTGATGCAGCGCAACGCCAAGCTGTTGATGCTGCCGCAGCGATCTTATGTGCCGCTGGGCTCGCTGCGTCGCGCCGCGACCTACCCCTTGCCGGCCGACCAGGTTCCGGACGCCACGGTCCGCGAAGCGCTGGAGGCGGTTGGTCTCGGTCACCAGGTCGGCCGGATCGATGAAGAAGGGCCTTGGGAGCAGACGCTGTCGGGCGGCGAGAAGCAGCGGCTCGCCTTCGCACGCCTGCTGATCCACAAGCCCAACCTGATCGTGCTTGACGAGGCGACCTCGGCGCTCGATCCCGAGAGCCAGGAGAAGCTCATGCAGCTTCTCAACGAGAAGCTTCCCGAGGCGACCCTGATCAGCGTCGGCCACCGGCCCGAGCTCGAGGCGTTCCACGAGCGCAAGCTCGTGCTCAAGCACCAGGCCGGCGGAGCGCGGCTCATCCGCGACGAGTACCTCACCTTCATCCCGGGGGCGCACGTGCAACTCGTGCGACGCTTCAAGGATTGGCGGCAGCGCCGGCGGGGCCAGGAGCGGCGCGCGGAGGCGGCGAACGCCCGCAGGGAAAAGGAAGCGAAGGAAGCCGAAATTTCGGCTGTGATCGTCGGTCACGAGAAGACGGAAGTCGTGACGGACGAGAAGGCGACGGCGCCGCCGAACGACAAGGACCCTTCGCAGAAGAAGCCGGAACGGACCGACGCCTAAACTCAGTACGACGGCACAACCCGGACAAATCACAATCCGTCAACCTGAGGCGCCGGGAAACCGCCCTCGAAGGGATACACCGTCCGGCTGCTGCGGCAGCCGCGCTGCCGTCAACAGCAAGCGCTCTGCTACTTCACACGCTCCAGAATGCTCACGTAATTCGCGACCGCGGCGCCGCCCATGTTGAACAGGCCGGCGAGCTTCGCGTCCTTGACCTGGAAATCGCCCGCGGCGCCGGTGAGCTGCATGGCGCAAAGCGCGTGCATCGAGACACCTGTAGCACCAATGGGGTGCCCTTTCGCCTTGAGCCCGCCGGACGGATTGACCGGCAGCCTGCCGCCGATCTGCGTGATGCCGTCCTTCAGTACGCTCGCGCCCTTGCCCTCGGCGGCCAAGCCCATGGCCTCGTATTCGATCAACTCGGCGATGGTGAAGCAGTCGTGGGTCTCGACCAGCGAGAGATCGTTGAGCGCAACCCCGCCGTCGGCGAGCGCGCGGCGCCATGCCAGCGCACAGCCCTCGAACTTCAGGATGTCGCGCTTCGACATCGGCAGGAAATCCTGCACATGCGCGGCGGCGCGGAACGCCACCGCCTTGCCGAGCGCCTGCGCGGTCTCGGCGTCGGCGATGACGATCGCGGCGGCGCCATCGGAGACGAGCGAGCAGTCGGTGCGCTTGAGCGGCCCGGCAACGAAAGGATTCTTCTCACTCTCGCGCCGGCAGAACTCGAAGCCGAGATCCTTGCGCATCTGGGCGAAGGGATTGCCGACCCCGTTCTTGTGGTTCTTGGCGGCGATCATCGCCAGCGCGTCCGACTGGTCGCCGTATTTCTGGAAATAGAGCGAGGCGATGCGGCCGAAGATGCCGGCGAAGCCGCCGTCGATATCGGCTTCCTCGCGCACGTAAGACGCCTTGAGCAGGTTCTTGCCGATCTCGGCCGCCGGCGTCGTGGTCATCTGTTCCACGCCGACCACCAGCACGATGCGCGCACCACCCGCGGCGATCGACTTCAATCCCTGGTGGACGGCGGCGGATCCGGTGGCGCAGGCGTTCTCGACCCGCGTCGCGCGCTTGAACCGCAGATCGGGCGAGGCCTGCAGCACCAGCGCGGCGGTAAAATCCTGCGGTGAGAAGCCTGCGTTGAAATGTCCGAGCACGATCTCGTCGACATCGCCCGCCGGGATTCCGGCATCGGCAAGCGCACGGCTCGCGACCTGCACGATCAAGCTTTCGACGCTCTCGCCCTCGAGCTTTCCGAACGGCGTATGGGCCCATCCGACGATGCAAGCGCTCATGAAACCTCTCCGACTCAGCCAGCGGTCAAATTTTGGACGTTTTCGGCGACGATTGGCAGTCCTCCCCAAGCGGGGCCGCGCCGAAGCCGCCCATTTTTGCCTTTCGAGGCTGCTTTGGGTTAGATGGTGATCGACATTGGCCTGTGGAACGGCTCGTTCCCGGGGGCTGAACGACCGGACCGCGTTTACCGCATGAAGCCACGCCAGCCCGTCTCCTGCCGCACCGTGATCTTTGCCGCCGCCGCCAGCGCGGTCGCGGCGCTGTCAGTCGCGCCCGCGGCGGCCGAGGCCATGCTGGTCATCGAGGCCGACACCGGCAAGGTGCTACACGCGGACCAGGCGACGACGCCGTGGTACCCCGCCTCGATCACCAAGATCATGACGGCCTATGTGGCGCTGCGCGCGGTCAAGGAAGGCCGCATGACGCTCGAGTCGGCGCTCAAGGTGTCGGTGAACGCCGCCGCCGCGCCGCCGACCAAGATGGGCTTCCCGCCCGGCACGGTCGTCACGCTCGACAACGCGCTCAAGATGCTGATGGTGAAATCCGCGAACGACATCGCGGTCGTGATCGCGGAAGGCGTCGGCGGCTCGGTCGAAGGCTTCGCCGACCTGATGAACGCGCAGGCGCGCCGCATCGGCATGACGCAGTCGAACTTCGTCAATCCGCACGGCCTGCCGGCCGACCAGCAGATCACCTCGGCACGCGACATGGCGATGCTCGCCCGCACCGTGCTGCGCGAGTTCCCGGAGTACAACTACTTCTGGAACCTGCCGGGCATTCGCCTCGGCAAGCGCATCTATCGCAACCACAACAACCTGATGGGCCGCTACGAAGGCACCGACGGGATGAAGACCGGCTTCATCTGCGCGTCGGGCTTCAACGTGGTGGCGACCGCGACGCGCGGGGGCAAGCGGCTGATCGCCGTGGTGCTCGGCTCGCCCTCGCCGGCGGTGCGCGCGGTCAAGGCGGCGCAACTGTTCGAGCGCGGCTTTGCGGTGCGCCCGCTGTCGTGGCTGACACCAGGCATGGGCCAGGTCGACACGCTGCAGCCGACCAATGTGGACCCGCCGAACCTGCGCGAAAGCGTGTGCGGCAAGGGCCGCCGCCGTCCGCCCTCGGAAGAGGCCGAGAACGATCCGCTCGCCGACGTGGCGGCCGACTCGCCGTATGCGGTGTTCCTGTCGACGCTGCGCGGCAGCGGCAAGGACCCAACCGGCCCGCTGCTGACCGACGTGCGGCTGGGCGAGCCGGTGCGCGTCTATACCGGCCCGGCGAGTGCGCCGGTCGATCAGGCGCCGGCCGAGGCCAAGGCCAAGGGCAAGACGACCAAGACCGCCAAGGGCAAGAAGTCCGGCGAGTCGAAGGCAACCGCCAAGGCCGACACGGCGGGCTCGCCGACGCTGGCGCATTCCTCGACGTCGACGCCGGTGACCACCGACGCGGCACGCGCGCCGGAGGCTAAGAAGAAGGCGGCCAAGAAAGCGGCTTCGAAAGAGGCGGCGGCGAAGGATGCCAAGAAAGAAAGCAGCAAGAAAGAAAGCAGCAAGAAAGACGCCGGCAAGAACGAAGCGACCGCCAAGGCCGACACCAAGGCCAAAGCCAAGACCCCGGCAAACAAGACGCCGGCGAAGAAGTCCGAACCGACCAAGCAATGACCGACGCCGGCGCAGGCCGCTCGCTGGGCCCGGCCGACCCCATCCCGCTCACCGTGCTGACCGGCTTCCTCGGCGCCGGCAAGTCGACATTGCTCAACCGCCTGCTGCCTGATCCGGCGCTCGCCGGCACCGCCGTCATCATCAACGAGTTCGGCGAGATCGGTCTCGATCATCTGCTGGTCAAGACCATCGACGACAACATGGTGCTCCTGCAAAGCGGGTGCCTCTGCTGCACGCTGCGCGGCGATCTCGTCGCCGCGCTGGAGAACCTGCTGCGCGATCTCGACAACGGCCGCATCGAGTTCCATCGTGTGGTGCTGGAGACCACCGGCCTCGCCGACCCGGCGCCGCTCCTGCAGACCGCGATGGCGCATCCCTATCTCGTGATGCGCTACCGGCTCGACGGCGTGGTCACTGTGGTCGACGCCGTCAACGGCTCAAACACGCTCGACCAGACCATGGAATCGGTGAAGCAGGTCGCGGTCGCGGATCGCCTGGTGCTGACCAAGACCGACCTCGCCGATACGCCCGAGCGCAAACAGGCGGTGGCGGACTTGAGGTCGCGGCTGAAGGCGCTGAACCCGGCGGCGCCGGTGCTCGATGCCGCCGCCGGCGAAGCGACGCCCGACGCGCTGCTCAACTGCGGCCTCTACGATCCCGCGCGCAAGATCCCCGACGTCGGCCGCTGGCTTGCCGACGAAGCCGTGGCGCACCAGCATCACGACCATCACCACCACGACGTCAACCGCCACGACGCGCGCATCCGCGCCTTCACCTTCGCGACCGACACGCCGATCCCGGGCGCCACCTTCGAGATGTTCATCGACCTGGTGCGCTCGCTGCACGGACCGAAGCTCCTGCGGCTCAAGGGCATCGTGAAAATCGCCGAGTTCCCCGACGAGCCGCTGGTGATCCACGGCGTGCAGCATGTGATGCATCCGCCGGCGCGGCTCGAGCGCTGGCCCGACGCCGACCGGCGCACCCGCATCGTGGTGATCGCCCGCGACCTCGCGCCCGAGGCGATCACGAAACTGTTTGACGCTTTCATGAACAAGCCATCGACCGACCGGCCGGATATGACCGCCCTCGTCGACAACCCGCTGACCCCGTTTGGCGGCGTAGATCGTTGATTAATCCGGCCTTGCTACCATCTGCGTAGTAACGGATTATTTTGGACGGTGAGTCGCGTCGGCGGCGTCGGCACCCCTTCAGGAATTCGCTATGGAATTCATCGAGCGGCTCAAGGCCGACCTGATCACCGTCGGCGGCGCGTTGCGTGCGCTGCGGTATACGACCCATATAGCCAAGAATCCGACGCGCGTCTTTCCGCAGCTGGTCGAGGAGCTCTCGGCGAAATACGGCGACGCGCCGGCGCTGCTCTCCGACCGCGAGCGCTTCAGCTATCGCGAGCTCGGCGCACGCTCGAACCGCTATGCGCGCTGGGCGCTCGCGCAGGGGCTCGCCAAGGGCGACACGGTCTGCCTGTTGATGCCCAACCGGCCGGAGTTTCTGGCGCTCTGGATCGGCGTGACGCGCGTGGGCGGCGTGGTGGCGCTGCTCAACACCAACCTGATGGGTACGGCGCTTGCGCATTGCATCAATGTGGTGACGCCCAAGCACATCATTATCGATGCCGAGATGCTGACCGCGCTGCAATCGGCGCAGCCGCATCTCACCGCGAACGCCAAGATCTGGCTGCATGGCGACGCCGGCGCGGGCCATCCGCGCATCGACCGCGAGATCGAAACCCTGTCCGGCGAAACGCTCGCGGACAGCGAGCGGCGCGCGCTCACCATCGAGGATCGCGCGCTGTTCATCTACACCTCGGGCACCACCGGCCTGCCGAAAGCGGCGAACATCAACCACTACCGGCTGATGCTCGCCACTCATGCGTTCGCCGCGATCATGAACACCCGCGCATCGGACCGCATGTACGACTGCCTGCCGCTCTATCACACCTCCGGTGGCGTGCTGGCGACGGGGTCGCTGCTGCTCAACGGCGGCTCGATCGTGATCCGCGATCGGTTCTCGGCGCGCGAGTTCTGGGACGACGTGGTGCGCTGGGAGTGCACGCTGCTGCAGTACATCGGCGAGTTCTGCCGCTACCTCGTCAACTCGCCGCCGCACCCGAAGGAGCGGCAACACAAGCTCCGCCTCGCCTGCGGCAACGGCCTGCGCCCGGACGTGTGGCCGGAATTCAAGGCGCGGTTCCAGATCCCCGAGATCATCGAGTTCTATGCCGCGACCGAAGGCAACGTCACGATCTTCAACTGGGACGGCAAGGAAGGCGCGGTCGGTCGCGTGCCGTGGTTCCTGGCGCACCGATTCCCGATCAAGATCGTGCGGTTCGACGTCGAGAGCCAGCAGCCGGTGCGCACTGCCGACGGCTTCTGCATCGAATGCGATCCCGACGAGCCCGGCGAGGTGATCGGCAAGATTCTGCGCGATGCCTCGAAACCCGCGGCCCGGTTCGAGGGTTATGCCACGCAAGCCGAGACCGACAAGAAGATCCTGCGCAACGTGTTCGAGAAAGACGATACCTGGTTCCGGACCGGCGACCTGATGCGCAAGGACGCGCGCGGCTATTTCTATTTCGTCGACCGCATCGGCGATACCTTCCGCTGGAAGGGCGAGAACGTCTCCACCACCGAGGTGGCGGAGGCGATGGGCACCTTCGAGGGCATCGAGGACGCCAATGTCTACGGCGTCAGCGTGCCGGGCCGCGACGGCCGCGCGGGCATGGCGGCGATCGTCGGCAACAATCTCAACCTCACGGCGCTGCGCGACCATCTGGCCCAGCGGCTGCCCGATTACGCGCGGCCGGTGTTCCTGCGCATCCGCCAGGACATGGACATGACCGCGACTTTTAAGCAGAAGAAGGTCGACCTCGCGAAGCAGGGCTTCGATCCGGACGCGATCGGCGAGCCGATCTACTTCAATGATCCCGCCGCCAAGGCGTTCGTGCGGATCGATACCCCGCTCTACAGGCGGATCTGCGCTGGAGAGATACGGTTGTGACGATTGCGACCGCCGACGATGTCCTCACGTTCTGGCACGCCGCCGGCGAGAAGAAGTGGTTCGCCAAGAACGACGCGTTCGACGCCGAGATCAAATCGCGCTTCATGGATACCTATGAAGCGGCCGCCGCCGGCAAGCTCTCCGACTGGGACGCGACGCCCGAAGGTGCGCTGGCGCTGACCATCGTGCTCGACCAGTTTCCCCGCAACATGTTTCGCCGCGACGCCCGCGCCTTCGCCGCCGACGCGACGGCGCGCGCGGTCGCCGATCGCGCGCTGGCGCGGGGCTTCGACCGGCAGGTGGCGGATAACGTGCGGATGTTCTTCTACCTGCCATTCGAGCATTCCGAGGCGATGGCCGACCAGGAGCGCTGCTGTGCGCTGTTCAAGACGCTCGGCAACGCGGACCTGCTGCAGTGGGCCGAGTTGCACGCCGACATCATCCGCCGTTTCGGCCGCTTTCCCCATCGCAACGCCGTGCTGGGGCGCACCACCACACCGGACGAGAAGGCGTTTCTCGACAACGACGGCTTCGCCGGCTGATTTGCGCCGCTGAGTCGTTTCGAATTAGTTCGGCAGACTCGGTCTGCTCCCTCTCCCCACCCGAACTCGGGTTTACCCGAGTTCGGCATCAAAGGAGCGGTCGAAGTCGGAAGCATCCGACTTCGACTGGGGAGAGGGGTATAGCTTACAGCGGTGCGAGGCGGTCATTATTGCGCCCTCTCCCCTTGCGGGAGAGGGCTGCCGCAGCGTTGCAACAATGGGAATGGGTGAGGGGTATCGCGCTGCGGACGCATACCCCTCACCCATTCCGTTGCGCGGCGACCACCTCGCCGCCCTCTCCCGCAAGGGGAGAGGCCCAGTCATGCACGCCGTGCTCGCGGCCAAATGAGATAGCCCTGCCTCCGGGGGAGAGGGAATCCCACCCGTTTCGCCGCGCAATTTTCGCATCAATACAATCAAGCAAACATCAACTTTCGGCCCGGTTGACCCGCCCTGCGAACGGCACGAAAGTGAGCCTACGCCATCGTAGGCCAAGCGCCGTTCAAGGGAGGTTGCGTCATGTCAGTCGTGAAATTCGCGCGGTCGGGAGCGATCGCCGCAACCTTGGCGACCGTGCTCGCCACGTCGGCGGCGGCCCAGATGGAGCTCAAGATCATCGCGCCGGCCGCGCCCGGCGGCGGCTGGGACCAGACCGCGCGCTCCCTGCAACAGGCGATGACCGCCGAGAAGCTGGTGAAGAGCGCGCAGGTGATCAACATCCCCGGCGCGGGCGGCACCGTCGGCCTCGCCCAGTTCGTCAACAACAAGGGCGACGCCAATACCCTGATGGTCAACGGCTTCGTGATGGTGGGCGCGATCCTGCTCAACAAGTCGCCGGTCAACCTCACCCAGGTCACCCCGATTGCGCGCCTCACCGAGGAGACGCAGGTCATCGTCGTGCCCGCCAATTCGCCGATCAAGGACGCCAAGGACTTGGCGGCGGCGGTCAAGAAGGACGTCGCGCGGGTCACCTTTGCCGGCGGCTCGGCCGGCGGCGCCGACCACATCATGGCCGGCATGTTCGTGGGCGCATCGGGCGGCGACGCCTCGAAGGTCAACTACGTACCGTTCTCGGGCGGCGGTGAATCGCTCGCCGCGATCATGGGCGGCCGCGTGACCGCCGGCATTTCCGGCTATGGCGAATACGAGGGCCAGATCAAGACGGGCAGATTGCGGGCCATTGGCGTGTCGTCGCCGCAGCGCCTGCCCGGCGTCAACGTGCCGACCTTCAAGGAACAGGGCATCGACCTCGTGCTCACCAACTGGCGCTCGGTGGTGGCGGCGCCCGGCATCACGCCGGAGCAGCGCATCGCTTTCGACCAGCTCATCGAGCGCACCGTGAAGTCGAAGGCGTGGCAGGAGCAGCTCAAGCAGAAGGGCTGGGACAATGCCTTCCTGCCGTCCAAGGCGTTTCAGACCTTCCTCGAGGAAGAGATCGTGCGCGTCGGCGGCGTGCTCAAATCGCTCGGGCTGGTGAAGTCGTAACTCAAGAACACGTTCAGTTGTGCCGTGCTGGAGCGGCGAATTCGGTCTGCTCCCTCTCCCCGTTGGGGAGAGGGGGGGGGTGGGGGCAAATAGCTTTCTCGATAGGTTCGAACCCCCTCACCCTAACCCTCTCCCCGCTGGGGAGAGGGAACACACCGAGCCCGCCGCCCGAGCGTGAAAGAATTCGGGGGAACAAATGCAGTCGCAGGACCGGCGCGTCGACCCCGCCGGCATCGTGGTCGCGGCGCTGCTTGCCGTGCTCGCGGGCCTCATCTTCTACGACATGACGACGCTGACGATCACCCAGACCTACGGCGTCGGACCGAAGGCGATGCCGATCGTGGTGGCGACCGGCCTTATCCTCCTCGCTATCGGCAATCTGGTGCTGGCGTTCCGCGACGGATTCCCCGAACGCGAACAGCCGGCGCATCTGCCGATCGTCCTGATCCTTGGCGGGCTCATCGCCGTGATCGCGCTGATCGGCATCGGCGGCGGCTTCATCCTTGCGATGACGATCCTGTTCGCGGCCACCGCCGCAGCCTTCGGCCGCCGCGCGATCCTTGTCGATCTCGCGATCGGCTTCGCGCTCGGACTGGGAACCTATCTGATGTTCTCCAAGCTCCTGTCGCTGTCCTTGCCGGCCGGGCCGCTCGAGCGGCTGCTCGGAGGCTGAGCCATGGATCCGATCGCCGCCCTCGGCCAAGGCCTCGTCGTCGCGCTGCAACCGATGAACCTGCTGTACGCGCTGATCGGCGTGCTGCTCGGCACCGCCGTCGGCGTGCTGCCCGGCATCGGTCCGGCGCTCACCGTCGCGCTGCTGCTGCCGGTCACGTTCAAGCTCGATCCGGCCGGCTCCCTGATCATGTTCGCCGGCATCTACTACGGCGGCATGTATGGCGGCTCGACCACCGCGATCCTGATCAACACGCCCGGCGAAAGCGCGTCGCTCGCGACCGCACTCGAGGGCAACAAGATGGCGAAGGCCGGACGCGGCGGCCCCGCGCTCGCCACCGCCGCCATCGGCTCGTTCGTCGCCGGCACGATCGCCACCGTCGGCATCGTGTTCCTGGCACCGTGGCTGGTCGAGGTCGCGATCAAGTTCGGCCCCGAGGACTACTTCGCGCTGATGTGCGTCGCCTTCATCACGGTGTCGGCGACCTTCGGCTCGTCGCCGATCCGCGGCCTCACGTCGCTGTTCGTCGGCCTCGCGCTCGGGCTCGTCGGCATCGACAAGCTCACCGGACAGTCGCGCCTGCATTTCGGCGTGCCGGAGCTGCTCGACGGCGTCGAGATCACGACGCTCGCGGTCGGCCTGTTCGCGGTCGGCGAAGCGCTCTACGTCGCGTCGCGCCGCCATCTGATCCAGGAAAAGATCGAGCCGGTGCGCGGCTCGCTCTGGATGACGGCGCAGGACTGGGCGCGCTCGTGGAAGCCGTGGCTGCGCGGCACATTGTTCGGGTTCCCCATCGGCGCCCTGCCGGCCGGCGGCGCCGAGATCCCGACGTTCCTCTCCTATTCCACCGAGCGACGCCTCACGAAGTATCCGCAGGAGTTCGGCCATGGCGCCATCGAAGGCGTCGCCGGACCCGAAGCCGCCAACAACGCGTCGGCCGCCGGCACGTTGGTGCCCCTCCTTACATTGGGCCTGCCAACCTCCGCCACCGCCGCGATGATGCTCGCAGGCTTCCAGCAATACGGACTCAATCCGGGGCCCCTCCTGTTCGCCGAGCGGCCCGATCTGGTGTGGGGCCTGATCGCGAGCCTGTTCATCGCCAATGCGATGCTGCTCATCCTCAACCTGCCGCTGGTCGGCCTGTGGGTGCGGCTCCTGTCGATCCCGCAGCCGTGGCTCTATGCCGGGATTCTCGTGTTCGCGACCATGGGCACGATCGCCGCCAAGCCCTCGGTGGTCGAATTGATCATGCTCGCGGTGTTCGGCGTCATGGGCTACCTGATGCGGCGCTACGACTATCCCATTGCGCCCGTCGTCATCGGGTTGATCCTCGGTCCGGTCGCGGAGCAGCAACTACGCCGCGCGCTCGCGATCAGCCTCGGCGATCCGCTGGTGCTGGTGCAATCGCCGATGTCGGCGACGCTTCTTGCCATCGCCTTCGCCGCGCTCGTCGCCCCGTTCGTGATGCGCGGGCTCGGCAAGTTCAAATCGGACACGGATTGACCACGGGCATTCCGTGCAAATCCCGGAATGACGCGGAATAAACCAGTCCCCCGAACCGATTCTTAACGGTTCCTTGCTACCGCTGGAGGCCCCACCAGCGGAGGCAGGAATTGGCGCTCACCGGCTCTGAGAACGCAGCGCACTCAGGCCCGCGCAGCCTGCGCATGCCGGCGGGCACGCCGTTCGCCGGCTTGTGGGCACGTCTCCAATCGCGGCTCGGCGACGCCGACCAGCAATTGGTGCAGCGCCTCGCCGGCACCGTGTTCATGATCCGCGTCATCGCCGCCGCGCTCGCCTACATCTCCAACGTCCTGTTCGCGCGCTGGATGGGCACCTTCGAGTTCGGTGTCTTTGTCTATGTCTGGACCTGGGTGCTGCTGATCGGCCCCGCGCTCGACCTCGGGCTCGCCACCGCCGCTCAGCGCTTCATTCCCGAATACCGCGAGCGCGGGCTGAGCGCGCTGCTGCGCGGCTATGTCTCGCGCAGCCGCTGGGTCGCGCTCGCCGTCGCAATCGTGATCGCCGCGCTCTGCGCCGGCCTGGTGCGACTGCTGACGCCGTATCTCGACAGCTACAACGTCATCCCGCTCTACATCGCCTGCATCGCATTGCCCGCCTTTGCGGTCGCCAACGTGCAGGACGGGATCGCGCGCTCCTACGACTGGGTCGGGCTCGCCATCGTGCCGGGCTATATCGTGCGGCAACTGCTGCTGACCGCGCTGATGGCGGTGGCATATTTCGGCGGGCTGCCGGTCGACGCCGCAACCGCGGTGGCGCTGTCGGCGGTAGCGGTTTGGCTGCCGCTGCTGGTGCAGATGCTAGTGCTTAACCGCCGCCTGGCAAAGCGCATCGAGCCGGGACCGACGGCGCATGACGCCGGCCTCTGGATCCGCACCGGCATGCCGATCCTGATGGCCGAGAGCTTCTACCTGCTGTTGACGCACACCGACCTCTTGATGCTCCAGCAGTTCCGTCCGCCCGAGGACGTCGCGGTCTACTATGCGGCGGTGAAGACCCTGGCGCTGGTCGCCTTCATCCATTTCTCGATTGCCGCCGCGACCGCGCATCGCGTCGCCGCCTGCCATGCGGCGGGCGATCGCGAGGGCCTTGCCGCGCTGATACGAAGGGCGATGCACCTGACATTCTGGCCGTCGCTGGTCGCGACCGCGTTGCTGCTCGCGCTCGGCAAGCCGATCCTGTCGCTGTTCGGGGCGCAGTTCGTCGACGGCTATCACCTGATGTTCATCCTCGCCGTCGGCCTGCTGGCGCGCGCCGGCATCGGCCCGATGGAGCGATTCCTCAACGTGATCGGCGAGCAGCGCGGCTGCGCGCTGGTCTATAGCGCCGCGTTCGCGGTGAATATTGCGCTCTGCTTCGTGCTCATTCCGCCGCTCGGTGCAGCCGGCGCCGCGATCGCGATCTCGAGCGCGCTGGTTCTCGAAACCATGGCGCTGATCGCGCTCATGAAGCGGCGCATGGGTCTCGACATCTTCGTCTGGAGGCGGCGCAGCTAGCGTCCGGAGTATCCGTGCACGGCACGATCGAGTCCGGGTTCAGGGTTGAGTTGAAGCGTCTCGACGAGCTCGCGGCGTTCGCGCCCGAGTTGCGCGACCTCACCGCCCGCGCGGTCGCGCCCAACGCATTCTATGAGCCCGCCTTCATGGCGGCGGCTGCCCCGGTGTTCGGCCGCGGCGTAATGGCCGGCCTGGTGTGGCGCCGCGCGATGCCGCGCCAGCTCACCGGCTTCTTCCCGGTCGCGATCGAGCAGCGCCGCTACGGCCTGCGCATGCCCATGCTGGTCGGCTGGACGCATTCCTACGGGCCGCTCGGCGCGCCGCTGGTCGACCGCGACTGCGCCGACGCCGCTGTCGCGGCCTGGCTCGACCATATCGCCGCCGACCCGACGCTGCCGAAGCTGATGCTGATGCCCTACCTGCCGGCCGAAGGCGCGGTCGCGCAGGCCTTCGACGCTGCGCTTGCCCACCGCGACGGCCGCAGCGAGCACTTCGCGCTGCATCGCCGCGCGCTACTGGCCCCCACCGGCGACCGCGCCGGCTATCTCGACCACGCCATGCCGCACAAGAAACGCAAGGAGCTGCGCCGGCTGCGCAAGCGCCTTGCCGAAATAGGCACTCTGACGTCGACCACCATCGCCAAGGGTCCGACTGCGCTCACCGCGGCCGTGCTCGATTTCCTGGCGCTCGAAGCCTCCGGCTGGAAGGGTCGCGCCGGCACCGCCGCCAAGGGCAACGATGCCGTGCACTGCTTCGTGGTCGAGGCGGTGTCCGCCCTCGCCGCCGAGGGCAAAGCGTCGGTCGCGCGGCTGACACTCGATAACCGCGCCATCGCCGCCATCGTGACGCTGCGCTCAGGCGACGAGGCCTGGTGCTGGAAGATCGCCTACGACGAAGGCTTTTCGCGTGCATCGCCCGGTGTGCAACTCCTGCTCGACGTCACGGACGACCTGCTTGCCGACGCCGGCATCGCGCGCGCCGATTCCTGCGCCACGCCCAGCCATCCGATGATCGACCACATCTGGCGCGAGCGTCTCGCCCTCTCCGACCGGCTGATGTGCGTCGCCAAGTGCGACCCGACGCTGTTCGCCCACTTGTGCAGAATGGAATCGCTTCGCCGCTCGGCGATCGACAAGCTCAAGTGGCTGCGCGGCCTGCTGCGGCGTACGTGACGCCGCCGCTTAGGACAAAAGTCTAACTCGTCAGGACAGGAACTTGGCGCCGGTGCGTCCGCGCATGGCGCGCGCGCAATTCCGAGCCTAGGCAACGCCGCCATGGCGGATTAAGCAGGGCGCGATGCACGCCCCGACTGAGCCAGTAACAGCCGACGACCGCGACTTCGATTGGCGACTGCTGGCGCCGCTGATCATCCACGTGATCTTCACCCACATCGTCGTCGCGGTGGTGCGGGTGAGCACTTCCTACCGCTCGGTCGAACTCGAGCTCAACGTGGTCTGGCTCGGCGCCGTCTCCGCCGCCTTCGCGATCCTGCCGGTTTTCGTGGCGCTCAAGGTCGGACGCTTCATCGACCGCGGCTACGACGCCCACGCCGCCTGGATCGGCGGCACCATGATGCTCGCCGCCAGCATCTGCCTGTGGTTATGGCCCATTTCAGCCTGGCACCTGTTGATCTTCACCATCGTGCTCGGCACCGGCCACATGTTCCTGATGGCCTCGCAGCAGATGCTGACGCTGCGCAGCGCCTCGCCGCGCAAGCGCGAATCCGCGTTCGGCTATTTCATGGTGGCGATCTCGATCGGCCAAGGGCTGGGCCCGCTGATCGTCGGCTTGGTCGGGCGCGGCACCACCGTGCCGCCGACCAACGAGCTCTTCGTCATCGGGGTGGTCGCGGCGGTATTGTGCCTCGCCTTCGCACTGGCGCTGCGGCCGAAACCGCGCGCCGCGCGGCGCACGGACGACAGCCCGCTGATGCCGGTGATGGAATTGCTGCGCGTGCCCGGCCTGTTCCCGATCCTGATCGCCAGCGTGGTGACGGTCACCGCCAGCGATCTCATGATCATCTATCTGCCGCTGCTCGGCGCCGAGCGCCACATCGACGCCAGCCATATCGGCTTCCTGCTCTTGGCGAAGTCGGTGGCCGCGCTGGTCGCGCGCGCTTACTACGCGCGGCTGATCTATGCGCTCGGCCGGATGCCGCTGACCCTCGGCTCGTCGCTGTTCGCTGCCGGCGCGTTCGCGCTGCTGGCCGTGCCGGCGCTGCCGGTGATGTACATTGCTGCGATCGCGATCGGGCTCGGGCTGGGTATCGCGTCGACGCTGACGCTTTCAGGCGTCGCCGAGTATTCGCCACCGCAGGCGCGCGGCACCGCGATGTCGCTCCGCATCACCGGCAACCGCATCGGGCTGGTGCTGATGCCGTTCGTCGCCGGCATCGTGGCGGCCGGTACCGGCGTGCTCGGCATCTTTATGCTTAACGCGCTGACGCTCGCCGTCATCGCGGTTGCATTGCAGCGGGGGCCGCAGCCCCGCGGGGGATTACCGCCGTCGGCCTAGGCTCTTGCCGCCTTGTTGCAAGAGCACAAAAATTTAACCGATGGCCGCTACATCGCCCCGGGGACTTGAATACGCAGACATTGCGGTCTAAACCCTCGGCTGTCGGAGGCCATGTAACCCCGGCGCGCCGTGTTCCTTTATTGATCGAGGAGGCGCAGATCGGCATGACGAGCCGTAAACGCAAGACATCGGAACGCAGCGACGACGGCCTCGATATCGGCCGGATGCTGCAGCCTGCGAACGCGTTCGCCGACCCGATGACCGTGGTTGACGACCAGGACCTTACCCTCACCGAAAAGCGCGCCATTCTCTCCTCCTGGGCGTCCGATGCGCGCAGCGTCGAGAGCTTGCTGAACCGTGCCGAAGGCGTCGTCCGTCTCGATGAGGTGATGGCCGCCCTCAAGGAGCTCGACCTCCGCTACGGCGATCTGAAATCGCGCCCGCGCTATCGCCGGATTCTGGAAAATCGCATCCCCGGCGTGTTCGGCCGCAGGGACAATACCGGCAAGCCGGAAGCCGCGTAGGCGGCTGTCCGGCGCTGAACCAACGCAACTCTCTCCGTAGTCATTCCGGAAGCCGCGCTAGCGGCTGTCCGGAATCCATTTGTCGGCTGGAGCCAATTGCGTGATGGATTCCGGGCTCGCGAGCTACGCTCGCGCCCCGGAATGACCACCGATTTCACCGCTTGCGATCGTCGGGCGAAGCCAGCACCAGCGCCCAGAACACCTTGTATTTCGAGCGTGGCGAATAGGCTGCGGCGATCCCGATGTGGTTCACATCGCGCCTCAGCATGTTGGCGCGGTGGCCGGGCGAGCCGCGCCAGCCCGAGAACGCTTCCGCCAGCGTGTGGTAGCCGGCACCGATGTTCTCATACGCGGCCTTGGCATCGTAGCCCGAGCCCGCGATCCGGTTGTTGAAGCTGCGGCCGCCGAGGTCGTGATCGAGCCGGTCGCGTGACGCCATGGCGTAGGCGTGCTCGGCCGCGATCTTCATCAGCGCCGGGTCGACGCTGACGGCGCCGAGGCCGTTGTTCCGGCGGTAGCCGGAAATCATCGAGGCGGCCGCGGCGGCGTCGACCTGCGCACCCGATGCCGCCATGCTGCGATAGAAGGACGGCTCGCCCGAGACCGGCGGTTCACGATCGCCGGCACAGGCCACCACCAGCACGGCGGCGACCGCGCTCAAACCCGCCCGCAATACGTTCGAACCCCCCGACGACATACCGCTAGAAATCCCCAAGAAAGGCCCCTTATCCGTGGCGCCCGAGAATGGCCGAACGATGGTTAAAATATCGCCCGTCAGAATGCTAGCGAGATGGGCATAGCCCCACTACCATCCTCCCCGGGAAACAACGAACAGGAGAAACGCATGCCGGCACAGGCAGCTGCCGCGCGCACGCCCGGCGCCAAGCGCGCGGGCCCCGGCGAATACGTCTTCGACCTGGGAAAAGTCAATCACATCAAGGGCGGCCCGGACTACTCGAGCGTCGAAGGCGGCGTGGTCGAGGGCGACCGCATGATCGTCGCGCTGATGCGCATGCCGGCCGGCACCGGGGCGGAGCCGCATTCGCATCCGAACGAGCAGTGGATCTACATCCTTGAAGGCACTTTCAAAGCCACGATTGGCAACGACGAGATCGAAGCACGAGCGGGATCGGTGGTCTACGTGCCGTCGAACGTCGTGCATTCAGCGAAGGCGACGGCAGACGGTGACGTCGTGTTCTTCACAGTGAAGGACGCGTCGCACAGCCTGCACGGGGTAAAGGCGGGCTGATCGTTCCAGGTCAGTGCGCAAGTTCGATCAGGGAGGACGTTATGAAGTATCGACGTTTTGCTCTCGGGGCGCTGTCGTGCCTCGCACTCGGCGCGGTTGCAAGAGGCTCCTGGCTGTCTTCTTCTTGGGCGCAGGACAAATTCCCGGTGAAGCCGGTGAAGATCGTCGTGCCCTACGGGCCGGGCGGCGCCACCGATATCGTCACGCGCATCGTCGCCGAGCAGATGCGGCAGAGCCTCGGCCAGTCCTTCGTGGTCGAGAACAAGCCCGGCGCTTTCGGCATCGTGGCGATCCAGGAGATGATGAACGCCAAGCCGGACGGCTACACGCTGATGACGGGCAACGTCTCGACCAACGCGATCACGCCGGTGCTTGTGCCGGAGCGGCTCAAGATCAATTACGCCCGCGACGTCGCGCCGGTCACCAACCTGATCGATATTCCGGCATTCATCGTGGTGACCACCACCAACTTCGCGGTTAAGGACATTCCGGAGCTGATCGCCCACGCCAAGAAGAACCCCGGCAAGACCCGCTACGGCACCGTCGGCGCCGGCAGCTATCCGCATTTCGACATGGCGTTCTTCGCCAAGCGCGCCGGCGACCTCAACATGGTCCCGATCCACAACAAGCAGGGCGCCGCCGGTATCATCAACGACATGCTGACCGGCGACGTGCAGGTTGCATTCCTCAACGTCGCGTCGACCGCGGCGCAGATCAAGGCCGGCAAGCTCCGGCCGATCGCCGTGGTCAGCCCGACCCGGCTGCCGGACTATCCGGACGTGCCGACGATGAAGGAAGTCGGATTTCCCGACGTCGGGACCATCGCCTGGAACGGCATGTTCGCGCCGGCGGCGACGCCGCGCCCGGTGCTCGAAACCCTGCACCGCTCGGCGGTCGCCGCGCTGACCTCGGACGCCGCCAAGGCGGCGCTCACCAAGCAGGGCTTCATCATCGCGCCCTCGAAATCGCTGGACGACGCCAGGCAGTGGCTCGCCAGCGAGATCGACGCGTGGAAGAAGATCACCGCTGCGGTGAAGATCGAGACGGAGTGATCTAGTCCGCGCCTGCCGCGTCTTCGTACGCGGCACCACGGTCCGCGCTTGGGGATGGGTGCGACCCGATGAGCACTGAAAGCCCGCCGACGGCGCAGCAGCATCCGCTCCTGCGCCTGCTCCAGCGCAAGAACGTCTTGTCGGGGCTGATGTTCATCGCCATCGCAGCGGTCGGGCTGTGGGCGTCGCGCAACTACCCGGTCGGCACGGCGCTGCGGATGAGCACCGGCTATGTGCCGCGGCTGCTGTGCTGGCTGCTGATGGGGCTCGGCGCGATCGTGCTGGTGCAGGGGCTGATCGAGCCTCATACGCCGGAACCGGCGCGTGAACGGACGGCGGAAGACGGCGTGATCGCGCAGTTGCGTCCGGTCGTGCTGGTCACGGTCGGGCTCATCACGTTTGCGCTGACGCTCGAGCCGCTCGGCCTCGTGCTTGCGATCCTGGCGCTGGTGGTGATCGCAAGCTTCGCCACGCGTGAGCTGAAATTCTGGGAGGCGCTCGCCGCCGCCGCCGGCTTGAGCGTGCTGACCTGGGCGATCTTCATCCTCGGGCTCGGGCTGCCGATCCAGATGTGGCCGGACTGGTAGCCGATGGAACAGCTGCTCGCCAATCTCGGCACCGGCTTTTCAGTTGCGCTGACGCCCGCCAATCTCGGTTTCGCGCTGTTGGGGGCGCTGATCGGCACGCTGATCGGCGTGCTGCCCGGCATCGGGCCGATCGCCACCATCGCAATGCTGTTGCCGCTCACCTTCCATCTCGAGCCGGTATCCGGCCTGATCATGCTCGCCGGCATCTTCTACGGCGCGCAGTATGGCGGCTCGACCTCGGCCATTCTGGTCAACCTGCCGGGCGAGACTTCCTCGGTCGTCACCTGCATCGACGGCCACCAGATGGCGCGCCAGGGCCGCGCCGGCGCCGCGCTGGCGATTGCGGCGCTGGCCTCGTTCTTCGCCGGCACCGTGGCGACCGGCGTGATCGCGATGCTGGCGCCGCCGCTCGCCCGCATCGGGCAGTCGTTCGGCGCGCCGGAATACTTCGCGCTGATGACGCTCGGCCTGATCGCCGCGGTGGTGCTGGCGCACGGCTCGGTGGTGAAGGCGATCGCGATGATCGTGCTCGGGCTGCTGCTCGGCCTCGTCGGCACCGACGGGCAGACCGCGGCGCAACGCTTCACGTTCGACCTCACCAAGCTTTCCGACGGCATCGACTTTGCGGTGCTGGCGATCGGCGTGTTCGGCGTCGGCGAGATCATCGCCAATCTTACCCGCGGCGGCGAGAGCCGCTCGCTGCTGGCGCAGGGCATCTCGCGGCTGATGCCGACCCGCGACGAGATCAAGCTCGCCTGGCCGGCGGCGATGCGCGGCACCGCGCTCGGCGGACTGCTCGGCGTGCTGCCGGGCGGCGGCGCGACGCTGTCTTCGTTCGCGGCCTATGTGCTGGAGAAGAAGGTCGCGCGCGATCCATCGCGCTTCGGCCATGGCGCGATCGAAGGCGTCGCCGGACCGGAGGCCGCCAACAATGCCGGCGCGCAGACGTCGTTCATCCCGATGCTGACGCTTGGGCTCCCCGGCAACGCGGTGATGGCGCTGATGATCGGCGCCATGATGATCCACGGCATCCAGCCCGGGCCGCAGGTGATGACCGAACGCCCCGCGTTGTTCTGGGGCATGGTCGCGTCGATGTGGATCGGCAACCTGATGCTGCTGGTCATCAACCTGCCCCTGATCGGCATCTGGGTGCAGCTGCTCAAGGTGCCGTATCGTTTTCTCTTCCTTGCAGTTCTCCTCTTCTGTGCAATAGGCGTCTACACGATCTCGAACAGCGCCTTCGCCGTGATCCTCGCCGCCGTGTTCGGCGTCGCCGGCTACATCTTCGTGCGGCTCGAATGCGAGCCGGCGCCGATGATCCTTGGTTTCGTGCTCGGCCCGCTGATGGAGGACAATCTGCGCCGCGCCATGCGCATTTCCGGCGGCGATCCCATGATCTTCATCGAGCGACCCATTGCATTCGGACTGCTCATTGCGGCAGCGATTCTTCTGGTAATCGTCGCGCTGCCCTCGATCCGCAGCGGCCGCGAGCGAGCCTTTCAGGATTAACCCGCCGACTGGCCCCAATATTTCGGTTAACGGGACGTTAGCGATATTCCGGCTGCTTTTTCGTCAAATGTTAACCGGCCGACAACCGGGCGTGATTTAGACCATCTTAACCCTGCGCGAGCACCCGGCTCCCGAATGAACCGCATCTTCGTATCGTCGACATTTTGGCGCGATTGGCGCGCCGCAGTGCTGGTCATTGCGGTGTGCGGCGGCGTCGCAGTGCTGCTGTTCGGACTGATCGACCCCGCGCGTGTCCTCGAATGGGCCGCCAGCGCGCCACCGACACTCGCCGCGCTTGCCATCAGCGCGGCCGCGGCGATGCTGCTATTCACGGTCGCGGCGCTGCTGGCGATGAGCCGCACCGTGCGCCGCAACCGGCGCATTTCCGCCGCGCTCGACAACATGACCCAGGGGCTGTGCATGTTCGACGGCGAGGCGCGGCTGATCCTGTGCAACGAACGCTATCTCGAGATGTATGGCCTCACGCGCCAGCAGGCCTATCCAGGCGTGCAGCTGCGTGAGCTGCTGCAGTCGCGCAAGCGGGGTGGAAACTTCCCGCACGAAATCGACGAATACGTGAAGGGCGTCGCCCGGCGCGCGGCGGACGGCGAGACTTACACCAACACGGTCGAGGTGCGCGGCCGCCTGATCAAGATCTCGAACCGGCCGAATCCCGGCGGCGGCTGGGTCTCGACCCATGAAGACATCACCGACCGCCGCCGTGCCGACCAGGAACGGGATCGGATCGC
Source organism: Xanthobacteraceae bacterium (assembly GCA_019745775.1). Taxonomy (GTDB): domain Bacteria; phylum Pseudomonadota; class Alphaproteobacteria; order Rhizobiales; family Xanthobacteraceae; genus VAZQ01. The sequence continues at coordinate 77,929 of JAIESR010000019.1, read as the reverse complement.
GGCGCAGGAGGAACGGCGCGCCGCCGTGGAAGCGGCCATCGCCGTGTTCCGTCCGCGCATCGAGAGCATGCTGAAGTCGGTCGGCGAGCATGCCCGGGCGATGCGATCGACCGCCTCGACGCTGTTTGCGGCGTCGAGCAAGGCCTCGCAGCGTGCGGAAGGCGCGGTCGACACCTCGAACGAGGCGTCGATGAACGTCGAGATCGCCGCCGGCGCCGCCGAGGAACTGTCGGCGACGATCGCGGAGATCAGCAGGCAGCTATCGCAGACCAACAGCATCGTCACTACAGCGGTGACTGAAGCCGGCGCGACCAACGAGCAGATCGGCTCGCTGGCCCAGTCCGCGCAGAAGATCGGCGACGTGGTCAAGCTGATCCAGGACGTCGCCGGGCAGACCAATCTCCTGGCGCTCAATGCCACCATCGAAGCCGCCCGCGCCGGCGAAGCCGGCCGCGGCTTCGCGGTGGTGGCCTCGGAGGTGAAGTCGCTGGCGGTGCAGACCGCAAAGGCGACCGAGGAAATCGCCGGCCAGATCGCCGCCGTGCAAATCTCGACCGGGGCCGCGGTCGAAGCGATCGGGCGGATCGCCCAGCGCATGAAGGAAATAAGCGGCTACACCTCGGCGGCCGCGGCGTCGGTGCATCAGCAGCAGGCGGCGACCGGCGAAATCTCGCAGAACGTGATGAGCGCCGCGCAGAGCACCAAGGAGATCGTCACCGTGCTCGGCGACGTAACTGGCGCCGCCACCGAGACGCGCGGCTCGGCCGAGACCGTGCTCGCCGCCTCGCAGGCCGTCGAAGACGCCGCGGCCAATCTGCGCGAAGAGGTCGCGGGCTTCCTCCAGAAGGTGGCTGTCTAAGCCGCGGTCCAGGATGGCGACCGCAATTCGCCGCACCTGGACGGATTGCGTCCGGCCCGCGGCGTTTCCTAAGGTGGCCTGAAACAAGACCCCAGGGAGTAAGCGCATGGTCAGACGGTCCCTCAGCGCTGCCTTTATTCCGATGGCAGCGCTCGTGACGCTGGTGGTGTCTTTCGGCCCCGCCGCTGCGCAAAGCTGGCCGTCGAAGCCGGTGCGCGTGATCGTGCCGTTCACCGCCGGCAGCGCCGTCGACATCATCGCGCGCGCTGTGATGGAGCAGGTGTCCACCCAGATCGGCCAGCCGATCATCGTGGAGAACCGAGGCGGCGCCGGCGGCACGCTCGGCGTCGGCATGGTGGCGAAGGCCGATCCCGACGGCCACACGGTCCTGGTGCATTCAACGACGCATGCGGTGACGGCGACGACCTACGCCAATCCGGGTTACGACGCGCGCAAGGATTTCGCCGCCATTACCGCCCTCGCCAACGTTCCCAATGTTCTGGTGACCGCGCCGGGCAAGTACACGTCGGTCAAGGACATGATCGAGGCCGGGCGCGCCAAGCCGGGCGCGCTTAACTACGCATCCGCCGGTGCCGGCTCGGGCGCGCATCTCAACGCCGAGCGGCTGCTGCTAGCGGCCGGCATCAAGGCGCAGCACGTCCCGTTCAAGGGCGGGCCGGAGGCATTGACCGAGATCATGGCCGGCCGCGTCGATTTCTATTTTGTACCGCTGCCGCCGGCGCGCGGCCTGATCGCTGGCAAGAAAGTCGATGCGCTCGCAGTCTCGAGCGCAACACGGGCCCAGGCGCTGCCGAGCGTGCCGACCACCGTCGAGGCCGGCTATCCGGACTCCGAGTACAATTTCTGGATGGGTATGTTCCTGCCGGTGAAGACGCCGGCGGCGATCGCCGCGCGGCTGCATGAAGAGGCGATCAAGGCGCTGAAGAACCCGGCCGTGATCGGGCGCCTCGACAAGGCCGGCGCCGAACCGATGCCGATGACGCCGAAGGCGTTCGACGCCTTCGTGCGCAAGGAGATCGACGTAAACGCCACGCTGGTGAAGGCAGCGGGGATCGAGATCAATTAGCGAGCGAGCGCGTTTCTTACTGTCTTGACGCGCGTTCGGCCTCTCCGTTCCCCTCCCCCTTGTGGGGAGGGGTTAGGGGTGGGGTGATGCGTCGCACGCCGCGGTACCCTCGCACGACCCCCCTCCCCACCCTCCCCCACAAGGGGGGAGGGAGCGAGAGGATGTGCTCAACTCACTTCAAGAAAAATCGCAGCACCTTCACCATTTGAACTGCGGCGGGTCCTTCCACGGCGGCACGGCGATCGCGCGGCCGTCGAGGACGAACTGCGAGCCAAGCTGGCGCAGCCGTTCGAGCTGGTCGTAATAGACCGACTCCTCGGTCATCAGCCCGTCGCGGCAGCGGATCACTGCGCACAGATGCTGGATCACCTTCTTGCCGGTCGGCGCCATGCCGAGCCACGGCCCGAGGTGGGTCGCGGTAACGAAATTCTCCGCGAACACCCATTCGCCGGCCGCCGTAATGCGCTTGATCTCGATATTGACGTCGGGGAACGCCGTCCACCAGACGTCGTAATACTTCGCCACCGCCTCCTTGCCATAAACCACGTCGCCTGACGCCACCACGCGGTACGTCACGTCGTCGGACAAGGTCTTGAGCGTGCGCTCGGTGTCATGCGCGCTCTCGGCCGCGAAATGTTCGTACGAGAGCTCGATATTGGCCTTTTCCGTCGGGGTCATGTCCGGTTCAGGGTCCCGTGTAGATCGGGTCGGGCTGCGTGAACCAGCTCAGGAGGATGTGGTAGACGATCGCGTAATTCTTCTGCTGGATCGATGCGTGCGCGATCCCCGGCATGACCGCAAACTGCTTGTCCGGGTTCGGCAGCTTCTCGAAGAACCGCGCCAGGTCCTCGAAGCTCGCGATGCCGTCCCACTGCCCGCGCATGATGATGGTCGGCACCGTGATCTTCTCGGGATCGCAAACCGGCAGGTTCGCACACATGTCGACATAGGTGCCGGTCGGCACTGAATCGTCGAGCTTGAGGATGGCATCGGCGAACGCCTCGATGACGTTGTCGTCTGCGGTGCCGGGATGGTCACGGTTGAAGATCGAGTGCACGAAGGCGCGGTCGATCGGGCGGCGGTTCTTGGCGCGGAATTCGGCGAGCCGCTTGCTGCGGTCGGCGAGCGTCGGCGAACCCTGCCCGGTCCAGACATGAGCGTCGAGCGCGAGCCGCTTCACCATTTCAGGGTGGCGCTGCGCAAACAGCGCTGCGCGCAGCGCACCGGACGAAATCCCGTAGACCAGCAGCGGCTTTTTACCGCGCAGCTTCTGGATATAGGTCGCGGCCGCGAAGCAGTCGTCGGCGCCGAACGAAATGGGCGCGTTGTTGTCGCGGGTCTTGGTCGACTTGCCATAGCCCTCCATATCGACACACCACGTGTCAAAGCCGCGCGCGGCGAAGTAATCCATCGCGGAGGAATCGCTGCGTCCCGGCACCTGTAGGTCGAACGTCGGCGTCGAGGCCATCGAGGAGCCGTGCACGAACAGGATCGTGCCCGCCGGACCGGAGGGGTCGGCCGCCTTGTTCCACATGTAGAGGCGCACGTCGTCACCCTTGTTGGTCCAGTGCTCCTCGCCGCGGATCAGCGTTTTCATCGGCTTGTTCATCGGTATCGCTCCTTGAATGGCTACGCCGCCTTGACCTCGCCGGTGCCGGCGCGGAAGACGGTGCAGAGGGTGGCGTCGACGTCGACCGAGCAGGCGTCGCCGACCTTGAAGTGCTGTGTCGGATGGGTCTGCACCCGCAGGGTCAGGCCGGACGGCAGCGTGGCGTAGTACTCGCTGATATTGCCCAGGAAGACGTGATTGCTGATCCTGGCCGGGGTAACACTCGCCGCCGGCCCCGCCAAGCGGATGCTCTCGGGCCGGATGGCGACCTCGACCGCGTCGCCGGGCGAGAACGCATCGAGCTGGTCGACCTTGACCGCAAGCTCAGGCGCGATCTCGATGGTGCCGCCGGCGCCGCTTCTGTCGCGTACCTTGCCGGGTAACAGGTTCACCAAGCCCATGAAGTCCGCCACCATGCGGTTGGCGGGACGAGCATAGACCTCGAACGGCGTGCCGTATTGCTGCACGCGGCCGAGATTCATGACTGCGATCTGATCCGACAAGGCGAGCGCTTCGGCCTGGTCGTGGGTGACGTAGACGAACGTGATCCCGGTGCGGCGCTGCAATTCCTTGAGCTCGGAGCGCATGCGTTCGCGTAGCTTCGCATCGAGATTTGACAGCGGCTCGTCGAGCAGCAGGATGTCAGGCTCGACCACCAGCGAGCGGGCAAGCGCCACGCGCTGCTGCTGGCCGCCGGAAAGCTCGCCCGGGTAACGCGTCTCGAGCCCGGAGAGATTGACCAGGGCCAGCGCCTCCTCGACCTTGCGGCGCGCCTTTGCGGAGGGAACCTTCCTGATCTTGAGGCCGAACACCACGTTCTCGAACACGTTCTTGTGCGGCCAGATGGCGTAGTTCTGGAACACCATGCCCATGCCGCGCGATTCCGGCGAGACCACCGATCCCGGCGACGAGAGCAGCCGGCCGTCGACCTCGATGGTGCCACGGTCAGGCGTGATGTAGCCCGCGATGAGCCGAAGCGTCGTGGTCTTGCCGCAGCCGGACGGCCCGAGCAGGGTGACGAATGAATTGTCCTTGATCTCGATATCGACGTCGGCCACCGCCGCGACGTCCGAGTCGCGCGACGAGAACGATTTCGACAATCCGCGGAGTGTGATCCCAGCCATCAACTGAACTCGAGCTAGTTATGCACCGGCGCGGCGTCGTTGCGCGAGGTGATGCTGCGGCCGCCGAGGCGGTAGGCGAGCCAGATCGCAGCGCCGATGATCGCCATATTGATCATCGCGAGCGCGGCAACCGGCTCGATATAGCCGGTCTCATAGAGGTTGTAGACCGCGACCGCCAGCGTGATCGAGTTCGACGAGAACAACAGGATCGACGCCGACAGCTCCTGGATCACCGGCACAAACACCAGCAGCCAGCCGGCGAACAGGCCGGGCCGGATCAGCGGCAGCGTGATCTCGCGCATGGTCGTGGTCCACTTGGCGCCGAGGATCTGCGCACTTTCTTCGAGCGAGTTGTCGACCTGCCGCAGCGACGCGTTGGCGGCGCGCACGCCGAGCGGGATGTAGCGGCCGACATAGGCGAGCAGGAGGATCGTCAGGGTGCCGTAAAGCGCCAATGGCATCGCCAGCCAGAACTGGATCAGCGCCACCGCCATCACGATACCGGGCAGCCCGAGCGGGATCAGCGAAGCGTAGTCGAGAAGCTTGCGGCCGGGAATCCTGGTGCGCAGATCGATCCAGCTGATGACCGCGCCGAGCAGTACCGCGAACGTCGCCGCCGCGAACGCCAGGAACAGGCTGTTGGTGATGGCGCGCTGGGTGACATTGTATTCGAACAGCACGAACTTGTAGTTCGCGAGCGTGAGGTTCTTCCAGAATTCGAGACCCCATTGCTTCGAGAGCGACACCGCGATCAGCGTCGCATACGGCAGCACGATCGAGACGAAGAACACCGCAATCACGAAGCCGAACAACGCCCAGCGGAACATGCCGAGCTTCATCATCTGCGGGCGCGAGCCCTTGCCGGCCAGCGTCACATAGGAGCGCCGCTTCAGGAACGCGTTCTGCAGATAGAGCGCCGCCACCGTTATGATGATGAAGACGAGAGAGAGCGCGGAGGCCAGCGCATATTCCGGCGGGTAGTCGAACAGTGCGTAGATGCGGGTCGGCAGCGTCACGATGCGGCCGGGGAGCCCGATGATCGCCTGCGAGCCGAACAGCGCGATCGCATTGACGAACGCGAGCAGCGTGCCGGAAAGCACGGCTGGCGCCACCAGCGGCGCCGTGATCGAGAACGCGGTGCGCAGCTTTGACGCGCCGAGGATTTGCGCCGCTTCCTCGTAGGACGCGTCGACCGATTGCAAGGCGCTCGACGCCAGGAGATAGACGAACGGGAACGTGTGCATCACCGTCACCAGCACGAGGCCGGGCATGGTGAAGATGTTGAACGTCGCCCACGGCATGCCGAGCACGTCGCGCATGAGCACGTTGCTCAGGCCAGCGTTCGGGCTGAACAGATAAGTGAACGCGATCGCGGTGAGGAACGGCGGCGAGAGATAAGAGAGCGTCGCGGTGATCTGGAACAGCGACTTGGCCGGCACGTCGGTACGGGCCACCGCCCACGCCAGCGGCAGGCCGATCAGCAGGCTGAACAGCCCGCTCCAGGCGCCCAGGATAAGCGAGTTCTTGAGGGCATTGACGTAGAGGCGGCCGGTCAGCACCTCGGAGTAGGCTTCAAGCGTAACGCCGCCGGCGCCTTTGAAGCTGCCGACCAGCAGAAACGCCAGCGGCAAGACCACCAGCACGATGAGCGAGACGATGGCGCCGCCCATCACGAGATGTTCGAGCCGGAACCGCGTCCGCACTGGCCGCGGCGAGAGACGCGGGCGCAGCGCCGTACTCATCACTTCGGTCGACATGTGGTGGTCTCGTCCCCCTCCGCCCTATAACACGCCGGCACGGGGCGAACATCCCATATCGGGGCCGGGAGCGAGGATGCGGTGCTTGGCCGCCACGCCCTGGGTCTCCGTCCGTCCTGAGGTGCCCGGCTGAAAGCCGGGCCTCGAAGGACGACGGCCCCGGTGCTAAATTCAGCGCATGGGGGCACACGTGTACATGCTGCTTTGTCATGACGGCTCGTACTATGTTGGCAGCGCGACAGGTGAAGACCTGACGCCCCGCATCGCACAGCATCAATCTGGTGCGTTTTCTGGGTACACTTCCATTCGCAGACCAGTGAAACTCGTTTGGTCGGAATATTTCTCGCAGATCACCGGTGCGGTCGCCACGGAGCGCAAGATCAAGGGTTGGAGCCGCGCGAAAAAAGAGACACTGATCAGCAGAGATTGGGCGTCCATTGTGAGACTATCCAGGCGGCGCGCGGGCAAGCCTCGCTAGCCGGGCCGTCGTCCTTCGAGGGCCGCGCCTTAGCACGTCGCAGACGTGCGTGAACGCACTTACGGCGCGGCCGCCTCAGGATGACGGAGTGAGAGACGTGCTTGTGAAACAAAGGTGAGATGAAATGCCCCCCATGCTGCCGCGCGAGCGTTGCGACTATTCGGCGATCGTGGACCGTCCGCCGCTGAAGCTGCCGGGCGGCGCGCGGCTCGTGTTCTGGACCATCGTCAATTACGAGGTCTGGGACATCGCGCGCGCGATGCCGCGCCAGGTGCTGCCGGCGCCCGCCACCACCGCGCCGCTTCTGCCCGACGTGCCGAACTGGAGCTGGCACGAATACGGCATGCGCGTCGGCTGCTGGCGCTTCTTCGAGCTCTACGCGAAGCTCGGCATCAAGCCGACGCTGGCGATCAATGCGCGCGTCTGTGAGGACTATCCGCGCGTCGCCGAGCAGGCCAAGCGCGACGGCTGGGAGTTCATGGGGCACTCCTACCAGCAGGGGCCGATCCACAACGAGCCCGACCAGAAGGCGATGATCACGCGCACGCTGGACATCCTCGAGCAGGCGTCCGGCACGCGCCCGATCGGCTGGCTCGGGCCGGGGCTGACGCAGACCTACGACACGCCCGACATCCTCGCCGAGGCCGGCATCAAATATATCGGCGACTGGGTGTTCGACGACGAGCCGGTGCCGATCAAGACCACCAAGGGCCCGCTGGTGACGCTGCCCTACTCGGTCGAGCTCAACGACATCCCGATGATGATCGTGCAGCACCACGAGAGCGACTATTTGCTCAAGCGCGCGGCCGACCAGTTCGACCGGCTGTACGCCGAGAGCGCCGAGCGTGCCAAGATCATGGCGCTCGCGATCCATCCCTACATCTCGGGACAGCCGCACCGGATCAAATATCTCGAAGCGATCTACGATTACGTCAGTAGCTTCGACGGCGTGGTGCACTGGAACGGCGTCGAGATTCTCGACTGGTATCGCGCGGTGGCGAAGTAGCACGCCGCCACCTCGCTGAAGCCTCCACCCGCGTCCACGGCTATGCGCGAATGTCCGTTTGTTGTGATTTGCTCCTAGCCGCCACAGCCGCCACAACCGCCGCCCCCACCGCAGCCGCCAGCGCCGCCATCGCCTCCATCTCCATTGCCGTCACTTGCGCCGAAGGAACCGGTCGCAGCAGCGAAGCTGAAAAACACGACGAAGAAGCCGAGCACGAGGAGCGGCGGACTGTTAAGTGCAATTGCCGCGGCGATGACCGCCGCGCCTGCGACCAACTTGCCAAACTTCTTGCCACGCCCAGGCTGGCGCACCGGCCAAACATCCGCCGGCGGCGCCTCACCGAAGGCGGCCTTGTAGCTTTCGATCGTTTGCAAATATTGGCGCTCGAATTTTCGGTCCTCGAGCGCGCCGCCAGCGCTCGGCTCGTGGTGCAGCGGCAGCCCCAGGATGTTGCCGCACAGTCCCTCCCAATAGTGCCGTGTGTAGGTCAGGTGCAGGTGCCAAGCCTGATCGACCGCTTCCGAAGGCGTTACGGGATGACCAGCACGCGCGGCCAGATAGAGGAACCGGCGATACTCGTTGATCACCCCGTCGGCAAATTCGTCTGTCCACTTGTTGTATTCCTTCAGGCGGTGCCGGAATTGGGTTGTGGCGCCAGGCGGGTCAATTTCCATGGTCTCCAGCCGGGCCCAGAGGTCATGGTCGAACGGGTGCCGGTCCAGCTCGGGGGTTGGCCCGAGGTTCGGAACAGATGCGCGGCTCAGGGCCACGTCCATTACTAAATTCCTCCTTTGTTTCAGTATTTTGACTGTTATTCTCTTTCTTCACGTCTGCATCATTCCGCATCGCAAAGCTTATGAAAAGTTGAATTTTTTGATTAATCAGTTTAGTATTGTTCAACAATGAACCGGACGCTGTCCATCGACTTCCTGCGTACTTTCGTCGCCATCGCCGATGGCGGCACGTTCGCGGCTGCGGCCGAGCGCGTCGGGCGCACGGTGTCTGCCGTGAGCCTCCAAATCGACCGGCTCGAGGAGCAAGTCGGCCGCGCGCTGTTCCAGAAGTCCGGACGGCGGATGGAGCCGACCTCGGCCGGCCAGCAGCTTCTCGATCACGCGCGAACGATCCTCGCGGCCAACGATGCCGCGCTCAGCGCCATGACCAGCGACAGGCTATCCGGCACGGTCCGTCTCGGCGTCCTGCACGACGCGCTCGAGGCGGCTGCCGCGACCGTACTCGCCGATTTCACGATGGCGCATCCTCAGGCGCGCATTGAGGTGGTGGTAGACACCAGCCAGGCGCTGATCGATGCGATGGAGGCGGGCAAGCTCGATCAGGCGATCGCGTTCCAGGTCAACACGCGGCTGCCGCGCGACACGCTGGGCCTCGTACCGATGCGCTGGATCGGCAACCGGCAGCGCAGTCTCATCGACGAGTGCCCGTTGCCGCTTGTGATGCTGGAGGAGCCGTGCGCCTTCCGCCGGGCGGCTCTTGCGGCGCTCGACGAGGCTGGCCTCCCCTGGCGCATCGTGCTCGTGAGCGCGAGCCTCGCGGCGGTGCGTGCTGCCGTTGGCGCAGGGCTCGGGATCACGGTGCGTACCGCCGAGTTCATTCAGTCGCTCGGCGGCGGCGCGCATGAGATCGATCGGCTGCCGAAGCTGCCGCAGAAGCAGCTTTGCCTTTACCGGCGTGTCCCGGTGATCACCTCACGCACGGGTAGCGCATTGCACCGCGAGTGCCTGGAGAAGCTGAAGGTCGGGTAACGTGGGCGTCGCTGTTAGCTCATCTCGGACCAGCCGCAATGACAGCGCTTGCACCGCTTCCGCGACTAAGCGGACATGAGCCAGCATCTCCGTATCGCTCAGTTCGCTCCACGCTCCAGGCCAGGCCAGTGGATAACCCGTCGGGCGGCACGACCGCCAAAAGTTAACCCCTTGCCGGGCTTTATCAATTCACCACGCCGCAAACGCTGTCCGCGCGTCACAACGTGGCCAAAAAACGCAAATCTCTCAGAGATTTAATGGGCCCGGCCGGGCGGCCCTGCTAACCTAGCGTTAATGGGTCGCACGGGGGGCAGGCGCGGCACGTTCACGCTCCCCTTCAAATTATCGCGTGGACGGCTGGAGCGTCGGCGGGTCGATCGTATGTTTGAGGGGTGGCGGGGGCGTCAGGCAGGCGGAGCGGCCGCGGGTATCCCGCGGGCCGTGATCGCCATTACAGGGCTGTGCCTCGTGCCAATGCTCGCGGGCTGCATCTTCAATGAGCGCTCGGTGCTCGGGATCGAGATTCCCGATCGCTATCAGACGCCCCACAGTCTGCCGCCCACGCCGCCGCCGGCGCTCGACTGGTGGCGCGGCTTTCGCTCGAGCGAACTCACCGCGCTGATCGAGGAAGCGCAGACCGCCAATTTCGACGTCGCGGCCGCGGTCGCGAAGATCATCCAGGCCGACGCGCAAAGCAAGATCGCCGGCGCACCGCTGCTGCCGTCCGCCGATCTCGACGCCAGCGTGACGCGCTCGCGCCCGGCCGGCGGCCCCGACCGCACCACTTGGCGCACGGCGATCACCGCGAGCTACGAAATCGATTTCTGGGGCAAGAACCGCGCCGCCTCGCGCGCCGCGCAGCAGAGCGCGATCGCGGCGCGCTTCGATCGCGATACGGTCGTGATCAGCACCGTGGTCAGCGTCGCAACCGCCTATTTCCTGGTGCTGTCGTCGCAGGACCGGTTACGCATCGCCAACCAGAACGTCGAAGCCGCGAGCCGTGTGCTCACGCTGATCCGGCAGCGGCAGGAGGCCGGCACCGCCTCCGCGCTCGAAGTCGCGCAGCAGGAAACGCTGGTGGCGAGCCAGCGTGCGCAGATTCCGGTCCTCGACGAGGTGCTGCGGCAGAACAAGGCGACGCTCGCGCTCCTGATCGGCAAGCCGCCCGAATTCGTGCGGATCCGCGGCGGCAGCCTCTATTCCCTTGGCATTCCGCGCGTGAGCCCGGGCCTGCCGTCCGAGCTGCTCTACCAGCGGCCCGACATCCGTTCCGCCGAGGCGACGGTGGCCGCGACCGACGCCAGCGTCGAGTCGGCGCGCGCGGCATTCTTCCCGAGCATCCAGCTGACCGGGCAGGGCGGCTTCACCAGCCTGGCGCTGCGCACCCTGTTCCGGCCGGAGTCGGCGTTCTATTCGGTCGCCGCCGGGCTGACGCAGCCGATCTTCGACGGCTGGCTGCTGGAGGGCCAGCTCGAGCGCGCGCAGGGCCAGCAGCTCGAGTCGCTGAGCCTCTACCGCAAGGCCGTGGTGTCAGGCTTCACGGACGTCGAGCGGGCGCTGATCTCGGTCCAGGATTCGGCTGAGCGGGAGCGGCTGCAGGCGCAGGTGGTGGATGCGTCGCGGCGGGCCTTCAATATCGCCGAAACCCGACTGCGGGAGGGCACCGTGGACCTCGTGACGGTGCTGATCACGCAACAGTCGCTGTTCACGGCCGAGGAGAATCGCGTAACAGCACGGCTGGCGCGCTTGCAGGCCGTGTTGAGCCTCTACCAGGCGCTCGGCGGCAGTTGGCTGCCGAAGCCGCCCGACGTGCGGGTCACCACCCAGCAATGAGACTGAAGCCGCTCGCCATCATCCTGGTCGGCTTCGCGGTCGTCACCGCGGCCGTGTTCTATTGGCCGGCGTCGACGCCGACCCAGCAGAAGGGCTTCTTCGGCAAAGGCAAGAAGGGCGCGCAGCAGGCCAGCACCGACCCGGTACCGGTGCGCGCGACCGTGGCGCAGCTCCGGGACGTGCCGGTCTATCTCGACGGCGTTGGCACCGCGCGCGCGCTCAACACCGTGCTGGTGAAGCCGCAGGTCGAGGGCAAGCTGATCGCGGTGTCGTTCACCGAAGGCCAGGATGTGCCGCGCGGCTACATCCTCGCCAAGATCGATCCCACCACCTACCAGGCGCAATACGACCAGGCGGTGGCAACCAAGGCGCAACACGAGGCGCAGCTCGGGAACGCCAAGCTCGATCTCGAACGCTACATGCGGCTGGCCGCCTCGAACGCGATCAACAAGCAACAGGTCGACACCCAGCGCGCGACGGTGGCCCAGCTCGAGGCGCAGGTACGCGCCGACCAGGCCGCGATCGACAATGCGCGCGCGATCCTTTCCTACACCGATATCACCGCGCCGATCGCAGGACGCACCGGTATCCGGCAGGTCGACGAAGGCAACATCGTGCGGCCGTCCGACGCCACCGGGCTCGTCACCATCACGGAGATCCGGCCAATCTCGGTGATGTTCAATCTGCCGCAACAAAATCTGCCGGAGCTCAACCGCGGGATGGCGGAAGGTCCGCTGCCGGTCGACGCCATGGGGCCCGACGGCCGCAGCGTGGTCGACGCCGGCAAGGTCACGGTGATCGACAACCAGGTGGATCCGACCACCGGCACGGTCCGGCTCAAGGGCGAATTCCCGAATGCGAACCTGCAGCTCTGGCCGGGGCAGTTCGTCAATGTGCGGCTCCTGATCGATACGCTCCGCCAAGTCGTGGTGGTGCCGACCTCGGCGGTGCAGCGCGGCCCGACCGGCACGTTCGTGTTCATCATCGGCGAAGATTCGACCGTCGCGATGCGGCGGGTGACGGTGTCGCGGCAGGACGACGTGCGCGCCGTGATCGCCGCCGGCCTGCAAGCCGGCGAGCGGCTGGTGACGTCGGGTTTCGCGCGGCTCGCCGACAAGGCGCTGGTCGAGGTGACCTCGACCGAGGAAGTTGGACAGCCGCCGGGGCTGCCGACCATCGAACCGCTGCAAAAGCGCAAGGGCCGCGGCGGCAAAGGCGGCGGGGCTGACACGGGCGGCGCTGACAAAGGCGGCGCCGAGAAGAGCGGCGCTGACAAAGGCGGCGAAAAAGGCAAGACTCAAGGGGTTGGAACGCAAGGCTCGGGGGCGAAATCGAGCGCAACGCCATGAATTCGGCAGCGAGCAGCGCGACCGCGGGCGTGTCGTCGCCGTTCATCCACCGTCCGATCGCGACCTCGCTGCTCGGCGTCGCGGTGATGCTCGGCGGCCTGCTCGGTTACCTCTGGCTGCCGGTCTCGTCGCTGCCGCAGGTCGATTTCCCGACCATCCAGGTGACCACGCAGCTCCCGGGCGCGAGCCCCGACGTGGTCGCATCGCTGGTGACGGCGCCGCTGGAGCGCCAGTTCGGGCAGATCCCCTCACTCTCGAACATGATCTCGTCGAGTTCGTTCGGGATCAGCCAGATCACGCTCCAGTTCGACCTCAACCGCAACATCGACTCAGCGGCGCAGGACGTGCAGGCAGCGATCAATGGCGCGGGCTCGACGCTGCCGAGGAACCTCCCCTACCCGCCGATCTATTCGAAGGTGAACCCGGCCGACGCGCCGATCATCACGCTGGCGCTGACCTCGCCGACGATCTCGCTGCGCCAGCTCTCCGACCTCTCCGACACGGTGCTGACGCAGCGCCTCTCCGAGGTGAGCGGCGTCGGCAAGGTCACCGTGCAGGGCGGGCTCAAGCCGGCGGTGCGCATCCAGGCTGACCTGGCGCGGCTCGCCAACTACGGCATTTCGCTCGAAGACCTGCGCACGGTGATCGTCGCCGCCAACGTCGCGGGCCCCGCCGGCGCGCTCGACGGCGCGCACCAAGCCTACACCATCGCCGCCAACCAGCAGATCACCGCCGCCGAGGCCTATCGCAACATCGTCGTCGCCTACCGCAACAACGCGCCGGTGCTGCTGAAGGACGTCGCAGACGTGATCGACGGGCTCGAGAACAATAAGGTCGGCGCCTGGTACAACGGCCAGCACGCGATCGTGGTCGACATCCAGCGCCAGCCCGGCGCCAACGTGGTCGAGACCGTGGAGCGCATCCAGCGCGAGCTGCCGCGCTTGCAGCGCGCTTTCCCGGCCGGCGTCACGCTGACGGTCGTGCACGACGCCACCAACACCATCCGCGCATCCATTCGAGACGTGCAGTTCACGCTGGTACTGAGCGTCGCGCTGGTCATTCTGGTGGTGCTGCTTTTCCTCCGCTCCATCCGCGCCACCATCATTGCCGGCGTCGCGCTGCCGCTGTCGCTGGTCGCCACCTTCGGCGTGATGTGGTTCTGCGGGTTTTCGCTCGACAACCTCTCGCTGATGGCTCTCACCATCGGTACCGGCTTCGTGGTCGACGACGCCATCGTGATGATCGAGAACATCGTGCGTCACATGGAGGAAGGCGAAAGCCCGTTCCAGGCGGCGCTCAAGGGCGCGAGCGAGATCGGCTTCACCATTATTTCGCTGACGCTGTCGCTGATCGCGGTTTTCATCCCCCTGCTGTTCATGACCGGCCTGGTCGGCCGCATGTTCCGCGAATTCGCGCTGACCTTGACCATCGCGGTCATCGTTTCCGCCATCGTATCGCTGACGCTGACGCCGATGATGTGCAGCCGCATGCTGCGGCCGCGCGTGGAATCCGCCGGCAACGCCATCACGCGCTTATTCAACCATGGCGTCGAATGGACGGTCGAGCAGTATCGCCGGACGCTGGAATGGGTGCTGCGGCACGAGGCGCTGACCCTGATCGTGCTGTTCGCGACCATGGCCGCGACCTTCTGGCTCTACCTCGTCATTCCGAAAGGCTTCCTGCCGCAGCAGGACACCGGGCTGATCTTCGCGGTGATGGAAGGCGGCGACGAGGTCTCATTCGCCGAGATGCAGCGCCTGCGCACCACCGTCGAAGCGACGATCCGCAAGGACCCCGAGGTGACCGGTGTCGTTTCGGTGGTCGGCGTCACGCCGATCAACGCCACGCCGAACGCGGCGCGCTTCGCGATCACGCTGCGCCCGCGCAATGTCCGGCACACCTCGGTGATGACCGTGATCGATCGGCTGCACGAGCAGATGCTGCGCATCCCCGGGGTGATCCTCTATTTTCAACCGGTGCAGGACATCCAGATCGCGACCCGCATCAGCCGCGCGCAGTACCAGTACACCCTGACCGGCACCAGCGCGGCGGACGTGAACTTGTGGGCCGAGCGGCTGGCGGACAAGCTGCAAACGTCGCCGATCATGCGCGACGTCGCCTCCGAGGCGCAGGAGGAAGGCCTGCGGCTCAACGTCAATGTCGACCGCGAGCTGGCCGGCCGGCTCGGCGTCTCGCTCCAGGTCGTCAACGACACGCTCAACTCGGCCTTCGGCCAGCGCCAGATCTCGACCATCTACGCGCAATCGAACCAGTACCGCGTCATCCTCGAAGCGATGCCGCACTACCAGAGCGATCCCAATTCGCTGTCGCGGCTTTACGTTCCCGGCACCGGCGGCGTGCAGGTGCCGCTCTCCGCCTTTGCCCGCTTCGTGCACACCACCGCGCCGCTGGTGATCGCGCATTACGAGCAGTTTCCGGCGGTGACCATCAGCTTCAACCTCGCGCCGCACGCCTCGCTCAGCGACGCGGTGGCGGTCGTCAGCCAGGCTGAGATCGAGCTCGGCATGCCGACCTCGGTGGCCGGCAGTTATTCCGGCGACGCCGCCGAGTTCGCGCGCTCGCTCGCCGGACAGCCGTGGCTGATCCTCGCCGCCATCATCACGATCTACATCGTGCTGGGGGTGCTCTACGAGAGCATCATCCACCCGATCACGATCCTCTCGACCTTGCCGTCGGCCGGCCTCGGCGCGCTGTTGGCGCTGATCCTGCTCGGCTACGATCTCTCGGTCATCGCGCTGATCGGCATCATCCTCTTGATGGGCATCGTCAAGAAGAACGCGATCATGATGATCGACTTCGCCCTCGAAGCCGAGCGCGTGCAGGGCATGACGCCGCGCGATTCGATCATGCAGGCGGCGCTGCTGCGCTTCCGCCCGATCATGATGACAACGCTGGCCGCGTTGTTCGGCGCGATCCCGCTGGCGGTCGAGAGCGGCACCGGCTCCGAGCTGCGCAACCCGCTCGGCATCACCATCATCGGCGGCTTGCTGCTGTCACAGCTGCTCACGCTCTACACCACGCCCGTCATCTACCTCCAGATGGAGCGGCTGCGTGCGCGCTGGAGCCGCTCCCGCGCCGCGACCGACGAGCCAGAGCTCGACCTGCCGGCGGCGCCGGAGCCGTCGCAACGGCCGGCGGAGTGATGGCGATGACTGAATTGCCGACGCAAGCCGCGACCTCTCCGTTCCCCTCCCCCTTGTGGGGAGGGGTCAGGGGTGGGGGTAGGAGTTGTTTGACGAGGTGTGAACCGCAACAACCACCCCCCTCCCCACCCCTCCCCCACAAGGAGGGAGGGAGCAGACCGAGTTCGTGGCGATCGCCATGCGCTAGATCGGAAGCGGGTACGCCATGAACATCTGCGAGCCCGCGATCCGTCGGCCGGTCGGCACCACGCTGCTCGCGATCGGGCTCCTGCTGATCGGCGCGGTCGCGTATCACTTCCTGCCGGTCGCGAGCATGCCGTCGGTCGATTTCCCGACCATCAGCGTCAGCGCCAGCCGCCCCGGCGCCGACCCCGAGACCATGGCGCAGACCGTGGCCGCCCCGCTGGAACGGCGGCTCGGCGAGATTCCGGGCGTCAGCGAGATGACGTCGCGCTCGTCGCTCGGCCTCACCCGCATCACCGTGCAATTCGACCTCAACCGCGACATCGACGGCGCCGCCCGCGACGTGCAGGCGGCGATCAACGCCGCCCTGACCGACCTGCCGGGCGACCTGCAGTCGCGGCCGTCGTTCCGCAAGTCGAATCCGTCGGCGACCCCGATCATGATCCTGGCGCTGACGTCGCAAACGGTGCCGCCGAGCGTGATGTACGACGCCGCCGACACCGTGCTCGCGCAGCGACTCTCCCAGGTCGACGGCGTCGCCGAGGTATCGGTCAACGGCGCCGAACAGCCAGCGATCCGCATCCGCGTCAACCCGATCGCGCTCGCCTCGATGGGCCTGTCGATGGAGGACGTGCGCACCGCCGTCGCCAGTGCCAACGCCGCCGGCCCGCTCGGCACCTTCGACGGCGGCGAGCGCGCGGTCACCATCGCCACCAACGATCAGATGCGGGCGGCGTCGCAATACGAGCCGCTGGTGATCAAGGCCGCCAACGGCACGGTTGTCCGGCTTTCCGCCATCGCCTCGATCGAGCCGGGCACGCGCAACAGCCGCTCGTTCGGCTGGTACAACCGCCAGCCGTCGATCCTGCTGGTGCTCACCAAGTCGGCCGACGCCAACGTGATCGAGACCGTGGACCGCGTGCGGGCGATGCTGCCCGAAATCAAAAAATGGATTCCGGCCGGCGTCAACATCGAGATCCTGTCCGACCGCACCCAGACCATCCGCGCCAGCGTGTTCGACATGCAGCTCACGCTCGTGATCGCGATCGCGCTCGTCATGATGGTGGTGTTCCTGTTCCTGCGGCGCGGCGCCGCGACCATCGCCGCCGGCGTCACCGTGCCGCTGGCGCTGGCCGGCACCTGCGCGCTGATGTGGGTCGCCGGCTTCTCGATCAACAATCTGTCGCTGATGGCGCTGGTGATCTCGGTCGGCTTCGTGGTCGACGACGCGATCGTGATGATCGAGAACTGCTTCCGCAATCTGGAGAAGGGCATGACGCCGGTCCAGGCCGCCATGGAAGGTGCGCGGCAGATCGGCTTCACCGTCGTCTCGATCAGCATCTCGCTGATCGCCGCCTTTATTCCGCTCCTGTTCATGACCGGCGTGATCGGGCGCGTGTTCCGCGAGTTTTCGGTGACGCTGGTGTTCGCGATCGCGATCTCGATGGTGGTGTCGCTGACGCTGACGCCGATGATCTGCGCCCATTTCGTGCGCAAGCCGCCCTCCCCGGACGCCACCTGGCTCGACCGCTTGGTCGAGCGCAGCATGGGATGGGTGGTCGGCCTCTACGGCCGCAGCCTGCGCGTGGTGCTGCAGCACTGGGCGCTGACGCTCTTGGTGTTCGTCGGCACCATCGCGCTGACCGTCGCGCTCTACGTCAAGACGCCGAAGGGCTGGTTCCCGTTCGACGACACCGGGCTGATCTGGGGCTCGACGCAGGCATCGCCGGAAATCTCCTTCCAGGCCATGTTCGAGCTGCAGCAGCAGGCGAACGACATCGTGCTCGCCGATCCGGCCGTCGCCGGCGTCGGTTCCTCGATCGGCACGTCGTCGTTCAATTCCTCGGTCAATCGCGGGCAGCTCTTCATCAGCCTGAAGCCGCTGTCGGAGCGGCGCGAGAGCGCCTGGGACGTGATCAACCGGCTGCGGCCGCAGCTCAACGCCATCCCCGGGCTGCGCGTGTTCATGTTCCCGGCGCAGGACGTGCGCACCGGTGGCCGCCAGTCGGATTCGAGCTACCAGTACACGATCTGGACGCCGGACTATCAGGACCTGATCCGCTGGGCGCCGATCATCAACGACCGACTGACGAAAGTGCCGGAGATCGTCGACGTCTCCAGCGACCGCCAGCAGGGCGGCTTGCAGGTGAACGTGCATGTCGACCGGCTCGCAGCCTCGCGGCTCGGCGTGCGCGCGCAGGACATCCAGAGCGCGCTCAACAACGCGTTCGCGCAGCGGCAGGTGTCGACGATCTATACCCAGCGCAACAACTATCGCGTGATCCTGGAGATCGATCCGCAATACCAGCGCGATCCGACCGACCTCGACCGGATCTATGTCCCCGGGGCAAATGGCGTGCAGGTGCCGCTGTCGGCGGTGGTCAAGATCGAGCGCGGCTTGCAGCCGCTGGTGATCAACCACCAGGGCCAGTTCCCGGCAGTGACGATCAGCTTCAGCCTGGCGCCCAATGTCACCATCGATCAGGCGACGCGGGCGGTCGACCGCGCGGTCGCCGAACTGCACATGCCGGAAACGCTGCGTGCCGAATTCCAGGGCGACGCCCGCGCCTATCGGTCGTCGATCGGGACGCAGCCGCTGCTCATCCTCGCGGCGCTCGTGGCCGTGTACATCGTTCTTGGCGTACTCTACGAGAGCCTTGCCCATCCGCTCACGATCATCTCGACGCTGCCGTCGGCGGGGCTCGGTGCGCTGCTGGCTCTGATGATCTTCCGAACCGAGCTGTCGCTGATCGCGCTGATCGGCATCATCCTCCTGATCGGCATCGTGAAGAAGAACGGCATCATCATGGTCGACTTCGCGCTCGAGGCCGAGCGCGAACGCAAGCTCGAACCGGAGCAGGCGATCTACGAGGCCTGCCTGGAGCGCTTCCGGCCGATCCTGATGACCACCCTGGCGGCGATGCTCGGCGCGCTCCCGCTGGTGTTCGGCTCGGGCCCCGGCTCGGAGATGCGCCGGCCGCTCGGCATCACCATCGTCGGCGGCCTGTTGGTGTCGCAGATCCTCACGCTCTACACGACGCCGGTGATCTATCTGATCCTGGACCGCCTTCACCGCCGGCTCTGGGGCGCGCGGGCGCATCGCGCGCCCGGGCAGATGCTGCGCAGCGCCGCACGGGCGATTAAGCCGTAATGCTAGGATTCGGTCGTTTAGCTTGCACCGTCCGCCGCACAGTCGCGATCACAACGTATGTCCGCTAGCTAGCGCTTCTTGCCCTGCTTCACGACGATCTCGTCGTAGAGCTTGGTCCAGCGCTCGCCCTGGTCGAGAATCTGCGCGGGATCGATCACGCTGAACGGCAGGTCGAGCGGCCGCACTTTCATGTTGGTGGGCGTGAAGTCGCGCGTCACCAGAAGCTGCTGGGCCTCGTAGAGCATGAAGTCGAGGAACAGAACGGCCGCGTGCGGATGCGGCGCCCGCTTGAGCACCCCCGTGCCGATGAAGCGCGCAAAACCCGGCGGGATCACGTACCAATCGAGCGGCGCGCCGGAATTCTTCAGTTGCTCGGCCTTGTAGTGGTAGAGCGTGAGCGCGAACTGCACCTCGCCCGAGACCACGAGATTGGCGAGCAGCGTATGGCCCTTGCGCACGGAGACGCCGTTCACCCGCACCATGTCGCGGAACAGCTTGACGACCTTCTCCTCGCCCAGCGCATTGGCGAGCGCGCCGAACCAAACGGCGTCGTCGGACTCGATCCCAAGCCGGCCCTTCCAGCGCGGATCGGCGAAGTCCTCGTAGGACTTCGGCGCCTCGTCCTTGCGCACCAGCTTGGTATTGTAGCCGGCGGCGATGATGTTGAGCCGGTCGCCGACCCATTCGCGATGCGGGCGCTGCGCCGTCGGAACGATGTCGGCGAGATGCGGCGAGCGCACTTCCTGCAACATGCCCTCGCGATGCAGCGATTCCATCTCGGCGGCGCTGGTCTCGATCGCATCGACGTCAAAGCGGTTGGCCCGCTGCTCAATAAGTGTTCGCCGCAGGATGCTCTCGGAGCTGGCGCGCCAGAACTGAAGCTTGACCCCGTATTTCTTCCCGAACGCGTCGACCAGCACGCGTTGATCGTCGCTGGTCATCGACGAATAGATCGTCAGCACGCCCTCCTTCCTCGCGCCCGCGATCAACCGTTCGGTGCGATCCGGCCCGGCATACATAGCGAGTTCGGCCAGCGTCGATTGGGCGGCCGCCGGACCGCACAGCACGAGCGCATTGAGCATCGCTGCGAATAGCAGCGCGACCAGCTTCGGCATGGCGTCCTCCCCGAGGACTTGCGGCAGGTTCTTTAGCCCCGCTCGTCGGCGGCAAGGATGGGCCTGTGCGAAACGGTTGGCAAGGCACGACGCCTTCGAGACAACTCCTCCCCAACAAGACCGGAAGGAACGGAATCGCGCGCCAGCACTTTCCCCCTCATGCCGAAAGAACCGATAAAGCCCCCGACGCCATCGCCAGCCGAGCCCGGCGAGCCTACCGTCAAGGACCCACGGCCCTATCGAGACCCGGTCAGCCCGCCGCCCGCGGACCCGCAAGAAGACCGCCCGCTACGGGATCCGCAGCCACCCGGCACTGACGTGCCGCGCCTGTAGCAACCGTTTGGAATGGACGTTCAGCCATGAACGCAAGGAAGCGGCAAACCTGGTTTTCTCTCGCGATGAACTCCGCCCGGCTGGCCCTGGAGGCCCAGCAGGTCGTGGCGCTTCGGGCCGCCAAGTTGGCCGCAGGCGGTGTCGCGGCCCAGACGGAGGCCGCGCGCATGATGAGCGAGAAAGTATTCGCCTGTATGGAAGCAACCACGATGCTGACGTTCGGACGATCACCGCATACGGTCGTCCGCCGATATCGCACGCGCGTGCGCGCGAACACGCGCCGCCTCACCGGCCACGGTCGCGGCTAGCAATCCGCAAAGCAAACGGCGCCGGTCAATAACCGGCGCCGCAAACTTGCTTCAGCAGTTCGTCGTTACGCCGCCGCGTCCTGCTTCGGCGGCAGGTCGGCGAGCTCCTGCTGATAGGCTCCGTCCATCTTCGGCTGCAGGCCGTGCTTGGCGAGCTCGTCGGAGAACATCTTGCGGATCTCCGGCTTCTCGTCGGCATAGTCGATCTGGTCGCCGCCGACGCGGCGGCTGATCCAGGCCTTGGGCACGCCCTGCGCGTTGCGGATCGACACCGTCTCGTGCTTGAGCGCGAGATAGCGCGACGGCGTGGTGCCGGTGTTGAAGTGCTGGTGGAACCACATGTTCGGCGGCACGATCAGTGTTCCGACTTCCCAGTCGTAGCGCTTGGGCTCCTCGCCCTCCGGCCACATCAGCGAAAAGCCTTCGCCCGACAGGATGATAACGTACGCGCCCGGCCCGTGGGCGTGACCCTTCTTGTAGGTGCCGATCGGGAACTGCGAGATGTGCGAGTTCATCGAGCCCTTGGCCATCGAGAAGCGGATATGGCCGCCGCCGGCGCCGCGCTCCTTGGCGGTGATCAGCGGCAGGTTGACCGCGTCCGCCACGAAGTTGGTCTTCAGCAGGAAGCCGTCCTGCTCGTTCTTGGCGGCGAAGTAATCGGGCTCGCCGTTGAACCGATTCTTGAAATCGTGATCGCAGCCGAAGATGAAGTCGATGTCCTCGTAGAGGTTGATGACCGGCGGCGCGTTGGTGACGCCGACATAGCGCGCCGACTCCTTGCCGGAGCCGTTGAAGTGCTGGTGCCAGCAGTTGAGCGGAATCGAGAACAGCGAGCCGGCCTTCCATTCGAAAGTGATGCGCTTGCCTTCGTTGTTCCACACTGTGGTGGAGCCGCGGCCTTCGAGGATCAGGATCATCTCTTCGAACAGCTGGCGGTGCGGCTCGAGCTTCTTGCCGGGAGGGATTTCCATGACGTAGCTGTCGTTCGACACGCGCGACGCGTCGTGGTTCACGAACACCGCATTGCCGCCGCGCCGCGCCCAAGGCTTCAGGTCGACCGTGCGCAGGTTGCGCACATAGAGCGCCGGGATGATCTCGAGGCCTTCGGCCTTGATCCAGCGGGTATAGGGCGTCTCTTTCTCGGTGGCGAATTTTTTCGCCAGGTCGTCGGAGACGAGTGCGTTCTTGGCCATGCAGTTTGCTCCTTGCAGTCTCTGTTCGTTCTTAGCCGGTCAATGTTTGGCGGTCTCTTACCGTTTCATCTCGTTCGCATCAAACCCCCCGCGCGGGGCGGTATCGGTCCGGATCGCGACGCACTTTTCCGCGCGCATGCGCACAAAGATCGGGTCT
The DNA here is from genome assembly GCA_019745775.1 of Xanthobacteraceae bacterium. Classification (GTDB taxonomy): domain Bacteria; phylum Pseudomonadota; class Alphaproteobacteria; order Rhizobiales; family Xanthobacteraceae; genus VAZQ01. Next base: position 55,460 of record JAIESR010000019.1, on the reverse strand, counting down.
CCGGTCGGGGTGCGCAGCGAGGGGTGCGCCCGCGCCTGCAATACAACATCGCCCACCTTGACGTGAAAATCCAGATATTCCCCAAGGAAATCCTTGGCATACACGGTGGCCCGGATGACGTTGTCGCCGGCATCCGGCCGGATCTCCTGCTCGGACAGCTCCAGGTCCTCCGGACGCACCGAGACCACCACGGCGGCATCCCGGGCGACGCCGTCGGTCGCCAGCGCCTTGAGCTCGCCGAGCGCGGTCCTGACCTGGCAGCTGCCGGCTCCGTCCACCGCCGTCACGGTGCCGCCGACGAAATTGGTCTGGCCGACGAAATCCGCGACGAACTGATTGGTGGGCTGCTCGTAGATCGCCCGCGGCGTGCCGATCTGCACGATGAAGCCGTCATGCATCACCGCGATCTCATGCGACAGCGACAATGCCTCCGTCTGGTCGTGGGTGACGTAGACGGTGGTGAGGTTGAACTCGCGCTGCAGGCGCTTGAGCTCGGTGCGCATGGCATCGCGCAGCTTGGCGTCGAGATTGGATAGCGGCTCGTCGAGCAGAAGGAGCTGCGGCTCCATCACCAGCGCGCGCGCGAGCGCAAGACGCTGCTGCTGCCCGCCGGAGAGCTTCGTCGCATCGCGCTCGACCAGGTGGTCGAGCTGCACGGCGGTCAGCACGCGCATGACCTTCCGCTCGATCTCGCGCCTGCCGAGCTTTCGCACCTCCAGGGGGAACGCGACGTTCTGGAACACGTTCATATGCGGCCAGATCGCGTAGGACTGGAACACCATGCCGAAGTTGCGCTTGTTGGGTGCCACGAAAATCCCGCGGCTCGACGAATAGACCGCCCTTCCCGCGACCTCTATCTCGCCGGCCGTCGGCCTCTCCAGCCCGGCAATCGACCGCAAGGTCGTGGTCTTGCCGCAGCCCGACGGCCCGAGCAGCGTGAACAGCTTGCCTTCCGGCACCTCGAAACTGACGTTCTGCGCGGCCTTGACCACGGTGCCGTGCTCGCTGGCATACTCGGTGAAGAGCGAATTCACGCTGAGCACGATCGTCCTACCTTTCAGCGATACCGAAGCGCCGGCCGATGATCTGCGCGATCATGACCAGCACGAACAATAGAAGGATCAGCATCACGCCGAGCGCGGAAAGCTCGACGTACTGACCGTTCTGCCACAGCTCCCAGATCATGATCGAGACGACCTCGTTGCCGGGGCTGTAGAGCAGGATCGAGCTCGACAGTTCACGGATCGAGACGATCACGACATAGATGAAGCCGGCGAGCAGGCCGGGCTTGAGCAGCGGCAGCACGATGCGGCGGAAGTTCATGCTCCAGGACGCGCCGCTCATCGCCGCGGATTCCTCAAGCTCCTTGTGGATCTGCATCATCGAGGTCGAGACGTAGCGCATGCCGTACGGCAAGAAGCGCGTCACGTAGGCGACGAGCATGATCCAGATCGTGTTGTAGATGCCGATGTCGATATAGAGGTAGCAGATCATGATCGACAGCCCGAGCACGATGCCGGGGAACACCAGCGGCATCGATGCCAGCGTGTCGAGGACCCAGCGGCCCGGAATCTTGGTGCGAACCACCACCCAGGAGATCACCGCAGCGACGAGCATGATCGTGGTCGCGCAGGTCAACGACAGGAAAAGGCTGTTTTGAACGGTCGTCCAGAAGCCGGGAAAGTCGAGCACTGCGAAATAGTTGTCGAACGAGAGACGCGACAGCGCATCCCAGGACGGCGCGCTGTAAAACTTCTGCAGCGACGTCCACACCAGCACCAGGAACGGCAGCAGCACGATCACGACGAAGTACAGGACAAACAGCGAGGCCGCGAGCCAGCGCCAGCGGCCAAGATCGATGGTGCGCGGCCGGAAGCCCTTGCCGGTGACGGTCGAGAAGCGCGAGCTCTGATAGGAGAGCCGCGACTGCAGATAGATGCCGAAGCAGCACAGCACCAAGAGCGTGATCGCGTAGGACGACGCGAGCCCGATCTGGCTCGGGTACTGGTGGATCGCGTTGAAGATCGCCGACGTGTAGACGTGGATGCCGACCGGCAACCCGAGCAGCGCCGGCACCTCGAAGGATTCGATCGCGCGTACGAAGAGGATGAGCAGCGACCCGAGCACCGCCGGCCAGGCCAGCTTGAAGGTGATGCGATAGGCGATCTGCAGGATCGAGGCGCCGCTCATCTGCGCGGATTCCTCAAGCGACGGATCCATCGAGCGGAACGCGGCGGTCATCAGGAGGAACGCGATCGGCGAGTAGTGCAGCCCGTCGACCCAGATCATCCCTGCCATGGTGTAGATGTTGAAGAACACATAGTCGGTGCCGAACAGGCCCTGCAGCGCCACGTTCAGGAGCCCGATCTTCGGGCTCGCGAGCAGCATCCAGGCCACCGTGAACAGGATGCCGGGGATGACCAGCGGGATGATCGAAAGCGCGAAGAACAGCTTCTTGAACGGCGTGTTGGTGCGCTCGTTCATCCAGGCGAGCGCGGTGCCGACGAACAGCGCGAACACTGCCGTGCCGGAGGCGAAGATCACTGAATTGACGAACAGGCCGAAGGTCTCGCCGCCGAAATAGGCGATGCGGAAATTCTCGAGCGTGAATTCGGCCGGGCGTGCCGCCGTATGCGGCGTCAGGAAGCTCTGCCAGAACAGGAAGGTGAGCGGGACGATCGCCAGCCACACCACCAGCGCAACCGGCACCCCGATCAGAACCCAGCGGGAGTCAAAGCGCCAGCGCGCGCGCTCCGCGTGCGATCCAGGCCCCCAGCGCCCAACGGCTTCGGTCATGCGCGCGGGGTCCTCCGGCCCCGTCTCAGCCCCGGCTTCTTCTTACTTAGTGCGAATGCTTCGCACCTTGGCCGTGGCTGTGATCATGGCTGTGGCCATGATGATGGTGATGCCCGTGCGCGTGACCATGCGCGTGGCTGTGATCGTGGTCGTCGTGATGATGGATGCGCTGCGCCGGACGGCCGCCCTGCACGTCCTCGCTGAACACCAGCGACTTGATGGTGACCGGCACCGTGTAGGACGGCATCCGGATGCGGCCGAGATCGATGTAGTCGAAGTCGCGCAGCATCACGCCGTCGATGCAGAGGATCTCGCTCTCGACCAGAAATTCCTCGCGCAGGATCGCGCCCAGCGTCTGCGCAATGTCGCCATCGAGCATGATGTAGACCGGCTTCCGGTGCTCGATGGTGTTCTTGAGGCCGTGACGGATGCCTTCGGCGAACGCCGCGATCCGCTCGTAGGCCGGCAGGCCCTGCCACTTCAGGGCCAGCGCCACCTCGCCCTCGCCTTCGATCAGGTCGAACGAAGTGAAGTGCGCGCGGATCGCCTGCGCGAGCTTCGCGGCGTCGATCGTCTCTTCGCATTCGAACGGCGGTTGCAGCACTTGCAGGTTCCGGCGCGGCAAGAGCTCGCCCGGCTTCGAGATATAGCTGGTGTTGCCGGAGAGCTGGACACTGTACTCCGACGCACCCAGCGCGGTGGCGCGGATGCATTCGACGGCGGGCAGCAGCGGCCAGGGGAACTTGCCGGCATCGATCCGGCGGCGGATCGCCTTCCCGAGGCGGCGGCCCATGTCGCCGAAATCGCGGCTTTCGCGGCCGTAGACGTACTCACCGACGCCGCCGGAGAACAGCATACCATCGATCTTGCCGAAATCGAGGATCGCGTCGGTGAGATAGAGGTGCTCGACCGCGTGCGGCATCGGCCGCTGCGTGAGCGCCGCGACCAGCTCGTCGGCCATGGTCTCGGCGACGGTGTCGAGCAGCTTCGGATCGATCACGTCGCCCTTGTGCCAGTCGAAGCCGGCCTGCCGCGCGTGATAGCGCCCGGCCGGATCGAGCCGCACGATGTTGCCCTTCTCGTCGACCACCTGCAAGCGGCCGCCGATATGCACCGCCGCGGTCGCGGTGACGAAACCCTTCTCGACGATCGCGAGCTTGGTGGTGCCGCCGCCGATGTCGATGTTGAGGATGCGCTTGTTGCCTTCGTGCGACGCCTTCGAGGCGCCGGAGCCGTAGGCGGCGAGCATCGACTCCATGTGATGGCCGGCGGTGGCGCAGACGAAGTCGCCGCCCTGCTCCGACAGGAGCTTGGCGATGCCTTCGGCGTTCTCGCGCCGCAGCGCCTCACCGGTCAGGATCACCGCGCCGGTGTCGATCTTCGCCGGGTCGAGCTCCGCGGCTTTGTAGGCGTCGTCGATGATGCGCTTGAGGCCCTCGTCGTCGATACGCTCCTCGCTGGCGTACGGCGTCAGCGCCACCGGCGACTGATAGAGCGTCTCGCGCGAGGTGACGTAGTAGCGGCTGGTGAGGTCCTCACCGTAGCGGCGCAGGTTGATGCGGGAAAAAATCACCTGCGTGCCGGACGAGCCGATATCGATGCCGACGCTCACCAACGTGACGTGGTCTTGCAACCAGATGGGATTTTCTTCCAGCGGACCGTCTTCGTCGAACTCGAAGTGGTCGTGGTCATGGTCGTACTCCATGCCCGGTTCATGCTGATGGATGACATTGGTGCCGAGGACATGGTCGCCCAATTGATGCGGGTCTTTTTTGTCGTTGCCGTCGGCCATCGTGGCAAACTCCTCCATCGAAAACATAACCGGCCTCTTCTATAGGGGAGCGCTGGCGGACCCGCAAACACCCGGCAGCAGCCGAGCCGGGACGTGCATCGGCAAGCGGGGGGCCCGCATTGACAGGGGTGCGGCGCCCGGTAGGGTCGGCGTCAAACCCGAAAACAGGACTGGAAACGATCGTGAGCAGCACCGACACGCCCAAGGAAATGACTGCCGAGGCCTATCTGACCCGGCTCGGCGAGCGCGGCATCGACTATGTGTTCGCCAATGCGGGAACCGATTTTGCGCCGATCGTGGAGGGCATTTCCCGCAACACCGGCAACACCAAGTTTCCGAAATTCATCACCGTGCCGCATGAGAACGTCGCGATGGCGATGGCGCACGGCTACTACCGCACCTGCGGCAAGCCGGCTGCGGTCATGGTGCACGTCACGGTCGGCACCGCCAATACCATCTGCGGGCTGATGAACGCCGCGCGTGACAACGTGCCGCTGCTGCTCGCGGCCGGCCGCACGCCGATCACCGAGACCGGGCACATCGCCTCGCGCAACCGCTCGATCCATTGGGGCCAGGAATCGTTCGACCAAGGCGGCATGGTGCGCGAGTTCGTGAAGTGGGACTACGAGCTGCGCGACGGCCAGCCCGCCGACGCCGTGGTCGACCGCGCGCTCGACATCATGATGAGCGAGCCGCGCGGGCCGGTGTATCTGACGCTGCCGCGTGAAGTGCTCGCCAATCCGGCGACGCATTCCCGCCGCGACAACATCCGCCCCCTCGGCGTTGCGGCGCCGGAGCCGGCGCGCCGCGCCATCGACGAGGCGGCGGCGATCATCGCCAAGGCCGAGTTCCCGCTGATCGTGACATCGACCATCGGTCGCGACCCGCAGGCGGTGATCGAGCTCGGCAAGCTCGCCGACGAATTCACCATTCCGGTGGTGCAGGCGGAAGCGCGCGACTTCAACCTGCCGACCGATCATCCCATGCATCTCGGCTTCGAGGCCGGCCCGTGGATCAAGAAGGCCGACGTGGTAATCGTGCTCGAGAGCGTGATCCCGTGGATTCCGCAGAGCGGCGGCCCGGGCAGGAACGCCAAGATCATCAACATCGCGTCCGATCCGCTGGTCACCCGCTATCCGTTCAAGGAGATCGAGGCCGACCTCCTGGTGCAGGGCGATCCCTGCGCGGCGCTGCGGATGCTGCGCGAAGCGTTGGGTTCAAGCGCCAAGGCCAAGAACGGCGCCGCCGACATGCGCCGCAAGACGGTGGCGACGGCACGCGAAGAGAACGCCGCCAAGCGCAATAAGCTGATCGAGAGCGTGAAGGACCAGTCGCCGGTCCATCTCGCCTATCTCGCGCACTGCATCAACAAGGTGAAGAGCAAGGACGCGATCGTGATCTCCGAGCTCGGCGTGCCGCTGCCGGCGCTCGACATGACGGAGCCCCGCTCCTACATGGGCAATCTCCTGTCGGGCGGGCTCGGCTTCGGCCTCGGCGCCGCGCTCGGCGCCAAGCTCGCGGCGCCCAACCGCGACGTCATCACCACCGTCGGCGACGGCTCTTATATGTTCGGCAATCCGCTGCCGTACCACTATGTCGGCCGCGCCGAGAGCCTGCCGACGCTCACCATCATCGCCAACAACTCGATGTGGGGCGCGGTGCGGCAGTCGACCCTCGACGTCTATCCCGACGGCAAGGCGGCGAAGGCGAATATCATGCCGCTCACGGAGCTGCGCCCGTCACCGGATTTCGAGAAGGTGGTGGAGAGCTGCGGCGGCTATGGCGAGAAGGTCGAAACCGCCGACGCCGTGCTGCCGGCGCTCGAGCGCGCGATCGACAAGGTGCGCTCCGGCACGCCGGCGACGCTGAACGTGATGACGCGGCCGCGGCATTAGCGGGGTTTCGCCGCCGCCCTCGACACGTCCTGCTTGGCGCGCTTGGTCCGCGCAGCAGATGTGTCCGTCTTTGACGCCCGCGCGATGGCCGCGTTGGGCTTTGACCGCAGCGCACAGAAGCTCGCGACCGCGTCGGCGACCGCTTCCGTGATCAGCCCGCGGCGCTCGGGCGCGAGCAGCTTCAATTCCTCGTCGCGATGGATGATCGAGCCGGCCTCGAGCAGAACGGCCGGCATGCGCGTCATCCGCAGCACCACGAGCTGGTCGAAGCGATAGACGCCGGCGTCGGCGTCGACGAGGACACGCCGCCGGTTGCCCATGAACGGCTCGACATAGTGCGGCGTGTATTGCAGGCCGCGCGCCTTCAGCTCGCGGCCAATGAGCTGGCCGAACAACAGGCTGCCCGCGCGATCGGGGTTGTCATTCGAAATGAAGACGGAGTGCCCCGGAAAGCGGTCGCTGAAGGTACGCTTCTCCCCCTCGTACTCCCACGTCTCGATGAATTTTTTCGGCACCGAGTCGTGGTGGATCGACAGGAACAGATCGGCCCCCATCTTGTTCGCGCGGTCGGCGCGCTGCAGCAGGCCACTGCGCTTGGGGTCGGTCGTGATCAGCAGGGTTGTCTTGGTGAAACCTTGATCGAGCAAGGCCTGCACGATCTGCGTCGCGAGCCGCAAATTGAATTCGTATTCGGTGCCACCACGGGCGCTGAGCGCGCCGTACGACTTCTCCGAATGGCCGACGTCGACCACGAGATGGAAGCTCGCGCCGTCGCAGGCGGTAGCTTGCTGCGCGCTGCGCGGTGCCGCGGATTTCTGGCCCCAGGCATGCGGGGAGACGCCGCAGACAAACAGAGCAAACAAAGCGATCACTGCGTTGGCGCCATAGGTGCGCCAGGGTACAATGACCTGATTTTTGCCGCGCCAGTTTGATGTCTTACGTGATGACACCAGACCACTCCTGAGGGAATTGCCTTCGGACTGCTACGCTGGCGAATCTAACATAGCACAACGTGCATTATATCGAACCGCTAGCATTCAGGCTTCAATATGGTCATCGCGACTCGCGTCCTAAAGCTGCGCCAGCCTACCGGTCACATTGACATCCCGATCCGAATTTTCGCGCCCAAACCACTGGGGGATAGCTGGATGTGCCGCTTCGAAATAGACTGGCCAGACGAAATGGTGGCTTTGGATGCCGGCGGCGTCGATGCCGTTCAGGCGATTGAACTTGCGCTCCGCATGATCGGCGCATTCATTTATTCGAGCGACCACCACGAATCTGGCAATCTGATTTGGGAGGCGCCCGGACAAGGTTATGGCTTTCCGGTGCCAAACAATATTCGCGATTTGCTCATTGGTGAGGACAAGAAATCGCAATAGCTGCGAATGCCGGAAACGATTGGACTACCGCTTCGGCACGTTCCGCATATAGTCGTTGACGAATTTGCGCATTTCCGGCGACGCGACCAGCATCGCGCGGATTTTCTGGCTCATGTCCGGCGCGGTCGGATATTCCGGTACGAACTGGATCAGCTTCATCGCCTCGGCGGCGAATTCCTTGTCGTTGTTCAGGCGCTCGATCGCGCCCTGGAGCGCGTCGTAGGCGGCGCGCGGCGCGCCCGGCGGCAGCGCGATCAATCGCTGCAGGGTCGAGTTGATGTCGTAGATCGTCTTGTAGGCCTCCCAGAGCTGGCCCGACGGGGCGGTGCCTTTGAGCTGGCGGTAGAGCTGCGGGAAGCTCGGCACCGACAGCCCTTCCATCTGCTTCTGCGGCGTCGGGGCGCCCTCGGCCTGCACGTCGTCCCACCAAACCGGGATGACTTGGCCGGTATCCACCAGCGCCGGCACGACCAGGGCGCGGTAGCTCGGCGGCGATTCCGAGAACATGTTGATCTCACCGCGCTGGAGCGCAACACGTGCCGGCGCCGACGAGCGGTAGCCGGTGACGTACTTGAACGGCACGCCCAGCATGTCGAGCCCCATGCGCAGCCGCAGGTCCTTCGACGTGTCGATGCTCAAGCCGCCCGCGACCAACCCCTGCGCCTTCACGATATCGGCCGGCGACTTCAGTCCCGGCGCGACGTCGGTGCGCACGAAGTGCACGGTGGTGCCGGGCTGGTAGGCAACGAACTCGTAGGCCTTGAAGTCGACGCGCCAGCGCTCGGGATCGCTGACATAGACCCACGACGTGCCGGCGAAATAGCCCATCACCGTGCCGTCCTTGGGCGCGACCTCGCCGACATATTGCGCGCCGACGACGCCGCCGGCCCCGTCCATGTTCTGCACGATCACGTTCGGCGAGCCGGGAATGTGCCGGGCGAGATACTTGGCGAACAGCCGCCCCTCGATGTCGGTCGGGCCGCCGGCCGCGAAGTTGATCAGCACCGTCAGCCGCTTGCCTTTGTAGTAAGGCTCCTGCGCGGCGGCGCCGACCGCGCCGCCTGCGGACACAACCGCGATACAGAGGGAGAACCATGCGGCACGTTGCATAAACAAATTCCCCCCGCCCGTCACTTCTTCGGGACGTTGCGCATGTAGCCGTTGATGTACTCGCGCATCTGCGGCGACACCACCATGATCTTGCCCACTTGCTCGGTGAGGTCGGGCGCGGTCTCGTATTCCGGCACGAACTCGACGATCTTCATCGCCTCGGCGGCAAATTCCTTGTCATGCGCGAGCCGCTCGACGGCGCGGCGCAGCGCGTCGACGGCTTCGCGCGGCGCGCCCGGCGGCAGCGCCACCAGCCGCAGCAGCGCATTGCTCATCTCGTAGAGCGTGCGATAGGCCTCCCAATACTGGCCCGACGGCGCCGTGCCCTTCACCTTCCTGTAGAGCTGCGGGAACGACGGGATCGTCAGCCCGTCGAGCTGGCGCGTCGGCGACGGCGGATCGGCGATCTCGTCATACCAGACCGGGATCGCGATGCCGCTCGTCACCAGTTGCGGCACCACCACCGAGCGATAGCTCGGCGGCGATTCCGCGAACATGTGGATCTCGCCCCGCTGCAGCGCGAGCCGCGCCGGCGGCGAGGAGCGATAGCCGGTGACGTATTGATAGGGCACGCCCAGCATGTCGAGCCCGAGCCGCATGCGAAGGTCCTTCGACGTGTCGGCGGAAAGGCCGCCGCCGATCAGGCCCTGCGCCTTCACGATGTCTTCCGGCGCGTTGAGGCCGGGCGCCACATCCTTGCGCACGAAGTGAATGGTCGTGGACGGGCTGCGGGCGATGAATTCATATTTGCGGAAGTCGACACGCCAGCGTTCCGGATCGCTGGCATAGATCCAGGCGGTGCCGGTGAGCGCGCCGAGCGCGGTGCCGTCCTTGGCGGCGACCTCGCCGAGATATTGCGCGCCGATCAGGCCACCGGCGCCGTCCATGTTCTGGAATACGACATTGGGCGCACCGTCGATGTGCTTGGCAAGGTACTTGCCGAAGATCCGGCTCTCGATGTCGGCCGGCCCGCCGGCGGCGAAGTTGATCAGCACCGTCAGGCGCTTGCCTTTGTAGTAGGGCTGTTGCGCGGCGGCGCCGCTCACGCCCAGGCTGATCGCGGCGCAGATGGCGGCGAACGTGACATGCGCTCGGGTCGGCTTCATAGGCGCGTCCCTCCCTTGCCTGCGCGATGATAGCCGTCATACGGTCGTCCGGACAGTGCGTCGCTTTCGCACGTGGAGCCGATCATGGACCAATTGCTGCGCTGGCTCATACGCACGCCGGTGCAAACCTTTTTGCTGTGCCCGCTGGCGGTGATCGCGTTCGAATATGTGTGGCGCGGCGGCCGCCTGACATTCGTTTGGTGGGGCGTGCCGCTGCTGCTCTGGGGCTATCTGCAATACAAGCTGGTCGGCGGCTATCGCGGACCGCGCGCCGGCGGCGGCCCCGGCATGGAGACCATGCCCGACCGCATCCTCGACCATGGTCCTTATCGATACACGCGCAACCCGATGTATCTCGGGCATCTCATCTTCATGGTCGGCCTCGCGATCACGTTCCGGTCTTGGTTTGCGGTGATCCTGCTGGCGGCGCGCGCAGTCTGGTTTCACTGCCGCGTGCTGCGCGATGAGAAGCGGCTACAGGCCGCCTTCGGAGCCGACTACGATGGCTATCGCGCGCGTGTGAAGCGCTGGATACCGTATGTTTTTTGACGGTCAGCGGTTCGCCTTCTTCGCATAGTCGATCAGGAAGGCGCGCATCTGCGGCGACACCGCGAGACCCGTGCGCACCTCATGATTGGTGTTGGGTCCGGTCGCGTATTCCGGCACAAAGCCGATGGTCTTCATCGCGTCGGCGGCATAGACCGGATCGTCGTTCATCCGCGCTACCGCTTCCCGTAGCGCATCGACCGCCGGGCGCGGCGCGCCCGGCGGCAGCGCCAGAATGCGGATCATGGTGCCGCTCACGGTGCGCACGGTCCTGAACGCGTCCCACAAATGCCCTTCCGGCGGCTTGCCCTTCGCGGCCCTGAACACCTGGTCGAACGGCTGGATCGGGAGGTCGGCGACCGGCTTCGCCGCGCGCCCGCCGCCCTCGGCCTCGTGCCAGAGCGGGATCGCCAAGCCTTCCTTGACGATGCCGGGATGCACCACCGCGCGATAGCTCGGCGGCGATTCCGAATAGAAGTTGATCTCACCCTGCTGCAGCGCGAGCCGCGCATGGGCGCTACTGCGATAGCTGGTGACATGCCGATACGGAATGGCGAGCAGGTCGAGCGCGAGCCTTATCGCGAGGTCCTTGGCGTTGTCCGGGCCGAGCCCGCCGGAGATCAGGCTCTTCACCTTCATGATGTCGGTCGCGACTGCGATGCCGGGCGGCACATCGGTGCGCATGTACGCGACCGTGGTGCTGGTCTGGTAGCCGAGGAATTCGTAGGTGCTGAAATCGACGCGAAAGCGCTCGGCATCGAGCGCCCAGCGCCAGCCGATGCCGGTGAGATGGCCCATCATGGTGCCATCCCGGGGCGCGATCTCGCCGAGATAGCTGGTGCCGACCAGGCCTCCGGCGCCGTCGATGTTTTGCGCGACCACGTTGGGCTGGCCGTCGATATGCCGGCCGATATGGCGCGCGAACAAGCGGCCCTCGATGTCGGCGGGACCGCCTGCGCCATAGTTGATCAGCACCGATAGTCGCTTGCCCTTGTAGAACGGCTCGTTCGCCGCGGCGGCGGTCGCCAGCATCGCGACAGCGATGGCGGCCGCTACAGTCCCGACCTGCATGGCGCGATCCTCCCGGGTCGTTCCTCCTTATTGCTTCGGAGGGTTCTTGATGTAATCGGTCACGAATTTCCGGATCTCGGGCCGCACCACCAGCGTGCGGCGCACGCGTGCATTGAGGTCGCCGCCGGTGACGTAGTGCGGCACGAACTGCAGCGCTTTCTGCGCTTCCTGCGCGAACTCCTGATCGCCGTTGAGCCGCTCGGTCGCGCGCCGCAACGCTTCAAGCGCGGCCGGCGGCGAGCCCGGCGGCAGCACGACGGTGCGCAGCATCGCGGCGTCGACCGCGAGGTTGGTGCGGTAGACATCCCACAACTGTCCCGACGGCGCCGTGCCTTTGACCTTGCGATAGAAATCCTGAAAGCCGGGCACGCCCTGGCTGTCCATCGGCTTGAACGGCGCGAAGTTGTTGCCGTCGTAGATCGGGTCGTACCAGACCGCGACCGCCTCGCCTTTCTTCACGATCGACGGTTCGACCACGCCGAAATAGCTCGGCGACGATTCCGAAAAGAAATTGATCTCGCCGCGCTGGAGCGCCAAACGGGCCGGCGCGCTCGAACGGAAGCCGGTGACGTATTTGTAGGACACGCCGAGCATGTCGAGCGTCAGCCGGATGAGCAGATCCTTGGAGGAATCCGCCGCGAGACCGCCGGCGACCAGCCCCGTCGCACGCATGATACCGGCGCCGTCCTTCATGCCGGGCGGGGTGTCCACACGCATGTAATAGATGACATTCACCGGCTGATAGGCGACAAACTCGTAGCTCGAAAAATCGACGCGATAGGCGGCAGGCTCGATCACATAGTTCCAGGCCGCGGCCGTGAGATAACCGACCATGGTTCCGTCGCGCGGACCGAGCTCGCCGAGATAATTGGTGCCGACGAGTCCACCGGCGCCGTCGCGGTTCTGCACGATGATGTTGGGCGCGCCGTCGACGTGCTTGCCGAAATGCCGAGCGAACAGCCGCCCTTCGATATCTGCGGGACCGCCAGCCGCGAAGTTGATCAAGAGCGTAACGCGCTTGCCCTTGTAGAACGGATCGGATTGCGCCGATGCAACGTCAGGCGCGGCGGCGAGCGCCGCAACCAGCGGGAACACGAAACAAGCGGCATGCCGGCGCATGGCTGTCTCCGCGATCGCCCATCGAGACGGTGTGAACATAGCACGGGCGCCGGGTCTTGTCGGGATGCGAAAGGCGCTTTTCGGGGATTGAAGGTCGCAGGCGACGAGAGTGTAATGACGCGCATAACACAAAGACATTCGGGAGGACTTCATGCGCTCAAGGCCGGCATTCGCGGTCGTCGTGGCCGCCTGCCTCGCGACATTCGCGCCTGCAAACAGAGCCAACGCCGCCGACATCGACCTCATGACCACCGGGGCGGTCGAATTCATCCTGCGCGACCTGATCCCGCCATTCGAGAAGGCGACCGGCCACAAGGTCAATATGACCGTGCTCGGCACCGTGATCGCGGTTGAGCGGCTCAAGCAGGGTACGCCGGCTGATCTCATTCTGCTCAATCCGGATGTGCTGAGCGACCTGACCAAGGCCGGCAAAGTCGTGCCCGGCAGCATCGTTCCGGTCTTCCATTCACGCGCTGGCGTCGCGGTGAAAGCGGGCGCGCCGAAGCCCGACATCAGTACGGTCGAGGCGTTCAAGCAGGCGCTGCTCAAGGCGAAGACGGTCGGCCACAGCACCGGCGTCAGCGGCGTCCACTTCACCACCAACGTGATACCGCGTCTCGGCATCGCCGATCTGATCAAGGACAAGGTCAGGATCAGCAAGGGCTTCCCGGTCGGCGTGCTGATCGCCAAGGGCGAAGCCGAGATCGGCATCCATCAGATCGCTGAACTTCTTCCGATCCAGGGCATCGACATCGTCGGCGAACTGCCGGCCGAGATCCAGACCACGCTGATCTATGCCACCGGCATCCATGCCGGCGCCAGGCAGCCCGACGCGGCGCGGGCGCTGTCGAACTACCTGCAACTTGAAAGCGCCGCGGCGGCCATCCGCAAGAACGGCATGGTGCCGGCGCCGCGATGACGCGCTCGCTGCCGCGCCTGTTGCTCGCCGCGACGCTCGTCGCGGGCGCTACGGATTGCGCCGTGGCGCAGCCGGCTGCGGCGCCGTTCCCGCCAGGGAAGCCGGTCTCGATCCATGTCGGCGCCACACCAGGCGCTGGCAACGACAACGTCATGCGCGTGGTCGCACGCCACATCGGCAGGTATCTGCCCGGCCATCCGCACGTCGTCGCGAAGAACACGCCGGGCGCGGGCGGGCGCCGCCTCGCGGGCCTGATCGCCAACACGTCACCACGCGATGGCACTGAGTTCGCGCAACTGCATCGCGGGATCGTGGTCGAGCAGCTCCTGGGCGACACGCCGCTGCCGTTTCGGCTGCAGGACTTCGCCTGGCTCGGCAGCCCGTCGAGTGCGACCGACACCTGCATCGTCTGGCACACCGCGCGCGTGCAGAGCGTCGAAGACTTGAAGACGCACGAGCTGGTGGTCGCGGGCTCCGGCAATGACGGTCCGCAGCTTCACCTGCTGCAGCGCCTGATCGGCGCCAAGGTGCGCAGCGTGATCGGTTATCCCGGCGGCGCCTCGATGAACCTCGCGATGGAACGCGGCGAAGCGGGTGGCCGCTGTTCCTATAGCTGGGAGGCGATCAAGTCGGCGATCCCGGACTGGATCCGCGACAGGAAGGCGAAGCCGATCATCCAGTTCGCACTCACGCGGCATCCGGAACTGCCGGACGTGCCGCTGATCGCCGATTTCGCCAGGACCGACCTCGACCGCGAGGCGCTGCGCATTCTCATGACACGCCAGGTATTCGGATTTCCATACGCGGCCCCGCCAGGGCTGCTGCCCGAGGTACGCGCCCTCCTGCGCGCGGCGTTCGTGAAGACCATGCAGGATCCGGCGGTGCGCGAGGATGCAGCGAGGATCAAGATCGAGCTCGCACCGGTCTCCGGCGAGACGCTGGAGCGCGCCGCCCACGCGGCCTTCGCCGCGTCGCCGGAAGCGATCGCGCGGGCGAAGGAGCTGATCGCGCCAAATTAGCCGCGTTGCATCATTGCCGCCGCACGTCCAAAATGTCACCTGCCCTCAGCCTGAGGAGCGCCGCAGGCGCGTCTCGAGGATGGGGCGGCCCCAATGGTTCGAGACGGCGCTTCCCGCCTCCTCACCATGAGGCCGATCGAGACCCGCCAAGAGGAAGCCGCCGTGCTAGAAAAAGGCCAACAACAACGCTTCAATGCCTACAACTCGCCGCACGAGGACCTGCGCGAATTCATCAAGCGCGCCGAGGAAGCCGGCGAGATCGTGCGCATCAAGGGCGCCGATCCACACCTCGAAATGGGCACGCTCGGCGAGATCGTGAACCACGCGCGGCCGGAGGCGCCGGCGCTGCTGTTCGAGGACGTGCCGGGCTATCCCAAGGGCATGCGGCTGATCTCGGGGGCGACCAATTCGTCGAAGCGGCTCGCGATCACCATGGGCCTGCCGGTGCCGTCCTGCCCGCTCGACGTGGTGAGGTCGTATCGCGAACGCATGCAGCAGCATAAGCCGATCCCGCCCAAGACCGTGCGCACCGGCGCGGTGTTCGAGAACGTCGACCGCGACAATCAAGTCGACCTCCTGAAGTTCCCGGTGCCGTTCCTCCACGAGAAGGACGGCGGCCGCTACATGGGCACCGACGATCTCGTCATCATGCGCGATCCCGACGGCGGCTGGATCAACGCCGCCACCTATCGCTGCATGATCCACGACAAGAACCACGTCGCGGTCTACATCTCACCCGGCAAGCAAGGCCGGCAAATCCGCGAGAAATATTACGCCGCTGGCAAGCCCTGTCCGGTGCTGATCTCATGCGGTCACGATCCGCTCCTTTTCCTGGCGGGCGGCAACGAGCTGCGCTACGGGCTCTCGGAATACGACTACGCCGCCGGCCATCGCGGCGAGCCCTACGAGGTGGTGCCGAGCGAGATCCACGGCCTGCCGATGCCGGCGCATGCCGAGATCGTGCTCGAAGGCGAGATGATCGAGTCGCAAACGACCAAGGAGGGTCCGTTCGGCGAGTTCACCGGCTACTACGCCTCGTCGCCGAGCCCGCAACCGCTGGTGCAGATCAAGCGCGTTTATCACCGCAACGATCCGATCCTCGCGATCGCCTCGCCGATGCAACCTCCGTCCGACTTTTCGTTCTCCAAGTGCGTGATGAAGGCCGGCATGATCTGGGACGAGGTCGAGCGCGCGGGCCTCGCCGGCGTGAAAGGCGTGTGGGTGCACGAATTCGGCGGCGCGCGCATGTTCAACGTGATCGCGATCAAGCAGGCCTATCCCGGCCATGCTCGGCAGGCCGGCTTCCTCGCTGCGAGCTGCCAGTCCGGCTCGTACCTCGGCCGCTTCGTCGTGGTAGTCGACGAGGACGTCGATCCGTCGAACCTGTTCGACGTGATGTGGGCGATCTCGACGCGCTGCGATCCCGCCGAGGATATCGAGACCTTCCGCCGTGCCTGGTCCGGCCCGCTCGATCCGATCCTCGACAAGGCGTCATCGACCAACTCGCGCGCGGTGATCGATGCCTGCCGACCCTACGAGCGTCTCAAGGACTTCCCGATGGTCGCCAAGGCGTCGCCGGAATTGCGCCAGCGCGTGGCCGAGAAATTCGCCGACGTGCTGAAGAAGATCGGCGTTTAGCCATCCGTCACGTCGGCAGCGCCCGCTTGCGCCCCAGCATTTGCCGGGGCCCGAACTAAAGGAACTTTTTACGCTTCGTGTTTATGTTAAATACGATGCACGTTATGCACTAGTCGTCTAGCCAACGGTCACGCGTGGCGGCAACGCTGCCGCCTCTCCACGTACACGCGTGACCACCTCCAATCCATGCTCTCGGGGACGCAACCACCCGCTTCGAAGGGGTTTTTGCCCATGCGCTTCAGTATCAAGACAGTCATCTATTCGTTCGGGGCCGTGATGGCGCTCGGCCTGCTGATAGCAGTGGCGGCCAGCCTCTGGGCCACCCATCAAATCCGGGTCGGCGGCCCCACCTACACGAAGATCGTCCAGGGCAAGGACCTCGTGGCGGATATCCTGCCGCCGCCGGCCTACATCATCGAATCCTACCTGGAGGCGACGTTGGCGCTCAACAACGCCAAGCCGATCGCCGAGAGCACCGCCGCGTTGCAGGAGCTCAAGAAGCAATACGAGGAGCGCTACAAGTACTGGCTCGAGTCGGACCTCGCCGACAGCATGAAGATCAAGATGACGAAGGACTCCCACGATCATGTCCTGGCGTTCTGGAGCGCGCTCGAAGGGCAGTTGCTGCCGGCGTTACAACGTGCCGACCAGACAGCCGCAGCACAGGCCTATGCCGCCGTTACGAAATCCTATGCCGGCCATCGCGCGGTCATTGATCAGGTCGTGAAGCTCGCCGAAGTCGGCAATTCGGAAACCGAAAGCGCGTCACAGCAGCAAGGCTTCATGGCGCTGGCGTGGGTCTTGAGCCTCGTGGCCGGGCTGTTCGTCATCATCGCAGCGGGCATGATCGCCATCAATCGATGGGTGGTGCGGCCGCTCAACAACCTGACCGGGGTCATGCGGCAGCTGGCGGCAGGCGACCTGTCGGTCGTGGTTCCGTCGCAGGACCGCAGCGACGAAGTCGGCCATATGGCGCGCGCGCTCGTCGTTTTCCGCGATGCGGCGGTCGAAAACCTGGAATTGGAGAACGCCGCCAACGAGCGGCGCGTCCAGAGCGAATCCGATCAGCGCCAGCATGCCGACGCGCAGGCCAGGGCCGCCGAGGAGCAGGCGCAGGTGGTGCGCGCGCTTGCCGACGGCCTCGGCAAGCTCTCGGACGGCGATCTCACCTATCGCCTGAGCGAAGGCTTCACCAACGCCTACGTGCAGATTCGCGACGATTACAATGCGGCGATTTCGCAGCTGCATGAGACGATAGGAGCGATCGCGGCGGCGACGCGCGAGGTGTCCAACACAGCGGCGGAAATCTCATCCAGCACGACGGACCTGTCCCAGCGCACCGAGCAGCAGACCGCCAGCCTGGAGCAGACCTCAGCCTCGATGGAGCAGATTTCGGTCACGGTGAAGAACAATGCCGGCAATGCCCGCGACGCCAACCGGTTTGCCGGCAACGCCCGAGACGTCGCCGATCGCGGCGGTGAAGTCGTCAAGCAGGCGGTCACCGCGGTCGCGCAGATCGAAGAGTCCTCGCACAAGATCTCGGACATCATCGGCGTGATCGACGAGATCGCGCGGCAGACCAACCTGCTCGCGCTCAACGCCGCGGTCGAGGCCGCGCGAGCGGGGGAGGCCGGACGCGGCTTCGCCGTCGTCGCTTCCGAGGTGCGAAGCCTGGCACAGCGCTCGTCGCAGGCCGCCAAGGACATCAAGCAGCTGATCAGCTCCAGCACAAGCCAGGTTCAGGCAGGCGTCGAGCTCGTTAATCGTGCCGGTGCTTCGCTGGCCGATATCCTGCAATCGATCAAACAGGTGGTCGACGTGGCGTCTAACATCTCGACCGCCAGTGAAGAACAATCGACCGGCATCGATCAGGTCAACGCGGCGCTCGTACGCATGGACGAGGTCACGCAGCAGAACTCTGCGCTGGTCGAGCAGAACGCGGCCGCGGCGAGAGCGCTGGAGCAGCAGTCACGGGCGATGGACGAGCGGGTCGGCTTCTTCCGGCTCGAGGCGCAGGCGGCCGCCGCAATGCATTCGCGGGCAGGGAAGCCGGTGACGGCGTCGAAAGCCCGGCGCGCCGCCGCCTAGACTCGCAAGCGCTCAGAACGGATCGACGTAGTCGCTGATCGGAAGATGGCGCCCACGGCCGATCATGAGCTCCATCGGCGACATGATCGCGGCATCTGCCGGCGCTTTGGCCAGCGAGTTGGCGGCGCCAGCGGTCGACGGCGGCTTCGACGCGAACACCGCCGACATCGCCCATCCGCCGACGGCCGCGACAATGATCAGAGCTGTCAGGCGGAGACTGAATTTCCTCCACGGGGATACGATCTGCTGCATGGCCAACTCCTTGCCGTCCCGCATCCGGATTAGTGGACGGGCGAGCGCGCGGAAATCAGCCTGAGGTCCTGCGGTCCGGTGGCGGACAATTGCTTCGAAGACTTGGATAGCGGCGTCAATGCCGGGATTTCTGACACTCGGCAAAATTGTTCCCGACCGGTACTTCGGTCTCGGGAGCGCACTACGCGGCGGCGGTAATGCCCGTGACGGCGTTGCGCGTGAGAGTCTGCTGCAACACGCCCGAGTGCTTTGCCTGATCGGCAAACCCACGCGCGAACTCGGCGACCGCGCGCGGCCGGCCTTTGGCCACGCCGATGGCGATCGGCACGTTGAAGTAGCTACCAGCGAGCAATCGCGAGCCCGGCAACTCGCCCTGCACCGATGCGAGCATCGGCGCCACATGACTGAAGGCGTCGGCCTCGCCGGCCTTGAGCAAATCGATCGCCTGACGGGGCTCTTCCGCGGGCACCGGCATCAACATGGCTGCCGTGAGTGTCCTGGTCAGATGTGCTTCCTGCGCGCTCTTGGCCGGCACGGCGATGCGCACGCCGGCGCGGTCGATCTCCGTGATGCCGCCGATCGCTGATGCTTCAGGGACCAGATATGTGGTCTGAATTTCGAACACAATCGGACCGAAATCGATCGCCTCGGCGCGGTCGGCGGTGATGCCGATGAAGGTCGCGTCGAGCGAGCCATCGCGGAATGCCGCGACGATCCGTGCGGGGTTCTCGAATTTCACGAGGTCGAGCTTGGTGCCGGCGCGCTGCGCCAGCGCGGCGGCGAGATCGGGAATGATGCCGCGCAGGCCGCCGGCCTCGACGCGCGCGAAATACGGCACCATCCACACCGCGAGGCGAAGCGTACCGGTCGGCGCGAGTTGCGATGCGATCGACATGACGGATGACGTAGCTGATTGCGTCGTCCGCGTCGCGGCCTATTTCACCATCGCAGCAGCTTTAGCCGCGACCGCCGGCGGCGTCGACCGATAGATGTCCAACACCATCGCTTCGAGCTTCTCACCCGGAACCGGCGTCAGCTCGAATTGTGCCTTCGCCACCTCGGCGATGAAATCCTTGTCGTCCATCGTCGCCATGAACGCCTTGCGCAGTGCGTCGACGCGGTCCTTGGGGATACCGGGCGGTGCGGCATATGGGCGGCCCATCACCTGCCGGCCGAAGATCAGCGTGAGTATCTGCTTCTGCTCCGTGGTGGTTGCGAGATCCATCACCAGCGGGACTTTCGGCAGGTCGGCATGCTTGCCGAGCGAGAACTGCATCAGCAGGTTGAACTTCTTCTCCCTTATCCAGTGCTGGTAGGTCGCCTTCACGGTCGACCAAGGGAAACCACAGCGGCCGTGCACCTCACCGCGCTCCATCGCGATGTTGATTTCGGTGCCGCCGGAATAGCCCGAAACCATCTTGAACTTGGCGCCGAACATGTTGTTGAGGATCGCCGGAAATTGGTGGGTGTCGTCGGCGACGCCGCCGGTGCCGACCACGAGCTCACGCTTCTGCACATCGGCGAAACTCGCAATGACCGACGTGTGCCACGCCATGCAGACGCTGACTTCGTCGTTGGCGCTGCCGATAAATGCCACCTTGCTGGCGTCGTATTGCGCGGACTTGTTGCCGAGCAGCGGCTCGAACGCAAAGGCGCGGCTGGTGGCTCCGAGCACGGTGCCGTCGCGCGGCGCCGCACCGTAGAGCCAGTTCGCCATGCGCATGCCGCCGGCGCCTTCCATGTTCTTCGGCACGACCTTGGGATTGCCCGGTATATGCTTGCCGAGATGCCGCGCGATCAGGCGGGCATAGATGTCGTAGCCGCCGCCGACCGAGTATCCAATGACGATTTCGACGGTCTTGCCCCGGTAGAACTCCCCGACCGACTGCGCGAGGCTTGCTGACGCCGGAACGGCCGCCAGCATCGCGGCAGCCAGGCCGCGGATTGCCATCCTCATCTGCTGCCTCCCCAGGCATGCCCGTTTGCCGGGCTTGGGCGCCATTGTAACGGCGCGTTCCGGATGCGGGAACAGCGGCAAACCGCTCCCGGGGCGGCGATTGCGCACGCCGCAGCAATGGCGTAAGAGCCAACAATTATAGGCGATTTTGCCGGATTCTCGCGACGGGTGGGCCTCACCGCGGTGCGCGACCGGCCAGGAAGGAGCGCAGCATGACGAATGTGGTCGACGCCCCGGGCATTGGACACAACCAGCCCGACCCCATGGAGATGGAGAAGAAGCACCAGAAGTGGGATCGCTGGGCCAAGAAGCGGACGTTCGTGCGGGCGCTCGAAGGCACCTACAGCCACCTTTACAAGACGCTGGTCGATGAGAAGCGCGTCTACTCCGCCGGCGATGTGCCTTGGAAGGGCGGCCCGCAGATGTTCGGCAAGAGCGTCATCAGCCCGCAGGCGACGCAGATCATCCAATCGATCGAATCCCACATCGAGGCCTACGCGCCGAAGACCGGCGGACAGAAGCACGGCCACTTGAACAGCGCGGTGTTCTACGTGCTCAAAGGCCACGGCTACGACATCCACGACGGCAGGAAGATCCCGTGGAAGGCCGGCGACGTGATGCTGGTCGAGAACGGATGCGTGCATCAGCACTTCAACGACTCCGAAACCGAGGAGTGCATCCACCTCGTATTCAAGGCGAAGCCGCTGTTCCTGTTCATGCACCTGCTGCTCCAGAAGATGGTGGAGTGGCCGCCCGAGTTGGATCCGGCCCTGGGTCCGTACTCGCCGCCCACCGATCTCTGATAACAAGAAGGAGCGCAAGCACCCATGAGCGCGATTGCAGACAAGGTCCAGGCTCACTCCGGCAACCAGACGTGCAACTGGCGCGCCGAGGAGATCATCAGGTCGGAAGAGTTCCGCAAGGAATATGCCAAGCGTCCGAACGTGGTCACGGCCGAAGAGATGCCGTGGGAGCGTTCGCCGGACGGGCTTATCAAGCACCTGATCCACCGCAACATGAACACGCCCGAGCTCTGCGTCGAGGCGTACATGCTGTTCCTCAAGGCCGGCGAGCGCTCGGGCAAGCACCGCCACATGTGGGAAGAGCTCGCCTTCGTGGTCGAGGGCGAAGGCTACGACCTGCACTGGGACATGCAGTTCGACTGCCAGGACAAGTTCATCTGGGAATGGGCCGCGGAGCCCAGGAAGTTCGAGTGGAAGAAGGGCGACTACGTCTACGTGCCCCCCTACACCAACCACCAGAGCTTCGCGACCAGCGACGCCCGCGTCATCGTGATGAGCAACCGCATCATCAAGGACATGGGCTTCGACTGGATCGACCAGCTGGAGCGGGCGCCCGGGTTCTGAACCCCCTGCGTCATCAAGCGGCGTTGAACAGCGTCTATTGACCGGCGCCTATTGTGCGTGGCGCTGAACCCCGCCCGCGCGTCAGGCGTTATGCTTTCGAGGAGACTAATGCGTATGCGAGCGCCGACGTTCTTCCTGGCCTCTGCGATCGTTGCCGTCACCGGCACCAGCGCAGCAGCCCAATCGCCCGCCGAATTCTACAAGGGCAAGACCGTCGACATGATGATCGGTTACTCGGTCGGCGGCGGCTACGACGTCTATGCCCGGCTCATCGCGCGTCATCTAGGGAAGCACATCCCTGGCAATCCGACGGTGACGCCGAAGAACATGGAAGGCGCCGGCAGCCTGCGACTCGCCAACTGGCTGTATAACGTCGCCAACAAGAACGGCACGGTGATCGGCACAATCGGCCGCGGCACCGGCTTCGACCCGCTGTTCGGCGCGAAGGCCGCGCAGTTCGACGGCAACCGCTTCAACTGGATCGGCAGCGCCAATGACGAGGTCAGCGTCTGTGTGGTGTGGAACGGCCGCACCAAGGTCACCAAGTTCGACGACCTCCTGACCAACGTGCTCAACGTGGGCGGCACCGGCGCCGCCGCCGACACCGACCAGTTCCCGCGCATCATCAACGGCGTGCTCGGCACGCAGATGAAGATCATCACCGGCTATCCCGGCGGCAACGATGTCAATCTCGCGATGGAGCGCGGCGAAGTCGACGGTCGCTGCGGCTGGTCGTGGTCGAGCGTGGTCTCGACCCGCGCGTCCTGGATCAAGGACAAGAAGATCACCGTGCTGATGCAGCTGTCGCTGGAAAAGCACCCGGACATGCCCGACGTGCCGCTGATCACCGAGCTCGCCAAGACCGACGAGCAGCGCGCCCTGCTGCGGCTGATCTTCGCGCGCCAAGCGCTGGGACGTCCCTTCCTCGCACCGCCCGACGTTCCCGCCGACCGCGTCGCCGCGCTGCGCGCCGCGTTCATGGCCACCATGAAAGATAAGGAATTCCTCGCCGAAGCTGAGAAAGCGCAGCTCGAGATCACACCGATCTCAGGCGAGGCGGTGCAGAAGCTTGTCGAGGATATCTACCGGACGCCGCCCGCAATTGTGAAAAAGGCGGCCGACATCCTCAGATAACAGACGCGCGAGGTAACGACGGGCCGCAGCGGCGGTTCGTGCGACCAACCGTCGCCGCGCTCTCACGTCACCCTCCGTGCGCCTTATCGTTCATCTACCCTCCGGCGGTAAAGAAACTCACCACCGGAGCCAATGTCCATGCGCTGCGCCCCATGGCCAACCATGCCGCGGATTCGCGACATCGTCGTGGTCGCCACCACCACAGCTGCACTCACGTTGCCATCGGCTGGACACGCGCAAAGCGTGGCGGAGTTCTACCGCGGCAAGACCGTCGAACTCCTGATCGGCTATAGCGGCGGCGGCGGGTACGACGTCTACGCGCGCCTGCTCGCGCGCCATATGGGCAAGCACATTCCCGGCAATCCGACTATTGTCCCGCGCAACATGCCGGGCGCCGGCAGCCTGGTGCTGGCGAACTGGCTCTACAATGTCGCCCCCAAGGACGGCACTTCGTTCGGCGCCATCGGGCGCGGAACGCCGTTCGATCCCATGCTCGGCATCGACGCCGCCAAATTCGACCCTACCAAGTATCTCTGGCTCGGAAGCATGAACAACGAGGTGAGCGTGTGCGTGAGCTGGCACACGTCGGGGGTCACGAACTATAAGCAACTGCTGAAACGGGAGCTTGTTGTCGGCGGGACCGGACCTTCTGCCGACACCGACCAGTTTCCACGCATCACGAACGCGGTGCTGGGCACCAAATTCCGCATCGTTTCCGGTTATCCCGGCGGCAACGACATCAGCCTTGCCATGGAGCGCGGTGAGGTCGGCGGCCGTTGCGGATGGTCGTGGTCGAGCGTGGTCGCAACCCGCATGGACTGGTACAAGGAGAAAAAGATCTTCGTCCTCATGCAGCTCGCTTTGGAGAAGCACGAAGATCTGCCAGACGTTCCGCTGGTGGTCGATCTCGCCGACACCGCCGAGGAGCGGTCGATCCTGCGCCTGATCTTCGCGCGCCAGGCGCTCGGACGGCCCTTCCTGGCGCCACCCGGCATACCGCAGGACCGCGCCGCCGCTCTGCAGGCCGCATTCATGGCGACGATGAAGGACAAGGTGTTCCTGGAGGAGGCCCGCAAGATGGACCTCGAGATCACGCCGCTGAATGCCGCGGCGGTCGAGAAGATCATCGTAGAATCGGCCAAGACCGACCCGGCGATCCTCAAGAAGACGGCGGCGATGCTGCAGGTCGAGTCGGCGAAGGCCAAGAAGAAGTAGGCGCCAGCACCTCCGCTCACGCGCGGCCCGATGCGGCGCGCCCCCGCCCCCGGGGGGCGGGCGCGAGCGGCGCCTTGACGGCCCCTCCCCGGCCGTGACTTCTAGGGCGGGCTTTCAGAAGTTCTGCACCCCGCTCTCGAGCACAAGGCATTCCGATGGACGCAAAGACCAAGAACTATACCGGCTGGCAGTCCGACATCATCGTCGACATGATCAAGCGATACGATTTCCCCTACATCACGCTCAATCCCGGCGCGAGCTTCCGCGGGCTGCACGACTCGCTGGTCAATTACGGCAACAACGAACCGCCGATGATGCTCTGCAACCACGAGGAAATCGCGGTGCAGATCGCGCACGGCTATGCCAAGGCGACCGGCAAGCCGATGGTCGTCATCCTGCACAACCTGGTCGGGCTGCTGCATGCCTGCATGGCGATCTATTACGCGTTCCTCGACCGCGTACCGATTTTCATCATGGGCGCCACCGGCCCAATGGACGAGAACCGCCGGCGTCCGCACATCGACTGGACGCACACCGCGCTGGTGCAGGGCAACGCGGTGCGCGACTACACTAAATGGGACTACCAGCCGACCTCGATCCACGGCGTGCCGGAGAGCTTCGCGCGCGCCTATTCGATCATGATGACCGAGCCGAAGGGCCCGATCTACATGTGCTACGACGCGGCGCTCCAGGAAGACCCGCTGATCGACAAGGTGGAGCTACCGCCGGCGGAAGCGGTGAAGCAGCCGTCGCCGATGGCGCCGGACCCCGCCGCGGTCGAGGCGATCGCCGACAAACTGATCAAGTCCGACAACCCGATGATCCTGACCGAATACACCGGCCGGCAGGAAGGCAATTTCGACAAGCTCGTGACGCTGGCGGAGACCGCCGGCGCGGCGGTGTGGGACGTCAATAACGCACTGAACTTCCCGAACAGGCATCCGCTCTGCCTGAGCATGGACAAGCCGTCGCTCAAGAAGCTCGACCTGATCGTCGGCCTCGACCTGAAGGACTGGGAAAAGCAGATCACCAATCTCAACCGGACCACGCGCACGCTCGAGGTGCTGCCGCCCAAGACCTGCGACTATGTCGAGATCGGCGTCGCCGAGATCGGCATCAGCAAATGGGCGATGGACTACTGCCGCATGCAGCCGTGCTCGGTACGCGCGCTCGGCGACACCTCGCTTGCGATGCCGGAGCTCACCCGCATCATCAAGGCCAAGGTCGACGGCAATGCGAACCTCAAGAAGAAGATCGAGGACCGCAAGATCGCGATCGGCAAGCGTCACGACGAGGTGTGGGCACAGTGGCAGAAAGACGGCCGCAAGGACTGGGACGCGTCGCCGCTCACCTTCCCGCGCCTCGCACTGGAAATCTGGGACGCGATCAAGCACGAGGACTGGGTGCTCACGGCCAACGACCTCAAGCACGAGGTCCGCAAGTATTGGGACTTCGACAAGCCCTACCGCCACCCGGGCGTCGAGCTCGGCACCTCGACTCAGATCGGAATTTCGCTCGGCGTCGCGCTCGCCAACAAGGGCAAAGGCCGCCTAGTGGTCGACATCCAGCCTGACGGAGACCTCATGTTCGACGCCGGCGCGCTGTGGATCGCGGCCAAGTACGAAATCCCGATGCTGGTCGTCATGCACAACAACCGCGCCTACTACAACGACTGGGCGCACCAGATCCGCATGGCGAAGCTGCGCGGCACCGACGAAGCCCGGGCGCATATCGGCATGGACCTGTTCGGTCCCGAGCCGGATTTCGGCGCGCTGGCGCGTTCGCTGGGCTGCTACGGCGAAGGCCCGATCGACAAGCCCGAGGACGTCGGTCCGGCGCTGCGCCGCGCCATCGCCGAGGTGAAGAAAGGCCGGCTCGCGCTGGTCGACACTATCACCCAGCACAAGGGCGGCTCGACCTCGGGCGACTGACGCTCACGCGCTAGGCGCTGATTTGAGCCCTCTCCCGTTCCGGGAGGGGGCTTTTTGCGACGATGCGCGATTTGGCCTATGAAATAGCGTGAAGAATGCCTGTCAGATTGATTGGATGTGAATCGTGCCAAGTCAGAGAACGCTTGAAGTCGACGCTATTGAAAAGTTGATCATTGCTGGTTGGACCGGGCGAAATGCTGCGGCACTGGAAGCTCACATCAAAGAGCTGGAGGCGCTGGGGGTGAAGCGCCCCAAGACAGTGCCGATTTTCTATCGCAACGCCGCTTCGCTACTGACCACAGCGCCGGAAATCGAATGCGTTGGTGGCCAGTCGAGTGGCGAGGTCGAGTTCGTGCTCTATTCCCTGGATGACGGATTGTGGCTTGGCGTCGGCTCCGATCACACCGACCGCAAGGCCGAGACCATCGCGGTGACCCTCTCCAAGCAGATGTGCGCCAAGCCGGTCGGGCCGCAATTGTGGCGCTATGACGAGGTGAAACCGCACTGGGACAAGCTCAAGCTTCGTTCGTTCGTGTCGGGCGAGGGAGTTGCGCGGCGCCTCTACCAAGAGGGCCCGGTCACGAATATGCGTTCGCCGGAGGAACTGATCCAGCTCTATACCGGCGGCGGTTCGCTGCCACCTGGCACCGCCATGTTCTGCGGCACGTTCGCCGTGCACGGCGGCATATCATACTCTGGAAATTTCGAGATGGAGCTGGAAGATCCCGTGTTGGGCAGGAAGCTCCTTCATCGCTACCATGTCATCGAGCTACCCGACGAAGGCTGACGTCGACGTCAGAACGCGGGCTCGAGCCCCTTGGAGGTATAGACCTCCCGCGCGGCGTTGGTCGTGAGTCGCTCGACCAGCATGCGCGCCGCACGCGGCTCGGTCGCGGCACAGAAAATCCCGGCGGAGAACACCGTCACCAGCTGCACCTCGGCCGGCAGCGGGCCGATTACCTTGATGCCCGACACGGGCAAGAGCTCGCTGATCTGCTGGAGCGCGATCTCGGCCTCGCCCCGCGCCAGCGCTTCGCCGACCGAGCCGTGGGCAGGGTTCTTGGCCTTGGGCGCAATCTCAGCCGTGAGACCGAGCTTCTCGATCAGCTTCGGCATGTAGACGCCGGAGATGCCGGTCTTGGAATACATCACCGACTTCGCCGCCTTGAGCGTCGCCTTCAGCGCCTCGACCGAGCCGATGTCAGGCGCGACCATGCCGCGGCGGATGGCGACGCCGATCGAGGACTTGGCAAGGTCGAAGCGGGTGCCTTTCTGGATCACGCCGCTCGCAATCAACCCATCGATCGCTTCGGCCGACAGCACCGCAAGGTCGCCGGTCTCGCCGCCGACAATCTTGTCCATCAGCATGTTGGTCGACGCGTAGTCGACATCGACCACGAGCCCGATCGTCTTCTCGACCGCCGGGATCAGCTCGGCAGTCACCGCCTTCACGCCGTTGGTGCAAAGCACTTTCATCGCCGCCCCTTTGCCGCCGTCGGCGTCAATCCGTATCGATCATCACCCGGCCGTTCTCAACCGTGGTCTTGTAGGTCTTGATCGGCACCATGCAGGGCGGCGAAACCACCTCGCCGGTCTTGATGTCGAACTGGCCGTTGTGAAAGTTGCACTCGACCACATCGCCGTCGATGTAACCCTCGGACAGCGAGCCGGGCCCGTGCGTGCAAAGGTCGTCGGTCACGAAATAGGCGCCGTCGACGTTGAAGACCGCCAGCACCAGGTCTCCATTCTCGACCTTGATCGCGCTCCCCGGTGCGATCTCGTCGGCACTGCACAAATCAAGACGCGGCATGGACCTCGAACCTCCTGATTGACCTTACGGCAGGAACCTCATAGTTTCTACGCGGAACGCTGTTCCATATAAGAGAACGGCAAACCGTACGCAACCGGTGCCCGATCTCCGCGTTGGAACTTCGCGGGATAGTGCCGAATCCCGGCGGTTGTGACATCCTCTTTCGCCCAGGACCTTGCGGAGCTTTCGGATGCTCAGGAAAGAACAAAACGACCTTTTGACGCAAACCGGCCCGGGCACGCCGTTCGGGCAGATGTTCCGCTGCTACTGGGTGCCCGCGCTGCTCGCCGACGAGTTGCCGGAGAACGAGTGCCCGCCGGTGCGGGTGAAGCTGTTTTCGGAGCGGCTGCTCGCGTTCCGCGACACCGACGGCAAGTACGGACTGATCGATGAGTTCTGCGCGCATCGCGGCGTCTCGCTGTGGTTCGGCCGGAACGAGGAACACGGGCTGCGCTGCCCCTATCACGGCTGGAAGTATGACACGACCGGCCAGTGCATCGACGTCCCGTCCGAGCCGATCGAGTCCGGCTTCTGCAAGAAGATCAAGCTGAAGTCATATCCGCTGGTGAAGATCGGCCCGGTGCTGTGGACCTATATGGGGCCACCCGACAAGCAGCCGCCGCTTCCGGAGTGGGAGTTCTCGCTGGTCCCGCCGGAGCAGGTGTTCATATCCAAGCGGCTCCAGGAGTCGAACTGGCTGCAGGCGATGGAAGGCGGTATCGACTCGAGCCACGTGTCGTTCCTGCATCGCGGCGACCTCGGCTCCGATCCGCTGTTCAAGGGCGCCAAGGGCAACAAGTACAATCTCTCCGACCTGCAGCCACATTTCGAAGTGGTGGAACAGCCGGGCGGCCTCTATATCGGCGCGCGCCGCAATGCCGAGAACGGCCACTACTACTGGCGCATCACGCCCTGGGTGATGCCGAACTTCACGATGATCCCGCCGCGCGGCGATCATCCGATGCACGGCCACTTCTGGGTGCCGATCGACGATCACAATTGCTGGGCCTGGACCTACGACTTCCATCCGACCCGCGCGCTCACCAAGGAAGAGCGCGCCGCCATGGAAGCGGGCCAGGGCCTGCACTGCAAATACGTGCCGGGCAGCTATCGTCCGCTCGCCAACAAGGACAACGATTACCTGATGGACCGCGCCGCGCAGAAGGCCGGCAGGACCTACAGCGGCGTCGAAGGCTTCGCGATCCAGGACTCCTCGCTGCAGGAAAGCATGGGCCCCGTCTGCGACCGCACCAAAGAGAACCTGGTCTCGACCGACAACGGCATCATCATGGCCCGCCATCGCATGCTGCGCGCGGCCAAGGCTTACCAGGACAAGGGCACGATCCCGCCCGGCGTCGATCCCCAGCACCATCACATCCGCTCGGTCTCGATCGTGCTGCCGCCCGACCAGGCGTTCAAGGACGGCGCCAAGGAAGCGCTCACCCGGCATCGCGTCGGCGCGGCGCAGACAACGGTCTAGTTTGGAGGTCGCACCGATGCTGAGCGAAAGCGCCCGCATGACCACCGCCGAAGAGGCGCGGTGCCGGATCGACTACCCGAACTCGAAACCGCGCGCGACCAAGATCATAGCGCTCGATCCGCAGAGCGAAGCGGTGGTGAAGCGGCTGGCTCAGGGCAAGTGGCAGCAGGCGAGCTTCTTCACCTCGGTCGATTTCGACGGTGCGCCGCGCGGCGGCGAGAACTGGTCGATGAAGGCCTGGCTCTCCGACCTTGCCGGCCGCACCAAGGACCTGATCGACGAGGTAGCCACCGCCGACCTCGTGGTGATGGTGGCGAGCGCCGGCACCAAGCCGAAGACCGCCGGCGTGATCGCGGAAGCCTGCGGCGTCCGCAAGGTGATGACCACCGCGCTGATCATCGGCAGCGATGAGCATACCGACGAAGAGCTTTCCCGCACGCTCGCGGCGCTGCGTCCCCATGCGGGCATGCTGGTGATCGCCAGCGACGACGACTACATCGAGCAGATGCTGGTGGCGCTGCGGGCCTGAGTTTGTGCCGACATCTCGGAGTCGTAGCCCGGATTAAGCGCAGCGAAATCCGGGGATGCTGGTCCCGCATTTCGCTTTGCTCAATGCGGGCTACAAGATCACCCCGCCGCCCTGGCCCGATAACCGAGCCGCGCCGAGACCTGGTCCGCCGTCGCGATCACATGCGGGATCGCGCCCGCGACGGCCTTCTTCGACAGCCGCGTCACCGGTCCGGCGATGCCGACCGCCGCCACCACCGCGCCGCTATCGTCGCGGATCGGCGCCGCCACGCACACCATGCCGACCTCGCTTTCCTCCTCGTCCACGGCACAGCCGCGTTGGCGCACCGCCGCGAGCGCCTTGAGGAGCCGCTCCGGTGCCGTGATCGTATTCGGCGTGTGAGCGACGAGCCCCTTGGCGATCACCTGCTCGACCAGTTCCCGCGGCTGGAATGCGAGGATCGCCTGCCCCTCCGCCGTCGCGTGCGCGGGCTTGCGCACGCCGAGGTCGGAGCGCGCCCGCAGCGCTTGCGTGCTTTCCAGATGGTAGACGTACATGATCTCGGTGCCGTCGAGGATCGCCAGGTGCACGCTCTCGTTGATGCTCTCGCGCAGCGAATAGAGATACGGCCGCGCTTCGTTCGAGACCTCCATCCGGCGCCGCACCAGCGCGCCGAGCCGGAACAGGCCGACGCCGAGCCGGTACTTGCCGCTCTCGCGATCCTGTTCGAGCATGCCTTCGGCCACCAAAGTCACCGCCAGCCGATGCGCGGTGCTCTTGGCGATGCCGAGCCGCTTCGCCAGCGCGCTGATGCCGATATCGACCTCGTCCTCGGAGAACGCCTTGAGCAGCCGCATCGCGGTGGTGACCGACGACAGCCGCTCGCGCCTGCGCGGTTCGGTCTTGCCGGTCGGTTTCCTTGCCATGGCACGGCCCTGCGACAGTTGGCGGGTGCGCAAATGCTGGAATTTCGGCGCGCGACGCGCTAAACACGGGCGTTCCGCAATGCGGACCGCTGTTCCAATCTAGGCGCGCGCTCGCTACCGTGTCAATCTGGCCGCGCCAATCTTGAATGTTCCGGGGAGGGTCATGAGCCGCAGGATCGTCATTGTCGGCGGCGGGCCCGCGGGCGTCGGCGCAGCGCTGGGCGCGCGGGCGCAGGACGCCAGTGCCGAGATCATCCTCATCGACGACGAGAACGTCGAGCCCTACGAGAAGCCGCCGCTGTCCAAGGCCGTGCTCACCGGCAAGGCGATGCCGCAGGACGCGCCGATCGCCGGGCCGAAGGGCGTCGCCGGCGCCAACGTCACGCGCAAAGCCGCACGCGTGGCGGAAATCGATCGCGCCGGCCGCGCGGTCGTCACGAATGGTGGCGAACGCATCCCCTACGACGCGCTGGTGCTGGCGACCGGCTCGCGCAACCGCATCCTGCCGATGTTCCCGGAGGCCACGCCCGGCATCTACTATCTGCGCACCGCCGAGGAGGCGATGGCGTTGCGGGCGCATCTCAAGCTCGCAAAGTCGCTCCTTCTCATTGGCGGCGGCGTGGTCGGTCTCGAGATCGCGGCCTCCGCTGCCGAGCTCGGTCTCAAGGTCACCGTGATCGAGATCGCGCCGCGCATTCTGGCCCGCGTGTGCGACGAGGAAACCGCCGCGATCATTCACCAAGCTCACCGCGACCACGGCGTCGCCATCCGCACCGACACGGTCTGCGCCGGCTTGCAGAGATTGCCGGACGGCAGGCTTGCGATCGTGACAAAGGCGAACGAAACGCTCGCGGCCGACCTGGTCGTAGTCGGCGCCGGCGCCGTGCCGGACGAAGCGCTCGCGAAAGCCGCAGGGCTTGCCGTGCAGGATGGCATCCTGGTCGACGATCGCGGCCGCACCTCCGATCCCGCGATCTTCGCTGCCGGCGACTGCACGCGCTTTGCCGGACCCCATGGACCGGTGCGGCTGGAGAACTGGCGGCACGCGCAGGAGCACGGCGCGGCGGTTGGGCGCAATGCCGCCGGCGGCGACGCCGCCTACAATCCGGTGCCGTCGTACTGGTCGGAGCAGTACGATCTCTACATCCAGGGCATGGGCTGGCCGATCGCGGCGCCGAGCACGCGGGTGCGCCGCAAGATCTCGGACACGGCCACCGTGATGTTCGAGCTCGACGGCACGACGATCGCTTATGCAGTCGGGATCAACGCCCAGCGCGACATCGCGACCATCCGCCGGCTGATCGAGCGGCGGATCGCGGTCGATGCCGCCGAGCTGGCCGATCCGGCAAAGCAACTGAACGCAATGCTGAAGCCGAAGAGCTGAGAAGGACACGTCATGGCGAATGAACAAAAAGAACGCATCGGCATCGTCGGCTGTGGCCGCATGGGCTTCTCGATGCTCAAGCATCTCATCAAGAACGGCTACAGCGTCACCGTCTGCGACCTCAGTGCCGAGGCGCTCAAGCGCGCCGCCGACGCAGGCGCCAAGACCGCGGCGTCACCTGCCGCGCTCGCCAAGCAATGCGACTTCGTGATCCTGGGCGTCGGCTACACCGACGAGGTCAACGCCGTGGTCTACGGCAAGGACGGCTTGCTCGAAAACCTCGCCAAGGGCGCGATCATCGCGGTGTCGTCGACCACCTCACCTTACGTCGTGCAGGAGATCGCGGCCGCCGGAAAGCCGAAGGACATCGGCGTACTCGACGCCCCAATCTGCCGCGGGCGCTTCGCGGCCGATGAAGGCACGCTGCTCGCGCTGGTCGGCGGCGAGCCCGACGTGGTCGAGCGCGGCCGTGCGGTCTACGGCACCTTCTGCTCCGACTACGCGCATCTCGGCAGCGTCGGCCACGGCCAGGTCGGCAAGACCATGAACAACCTGCTGCTCTGGGTGAACGCCGTCGGCCTGATCGAAGCCGGGCGGCTTGCGGAAACGACGGGCATCGACCTCGTGAAACTGCGCGACGCGCTGATGATGAGCTCGGGCGCCTCCGACGCGCTCAAGGAATGGGACATGATATCGTTTACGTGGGCGCTGAAAGACATGCAGGTCGTCGCCGAGATGACCGACAAGGCCGGACTTTCGCTGCCGGTCACCGGCGCGATCAAGGAGCTGGTCAAGGAGGCGCGCCGCATCAAGGCGTCGAATCCGCCGAACTGGACCGGCAAGGGCCCGACAAAATACAGCTGAGACGAGCGACACAAATTGAGGCTGCTTGACGTAACTAGATTCACGCGCCGAAAGTGGCTTACAATACCGACCAATTGTACAGATAGATAGATTTGAGCTATTGCAGCCCAAGAAAGAGTTGTCACGTGTTCGCATGCGCACTTGCCTTGTAACTCTCGCCATCGGCGATCCCTATCGGCAGCAATGGGAAAACTATTGCGCGGGGATTGGCGCGACTACTGCGCGAGACATGGCTACGATCTGATTGCTATCACCGAACCACTCGACCAAAGTATGCGAGCGCAGCGGCGATCACCGGCGTGGCAAAAGTGCCTTGTACTGGAGTGCCCGCAAACTCGCACGTTCGAGCGTGTCATTTGGTGCGATTCCGATATTCTTATCAGGCCGGAAGCGCCGGCCATAACCATTGGGATTCCTCTGGAAAAGGTTGGCGCCGTCGATGCAAGCCGGACTCCAGATAGTCGCGAAGAGAATCTGAGGCTAAACCGGATACGGCAGTCGATGACCAAAGCGGAGTGGGCACGCGCGCACATTTCAAGATCGGCAACGCCGGCGCTTTACCACCACGACCGCGGCGTACCGCTCGACGAGTCGGTCGATGCCGTTGTCCATACTGGCGTGCTGGTCATGTCGCGTAAATCGCACGCGCCCATCCTCCGCCACGTATACGACGCGTATGAAGACCCTGGACCGGCATACCTGAATTACGAAATGGGTCCGCTATCCTACGAACTACTGACTCGCGGCGCTGTCTGCTGGATCAGCGACCAGTTCAACGCGACGCTGTCGGACCTTATCCTGCGCGACAGTATTGGACGGACTCGGCTTCCGACCGAGGCCGAACGCATTGAGGCCGTGCAGCGCTTCTATCGCGAAAATTATTTCATGCACTTCTGTGGCATGCAGGCTTTGCTGCCAGAGATCGCACCAGCGATGTTGGCCGCGCGCCGCAGCGGAGCGATAGGGCACCAGAACGGCGACCGCTAGACTAGCAATATCGCCCATGACGCCGAAGCGTGCCTCGCTCAGGTCCCCGTCTGGTCCATCGCCATGGTGCCGCCGTCGACGAACAGGTTCTCGCCGATGATGAAGGACGAGTCGTCGCTCACCAGGAACAGGATCGCTTTCGCCGCTTCCATCGGCTGGCCCGGACGCTTCAGCATATTCTCGACCGGACGGGTCGGATCGAACTCGTCCTTGCCGACCGGCGATCCGATCTTGTTCGGCACGATCGCGTTGACGCGGATATTGTGAGGCGCAAGCTGCACCGCCAGCGCGCGGGTGAAGTTGGCGATCGCCGCCTTCGCCGCCGAATAGGCGATCGCGCGCGGGCGGCCCTGCCAGCCCGAGGTCGAGCCGACATTGACGATCTTGCCGCCGCCGCCCTGCGCGACCATCTGCTGCGCGACGTGCTTCGACATCAGGAACTGGCTCTTGAGCGTGATGGTCATCACGCGGTCCCAGTCCTCCTCGGTGCACTCGAAAATGGTCTTGTTGTCGGAGACTGCGACGTTGTTCACCAGCAGGTCGACGCGGCCGAAGCGGCCGACCACCGCCTTCACCATCGCCGCGACGTCGGCGCCCTTCGAGACGTCGGTGACGTAGAGCTCGGCGTCGCCACCCCCGGCCCTGATCGCGTCGACGGTGCGCTGGCCGCGCGGCCGGTCGAGGTCGACGACCGCGATCTTGGCGCCCTCCGCGGCAAACAGCTTGGCGACGTCCTCGCCGATGTTGCGCCCGGCGCCGGTGACGATCGCAACCTGATCCTTGAGCTTCATCGCACGCGTATCCCTTATGAACTTGCCGTTATGAATTCTGGCCGAGTGCTTACATGGCGCACCAAGCCCCGGCAACTGAGCGATAACCGCACATGCGGGGCCCTCCAGGCCCGCCAGGGAGGGGGTAACCGCGTCGGCGGATCGGCCATGCAGGGCGCCCGGGAACGTGTTAGGAAGCCGCCAGGAAACCGAGATGACCGCGCCGCTCAAGACCGTGGAGGCCGAGACCGCCGCCGTGATGCCCGAGATCGGGCAGCGGGCGCGCAAGGCTGCCCGCGCGCTGGCGCTCGCGCCGACGGCTCAGAAGAACAAGGCGCTCGCCGCCATCGCCGAGGCCATCCGCACGCGCAAGGCCGACATCCTCGCCGCGAACGCCGAAGACCTCGCCGAAGCCAAGCGCAACGGCGCCAACGCAGCCTTCGTGGACCGGCTCGCGCTCGACGAAAAGCGCGTCGCCGGCATGGCCTCGGGCGTCGAGGTGGTGCGCGAGCTTCCCGATCCCGTCGGCGAGGTGACCGAAAGCTGGACCCGCCCCAACGGCATGACCATCGAGCGCGTGCGCGTGCCGCTCGGCGTCATCGGCATCATCTATGAGAGCCGCCCCAATGTGACCGCAGACGCGGCGGCGCTCTGCCTCAAGGCCGGCAATGCCGCGATCCTGCGCGGCGGCTCCGAAAGCCAGCGCTCGAATCGCGCCATTCACGAGGCGATCGTCGCCGGCCTCGCCGAGGCCGGCCTGCCGGCCGAAGCGATCCAGCTGGTGCCGACGCGGGACCGCGCCGCCGTCGGCATGATGCTCGCCGGGCTCGCCGGCAACATCGACGTGATCGTGCCGCGCGGCGGCAAGAGCCTGGTCGCGCGCGTGCAGCAGGAAGCGCGCGTGCCGGTGTTCGCGCATCTCGAAGGCATCTGCCATGTCTATGTCGACAAGGCCGCGTCGCTCGACATGGCGAAGTCGATCCTGCTCAACGCCAAGATGCGCCGCACCGGCGTCTGCGGCGCCGCCGAGACGCTCTTGGTCGATCGCACCGTGGCAACGACGCATCTCAAGCCGCTGGTGACGATGCTGCTCGACGCCGGCTGCGAGGTGCGCGGCGACGACGCCACCCGCAAGGTCGACGGGCGCGTGAAACCCGCGAGCGAAGACGACTGGTCGACCGAATATCTCGACTCGATCATCTCGGCGCGCGTCGTGAACGGCGTTGACGATGCCATCGCTCACATCGAACGCTACGGCTCGCACCACACCGACTCCATCGTCACCGACGACAAGACGGCGGCGGAGAAATTCCTGCGCGAGGTCGATTCCGCCATCGTGCTGCACAATGCCTCGACCCAATTCGCCGACGGCGGCGAATTCGGCTTCGGCGCCGAGATCGGCATCGCCACCGGCCGCTTCCATGCGCGCGGCCCGGTCGGCGCCGAGCAGCTCACCAGCTTCAACTACCGCGTCCGCGGTTCCGGG
The DNA here is from genome assembly GCA_019745775.1 of Xanthobacteraceae bacterium. GTDB lineage: Bacteria > Pseudomonadota > Alphaproteobacteria > Rhizobiales > Xanthobacteraceae > VAZQ01. The sequence continues at coordinate 18,908 of JAIESR010000019.1, read as the reverse complement.
CAGACCCGCCCGTGACTCGTAGAGCGCACTCCGAGCTCGAGATGCAAAGACTCGCGACACACGGTCCCCTCCCCCCTTGCGGGGGAGGGTTGGGGAGGGGGGTGACCGCACACACTGAGCTTGCTGTTTACCCCCATCCCCAACCCTCCCCCGCAAGGGGGGAGGGAGCAGACCGAGTCTGCCTCTTTGATTTCTTCGAACAATCTCCGCCAAATCGTGTGTTGATTGCCCGCCTGATGTCCGTGCTGCCCCCTCACCTCTCCGGCATGAAGATCGGCCTGTTCGGCGGCACCTTCGATCCGCCCCATGACGCGCATCGCGCCGCCTGCCTGATCGCGATGCGGCGGCTCGGCCTCGACCGGGTATGGTGGCTGGTGACGCCGGGCAATCCGCTCAAGGATACCCGCGGGCTGTCGCCGATCGACGAGCGCATCGCGGCGGCGAAGCGGCTCGCCAATCATCCGCGCATCATCGTGACCGGTCTCGAGGCCGCGATCGCCACCCGCTACACCTTCGACACCGTCGCCTACCTGAAGAAGCACTGCCCCGGGGTCGAGTTCATCTGGATCATGGGCGCCGACAATCTGCGCAGTTTCCACCGCTGGGAAAATTGGCGCGGGATCGCGTCTTTGGTGCCGATCGCGGTGGTCGACCGGCTCGGCCCAAGCCTCTACGCCGCCGGCGGAACCGCGGCCCAGGCGCTGGCGCGCTACCGCATCCCCGAACGAGCGGCGCGGTCGCTCGCCGGCCGGAAGCCGCCGGCATGGGTCTACCTGCACGGGCTGAAATCGCCGCTTTCATCCACCGCGCTGCGGACCGCAAGGCGGCTGTCGCAAAACCGCCGTTGAAAATGCGCAAAATACATCCGCCTCGGAACGGCCAGGTGGTTGAATCCATTAACCGACCATGCCTATCTTTGAAGGTGCGCCGGAATCGGCGCGGTGATGTGCAGTGAAGGAAGCGAAAGGAAAGCGATCCCTGTCCACACTTGCAGTCTCTCGGGCTGGCGCTCGACGCGCCCCCGAACGGGTTTCCAAGGTGCGTCCTGACGCCGAGGAGACCCTTCGCCTTGTCCTCGCCAGCATCGAAGATGTGAAGGCCGAGGACACCGTCACCATCGATCTCACCGGCAAATCCTCGATCGCGGACCACATGGTGGTCACCTCCGGCCGTTCCAATCGGCAGGTGGGCGCGATCGCCGACCGCGTGGTTCAAGACCTGCACAAGGCGGGCCTCAAGAACGTGCGGGTCGAGGGCATGCCGCATTGCGACTGGGTGCTGATCGATGCCGGTGACGTGATCGTCCACGTCTTCCGTCCGGAAGTACGCGCCTTCTATCAACTTGAAAAGATGTGGGCGCGCGGACCGAAGGCACGGGCGAGCTAGACCTCCTCCTCTTTGGGCGGGGGCGGACGTAGACTACGGCGATGCGAGTCGTGATCGCCGCGGTCGGACGTTTGAAGTCGGGGCCCGAACGGGACCTCGCGGAGCGCTACCGCAAGCGGGCGTTGCAGTCCGGCCGCAGCATCGGATTGACCGGCTTCGAGATCATCGAGATCCGCGAAAGCCGCGCCGACAATGCCGCGCGGCGCATGCTTGAAGAATCGATCGCCATCGCCAATGTGATCCCGGAACGCGCGGTCACCGTGCTGATGGACGAGCGCGGCAAGAGCCTGGCGAGCGCTGCATTCGCAAGCCAGGTTCAGGCCTGGCGCACCGAGGACAAGCCGGCGGTGGTGTTCGTGATCGGCGGTGCCGACGGGCTCGCGCCGGCGCTCAATGACAGATCAAAGCTGACGATCGGCTTCGGCGCGGCCACCTGGCCGCACCAGCTGGTGCGGGTGATGCTGTTGGAGCAGCTTTACCGCTCCGTCACGATCCTGTCCGGGCACCCCTATCACAGGGCGTGAGCGCGCGTGCCTGCGGGTACGGCCTGGGGCGGACGGCCAAGCCGGCGGCGGAACGCCGTGGCGCGGCCGTCACCGGTCGGCTGATAGAACACATCGAAGCGGCGTGTGCTCCCTACGAAGGCCGCGGCATCGCCCTCTTTCGACACCTCGAAGGAGTCGAAGCCCGCTCGCAGCAGGAACAGGAACTGGTCGCGCAGCACCTGGCCCGTGGCGCGCAACTCGCCGCCGAAACCGTAGCGCTCCCGCAGGATGCGTGCCTGGCTGTAGGCGCGGCCGTCGCGGAAGCCCGGGAACGCCAGCGCTACCAGCGCGAGGCGACCGAGATACGGCGCGAGAGCCTCAATCGGCCGGTTGTTAGGCCATAGCACGCCAACCGGCTCGACGCGCTGCAAGAGCGCCCCGGCGTTGGCGAGGAAGCGCGCGTCCGACACGATGACAGCGACGCCGTCCGGGATCGGCGCATCGTCGGCAATCCGCACATATCGGTCTTCAACGATCCGCCCCGACTTAACGAGCTGCATAGACGCGTTCCTTGAATGGCTCAATCCCGATCCGCTTGACGGTGTCGATGAACAGTTCCTGCGGCGTCTTGCGCAGCTCGACATAAGCCGCGACGACGTCCTCGACCACGTCGGCGACTTCGCCGTAACGCACCGCCGGCCCGAGCAGCGTGCCGAGCCGGGCATCCTCGTCGGCGCGGCCGCCGAGGGTGATCTGGTAGAACTCCTCGCCGTTCTTCTCGACGCCGAGGATGCCGATGTGGCCGACATGATGGTGGCCACAGGCATTGATGCAGCCGGAAATGTTGATGTGCAGGCGCCCTATGGTGCTTGCGAGCTTGTGATCGCGGAAGCGCTGGGTCAGCTCCTGCGCGACCGGGATCGAGCGCGCATTGGCGAGGCTGCAATAGTCGAGGCCCGGGCAGGCGATGATGTCGGAGACGAGACCGACATTCGGCGTCGCGAGCCCGTGCGCTTCGAGCTTCTGCCACAGCTCCGGCAGCTCCTTCTGCGCGACGTGCGGCAGCACCAGGTTCTGTTCATGCCCGACGCGGATTTCGCCGAAGCTGTAGCGGTCGGCGAGATCGGCGATGGCGTCCATCTGCTCCGCCGTGGCGTCGCCGGGCGGCGCGCCGACGGGCTTCAGCGACAGCGTGACGATGGCGTAGCCAGGCTGCTTGTGGTTCGACACGGAATTGTCGAGCCAGGCGGCGAAGGCGCGGTCCTCCTGGCGGGCGCGTGCCAGCGCCGGCGGATTGTCCTCGAGCCGCTCGTAGTCGGGATAGGTGAAGCGCTCGGCGACATCGGCGATCACGGCCGGATCGAGCGCCAGCGCGCTGTCCTTGATCGTGGCCCATTCCTTCTCGACCTCGGCGCCGAATTTCTCCGCACCGAGCTCGTGCACCAGGATCTTGATGCGCGCCTTGTAGATGTTGTCGCGGCGGCCGTACTGGTTGTAGACGCGCAGCACCGCCTCGACATAGCTCAACAGGTCGCGTTTCGGCAGGAACGGCTTGATCACTTTGCCGATGAACGGCGTGCGGCCGAGCCCGCCGCCAACCTGCACCTCGAAACCTACCTCGCCCGCGCTGTTGCGGACCATCCGCAGGCCGATGTCGTGGACCGCGACCGCGGCGCGGTCGTGCGCGGCGGCGCTGATTGCGATCTTGAACTTGCGCGGCAGAAACGAGAACTCCGGATGCAGCGTCGAATACTGCCGCAGGACTTCCGCCCAGATGCGCGGATCCTCGATCTCGTCGGCGGCGACGCCGGCCCACTGGTCGGTGGTGATGTTGCGCACGCAGTTCCCGGAAGTCTGCATCGCATGCATCTTGACGCCGGCGAGATCGGCGAGCGTGTCCGGCATCTCTTCGAGCTTGATCCAGTTGAACTGGATGTTCTGCCGGGTCGTGAAGTGGCCGTAGCCGCGGTCGTAACGGCGCGCCACATGCGCGAGCATGCGCATCTGCTCGGATGACAGCGTTCCGTACGGAATCGCGATCCGCAGCATGTAGGCATGCAGTTGCAGATAGACGCCGTTCATGAGACGGAGAATCTTGAACTCGTCCTCGGTCAGCGCGCCGGACAGGCGCCGGCCGACCTGATCGCGGAATTCGGCGACGCGCTGGTGGACCAACGTCTGGTCGAAATCGTCGTAGCGGTACATCGTTCGGACCTCAGGCCGCACCGGGCAGCGTGAAGGTCGGGCCGGCAAGCCGGATGCGCTCGCGCAGATTTCCCGGCAGCACGCGATTGTCCGCGCCGAACTCGACCGGCGCGATATACGGGCCGACCGCACGCACGCCGTCGGCTTCCGCGCGCTGCAGCAATACGGCCGCGGCCGGCGCAGCCAAGACTGCGGCCGAGGCGAGATCGGTCGTCCAATCATCGTCGATGGTGCGATAGACCACCGCGCCGTCGCCGAGTCGGTTGGCGGTCACGACCACGGAGCCGCTGACCTTGCGTTTCTTCTGTTCGTGCGGGGAGGTCATGCGGCCACCTGTGCATTCAGGAATTCGAGGGTCTCGCGCCACGGCTTCGAGTGCGCGACCACCTCGCCGATCACCAGCAGCGCCGGACCTTCGCCGGCGGCGGCGGCGAGCTTGGGAAGATCGTCGAGACGGCCGACCACCGCGCGGGAGTTGGGACGGGTGCCGCGCGCCAGCACGGCCGCCGGCGTCGCCGGGTCGCGTCCTGCCTCGATGAGGCCGTCGCGGACCGCGGCGGCCGAGGCCAGGCCCATGTAGACGACCACGGTGGTCTCCTTGTCGGACACCTTCGACCAGTCGACGCCTGCGGCCTCGTCGGCGCGGTGCGCGGTAACGAAGGAAAGCCTGGTCGCCTCGTTGCGATACGTGAGCGGCAGCTCCGCCTCGGCGGCGCAGCCGAGCGCGGCGGTGATACCCGGCACGATGACGACGGGAATGTGCTGTTCGCGCAGGCGCTCGAGCTCCTCGCCGCCGCGCCCGAACACGAAGGCGTCGCCGCCCTTCAGCCGCACGACCTTGCGGCCGGCTTTGGCAGCCTCGATCAGCCGCTTGTTGATCTCGTCCTGGCCGATGCCGGGCTCTCCGCGGCGCCTCCCAACGAACACGCGCTTGGCGTCGCGCCGTACGCGGTCGAGCACCGCCTCGGTGACGAGTTCGTCATGGAACACGACATCGGCGTCCTGGAGGATTTGGTGCGCGCGCAGCGTCAGCAGATCAGGATCGCCCGGGCCGGCGCCGACGAGGAACACGGTGCCGGTCGCGCTCCGCGGATCGCGGCCGCCGCCATTGTCGATGCTGCGGACAAGATCGGCCTCGGCGCGGACCAGACGGCCGGCGAGCACCGCCGCACCGATCGGGCCGTCGACGACCTTCTGCCAGAACTGCCGGGGCGACTGCACCGCCGCGGCCACACGGCGGCGATAGCGGCCCATCAACGCGGCGAGATCGCCGATGCGCGCGGGCAAGATCGCCTCGATGCTTTCGCGCAGGCGCCGCGCCAGCACGGGTGCATGACCGCCGGTGCCGATCGCCACAACCACCTCGCCGCGATCGACGATCGCCGGAAACACGAAAGTGGAGAGATCGGTGCGGTCGACCACATTGACCGGAATGCCGACCTCGCGGGCGCGCGCGGAAATGGTCTCGTCGCGGCCGTCGCCGGTCGCGCTGACGACGGCGATCGCATCGACGAGAGGGGCGGATAGGGGGTCGTGGAAATCGACCTCGAGCTTGCCGGGGCCGGCCGCCGCCTGCACGACCTCGTCGGCCACGTCGATATGGCCGGGGAACCATCGCACGGTCGCATGGGCGGCGAGCAGGAGCCGCAGCTTATTGACCGCGTGCTCGCTCGCCCCGACAAGCGCGATGGGACCGCTGGTGACATCCATGAAGACCGGCAGAAAGCGCATTGCCAAACGTCCTGATAACCCAAAACATTAGAAAGAAAATCTATATGAAGGTTCAAAATACGCAATCAAAAGAATATAATACCAATATTTACCCGGTTGAGAATGATTGTTCTATTTTTGGGAACAACCGCAATGAGATGCTTTTGCGTTTTCGAGGGTTCCAGGCACCGCCTCAATTCACCCGCGGGCGGCTGCTACCCGGGCCCGGCGTTGACCACGTTTAGGTTCTCCCCGGGCTTAGTCTTAATGCCGTACCAATCGTGACGATTGGTTTCTGGGGCGGTATCTTTCTTGCTCCAGCGGCGTGGATGATTCCCTTTCTGATGCAGCGGCTTCGCCTCGCATCCGGTCCTCTGCTGGCGGCCATCCTCGTGGTGGTGCCGCCCTGGGTCATCGCGACCTCTGCCCAGACGCCATCGCGGACGCCTGGCCAGGTGCCGTATCTCAATCTCCCGAACATGGGCGGCGGCGGTCCACAAACGGGCACGACGGGCGCGATACCGAAAGAAACACCAGCGCCGCCTGCCGCCAAAGGCTCGCCCAAGCTCGACGCGCTGAACCAGCGCGAGAAGGAGCTTCAGATCATCCGCAGCGAGCAGAAGAAGGCGCGCGAGTCGGAATCCAATCTGCGCCGCCAGGTCGAGCAGATCGGTGACGACCGCCGCAAGCTCAACCGCCAGCTCATCGACATCGCTGCACGCGTGCGCACCATCGAACAACAGATCGCGGCCGGCGAGCAGCGGCTGCCGCCGCTCGACGAGAAGGAGAAGGCGCTACGTGGGTCGCTCGATGAGCGCCGTCATCTCATCGGCAATGTGCTGGCGGCGCTGCAACGCATCGGGCGCAATCCGCCGCCGGCCATGCTGGTAACGCCGGAGGACGCGTTGCAATCGGTGCGCTCCGCGATCCTGTTCGGCGCGGTGCTGCCGGAGATGCGCAAGGACGTCGAGGCGCTCGCCAACGATCTCTCCGCGCTCGCAGCAGTCCGGAAGGAGATCGCCGCCGAGCGCGCCATGCTCGAAAAGAGCCGCGCCAGCCTCGAAACCGAGACCAAGCAGCTCACAGTCCTGACTGAGCAGCGCCAGAAGCAGCAGGCCGAGGTTGAGAAGGCCCTGACCGCCGAGCGCGAGCGCGCGGCCCAGCTTGGGCGGCGCTCGGAAGACCTGCAGGAACTGGTCGCTAAATTGGAGCAGGAACTCGATCGCACAACCCGCGCTGCGCGGCTCGCGGCCCGCAGCGCCGAGGAAAAAAAGGCAACCGATGTCCGCAGCCTTGCCGCCTTGAAGGACCCAGGCCGCCTTGCCCCCGCTATCCCGTTCGCCCGTGCCAAGGGAACCCTGCCGTTACCGGTAAATGGGGTGCGAATCAGGGAGTATGGGGCGGCTGACGGGGTCGGCGGCCAGGAAAAGGGCCTTTCGATCTCGGCCCGGCCGGGGGCGCAGATCACAGCTCCGTGTGATGGATGGGTTGTTTATGCCGGGCCCTTCCGTAATTACGGCCAACTCTTGATCCTGAATGCGGGCGACGGGTATCATGTGTTGCTAGCGGGAATGGATCGGATTTCCGTTGATCTGGGGCAGTTTGTGGTGACGGGAGAGCCCGTCGCGGTGATGGGTGGGCGGATGGTTTCGCCCGCCACCATTGCGACCGGGTCCGGGCAACCCATTTTGTATGTGGAGTTCCGGAAAGACGGCACTCCTGTGGACTCAAGCCCGTGGTGGGCGGCAAGCGACAGCGAGAAGGTTCGCGGATAATGCGCAAGACTTCACTTATTCTCCTCGGTGCGGCGGCAGGCGCGGCCCTGACGCTCATCGGTACGCAGCCCCGTATCGTGTTCGACGGCTCGAGCGCACGCGCGGCAGCCGCCGACACCTACCGGCAGCTCTCGTTGTTCGGCGATGTGTTCGAGAGGGTCCGCTCCGACTACGTCGAGAGGCCGGACGACGCCAAGCTGGTCGAGTCGGCGATCAACGGCATGCTGGCGGGTCTCGACCCGCACTCGAGCTACATGGACGCCAAGAGCTTCCGCGACATGCAGGTGCAGACCCGCGGCGAGTTCGGCGGTCTCGGCATCGAAGTCACCATGGAAGACGGGCTGATCAAGGTGGTGGCACCGATCGACGACACGCCTGCGCAGAAGGCCGGGGTGATGGCCAACGACATCATCACCCATCTCGACGGCGAGCCGGTGCAGGGCCTCACCCTCAACCAGGCGGTCGAGAAGATGCGCGGCCCGGTGAACACGAAGATTCAGCTGCGCATCAGCCGCAAGGGCGCCGAGAAGCCGGTCGAGGTCTCGATCACACGCGACATCATCCGCGTGCGCTCGGTGCGCAACAACATGGAAGGCGACGACGTCGGTTATATCCGCGTCAGCCAGTTCAACGAGCAGACCACCGACGGCGTGCGGCGTGCGATCAACGAGATGATCAATCAGCAGGGCGAAAAGCTGAAAGGCTTCGTCGTCGACCTGCGCAACAATCCGGGCGGCCTGCTCGATCAGGCGATTTCGGTGGCGGACGCCTTCCTCGAGAAGGGCGAGATCGTATCGACCCGCGGCCGCAACGCCGACGAGACCCAGCGTTTCAACGCACGCGCCGGTGACCTCACCAAGGGCAAGCCGATCATCATCCTGATCAATGGCGGCTCGGCATCGGCGTCGGAAATCGTCGCCGGCGCGCTCCAGGATCACAAGCGCGCGACCGTCATCGGCACGCGCTCGTTCGGCAAGGGATCGGTGCAGACCATCATCCCGCTCGGCCAGGGCAACGGCGCGCTGCGGCTCACCACCGCGCGCTACTTCACCCCGTCCGGCCGTTCGATCCAGGCCCGCGGCATCACGCCCGACATCGAGATCCTCCAGGACGTTCCGGACGAACTCAAGGCGCGGGACAATTCGCGGGGCGAAGCCTCGCTGCGCGGGCACCTCAAGGCCGAGGGCCAGGAAGAGACGGGCTCGCAATCCTACGTGCCGCCGGATCCGAAGAACGACAAGGCGCGCCAGCTGGCGCTCGACCTGATCCGTGGCGTGCAGACGAACGCCGCCTATCCAGCCAATCCGCGCGCGACCCCGAACTAAGCCGCGTCGCGGGACAAGTGATCAGACCCTGGTCCGTGGAAACGCGGGCCAGGGTTTTTCATGCCGCCCTTGTCGCGGTGGCGCGGGCGCCATCGAGCTGGAAGAAGTCGACCCGCTCCGTCATTTCGGACGCCTGCCGGCTGAGCGCCTTGGCGGTCGCGGCGTTCTCCTCGACCAGCGCCGAGTTCTGCTGCGTCACCTCATCCATGTGCCCGAGCGCCTTGTTGACCTCGTCGATACCGGAGGCCTGTTCGCCGCTCGCATGAGCGATCTCGGAGACGATATCGACCACCTGCTTGATAGAGTCGACGATATCCTTGAGCGCGGAGCCGGCACGATTGACGAATTGCACGCCCTCCTGCACCCGGCCGGAGCTCGAGGTGATCAGGTTGCGGATGCCCTTGGCGGCCTCCGACGAGCGTTGGGCGAGATTGCGTACCTCGGACGCGACTACGGCGAAGCCACGGCCCGCTTCGCCGGCACGGGCCGCCTCGACTGCGGCGTTGAGCGCCAAAAGGTTCGTCTGGCGGGCGATCTCGTCGATCAGATTGATGATGTCGGAGATCTCGCGCGAGGACTCCTCGATCCGCGACATTGCGCCCATCGCCTGGCTGACGACGTCGCCGCCGCGATCGGCGACGGTGCGGGTCTTGGTGGCGAACTCGCTCGCCTGCTGCGCCCGCTCGGCATTCTTGCGCACCAGCGCGGCGATGCGCTCGAGCGAGGACGACGTCTCCTCGAGGCTGGCGGCCTGCTCCTCGGTGCGCTGCGACAGGTCGGTGGTGGAGGCCGAAATCTCGGCGGACGCGTTGAAAACCTCCTCGGCGGATGACTTGATCGCGTGGATCGTCTCCTGCAGCGTCGTCAGCGCGGCGTTGAAATCTTCCTTCACCTTCTCGTATTCAGGCGCGCACTGATCGGTAAGCCGCACCTGCAGGTCGCCTTGGGCCATGCCGGACAACGCGCTGCCGAGCATGCCCACGACCAGCTCGACCTGCCGGGCGGCGGCATCGCGCGCCTGCTCGTTGCGCATCCGCTCGTCGGCCGCGGTGGCTTGCTGGTCTTGCGCCTCGCGCTCGAGCCGAAGCTTTTCGATGGCGGCATCGCGGAAGATCCGCACGGACCCGGCAACATCGCCGATCTCGTCGGCACCCCTGTCACCGATCATGGTATCGAGCTGCCCTTCGGCAATCGCTCGCGTCGCCTTCGACAGGTGCTGCAGCCGCATGACGATCTTCGGCCGCACGATAAAGAAGGCGATGCCGGCGGCCGCGAGGATGGCGGCCGCGCCGATCAGAATGAGCCACAAGCTGCTGCTTGCCATCGTTGCCATGGTGGACTGAGTGGCGTCGCTCGCCGCCGCTTGCGCGCCTTTGACGATCTGGGCGATCTCCGCATCGAGGCCGTTGGCGGCCTCGTTCAGCGCTACCAGATCCTTGGCGATCGACTCGCGATTGGCGAATTCGCGTTCGCGCAGCGTGAAAACGTTGGCATTGCCGATGCCGAAGTTCAGCACGGCCTGCGTCACGTTGCGGCGATTCGGATCGGGACTGGTGGCCTCCGATTCCGTGAGCATCTTGTCGACGCCCGCCGCGAGGTCCTTGAGGCGGTCCTGCGCGTATTTGACCACCTGCGGACGATCCACCGCGAGCGCTTCACGCAGCAGGCCATAGGCCTGGTTGAGCTCGGCCAGCAGCGTCAGGCTGGTGCCGTAGCGGGCCAGCTCGTCGCTCGCGAGCTTCTTCAGCGTGGCCTGCAGCTGTTCAGCGTCGGCGATCGAGGACGCGCTCTGGAGGCCGAACGTCAAGGCGAATTGCGTTTCGTCGACAGAGTTCGACAGCACCTGGTTGAACACCACGCGCGCACGGCTCATGCCCTCCGCGATCTCAGCCTTCTGGGCTTCGATCGCGATGCGCTGGCGGGCGGCGCTGTCCAGCTGCTGAATGTTGGCGCCGAGCTTGTCGATCATCCCCATCGCGCGGGCGCGGTCGACGGCCTTGCGCTGGTTCAAGGCCTCGACAATCGAGCGCATGCGCGCCGTGCCTTGCTCCAGACGACCGACGATCACGGTGCGGTCGCTGTCGACGGTGACCTCGGCAAGCTTCGGCGCCATCGCAACGGTTCCGCCCGCCACTTGGGCAAGCTCGCGGGACAGCTCAACGACCGGATAGTGTTCATCAACGAGACTGCGGACCGTGTCAGTGACGCGTCCGGCGGACAGCAGCGCAATGATCGAAGCCGTGATGGTCAGTGCGACAATGGCACAGATGGAAAGGTAGATCCGCGCACCGACCCCGATACGCGTCCGTTTCAACAAAGCGATCATCACCATCCCGTCCTGGTTCATCTGCCGGCCTAGCGGCTTTCCTCGGCAACCTGAGGTTGGCGCCGGGGTCCCTAATTTCAGATAAAGATTTCTCACGATGCAGATGAGATTCTTCTAGTTCTGTTTATGAGGCATTTACCGCAAGAATAGCGTCGCGCGGCACGCTCCAATGACTGACGCGCCGGATCATCCCCGGCGACGCGGACATGCTGGCGCAACCCGGACGCGAGCGCCGCTGGCGCGGTCAATGCGGCGACCCTGTCCGGTGCGGTAAACGCCCGGTTAACGACTTCCGGTGCAAGTTTTAGGTAAGGAATTCGAGGCGCTGATTCGCGAGGCTTTTGGCTGTGACCACCGACGATCTGAGCACCCCGCTTGGACAAGGCAAGATTCGCAACCGCCGCAAGGCATTGCGCATTCCGTGGAAGCCGATCATTGCCGTCCTGCTCGCGCTCCCGGTTGCGGTGTTCGCCGGTGTGGCGATGTTCTCGAACGATCCATTCGGCGGCGAGCCGATGGCGACCGCGCCCGCCACCATAGCCGGCGATGCAGCCGCGGCTCCGACTCCACCAGCGGCGCCCGGTGGCCCGCCGGCCGGCGCACCTCCCGTGCAAACGGCAGCGCCGGCGACGCCTCCCGGCACCAAGACCGTCACCATCATCGATGGCGGGACCGGTGCACGGCGCGATGTCCAAATCCCGGCAACGCCCGACGGGGGCCAAGGAGGTGGGCAAGGAGGCGGCCAAGCCGGGCAGCCCGCCGCCAATGACCAGCGCCTGACCGAAACCTCCCGCCACGGACCGCTGCCGAGGATCGCGCAGGACGGCACCCGCCCGTCGGATGCCTTCGCGCGCCCGGTGAAGCCAGCCAACGGCAAGGGCAACGGCCCGCGGGTTGCGATCGTCGTTGGCGGCCTCGGCATTGGCGCCAACACCACCGCGGATGCCATGCGCAAGCTTCCCGGGCCGGTCACGCTCGCATTCGCTCCTTATGGCGGCGACCTCGAACGGCAAGTCGCCCGCGCACGAGAGACCGAGCACGAGGTCATGCTTCAGGTTCCGATGGAGCCGTTCGATTATCCCGACAACGATCCGGGACCGCACACGCTGCTGACCTCGATCGATACCGCGCAGAATATCGACCGCCTGCATTGGCTGATGAGCCGCTTCCAGGGCTACGTCGGCATCATCAACCACATGGGCGGACGCTTCAGCGCCTCGGAGCAGGGCATGGCGCCGGTGCTGCGCGAGGCGGCGACGCGCGGGCTGATCTATCTCGACGACGGCTCGTCGGCACGCAGCCTGGCCGGCCAAATTGCCGGCGCCAACAACCTGGCTTTCGCCAAGGCCGATCTCATCATCGATCAGGTGCCGACGCCCGCGGACATCGACCGCGCGCTCGGCCGGCTTGAAACCATCGCCCGTACGCGCGGCACCGCGGTCGGCTTTGCCGGTGCGTTGCCGGTATCGGTCGACCGCATCTCGCGCTGGATCAAGGCCGCGGAGAGCCGTGGCATCCAGCTGGTGCCGATCACCGCCGTGGTGGCGCGCGCCAAATCGAGCTGAGCGAATAGCGAATGGTGAATAGCGAATAGAACGATTTCCCCTTACTATTCGCTATTCGTAACTCACCATTCGCCCGCCCATGCCCCGGTACGAATCCCTCCCCTATCGCCCCTGCGTCGGAGTCATGGTGATCAACCCGAGGGGTCGGGTGTTCATCGGCAAGCGGCGCGGCGGACCTGAGCACGTTGACGCCACGCATTCCTGGCAGATGCCGCAAGGCGGCGTCGACAAGGGCGAGGACACCTACAACGCCGCGCTGCGCGAGCTCCATGAGGAGACCGGCATCCGCTCGGTCGAGAAGCTCGCGGAGATCCCGGAGTGGCTGAGCTACGACATCCCGCGCGAGATCGTCGGCGAGGCGTGGAAGGGCAGGTTCCGCGGCCAGACGCAGAAGTGGTACGCGCTGCGTTTCACCGGCAAGGATTCGGAGGTCGACATCGCCAACCCGCCCGGCGGCCACAAGCCGGAATTCATCGACTGGCGCTGGGAAGCGATGGACAAGCTGCCGTCGCTGATCATTCCGTTCAAGCGGCCGGTCTACGTGCGGGTGGTGCAGGAATTTGCGAAGTTCGCGGAGACGTAGATCTCCTATCGCGGGCGAGCCCACGCGAGACCCGGACCCAGAATCTCGCTGTGAAGGAAGAAATATGGCGCTTCGCGATTCTGGCGTTGCGTCTCAGGTGAGGCAAAGGACACGCCGGCGTAGCCTACGTCGCCAGCGTCGCCTGCAATTCCTTGAGCTGCGCCGCGCGCAGACTGAGCTTGTCACGCTGTACGCCTTCCGGCGCCTTCGCTGCGGCTTCCTCGGCTTCCTGGACAAAGCCCGCGAACGACTCGCGGCTGACGTCCTCGACCGGCACCGCGATATCGGCGAGCACGGTGAGGCCAGCATCGCTCACCTCCGCGAAGCCGCCGCTGACGACAATGCGCATACTGCCGCCTTCGCGGTGCACCGTGAGGATGCCCGGCCGCAGCGTCGCGACGAACGGTGCATGTCCCGCCAGCACGCCGAAATCGCCCTCGGAGCCCGGGACGTCGACCTGATCGACCGGCCCGCTGAGCAGGAGCTTTTCCGGCGAGACGAGATTGAACTGGAACGTGGCCATCGAAACGCCCGCTACGCCGCTTCCGCCGCGAGCTTCTTGCCCTTCTCGACCGCCTCTTCGATGGTGCCAACCATGTAGAAGGCGGCCTCCGGCAGGTGGTCGTACTTGCCTTCCACCAGGCCCTTGAAGCCGCGGATGGTGTCGGCGAGATCGACGAGCTTGCCAGGCGAGCCGGTGAACACCTCGGCCACGAAGAACGGCTGCGACAGGAAGCGCTCGATCTTGCGGGCGCGGGCTACCGTCGTCTTGTCTTCTTCCGAGAGCTCATCCATGCCCAGGATGGCGATGATGTCCTGCAGTGCCTTATAGCGCTGCAGCACCTGCTGCACCTGCCGCGCGACCGCGTAGTGCTCCTCGCCGACGATCAGCGGCGAGAGCATGCGCGAGGTCGAGTCGAGCGGGTCGACCGCCGGATAGATGCCCTTGGCGGCGATGTCGCGCGACAGCACGGTGGTGGCGTCCAAGTGGGCGAACGAGGTCGCGGGCGCGGGGTCGGTCAGGTCGTCGGCCGGCACGTAGATCGCCTGCACCGAGGTGACCGAGCCTTTGGTCGTGGTGGTGATACGTTCCTGCAGCGCGCCCATGTCGGTGGCGAGCGTCGGCTGATAGCCCACCGCCGAAGGAATACGGCCGAGCAGCGCCGACACTTCCGAGCCCGCCTGCGTGAAGCGGAAGATGTTGTCGACGAAGAACAGAACGTCCTGGCCCTGGTCGCGGAAATACTCGGCGACGGTGAGGCCGGAGAGGCCGACGCGGGCGCGGGCGCCCGGCGGCTCGTTCATCTGGCCGTACACCAGCGCGCATTTTGAGCCTTCGGTGGAGCCGTTGTTCTTCTTCGGGTCCTTGTTGACGCCGGATTCGATGAACTCGTGATAGAGATCGTTGCCTTCGCGGGTGCGCTCGCCCACGCCGGCGAACACCGAATAACCACCGTGCGCCTTGGCGATGTTGTTGATCAGCTCCTGGATCAGCACGGTCTTGCCGACGCCGGCGCCGCCGAACAGGCCGATCTTGCCGCCCTTGGCATAGGGCGCCAGCAGATCGACCACCTTGATGCCGGTGACCAGAATCTCCGCCTCGGTCGACTGATCGGTGTAGGCCGGCGCGTCCTGGTGGATCGGGCGCCGCGCCTTCGTCGGAATCGGGCCGGCTTCATCGATCGGATCGCCGACCACGTTGATGATGCGGCCGAGCGTCTCCATGCCCACCGGCACCTCGATCGGCTGCCCGGTGTCGGTCACCTCCTGGCCGCGCACCAGGCCTTCCGAGGTGTCCATGGCGATGGTGCGCACCGTCGACTCGCCGAGATGCTGCGCCACCTCGAGCACGAGGCGGTTGCCGCCGTTCTTGGTCTCGAGCGCATTCAGGATCGCCGGCAGGTGTCCCTCGAACTGCACGTCGACGACGGCGCCGATGACCTGGGTGATCTTGCCGACGGCGTTGGTCTGGGGCGTGGCCATTAGTCCTATCCCTCTCACGTAAATATTCAGAGCGCCTCGGCGCCGGAGATGATCTCGATCAGTTCCTTGGTGATCATCGCCTGGCGGGTGCGGTTGTAGGTCAGCGTCTGCTTGCGAATCATTTCGCCGGCGTTACGGGTGGCGTTGTCCATGGCGCTCATTTGCGCTCCATAGAACGACGCGTTGTTTTCGAGCAGCGCGCGGAAAATCTGCACCGCGAGGTTGCGCGGCAGAAGCTCGGCGAGGATTTCCTCCTCGTCAGGCTCATATTCATAGCTCGCGGCGGCGCCGCCGTTGCCGTTCGCCTCGAACACCGGCGGGATGATCTGCTGGCCGGTCGGGATCTGCGCGATCACCGACTTGAAGCGCGAGAAGAACAGCGTGCAGACATCGAACGCGCCCTTCTCATAGAGATCGGTGATCTTGTGGGCGATCGCCTCGGCATTGGTGAAGCCGATGGTGCGCACCGAGCGCAGCTCGATGTGCTCGATGATATTCCTCTCGTATTGCCGGCGAAGCTGCTCGTAGCCCTTCTTGCCGACGCAGAAAATCTTCACTTCCTTGCCTTCGGCCATGAGCTTGTTGGTGTAGTCGCGCACCAGCCGCACGATCGCCGAGTTGAACGGGCCGCACAGGCCGCGCTCGGCGGTGCACACGAGCAGGAGATGCACCCGGTCACTGCCGGTGCCGCGCAACAGCGCCGGCGCGGAATCGAGCCCGGCCACCGAAGCCGCGATGCTGCGCAGCACGGTGTCCATGTGCTCGGCATAGGGCCGCGCGGCTTCCGCCGCCGCCTGCGCGCGCCGCAGCTTGGAAGCCGCGACCATCTGCATGGCCTTGGTGATCTTCTGCGTCGCCTTGGTGGCGGCGATGCGGACCCGCATGTCCTTGAGGGAGGCCATTGCCGGAGCTTGATCCTGTTAAGCGAAGTGCCTGTTAAGCGAAGTTCTTGGCGAAACTGTCCACCGCCGACTTCAACTTGGCGGCGGTAGCGTCCGTGAGGTCACCGGTTTTGCGGATATCCTCGAGAATGCCGGCGTCCTGGCTGCGCACATGCGTCAGCAGGCCCTCCTCGAAGGCACGCACCCGGTTGACCGCCAGCGGATCGAGATAGCCGTTGACGCCGGCATAGATCACGACGACCTGCTCTTCCATCTTCAGCGGCGAGAACTGCGGCTGCTTCAAGAGCTCGGTCAGGCGGGCGCCGCGGTTGAGCAGGCGCTGCGTCGTGGCGTCGAGGTCGGAGCCGAACTGCGCGAACGCCGCCATCTCCCGGTACTGCGCGAGTTCGCCCTTGATGCGGCCGGCGACCTTCTTCATCGCCTTGGTCTGCGCCGACGAGCCGACACGCGACACGGAAAGACCGACGTTCACCGCCGGACGGATGCCCTGGTAGAACAGATCGGTTTCCAAAAAGATCTGGCCGTCGGTGATCGAAATCACGTTGGTCGGGATGTAGGCCGAAACGTCGTTGGCCTGCGTCTCGATGACCGGCAGCGCGGTGAGCGAGCCGGCCTTGTTGGCGTCGTTCATCTTGGCTGCGCGCTCGAGCAGGCGCGAGTGCAGATAGAACACGTCGCCGGGATAGGCTTCGCGGCCCGGCGGGCGGCGCAGCAGCAGCGACATCTGGCGGTAGCTGACGGCCTGCTTTGACAGGTCGTCATAGATGATGACGGCGTGCATGCCGTTGTCGCGAAAATACTCGCCCATGGTGCAGCCCGCAAATGGCGCCAGGAACTGCATCGGCGCCGGATCGGACGCGGTCGCCGCGACGACGATCGAATATTCGAGCGCGCCCTGCTCTTCCAGCACCTTCACGAACTGCGCGACGGTCGAGCGCTTCTGCCCGACCGCGACATAGACGCAATAGAGCTTGATCTTCTCGTCCGGCTGCGCGTTGAGAGGCTTCTGGTTGAGGATGGTGTCGAGCGCGATCGCGGTCTTGCCGGTCTGGCGATCGCCGATGATCAATTCGCGCTGGCCGCGCCCGATCGGGATCAGCGCGTCGACCGCCTTGAGGCCGGTCGCCATCGGCTCGTGCACCGACTTGCGCGGAATGATGCCGGGCGCCTTGACGTCGACGCGGCGGCGCTCCTTCGCGTTGATCGCACCTTTGCCATCGATCGGATTGCCGAGCGCATCGACCACGCGGCCGAGCATCTCCTTGCCGACCGGCACGTCCACGATGGCGCGCGTGCGCTTGACGGTCTGGCCTTCCTTGATCTCGCGGTCGTTGCCGAAGATCACGATGCCGACGTTGTCGGTCTCGAGGTTGAGCGCCATGCCGCGCACACCATTCTCGAACTCGACCATCTCGCCGGCCTGCACATTGTCGAGGCCGTAGGCGCGGGCGATGCCGTCACCGACGGAGAGCACCTGCCCGACCTCGGACACTTCGGCTTCCTGGCCGAAGTTCTTGATCTGCTCCTTGAGGATCGCGGAGATTTCAGCGGCGCGGATGTCCATCAGGAGACCTCTTTCATCGCTAGCTTGATGGCGTTGAGTTTCGTGCGGAGTGACGTGTCGACCATCCGGCTGCCGAGCTTCACGACCAGCCCGCCGATGATCGACGGATCGACCTTCACGTCGACCTGCACGTCCTTCTTGGTGACGGCCTTGAGCGCGTCCCTGATCGCGTCGAGATGCGCCTCGGTCGGCTTCTCGGCCAGGGTGACGGTTGCCTGGGTCTCGCCCTTGTGTTGGGCGACGAGCTTACGGAACCCGCGGATCATGTCCGGCGCCGCGAACAGACGGCGGTTTGCGGACACGACCTTGAGGAAGCGCGCCGAGAGACCGCCGATGCCGGCCTGGTCGAGCACGGCCGAGAGCGCCTTGGTCTGCACGTCGGCGGTGAAGACCGGACTGCGCACCAGCCGCTGCAGGTCGCTGCTATCAGCGATCAGCCCATCGAAACGGTCGAGATCGGCTTTGACTGCGTCGACGGCATGCTCTTCGAGCGCCAGTTCGAACAATGCGGTGGCATAGCGTCCCGCCATGCCAGATACCATCGGTTCGTCGCCTGCCACGTTGCTTGCTCGTCAGGGCAATTCCGCAGGCTCGGCGCCCTCGTGAGCGGGCAGCGCAAGCCCTTGAAATTAAAGTGGGACTTTGAATTTTCGGAACGGGGTCGCAGAAGCGCCTGGACCCCACGAAAATCGCGCGTTCTGCTAACACACGCGCCCTCGCGGTGCAACATCGCAGCCCCCGCCAGAATGCCGCAAATAGCGGCTAATCCGAACTGTCCTCACATCGAGCCTGTCGCACATCACGGGGCATAGGAAACTGGAGCGGCCGTGTCGCATTGACGGTGTCGGACGCCGGCCACAAGTTCCGCTTTTCATCAGGGGGATCAAGATGCGCGTTGTGACATCGATCGTCGCGGTTTCAGCTCTTCTGCTGCTGGCCGCCTGCGAAGGCCGTCAAGGCACCACCGGCCCCGCCGGGCCGCAGGGAGCAGCCGGACCTCAAGGCCCGACCGGGGCGCAAGGCCCTGCCGGCCCTCCCGGCCCGGCCGGCGAGCAAGGCAAGGCCGGCGCCCAGGGCCCCGCAGGCCCCCAGGGCCAAC
>JAIESR010000023.1 GCA_019745775.1 Xanthobacteraceae bacterium | reverse complement strand
TTGGAGAACCCCTTCGGTCCAAAAGTGTTACCCATGTCTCCGGTATGAAACGTAACCTATGTGTCCGGAACGGACCTGAAATGGCTGGCGACCCCGGGAGGATTCGAACCTCCGACATCAAGCTTAGAAGGCTTGCGCTCTAGTCCAACTGAGCTACGGGGCCGTGTTTGCCGGGCCTGCGTGCTTTTTAGCCCAGGGGGGCCTGCCTCGCCAGCACGGGCGTTCATGTTTCCCCCTGCGTTCGCCTGCGCGAGTTAATGTTTCCCGTCACGACCCCGACACGATTCGACGATCAATTTTTGGCTGTCCCGTGCGGTGGTGGCCGGCGGGGATGGAGGTTTCCCATGATTTCGCGCGTTCGCGCCGGCGTTCTTGCCGCGCTCGTCACCCTTTTGTCTGCCGCCCTGCTGGCGATCGCGATGGGCGGCGCCGCGCTCGCCCAGAAGGCGTTCCAGCGCGACGACCTCGCCGATGCGGCGATCAAGCTCGAGGCGCAGATCAGAGCCGAGTCCGGGGCGGTGACGGCGCCGGTCGCCGCGCTGCGGCGCGACGCCGATGCGGCGTTCCAGCGCAACGACTTCCGCAATGGCCTCTTGATCCTCGGCCGCATCACCGTGGTGGCGCCGGAGGACAGCGCCAACTGGCTGCGCATCGCGCAGACCGTGCTGCAAATCCGCCCCGGCACCGTGCGCGAGCGCACGACGCTGCTCGAGCGTGCGGCGACCGCGGCCTATATCGCCTACCAGCGCACCAAGTCGCCGGCCGACGAAGCGGCGGCTCTGCTGATCATTTCGCGCAGTTTCGCGGATCGCCAGCTCTGGCGGCCGGCGCTCGATGCCATGCGGCTCTCGCTCGACCTGCGCGAGGTCGCCGACGTGCGGCAGCAATATGAGCGCATGCGCGAAGACCACGGCTTCCGGCTGCTCGACTACTCGGTCGACGCCGACGCCTCGTCGCCGCGCGCCTGCTTCCAGTTCTCGGAGGACCTGCCGGGACGGCGCACGGACCTGTCGCCGTTCGTCTCGGTCTCCGGCCAGGATCGCCCGGCGGTCTCGGTCGACCGGCGCCAGATCTGCGTCGAAGGCCTCAAGCACGGCGAGCGCTACACCATCGCGCTGCGCGCAGGGATTCCGTCGGCGGTGCGCGAGACGCTCGCCAAGCCCGCCGAGTTCAGCATCTATGTGCGCGACCGCAAGCCGCTGGTGCGCTTTTCCGGCCGCGCCTATGTGCTGCCGCGCGTCGGCCAGCGCGGCATACCGGTGGTGAGCGTGAACACCTCGGCGGTGGCGCTCGAGGTCTATCGCATCGGCGACCGTAACCTCGTCTCGACTGTGCTCGGTCACGACTTCCAGCGCACGCTCAACCGCTACGAGCTGGCACGGCTCAAGGAAGAGCGCGGCACGCAGGTGTGGAAGGGCGAGATGAAGGTCGAGCCCACCCAAAACGCCGACGTGACCACCGCGTTTCCGGTGAGCGAGGCGATCCCCCATCTGGCGCCCGGCGTCTACGTGGTGGTGGCGAATGCCGCCGACGCGGTCGGCGAGGATTTCGCCGATCTCGCGACCCAGTGGTTCATCGTCTCCGACCTCGGGCTCGCCGCCTATTCGGGCAACGACGGCATCCACAGCTTCGTGCATTCGCTCGAGACCACGCAGGGCACCAACAATGTTGAGGTGCGGCTGCTCTCGCGCAACAACGAAGTGCTCGCCACCAAGCGCACCAACAATGCCGGCTATGTGCAGTTCGAGGCGGCACTGGCGCGCGGCGAGTTGGGTGCGGCGCCGGCGATGCTGGTCGCGACCGACGCCAAGGGCGACTACGCGTTCCTGAGCCTGCGCGCGCCGGCGTTCGACCTCAGCGATCGCGGCGTCTCCGGCCGCAATGCGCCCTCCGGCCTCGATGGTTTCGTGTTCACCGAACGCGGCGTCTACCGCTCGGGCGAGAACGTGCACGTCACCGCTTTGTTGCGTGATCCGCAGGGCTTGGCCGCGGTCGGCGTTCCGCTCACGCTCGTGGTCGAGCGTCCGGACGGCGTCGAGTACCGCCGCACAACCGTCGCCGACCAGGGCGTCGGCGGCCGCAGCCTCGACGTGCCGCTGGTGCAGTCGGCGCCGACCGGCACCTGGCGCGTGCGCGCCTTCACCGATCCGAAGCGTCCGGCGGTGGGCGAGGCGACCTTCATGGTCGAAGACTACGTGCCGGATCGGCTTGAATTCGAGCTCAGCTCCCCGGCGAAAACCGTGTCGCGTGGCGAGCCGATGCAGGTGACGCTGGCGGGCCGCTACCTCTACGGTGCGCCCGCGGCCGGTCTCGAAGTGGCGGGTGAGGTGATTGTCGCGCCGGCTTCGGAGCGCCCGGGTTTCGCCGGCTACCGCTTCGGGCTCTCCGACGAGCAGGTCGAGTCGACAAGGAGCCCGCTCGACGGGGTGCCGCCGACCGACACTGCCGGCCGGGTGACGTTCCCGCTCAGCCTCGACAAGGTCCCGCAGGCGACGCGTCCCCTCGAAGCGCGCATCACCGTCCGCCTTGCCGAAGCAGGCGGCCGTGCGATCGAGCGCAAGCTCACGCTGCCGGTGACGGCAGCCGCGCCGATGATCGGCGTCCGTCCGTTGTTCTCCGGCCGCTCGCTCGGCGAAGGCGAGCAGGCGACGTTCGACGTGGTCGTGGTCGGACCCGACGGCGAGGCGCTGACGCGCAACGGCCTGCGCTACGAGCTCTTGAAGGTCGAGACGCGTTATCAATGGTATCGGCGCGACAACACCTGGGACTTCGAGCCGATGAAGGTGACGCGGCGCATCGCCGACGGCCAGCTCAATGTGGCGGCCGGCACGCCCGGCCGTATCGCGCTGCCGGTGCAGTGGGGCCGCTATCGGCTGGAGGTCTCGAGCGGCGAACGCGACGGTCCGGTGACCTCGATCGGCTTTGACGCCGGCTGGTACACCGAAGCGACCGCCGACACGCCCGACATGCTCGAGGTCGCGCTCGACAAGCCGGAATACGCCCCCGGCGAGAACATGAACGTTGCGGTGACCGCGCGCACCGCCGGCAAGGTGACGCTCAGCGTGATCGGCGAACGCCTGATCACCACGATCACCCAGGACGTGAAGCCCGGCACTGCGCGGCTGCAGGTTCCGGTCGGCAAGGACTGGGGCAGCGGCGCCTATGTGGTCGCCACGCTGCGGCGTCCGCTCGACACCACGGCGCAACGCATGCCCGGCCGCGCCATCGGCGTGCAGTGGTTCAGCGTCAATCGCCAGGCACGCACGCTCAGCGTGAACATGCAGACGCCGCAGCTCACGCGGCCGGGAAGCGCGCTGCGCATTCCGGTCAAGATCGGCGGGCTTGCGGCCGGCGAGGAGGCGCGCATCGTCGTTGCGGCCGTCGACCTCGGCATCCTCAATCTCACCAACTACAAACCGCCGGCGCCGGACGACCACTATCTCGGCCAGCGACGTCTTGCTGCTGAACTCCGAGATCTCTACGGCCAGCTCATCGACGGCATGCAGGGCACCCGCGGGCAGATCAGGAGCGGCGGCGACGGCCCGGCGGAGCTGGAAGGCAGCCCGCCGACGCAGAAGCCGCTCGCGCTCTACTCCGGCTTGGTCACGGTGAAGCCCGACGGCACCGCCGAGGTCGTGTTCGACATCCCGGACTTCGCCGGCACCGCCCGCGTGATGGCGGTGGCGTGGTCGCGCGAGAAGGTCGGCCGCGCCCAGGCGGACGTCACCATCCGCGACCAGCTGGTGGTCACTGCGACGCTGCCGCGCTTCCTCAACAACGGCGACCGCGGCACCATGCATCTCGACGTCGACAACGTCGAAGGGCAGGCCGGCGACTATCGCGTCGAGGTGAAGAGCGATGGCGTCAACGTCACTGGCAATGCCGCGCCGCAGACGCTCAAGCTCAACGCCAAGCAGCGCACGGCCGTGTCGGTGCCGCTGACGGCGCCCGCCGTCGGCGTCGGCAACGTCATGGTGCGTGTGAGCGGGCCGGGTGGCTTCGCGCTGGAACGGAGCTATGCGTTGGCGGTGAAGCCCGCGACGCAGATCCTGGCGCGGCGCACGGTGCAGACCATCGCCCGCGGCGAGGCCGTGACGCTGTCGAACGACCTGCTCACCGACCTGGTGCCGGGCACCGGCAGCGTGTCGGTGTCGGTCGGGCTGTCGAGCGCGCTCGACGCGGCGGCGCTGCTCGCGGCGCTCGACCGCTATCCGTTCGGCTGCACCGAGCAGATCACCAGCCGCGCGCTGCCGCTGCTCTACGTCAACGACCTCGCCAGCGCGTCGCATCTGGCGCTCGACGAGGGTGTCGACAAGCGCATCCAGGAGGCGATCGAGCGATTGCTGTCGCGCCAGGGCTCGAACGGCTCGTTCGGCCTCTGGTCGGTCGGCGGCGACGACATCTGGCTCGATGCCTATGTTTCCGACTTCCTGACCCGCGCCCGCGAGCGCAACTTTGCGGTGCCGGATACGGCGTTCCGCCTCGCGATCCAACGGCTGCGCAACTACGTGGGCAATACCGAGGACCCCGGCCGCAACGGCGGGCGCAATCTCGCCTATGCGCTCTATGTACTGGCGCGCAACGGCGCGGCGCCGGTCGGCGATCTGCGCTACTTCGTCGACACCAAGCTCGACGATTTCGCGACCATCATCGCGAAGGCGCAGCTCGCGGCCGCGCTCGGCATGCTCGGCGACAAGGTCCGCGCCGAGCGCGTCTACAACGCGGCGCTACGGGCGATGGCGCCGGAGCCGACGCTCGAATACGGCCGCGTCGACTACGGCTCGGTCCTGCGCGACGGCGCCGCGCTGATCACGCTGGCCTCGGAGGGCGGTGCCCCGCGCGCCACCATCACCGGCGCGATCGAGCGCGTCGAAGCCGCGCGCGGGCTGACTCCGTACACCTCGACGCAGGAGCAGGCCTGGATGGTGCTTGCCGCGCGTGCGCTGGTGAAGGACGCGACCAACGTGGCGCTCGTCGTCGCCGGGCAGAAGCAGCAGGGCGCGCTCAACCGGCGCTTCCCGCCGAGCCAGCTCCAGCAGCCGGTGCGGATCGTCAACGCCGGCGAGGGGCCGCTACAGGCGGTGGTGACGGTCAACGGCGCGCCGCTGACGCCGGAGGGAGCCGTCGACCG
The DNA here is from genome assembly GCA_019745775.1 of Xanthobacteraceae bacterium. GTDB lineage: Bacteria > Pseudomonadota > Alphaproteobacteria > Rhizobiales > Xanthobacteraceae > VAZQ01. Next base: position 172,181 of record JAIESR010000023.1, on the reverse strand, counting down.
CGGCTTCAAGATCGAGCGGCTCTACTTCACGCTCGACGGCAAGCCCGCCGACCCGGCCAAGGCGCGGCAGAACGAGCGCTTCGCGGTGGTGCTGCGCATCACCGAGCCGCAGCCGCAGTTCGGCCGCATCATCGTCGCGGACTACCTGCCGGCCGGCTTCGAGATCGACAATCCGCGGCTCGTCTCCTCCGGCGAGACCGGCACGCTGCCCTGGATCCAGGACGCCGCGCCGCCGGTCAATGCGGAGTTCCGCGACGACCGTTTCAGCGCGGCGTTCAACCGCCGGAGCGGCGATCCCTCGGTGTTCACGGTCGCCTACATCGTGCGGGCGGTCTCGCCGGGCACCTACGTGCATCCGCAGGCGTTCGTGGAGGATATGTATCGTCCTGACCGCCACGGCCGCACCGGCTCCGGCACCGTCGAGGTGACGGCAGCGACGGCGGCGCGATGAGCAGGTGTCGATGAGCGACCGCACGACCAGCAGCCATGCGTCCTGCGCTCCTGCATCGCGGGGGCCGAGACGGCGTCTGTGGCGCATCATGGGCCTGGGCGTTGTAGTGGCGCTGATCATGCTCGTCATGATGACGGGCGTGAGCTGGCTATGGGTCGCGTCGCTTGGGCCGGTGCCGCGCGGGGAGGGGTTCGCCTATTCGACGCTGGTGGTCGACCGCGACGGCCGGCTGCTGCGGCCGTACACGACGCCGGAAGGCCGCTGGCGGCTGCCGGCGACGCGCGCCGATGTCGATCCGCGGTTCCTCGCGATGCTTTACGCATATGAGGATCGGCGCTTCATGAGCCACCACGGCGTCGATCCACTGGCGCTCGGCCGCGCGTTCCTGCAGCTCGCCTCCAACGGCCGCATCGTGTCGGGTGCCTCGACGCTGACGATGCAGGTCGCGCGGCTTTTGGAACCTCGGACGGAACGTAGCTTTATCGCCAAGCTTCGCCAGATGGCGCGGGCGATCCAACTCGAGCGCGCGCTGAACAAGAACGAGATCCTGGCGCTTTACTTCAGCCTCGCCCCCTATGGCGGCAATCTGGAAGGCATTCGTGCCGCCTCGCTTGCCTATTTCGGCAAGGAGCCGCGCCGCCTGACGCTGGCGGAGTCGGCGCTGCTGGTGGCGCTGCCGCAGTCGCCGGAATTCCGGCGGCCGGACCGCTCCGTCGTCGCCGCGCGTGCGGCGCGCGACCGCGTGCTCGACCGGGTCGCCGCCGCGGGCGTCGTGCCGGCCGACGAGGTCGAGCGCGCCAAGCAGGAGGCGGTCGCGGAGGGGCGTCGCCCGATGCCGGCGCTGGCGCCGCATTCGGCCGACGCGGTGATCGCCGCGGCGCCCGGCCGGGCCATCCACCGCCTGACCATCCAGGCGTCGTTGCAGAAATCGCTCGAGGATCTCGCGCGCGAACGTGCACGCACGCTCGGGCCTTCGCTCTCGATCGCCATCCTCGCGGTCGACAACGAGACCGGCAAGGTGCAGGCGCGCGTCGCCTCGTCCGACTATTTCGACCTGAGCCGCGCCGGCCAGGTCGACATGACGCAGGCGCTGCGCTCGCCGGGCTCCGCGCTCAAGCCGTTCATCTACGGTCTCGGCTTCGAGGACGGGCTCATTCATCCGGAGACGCTGATCGACGATCGACCGCTCCGCTTCGGCGGCTACGCGCCGGAGAATTTCGACCTGAGCTTCCAGGGCACCGTCACCGTGCGCCGCGCGCTGCAATTGTCGCTGAACGTGCCGGCGGTTGCCGTGCTCGACCGCGTCGGTGCGAGCCGCTTCACCGCGCGCCTCGCGCAGGCCGGCGGCGCGCTGGTACTGCCGCGCGGCGAAGTGCCCGGCCTGGCGATGGGACTCGGCGGTGTCGGCTTGACGCTCAACGATCTCGTGACGCTCTATGCCGGTGTCGCGCGGCTCGGCAATACCATCGCGCTTACCGAGCGCATGGACGATGCGGCTGAGCCGCCGCAGCCGCGCCGTCTGATGGAGCCGGTCGCGGCCTGGTATGTTGGCAACGCCATGCTCGGCACGCCGCCGCCCGAAAACGCCGCCGGCGGGCGCATCGCGTTCAAGACCGGCACCTCCTACGGCTATCGCGACGCCTGGGCGGTCGGCTTCGACGGCAAGCGTACGATCGGCGTGTGGGTCGGGCGGCCGGACGGCGCGCCGGTGCCCGGCATGGCCGCGCGTAACGTCGCGGCGCCGATCCTGTTCGACGCGTTCGCGCGCACCGGCAGCCTCCCGGCCGTGCTGCCCGCCGCGCCGCGCGGCGCCATCGTGGCTTCGACCAGCCGCCTGCCACCGCCCTTGCAGCGCTTCCGTCAGAACGGCGTCGCGGGCGATACCCAGGTGCGGATCATGTTCCCGCCTAACGGCGCCCGGCTGGAACTCGCCAACAACGGCGAAGGCCGCCCCGAGCCCATCGCCCTGAAGCTGACGGGCGGTGTGGGGCCGCTCACCGTCCTGGTCAATGGGATGCCCGTCGATGCCCCGTTCGGACGGCGCAATACGGTGTTTTTCGAGCCGGGGGGACCCGGATTCGTCCGCCTGACCGTGATCGACGCCGCCGGCTCGACCGATAGCGTGCTGGTGCGCCTGCAATAGTGCGTGATCAAGATCCGCTTGCGAGCCCAGGCTGCGGAAAAGATCATGCCCGAACAGGCCGGTAGCGGCGAGCCCTCATTCAGATAGGGAACCACTGGCGCCAAGCGCGCCGTTCGCCGCGCTTCTTGATGCTTCCCCCGGTGGCCGGGTTTTTCTATTGTCGCGCTGCAAACGGGAGCGGGCATGGCCGTGACGGCCGAAAACCGGTGGGGTCGGGTCAAGCCGGCGCGTGGCCTGATGGAGATCGTCGATTTCGCGACGCGCTCGCACGCGCGCGCGGTGATCGTGCTCATCGTTGCCGCGCTGCTCAACATCCTGCCGGGCTTCTTCGCGATCCCGCCGACCGATCGCGACGAGTCACGCTTTGCGCAAGCCACCAAGCAGATGCTCGAAAGCGGCGACTACATCGACATCCGCTTTCAGGAGACCACCCGCTACAAGAAGCCGGTCGGCATCTACTGGCTGCAGGCAACCGCCGTGAAGGCGGGCCAGGCGCTCGGCATCCGCGAGGCGACTACCTCCATCTGGCTCTACCGCGTCCCCTCGTTGCTCGGCGCAGTCGGCGCCGTGCTGCTGACCTATTGGGCGGCGCTGGCGTTCCTCACGCGGCGCGCGGCGCTGATGGCCGGCTTGATGATGGCGACCTGCCTCCTGCTGAGCGTGGAAGGGCGCATCGCCAAGACCGACGCTTGCCTCCTGCTGACCGCGGTCGCCGCCATGGGCGCAATGGCGCGCGCCTACCTGCCGGAGCAGCGCGCGCGGCTCGAAGGACGATCGTCGTGGACGGTGCCGGCGATCTTCTGGACCGCCATCGCCGCGTCCGTGCTGCTCAAGGGGCCGGTCATTCCGCTGATCGTGTTCCTGACCGTCGCCGCGCTGGCGATCGCCGACCGCTCAGTGGTCTGGTTCTGGTCGCTCCGGCCGTTGGTCGGCGTGCTCTGGAGCGCGCTGCTGGTGCTGCCGTGGTTCGTAGCGATCACCATGCGCGCCGGTGACGGCTTCTTCCAGGAGTCGGTGGGCGAGGATCTGCTCAGCAAGCTGTTCCAGGGACAGGAGTCGCACGGCGCGCCGCCCGGATACTATTTCCTGCTGTTCTGGGTGACGTTCTGGCCGGCGGCGACGCTCGCCGGCATCGCCGCGCGTTCGGTATGGTCGTCGCGCCAGGAGCCCGGTGCGCGCTTCCTCTTGGCCTGGATCGTTCCGGCCTGGATCCTGTTCGAGCTCGTCGTCACCAAGCTGCCGCACTATGTGCTGCCGCTCTATCCGGCGATCGCTATCCTGATCGCCGGTGTCGTCGACGCGCGCGTGCTGCCGTCGCGCAGCAAGCTCGAACGCGGGACGATCTGGTGGTTCGTCCTGCCGGTGGTCATCGGTCTCCTTGGCCTTGGCACCCTGATCTTCATCGGGCGACAGTTCGGATTCCTCGCCTGGCTACTGATCGGCGCGTCGATGGTGATGGGCTTCCGCGCGTGGCAGCTCTACAACAGCGACGGCGCCGAGCACGCGCTGATGCGCTCGTTCGCCGCTGCGCTGCTGATGACCGCAGCGATCTTCGGGTTCATCATCCCGGCGCTGCATTCCGTGTTCCCGAGCGTGGCGCTGGCGAAGATCCTGCGCGACTCTGGTTGCAGCAATCCGGTGGCGGCCGCCGCCGGATATGGCGAGGCAAGTGTCGTCTTCCTTGCAGGCACTGCGACCCGCCAGACCGACGGCGCCGGCGCCGCGGAATTCCTGCGCGGCGGCGAGTGCCGCTTCGCTTTCGTCGAGGCACGCCAGGAGCGCAGCTTCGCGCAGCGCGCGGACGTGATCGGGCTGCTGTACTCGTCCGGTCCGCGCATCGAAGGCTTCAACCTGGGTAACGGCCGCGCGGTGACGGTCGCGGTCTACCGGTCCGGGAGCCCGCCATGAGTGCGCCCCCGATGGCGGAGCGCGCGCCGTCGCGGTTTCGCTTCGTGTGCACCAATGTCGTGGTCGGCCTCGCCCGCCTGGTGCGGCGCCCGCGCGGCGGCGCGAACCCGATCTGGCGTGCCTACACACGCGTGGCGGTCGGCGCGGCGCTCGCGATCGCGGCGCTGATCCTGACCATGGTCTTCGTCGATGCCGCCGCGATCAGGGCGGCACGGCACGCGCCGCGCTGGCTCGTCGACGCGTTCCAGTTCGTGACCGATTTCGGACTCGCGGGTTGGTTCCTCATTCCGCTTGGTACTGCGTTGGTCGCGATCACGCTCATCAATTCGCCGGCGCTGGCACGGATGAGCCAGGGCGTATTGGCGACGCTGGCGGTGCGGCTTGGCTTTTTGTTCCTGGCCATCGGGGTTACGGGTCTCGTCGTCACCGTCATCAAGCGTGTCGTCGGCCGCGCCCGCCCGGTGATCGCCGGCGAGGACGTGTTCCTCTACAAGTTCTTCCTCTGGCGGGTCGAGTACGCGAGCTTCCCGTCCGGCCATGCCACTAACGCGTTCGCGGCGGCGGTCGCGTTTGGTGTGTTGTGGCCGCGGCTGCGGCCGCTGTTGTGGACCTATGCGGTCATAATCGCCTTGAGCCGTGTCATCGTCACCGCGCATCATCCGAGCGACGTGGTGGCGGGGGCGATCGCGGGCGTGATCGGCGCGCTCCTGGTGCGCGATTTTATGGCGGCGCGCCGGCTCGGTTTCACGGTGCTTCCCGATGGCAGCGTCAAGCCGTTTCCGGGCCCATCCTGGGCGCGGATCAAAAAGGTTGCCCGCGGCCTCGCCGGTCAATAAGAAGCATCACGCCGGGGCAGGCGGGCCCAACAACTACAATCAATCATGCGTGATAACGAACCAGCGCCATCGGTCAGTATTGTCATTCCGGTGAAGAACGAGGCCGGGAACATCGCGCCGCTGGTCGCCGAGATCGAGCGCGCGCTGGCCGGCCAATCGTTCGAGATCGTCTATGTCAACGATGGCTCGACCGACGGCACCGAAGCCGAGCTCGCGAGCCTGAAGGCGTCGCGGCCGTGGCTGCGTCAGATCAAGCATGCGGCCTCGTGTGGCCAGTCGTCGGCGGTGCGCACCGGCGTGAAGCACGCGCGCGCGCCGCTGGTCGCGACGCTTGACGGCGACGGACAAAACGATCCGGCCTTCGTGCCGAAACTCCTGGCCGTGCTGACGGAGAATCCGCGTATCGGCCTGGTTGCCGGCCAGCGCGTCGGCCGCAAGGACACCGGCTTCAAGAAGTTCCAGTCGCGCATTGCCAACGGCGTGCGCAGCGCCGTGCTGCGCGACGGCACCCGCGACACCGGCTGCGGGCTGAAGGCGTTCCGCCGCGATCTGTTCCTGTCGCTGCCGTATTTTGACGGTCTGCATCGCTTCCTGCCGGCGCTGGTGCGCCGCGAAGGCTACGAGATCGGCTATGTGGACGTGGTGGACCGCCAGCGCGGCCACGGCGTCTCGAATTACGGACTGTGGGATCGGCTGTGGGTCGGCATCCTCGACCTTGCCGGTGTCTGGTGGCTCGTGCGCCGCAGGAAACGCGTGCCGGACGCAACGGAGATCGGTTGATGCTCATTCAGTTCGGCACCGCGGTCGGCGACTTCTTCCGCGAAACCTTCGTCGACAAGTTCGACTTCTGGCTGGTGTTCGGCCTGGTCGCGCAGCTTCTGTTCGCCGGTCGCTTCCTGGTGCAATGGATTTCGAGCGAGCGCGCCGGCAAGAGCGTGATCCCTTTCGCGTTCTGGATATTCTCGATGGGCGGCGGGCTGATGACGCTGCTCTACGGCATCGTGAAGCGCGAGCCGGTTATCATCTTCGGGCAGGGCGTCGCGACGCTGATCTATATTCGCAACATCGTGCTGATCTACCGCGAGGCCCGCGAGAAGAAAGAGTCCGGCGCTGGTTAAAGCGCCGCCGCCATTGCGGCGAAGCCACGTTCGAGATCGGCGATCAGGTCGTCGACATCCTCAAGCCCGATATGGAAGCGCACCGTCGGTCCGCCGGGTGCAAAGCTTGTGGCGCTGCGAACCTCGTTGCAATCGAACGGGATCACCAGGCTCTCGAACCCGCCCCAGGACGCGCCGATGCCGAACAGCGTGAGTGCGTCGATGAAGGCGGCCACCGCCTGCTGCGGCACCGGCTTGAGCACGATACTGAACAGTCCGCATGCGCCGGTGAAGTCGCGTTTCCAGATCGCATGACCGGGGCAGCTCTCGAGCGCGGGATGGAGGACTTTAATGACCTCCGGGCGCTGCGCAAACCAGCGCGCAACCTTGAGCCCGGCCTGATAGTGATGAGCAAGGCGCACCGCCATGGTGCGCAAGCCGCGCATGCCGAGATACATGTCGTCGGGGCCGACGCACAGTCCCATCGAGAACACGGTATGATTGAGCTGCGGCCAGCACTTGGCGTTGGCTGCGACCACGCCGAGCATCAGGTCGGAATGGCCGCCGATATACTTGCTGCCGGACTGGATCGCGAGGTCGACGCCCTTTTCGAGCGCGCGGAAGTAGAGCGGGCTCGCCCAGGTGTTGTCCATCAGCACGACCGCGCCGCGCGCATGCGCAACCTTGGCGATGGCGGGTACGTCCTGGACCTCGAACGACAGCGAGCCAGGCGACTCCAAATACACCGCGCGGGTATTCGGCTGCATCAGCGGTGCGATGTCGGCGATCAGCGGGTCGAAATAGGTGGTGATAACCCCGGCGCGATTGAGCACCGTATCGCAATACTTGCGCGTCGGGCCGTACACATTGTCGGTGACCAGCACATGGTCGCCGGACTGGAGCGCCGATTGCAGCGCGAGCGATGCCGCCGCCAGCCCCGACGGCAGCAGCGCGACGCCGGCGCATTCCGGCCCTTCGATCTCGGCGAGCGCGCCGGCGAATGCTTCCGAGGTGGGTGTGCCGCGCCGGCCATAGGTATAGCGGCCGTTGCGCGCCTCATAGTCCTCGACCGTCGGGTAGAGCACGGTCGAGGCGTGCACGACCGGCGGGTTGACGAATCCGTGAAAGGCCTGCGGATCGCGACCGCCGGTCACGAAACGGGTCGCCGGCTTGACGTCAGGATGCGGGGGGCCGCTGGAGGATTTCTTGCTCATGCGTCTTGCTTATCTCGTGTGCAGTATCGGCACTGAGGGGCATATACCGGCCCATTCTAAGGTGACGTCAACCCCTTGACCGGGATGTCCGATCGTTCTCCTATGCGTGGCCGGACCGCGAAGCTTTTGCAGTGGGAGGCGCCTTCTCGCCAGAAAGGTGCATGCAGGCCGCGGTGGTGCTGACTAGGCTTCGAAACAGGCTCACGATTTGAAGGATGGATGATGAAACGCGTCATCGGCGTGCTTGGACTGGCACTCGCGATCGGCTTGAGCGGGCAGGCCGACGCCCAGACCCTGAAAACGGTTCGTGACCGCGGATCGCTGGTGTGCGGGGTGAGCCAGGGCCTGCCGGGCTTCTCCAATCCGGACGACAAGGGCAACTGGACCGGGCTTGATGTCGATTTCTGCCGCGCCATCGCGGCGGCGATCTTCAACGATCCGACCAAGGTGAAGTTCACGCCGCTGGCCGCCAAGGACCGCTTCGAGCCGTTGCGGTCGGGCGAGATCGACGTCCTGTCGCGCAATACCACCTGGACCAGCTCGCGCGATGCGGTGTTCAATTTCGTCGGCGTCGTCTACTACGACGGCCAGGGCTTCATGGTGCGCAAGGCGCTGAAGGTGAACTCGGCGCTCGAGCTCAACGGCGCCAGCGTCTGCGCACAGAGCGGCACCACCACCGAGCTCAATCTCGCCGACTACTTCCGCGCCAACAACATGAAGTACGAGATCGTCGCGTTCGGCACCGCCGACGAAACCATCAAGGCTTACGAGTCCGGCCGCTGCGACGCTTTCACCACCGACGTCTCGCAGCTCTATTCGGAGAAGCTCAAGCTCAGCAACGCCAACGACCACGTTATCCTGCCGGAGGTCATCTCCAAGGAGCCGCTCGGTCCGGTGGTGCGCCAAGGCGACGACCAATGGTTCGACGTCGTGAAATGGGTACTGTTCGGGATGCTCAACGCCGAGGAGCTCGGGGTCTCCTCCAAGACCATCGATGAGGCGCTGAAGTCCAAGCAGCCTGAGATTCGCCGCATGCTGGGCCTCGATGGAACCCATGGCGAGCAACTGGGTTTGCCCCGGGACTGGGTGGTGCGTATCGTCAGGCACGTCGGCAACTACGGCGAGATCTTCGAACGCAATGTCGGCACCTCATCCAGGCTCGGGATCAGCCGCGGCCTCAACCGGCTCTGGACCAAAGGCGGCATCCAGTACGCGCCGCCGATCCGGTGAACCGGCAATCGATGTCGATTTGGTGCCCGGGCTCGAAAGCCTGGGCATCCACGTGACAGGGCTTGGCGCGGACGCCGGGGCAGGGCAGTGACCAAGACCGCCTTCTACAACAATCCGCGATTTCGCAGCGCCTTCTACCAGCTCCTGGTGCTGGCGGCGGTGATCTGGTTCGGCATCGAGTTCGCGATCAACGCGCGCGCCAATCTCGAAGCCCAGAACGTCCGCTTCGGGTTCCGCTTCCTCAACGATCCGGCGAGCTTCGGCATCAGCCAGACGCTGATCTCCTACAGCGAGCAGGACACCTACACCCGCGTTTTCCTTGTCGGGCTGCTCAACACGCTCCTGGTGTCGGTGATCGGCATCATTTTCGCGACCATCCTCGGTTTTTTCATCGGTCTGGCGCGCCTGAGTCCGAACTGGCTGCTGGCGAGGCTTGCCGGTGGCTATGTGGAGCTCATCCGCAACCTGCCGTTATTGTTCCAGATCCTGTTCTGGTACGTCGCGGTGCTGTTGGCGATGCCTTCGCCACGCCAGAGCCTCGGCGTCGGCTTGCAGCCGCTCTTCCTCGCCGCCGCTGACGGCTTCGCCTATCTGCAATACTTCGGTATGCCCGAAAGCATTGCGCAGTGGTGGCGTGGATTGGCGGAATGGATCGGTCCGCCGGCGGTGTATATCAACAACCGCGGATTGATCATGCCGCGCGCGATCTTCGGCGAGGGCAGTGGGATCGTGGTCGCGGCGTTCGCACTCGCGATCTTCGCGATCATCGGCCTGCGTTCCTGGGCGCGCCGGCGGCAGGACGCGACCGGCAAGCTTTTCCCGGTGTTGTGGACGTCGCTGGTGCTGTTGATCGGATTGCCGGTGCTGGCGGCACTCGCCGTGGGTGCGCCCGTCTCGTTCGAGGCGCCGGAACTGCGCGGCTTCAATTTCGTGGGCGGCACGCGGGTGATTCCGGAGTTCACTGCGCTGCTGGTCGCACTCACGACCTACACCGCGGCCTTCATCGCCGAGGTGGTGCGTGCCGGTGTGCTGGCCGTGCCGAAAGGGCAGACCGAAGCGGCGATGGCGCTCGGTCTGCGCCGCAATACCACGCTGCGGCTCGTTGTCATTCCGCAGGCCATGCGGGTGATCATCCCGCCGCTCACCAACCAGTATCTGAACCTGACCAAAAATTCGACGCTGGCGGTCGCGATCGGCTATCCCGATCTGGTTGCCGTCTTCGCCGGCACTACGCTGAACCAGACCCATCAGGCGATCGAGATCATCGCCATCACCATGGCGGTCTATCTCGCGATCTCGCTGATCACGAGCATGGCGATGAACCTCTACAACGCCCGCATACGGCTGAGCGAGCGGGTGTAAGATGACGAGCGCAACCTTCGTCCGCCAACAACTGATCGCTCCTTCGAACCCGCCCGCCAGCAGTGTCGGCACACCAGCTTGGCTGCGGCAGAAACTGTTCGGCAGCGCGCTCAATGCCGCGGCAACAGTGATCAGCGCGCTGATCCTTGCCGCGCTGATCTGGCCGACCGTCCGCTTCATGTTCATCGACGCGGTGTGGGACGGGTCAAGCCGGGTCGACTGCCTGGAAGAAACGGTCAAGCGCCCGGTCGGCGCCTGCTGGCCTTTCATCGCTGCGAAGTTCGCGCAGTTCATGTACGGCTTCTATCCGGCCGATCAGGTCTGGCGCGTCAATCTTACCTATGTCGTCGGCCTCGTGCTGTTGGTGCCGCTGCTGATCCCGCGCGCTCCGTGGAAAACGCTCAACGCCGTCCTGTTCTTCGGCGTGTTCCCCGTGGCGGCGTTCTATCTGCTGGTCGGCGGCAGGTTCGGCCTGCCGCACGTCGAGACGCGGCAGTGGGGCGGATTGTTGGTGACGCTTGTCATCACCTTTGCCGGCATCATCGGCTCGGTGCCGCTCGGCATCCTTCTGGCGCTCGGACGGCGCTCGTCGCTGCCGCTGCTGCGCTGGTTCTGCGTGGTCTTCATCGAATTCTGGCGCGGCGTGCCGCTGATTACCGTGCTGTTCTTCGCGACCTACATGCTGCCGTTCTTCCTCCCGGAGAGTTGGAAGCTCGATCCGCTCGCCCGCGTGCTGATCGGCGTCATCTTGTTTGCCGGCGCCTACATGTCCGAAGTGATCCGGGGCGGCCTGCAGGCGATCCCGCGCGGCCAGTTCGAGGCGGCGCGGGCGCTCGGCCTCGGCTACTGGAAGATGATGGCGTTCGTGGTGCTGCCGCAAGCGCTCAAGATCGTGATCCCCGGCATGGTCAATTCCTTCATTGCCCTGTTCAAGGACACGACCCTGGTGCTGATCGTCGCGATTTTCGACCTGCTCGGCCAGCTGCGGGCGGCCTTCGCCGATCCCAACTGGGCGACCCCGGTGACCGTCCTGACCGGATTTGCCTTCGCCGGCGTGATATATTTCATCATCTCGTTCGTAATCTCGCGCTATGCGCTCTATGTGGAACGACGGCTGAGCACGGGTGTAGCGCATTGAGCGCCATGGATAACGACGCTCCGAAAGCTGATCCGACGGCGGCCGCTCCGGCGCGCGACATCCGCACCACGCGGAACCCGATCGCCGTCGACATGACCGGCGTGAACAAGTGGTTCGGCCCGTTCCACGTGCTGCGCGACATCAATCTGCAGGTGAAGCGCGGCGAGCGCATCGTGATCTGCGGGCCGTCGGGCGGCGGCAAGTCGACGTTGCTCCGGTGCGTCAACCGGATCGAGGACTGGCAGCAGGGCCGGGTGGTCGTGGACGGCGTCGAGCTGACCGAGGACCTCAAGTCGATCGACGAGGTACGGCGCGAGGTCGGCATGGTTTTCCAGCAATTCAACCTGTTTCCGCATCTGAGCGTGCTCGACAATTGCACGCTGGCGCCGATGTGGGTGCGCGGCATGCCGCGCAAGGACGCGGAGACGATCGCGCACCACTATCTCGAGCGCGTGCGCATTCCCGAGCAGGCCAAGAAGTATCCCGCGCAGCTCTCCGGCGGCCAGCAGCAGCGGGTGGCAATTGCGCGGGCACTCTGCATGCAGCCCAAGATCATGCTGTTCGACGAGCCGACCTCCGCGCTCGATCCGGAGATGGTCAAGGAGGTGCTCGACACCATGGTCGCGCTCGCCATCGACGGCATGACCATGATGGTGGTCACCCACGAGATGGGCTTTGCGCGCCAGGTGGCGACGCGCATGGTGCTGATGGCCGAGGGTCAGATCATCGAGGTCAACGAGCCGGTGCCCTTCTTCACCAATCCCCGGCACGAACGCACCAAGGCGTTCCTCAGCCAGATCCTGCATTAAACGGACCCGCGGGTATGGCCAGCATCGTGTTCGCCGATTCCACGTTGCGCTACGACGGCCGTGATCTCGAACGGCGCCCGCTCGGCGGGACCGAGACCAGCGTCATCCGTTGCGCGCGCGAGCTCGTGAAGCGCGGCCATCAGGTCACCTGCTTCACCAATTGCGACGGGCCGGTCGAGGACAATGGTGTCGTCTGGCGTCCGCTGTCGAGCACGCCGCCGCAGACGTGCGATCTCTACATAGCCTGCCACCAGCTCGATCTGTTGCCGTTTGTGCCAAGGCCCAAACGGCGCGCCCTCTGGGTCTTGTGGCCGGCCAATCAACTGCGGCACTACAAGAAATTCTGGAAGATGTGGCTTTACCGGCCGACCCCGATCCTGGTCAGCCAGTATCAGGCTGACACCTGGTCACGGGTGTTGCCGAGGCGAAATCCGCTGTTCGTGCTGCCGTTCGGCATGCCCGAGGATGTGCGGGGCCGTCCGCCGTTGCCGTCGGCGCCGCCGCGGCATGCGATCTTCGCGTCGAACCCGACCCGTAACCTGCACCGGCTGGTGGAAATCTGGGCGGCGTCGATCTTGCCGCGCGTTCCCAATGCCGTGCTCAATGTCTATGGCGTGCACCATCTCAAAGCCGGCGAGGACGCCTGGAACGCCTGGGAAGGCAGCCTTCTGCCGACAGGCATGCCGATGCATGTCAAAGCGTCCGTCCGCGTGCATCCGACGGCGAGCCGTCAAGGCCTGATCGCCGCGATGCGGGCGTCGCGCGTGATGCTCTATCTCGGCCATAAGTCCGAATCCTTCTGCATCTCCGCGGCGGAGGCTCAGGCGCTTGGCGTGCCGGCGGTCTTCGCGCCGGTGACGGCGCTGCCCGAACGCGTCATCGACGGTATCACCGGCTTCGTGCGCGCGGACGAGAACGAATTCGCCGAGCGCGCGGTGGCGCTGCTTACCGACGACGTCCTATGGCACCAGCAGCACGAGGCGGCGCTGCAATATCAGCAGGGCATCACCTGGGCGGAGCATGCGGAACGGCTCGAGGCCGCGCTGCTCGGCGATATGCATTCCGGCCGCGCGTTGTAAAGTGGGTTAGTAGCGCCGAAGGCGCGTAAGCCACGGATTGTATGTTAAGCGACGTCAGACGGTGGGTTACGGCCGCTCCGCAGCCTAACCCACCCTCGAAATCCAGCCATGGCTAGTGCGCGAGTGCGCCGTCGGCCTTCTTCCAGGCGTCGATGCCGCCGTGAATGTGGCAGGCGGTCCCGATTCCGGAATCCTGCGCCGCCTGCACCGCCATCGCCGAGCGCTCGCCGAACGCGCAATAGAACAGCATGCGTTTGCCGGTCGCCGCGGCGAGTTCGTGCAGCATGCCGCCGGGACGGATGTTGTCCTGCAGGTCGGGGTAGGGCGCATGCAGCGAGCCCGGAATGACGCCGTGCTTCTCACGCTCGGACTTTTCGCGCAGGTCGATCAACGCGACGTCGGGCCGCCCCACGAGCTTGATGGCGTCGGCGGCGCTCACCGCCCAGCCGCGTTGCGCGATCGCCTCCTGCGCGAAACCGACCCGCATATTGGCCGGCACCGCGACGTCCATCATCTTCGGGTTCGGCAGGTTGAGCCCGTTCATCAGCGTCACATACTGGTCGAGCGACTTCACCTGCAGGCGCGGATTGAACGTCCTCTCCTCGCCGATGGTCGAGACCGTCTCGCCTTTGTAGTCATGCGCCGGAAACACCATGGTCTCGTCCGGCAGCTTGAGGAGCTTGTTGAAGATCGAGTCGTATTGCGCGCGCGGATCGCCGTTCTGGAAGTCAGTGCGGCCGGTGCCGCGGATCAGCAGCGTATCGCCGGTGAACACGCGATCCTTCATCAGGAACGAATAGGAGTCGTCGGTGTGGCCCGGCGTGTAGAGTACGTCGAGTGCGACGCCTTCGATAGTGAGCTTATCGCCTTCCGAAAGCCGCATCGACACCACGTCGACCTTGCTCTTGTCGCCCATGACCGTGATGCATTGGGTGCGGTCGCGCAGTGCGCCGAGGCCGGTGATATGGTCGGCATGCAGATGGGTGTCGACGGCCTTGACCAGTTTCAGGTCGAGCTCATTGACGAGCTGGATGTAGCGATCGACTTTCTCCAGCACGGGATCGATGATCAGCGCCTCGCCGCCGCGCCGGCTGGCGAGCAGGTAGGTGTAGGTTCCGGATACGCTGTCGAACAGCTGGCGGAAAATCATGTCATGCCCTCGGCAACAGGAGATTCTCCTTGCACCACAACAGATAAGATAAGTCTTCTCCGGTTCGCTCGAAAGGGCAGAAAAGTGTCCATTCCACCCGATCATGATGCCATCCGAAACAAGACACTTGGTGCTCGAAGGCTGGCGCTCCATCAGTCAGTCCTACGCCGTCATCAATCAGTGGCTGCTGCTCACCATGGCGCGGCGTCCGGAGCTGCGGCTGAGCGTGCGCGATCTGCCTTATGCGAATCCCGACTGGGCGCGTGCCAAGGCATTGTTCACCCCGGACGATGAGCAAACGCTTTCGTCGCTGCCGCTCGCGGCTGCCGGCGAGCACGGCGACGCTACGCTGCGAATGACCGCGCCATACGATTTCACGCTGTCGCCGCAGGGCCGCACGGTCGTGTTCGGGACCTCCGAATTCAGGATCGTCCCGCCGTTCTACCTCGCCGGTCAGCCTGACATCGCGCGGCTCGCGCAGGAGCCGTCGTTCTTCGTATGGGCGCCATCGCGCTGGTCGGCCGACGGCTTTCTCCGACTGGGGCTGCGGCAGGAGCAGGTGGCCATGATCCCGCTCGGAATCGACCCCGCCACGTTCCGTCCGACGCCCGAAGGCCGCGATGCCGTCCGCCGGAACATGGGCCTCAGGGGCTTCACGTTCCTCAGCGTCGGCGCCATGACCGGCAGCAAGGGCATCGATGTTCTGATGCAGGCGTTCGCCGCCGTAGCGTCGCAACGGAGCGACGTGACGCTGTTCCTCAAAGGCGCTGACGGACTCTACCAATCGGCCCACCTGCTCGATGAAGCATTCCAGAAGCTCTCGCCAGGCGACCGGCAGCTGGTCGCGGACCGGCTCGTCTACAACGGCGAGGGATTATCGATGAAGCAGATGGCGGCACTCTACCGTAGCGCCGATGCCTATGTTTCGCCCTACCGTGGAGAGGGGTTCAACATGCCGGTACTGGAGGCCGTCGCCTGCGGCGTTCCGGTCATCTGCACCGGGGGCGGAACGACCGACGATTTCGTGACCGACGATTTTGCACTGAAGATCCAAAGCCGCATCGCTCCGATGATGCTGGGCGGCATGGTCGGTGACCAGCTGGTCCCGGATCGCGATCACTTGGTGGCGCAGATGCTGGCTGCGATGGATCGCGAGGGTTGGCGACGCCAGGCCTCGGTCGCGGGGCCCGCGCACGCGGCTCTCCACTACAGCTGGGACACGATCGCGACGCGGCTGCAGGACGTGCTGTTCGCGTGAGCCTATTTCGGCCCTGTCGCTGCCGGCAGGTCGCTGCGCGATCCCCATTCCGACCATGAGCCGTCGTAGAGCGCCGCTGGCGGCTTGCCGAGGGTGTCGAGGGCGAGCCACATCGTCGCCGCCGAAATGCCGGAGCCGCAGCTCGTGATCACCGGCTGCTCGATGTCGACGCCGCCGGCCGCGAATGCCTTGCGCAGCTCGTCGGGCGGCAGAAGCTTTCCGTCTTTCACCAACTCGGTATAGGGCACGTTGAGCGAGCCCGGGATGTGGCCGGGCCGAACGCCGGGGCGCGGCTCCGGCGCGTCGCCGCGGAAACGATCGGCGGGGCGCGCGTCGACCACCTGCGCGCTCTTGTCGGCGAGCGCGGATTGAATCTTCGGCAATGCGGCCACGATCTCCGGTGACATGCGCGCCGTGAACCTACGCGGCGGCCGCGTCGCCAAGCCGGCTTCGATCGGCCGGCGCTCGGCCTGCCATTTCGGCATTCCGCCTTCGAGGATGAAAACCTTCTCGGCGCCGAACAACCGGAACGTCCACCACACCCGCGGTGACGAGAACATGCCGAGCCCGTCATAGATCACCACGGTGTCGCCGTCGCCGATGCCGAGCGCGCCGACTTTCGCCGCAAACACCTCGGGCGACGGCAGCATGTGAGGCAAGTTCTGCGCGTGGTCAGACACGTCGTCGACGTCGAACCGCACCGCGCCGGGGATATGGCCCGCCACATAGTCGGCGGCGGCGTCGCGCTTGTGCGCCGGCAGGTAGTACGAGCCGTCGACCACGACGATGTCGGCGGCTTTGAGCCGCGACGCGAGCCACTCAGTGGTGACAAACCAGTTCGACTGCGGAGTGTCGGTCATGGGCGTTGCTCGAAGCTGTAATTTATTACCATCGGCATAGGCATCGAACGCGGGCGGCGATCCGAATCGTCACCGTTTCGACGCGGACCGTAACCGGGTAGGGCACGTATTTCTGCGCGAATTATGGCCACAACCACACGTCTTATGCCTCCGTTAACATGTCAGGCGGCGCAATGGGAGTTCGTAGAGGGGGGACATCCATGCGCGCCTTGCTCATTGCTGCAATGCTGACCGGCAGTGCCGGTGCGGTTGTGGCGGCGGACCTGCGGCCGGTGCCGGCCAGGTTGCCGCCGCCGATGCAGGCGGTCTACACCTGGACCGGCTTCTATCTCGGCGCCAACGTGGGCGGCGGCTGGTCGACCGCCAATTCAGAGTTCAGCACCGCCGGCTTCCCGGCGTTTGCGAACATCGACACCCACATGTCCGGCGTGATCGCCGGCGGCCAGGTCGGCTACAACTGGCAGAGCGGTTCGTGGGTGATCGGCGTCGAAGCCGACTTCCAATACAGCGGCATGAAGGGCGGCATCAGCGCGCCGTGCCCGGCGGGTCTTTGCGCCGCGAACTTCGACCAGAACATGCCCTGGTTCGGCACCGCGCGCGGGCGTCTCGGCTATGCGTCGGCCGGCTGGTTGATCTACGCCACCGGCGGCTACGCCTATGCACGGCTCGAGACCAACGCCTCGGCGTCGGCCGGCGGCCTCTCGGCCAGCGTCCATCGCGACGAAAGCCGGAGCGGCTGGACCGTCGGCGGCGGCATCGAAGCGGCGCTTTCGCAGAACTGGAGCGCCAAGGTCGAATATCTCTACATGGACTTCGGCAGCCGCGACAGCAGCTGGGTATTCACGGGCCTGCCGACCATCACCGACAGCACGAAGCTGCACTCGAACATCGTGCGCGGCGGCGTGAACTATCGGTTCTAGCGGCGCGCGCGGCGGCTATTTCTGAAACGGAATCGTGAGGTTCGACGTGCGATCGAGCCAGGCCGGCACCGGCAGGTTCTTCGAGCGCAGGAATTCCGGATTGTAGAGCTTCGACTGATAGCGCGTGCCGTAGTCGCACAGCACGGTCACGATGGTCTTGCCGGGGCCGAGCTCCTTGGCGAGACGTATGGCACCGGCAATGTTGATTGCGGTCGAGCCGCCCATGCACAGGCCTTCGTGCTCGAGCAGGTCGAAGATCAGCGGGATCGCTTCCTCATCCGGGATGAGATAGGCCATGTCGACCTTGATGTCCTGAATGACCGGCGTCACGCGGCCGAGCCCGATACCTTCCGATACTGAGCCGCCTTCGCTCGCCTTCGCTTCGCCATGCGCAAACAGATTGTACATCGCCGCGCCCTTCGGATCGGCGACGCCGATCACGATGTCCTTGTTCTTTTCGCGCAGGAACGTGGACACACCCGCGATGGTGCCGCCGGTGCCGATCGAGCAGATGAACGCATCGACCTTGCCCTGCGTGTCGGCCCAGATCTCCGGACCGGTCGAGACGTAATGCGCCTTGCGGTTGTCGAGGTTGTTCCACTGGTCGGCGAACAAGACGCCGTTCTTTTCGGTCTTCCGCAATTCGTCGGCGAGTCGGCGGCCGATGTGCTGGTAATTGTTGGGATTGGAATAGGGCAGCGCTGGGACTTGCACCAGCTCGGCCCCGAGCAGTGTCAGTGCGTCCTTCTTTTCCTGGCTCTGCGTACTCGGGATCACGATCACCGTGCGATAGCCGCGTGCGCTCGCGACCAAAGCGAGGCCGATGCCGGTGTTGCCCGCGGTGGCTTCTACCACGAGCCCGCCCGGCTTGAGGTCGCCGCGCTTCTCGGCTTCGAGGATCATCTGCCGCGCCGGCCGGTCCTTGACCGACTGGCCCGGATTCATGAACTCGGCCTTGCCCAGGATGGTGCAGCCGGTCATCTCCGACGCCCGCCTGAGCTTGATCAGCGGCGTGTTGCCGATGGCGTCGACGACATCGTTGCGGGTGGGCATGCGATCTCTTCCGGCTGCCGGACGGGCGAAACTAATGGACCTCCGGCGGCGCCACAAGCTGGCGTCAAAGAGAGGGTTATTGCAGCAATTCCACGGTCTTGCGCACCACCGCCGGGGGCGTCGCGTAAATCTCCTGCACCAGGGTCTGGATCGCCATGCCGGTCACCGAGCGGATCTCGAACTTGGCCTTGGCGGCGTCGGCCAGGAATTCCGTGTCATGCATCGTCTTGGTGAAGGCCGTGCGCAGCGCCTCCACGCGGTCCTGCGGCACACCGGGGGGCGTGACGAACGGCCAGGCCATCAACTGCCGGCCGAAGATCAGCTTGAAGATCGCTCGACCCTCATCGCTCTTCGCGAGGTCCATGATCAGCGGTGTGTCGGGCAGCTCGGGATGCTTGGACAGGCCCATCTGGAACAGCATGTTGAACTTTCTTTGCGGCAGCCAGGTGGGATGCGTGGCCTTCACGCTCGACCACGACCAGCCGCAGCGGCCCTGCACCTCCTGCCGCTCCATCGCGAGATCGATGTCGTTGCCGCCGGGATAACCGGTGACGACCCTGAACTTGGTTCCGAGCACACCGTTCGCGACCTTGGGAAACTGATAGGTGTCGGCGCCGACGCCCGAGGCGCCGACTACGAGCTCGCGCTCCAGCACCTGCTGGTAGCGTTCGATGCCGGTGCTGTGCCAGGCGACGCAGATCGAGACTTCATCATTGGTGCTGCCGATCCAGTGGAAGCGCGTGGCATCGAATTGCGCGGCCTTGTTGCCAAGCAGCGGTTCAAACGGAATGCCGCGATTGATGGTTCCGAAGACGAGCCCATCCCTGGGCGCGGCGTTGTAGAGGAAATTGGCGGCACGGATGCCGCCGCCGCCGGCCATGTTCTTGGGCACCAGCACCGGGTTGCCCGGGACGTAGCGGCCCATGTGGCGCGACAGGATGCGGGTGTAGGCGTCATAGCCGCCGCCGACACTGGTGCCGATATACACCTCGATGGTCTTACCCTTGTAGAAGTCGGCGACCGATTGCGCCTGCGTGGGCGTGCTCAGGGCAACGACCGCAAGGACAGCGATGCGAACCGTCAGCCGGCACATAGCGCTTTCCCTAGGCAACGTTGGCGAGCTTCTTAGTGCCGAGCTTCAGGTTGAACAGCCGATCGGCATTGCCGCCGAGGATGTTGCGCTTTGCCGTTTCGCTGAGGAACGGCAGGTCGTAGATCGTCGACGGCAGGTCGAAATCCCAGTGCGGATAGTCCGACGAGTAGACGAGCTGCGTCTCGGCGTTGATCACGCGCATGGTCTCCTGCAGAAGTCCCATGTCGGTGATCTCCATCGGCTGCGACGCCCAGTACATGTCGCGCATGTAGTCCGACGGCAGCTTCTTGAGGGCAGGGGCCTCCGACGTGCGCATCATGTATTCGTTGTCGAAGCGCTGCATCATGAACGGGATCCAGGCGAGCCCGCTCTCGAGCCAGATGACCTTCAACTTCGGAAACCGTTCGGGGATGCCGTTGATGACCCAGTTGGCGAGATGGATCATGTTGTACCAGACGAAGCCAAGCGCATGCACCGAGATGAAGCGGTTGAGCATCCCCTGCGCCTGGTCGTGCCAATGATACGAGCCGTGAAAGGCGATCGGCAGCCCCATTTCTTCGAGTAAGGCGTAGGTCTTCATGTATTGATTGGCGTGCACCGGGCGGTAGCGCGTCGACGTGATCAGGAAGCCGACCACGCCTTTCTTCTCGCCGAATTCCTTGACGAATTGATAGGTCGCGTCGGGATCGTTGAATGGCAGGTAGAGCATCGAGACCAGGCGCTTCTCATGCGCCAACACCTTCTCGCAGAGCCAGCGGTTGTAGGCGCGCGACAGCGCGATCTCGACCTCGACCTGCGGATGCACGCCGAGCGCCAGCATCGGCGTCGGGAACAGCACGGCGACGTCGACGCCGACCGCATCCATCCAGCGTTTGGTCAGCGCGGCGTCGCGCTGGGTCTGCCCGGCCGGCGTCTTCTCGAAGCTGCGCAGGCCGTAGCGCGGGATGCGGCCGCCCATGTCCTGATAGCCGACCATGGTGTTTAGGATGCGGGCGTTCTTGGCGTTCGGCCGCGCCGTCGCGGTGGCGAGCTGCTTGAGCACGGGATCGTCGAGATATTCGAGGATCTCCGGCATCGACTCGTTCTCATAGTGGTGCGAGTCGACGTCGACGATCGGAAAGCGCTCGTAGCCTCGTTCCTTCGACTGCTTCGATGCATGTGCGAGCAGTTTGGTGGTGTCGAATTCTTCGACCGACATCCGGCGAAAATCGTTGGGCTGGATTTCCATGGATGCTCCCTTAGCTTGCAACGACGTACAGGTCGTCGCCCCGGCGCAAGACCTCGAACGACTTCAGCCGGAGCTTGCGATTGCCGACGCATTCGCCGGTCCGGATGTCGTATTCATAACCGTGCCAGGGGCACACGAAGTGCGCTTCGTCGGCGGAGAATCTTTGCCCGAGCCAGGTCTTGTCGGGCGCCAGGACGTCCTCGACCTTGTGCATGATCACGCCTTCGCAACAGGGGCCGCCCTGGTGCAGGCACTGGTTCTCATAGGCGTAATAGGTGCCTTGCCAGTGGAAGACGCCGATCTCCAATCCGCCGTGGAAAACGATGCGGCGGTCGCCTTCGGCGAAGTCGTCAATTCTCGAAACGAACACCTCCGGCATTTACATCCCTCATCTCGTTGTTTTTCATGATTTGTAAGCGTCCCTGGCGGGGCTCGTTGCGGCGAAAAGCGCGGTGTAACGCTTCTGCTCAATCGTGCTTCACCTGTGTGCTGGTTGCCGGACCCATGCCGGTGATCAAGACCATCGCCTCCTCATCCTTTGCGCCGTCGTAGTGGACGCCGCTGGCGTAGTGCGTCACGACGGTGCCGGCCGACATCGGCAGCGTGGCGTTGGGGTCGAATTTCGGGCCGGTGCCGACCCACCAGGTGCCCTTGAGCACGGTGATGATGCGGTCGTTGGGATGGAAGTGCGGACGGCTGAAGGCCCCTGGGGAGAACCGGTTGATCACCATATAGGGGCCTTCCTTCGACGGATCGCCGTAGAGGATGACCTGGTTGGTTGGGGATTTATTGAACGGGTCGCGCCACTTGAACTGGTCGGGCGGCAAGAAGGTCACCGCCGACGGGTTGAGGGCGCTGAAGGTGCCCTGCGTCGGCGTCGCCTGCGTGCTGGCGGCGGGGCCGACGCCCGCGATCACCAGCACCGCGTCCTCCTCGTCTTTGGCGCCGTCCCAATGGATGCCCTTGGCGTGATGGGTGACGAAGGTGCCGGCGCGCATCGGGATAGTGCTGGGTGGATCGAAGGCGGTGCCGGTGCCGTTCCACCAGGTGCCGCCCATCACATAGATCATGCGGTCGTTGGCATGCGAGTGCGGGCGGCTGAAATTGCCGCCCTTATTCCATTTGGTGAGGCTGACATAGAAGCCGTTCACGCCGTCGCCGTACAGCAGCACGGCATTGCTCGGCGATTTGTTGGCCGGATCACGCCATTTGAACTGGTTGGGTGTCTGGTAGGTGAGGATCTTCGGATCAAGCTCGACGGTTTGTCCAGCGGCTGCGAACGCACAAAGCATGATCGACGCAACAACACTCATGCCGCCCAAGATCCTGGCCATTGTCCTCTCCCGCTGATTGTTGCCGGTCCTTGGCGGCCTGGCTTGAGCGCAAGCCTATCGTTCTGGCGGGTGAGGGGAAAGCGCCCGATTTTCGAATCCCCTCAGGCATCCGCATTGGTATGATCATGCGAAGAAAAGAAGCCGAGATGTGGGAGGGATGCATGCGAGAATGGTTGCTGCGCACCATGGTGGCCGGCGTGATGGCTGCGGCAATGGCCGCTTCCGCCCATGCCATCACCGGCGAGAAGGCTGAATTCAAGAAGGTTGCCGACGACGTTTATGCCTTCATCGGCAAGCTCAACGACGCCAACGCGCTCGTGGTGGTGACGTCGCAGGGTGTCGTGGTCGTCGACACTGGCAACAACCCGCCCGAGACTCGCCTGTTGCAGCAGTTCATCCGTTCGGTGACGGCGCAGCCGGTGCGCTATGTCATCATCACCCAGAACCACGGCGACCATGTCGGCGGCACGCCGCTGTTCGTGCCGCCGGCACTGGTGGTGGTACATGAGCGGGTCGCCAAGGATTGGGCGACCTGGAAGCCGCATCAGATCAAATCATGGCGCACGCGCTTCCGCGAGCGCGTCGACGCGTTGAAGAACGTGCACCCTCTCGATCAGGTGGTCAGCTTCGGCGACCGCATGACGCTCAGGCTCGGCGGCAAGACCATCGAGCTCATATACGTGGACGACCTGCATAATCCTGGCGACATCGCGGTGTGGCTGCCGGAGAGCGGCGTCATGCATGCCGGCTTCGTCGGGTATATCGACCGGCATCCCGACATCCGGCCCGACTACAGCCACGGCACGACATGGGGCATGCTGCGGCAGCTCGACGTGTTCAGCGCGCTCAAGCCGCGGGTGATGATCCCGGCGCATGGGCCGCTCGGCGACGTCAAGGACCTGCATGCGCTGACCGACTATTTGCTGCTGGCGCGCAAGAAGGTCCTCGCCATGTTGCAGCAGGGGCTGCCGCTCGCGGAGATCGTCAAGCAATTCCACATGAACGAGTACAAGGGTTGGGACCGCGAGTCGCATTTCGCCTGGATCGCGGAAACGCTCTATCGCGAGCTCCAAGGCATGGGCCCGCAGCTTGCGACGCTGGTGGAGGAGCGGCTCGCCGGCACCATCACGCAGGTCGCGCAGGAGGGGCGGCGGCTGACGGTGCGCACCGATTCTGGCCGCGAACTTCGGCTTCGGATCACCTCCGATACCGACATCGCGGGCGCGGCGGACCGCTCCGTGCTAAAGGCCGGAATGAAGGTGAGCGCGCTCTATGTGGTGCCGCAGGGCGCCAACGCCGCGCTCGGTTTCGACGTCTACGAGCTGACGGTGACGCCCTGAGGCGAATGCCATGCGCAGCCAACCGCCGCGTCAAAGCATGGCAAGCGTTGATACCAAGATCGGCTTGATCTCCACAAACCCGCGGTAACACATCTCGATTGCCACATAGAGGATGACCGCCAGACCGACATAGGCGACCCAGCGATGTTTCTCCAGTATGCGGGCGATATAGGCGGAGGCGACGCCCATCAGCGCGATCGACAGCACCAGGCCGAAAATCAGGACATAGGGGTGGTCGCGGGCCGCGCCGGCGACGGCGAGCACATTGTCGAGCGACATCGACACGTCGGCCACGAGAATCTGCCAGGTTGCCTGCGCCAGTGTCTTGCGCGGCGCGCCGCCGGCGATCGACCCGTCCCGGTCAGTGTCGAGATTAGAGACAGCCTCGACCGCGGCATGCTCCGCCGCATGCGAGACGCGCAGCTCGCGCCACATCTTCCAACACACCCACAGCAGCAGCAGCCCGCCGGCCAGCAGCAGGCCGACAATCTGAAGCAATTGCGTGGTGACGCCGGCGAAGCCGATGCGCATCAAAGTGGCGGCCCCGATGCCGATCAGGATCGCTCTGGCGCGCTGGTGTTCGGGCAGCCCGGCGGCGGCCAGCCCGATGACGATGGCGTTGTCGCCGGCCAGCACCAAGTCGATGAGGATGACTTTGACAAGTGCCGACAGGGCGTCAGCGGTGAAGAATTCTAACACGGCGGGCTGCGCCTCCTTCGCGACGAGTGGAGGAGAGCCCGCGTCGATCCAAGCCCGGCGCAACGCATCGGGCCACGGCTTTCTGCCATGGGATCGCGTTCGACGGTTACCGGATCAGCGCGCAGAGCGCGTTGAGGTGACAAAGCCACGCGGGCCACTCCGATGGGAGTCCAGTCCGACATCGCAGCCAGCGAAGACTGCCAGAGGGGCCCGGCCTGGGTTTTAGCGGGTAACGACTAGCGTTGGCCGCGTCAGCCCGGCAGTCGTATCACTTGGACCGTAGTTCTACGGTTATCGATGGGCTCGCAGCGCTGCGTGCTCATAACCGTGGTCGCTTAGCGGCTGGCGGCCGCCACCATGGCCGCCACCGGCGTCATGGTGGGAAGATCGACGCGCTTGCGATGATCGGTATCGGGTTTCCAGCCGAGGATCGCCAGCATTACGAAGAAGCCGATGACATAGGCGACGGCGATGTACCAGCCATGGCGGAGCCACAGGCCCACCGATTTCGCCTCCGGATACATGTTGGACAGCGCGACGCCGGCCGACGACCCGAACCAGATCATCGAGCCGCCGAAACCGACGGTGTAGGCGAGATAACCCCAGTCGTAGCCACCCTGCTTGAGCGCCAGCGCGGTGAGCGGGATATTGTCGAAGACCGCGGAGAGAAAGCCCAGGCCGAGCGCGGTCTGCCAGGATGCGCGCGGCAATTCCTCGACCGGCATCAGCGAGGCGCAGGTCACCAGCGCCAACAGGAACACCGTGCCCTTGAAAGTCTCGGGCATGACCGACCAATCAGGCTGGCGCAGCGGCGCGGCGGCCAGGATCACGACCCACACGGCGAGACCGATGACCGGAATGTTGTCGAGCAGCGCCGGGAAGCGAAGGTTCGCCGTCACGTTCGCTCCGATCGCAACGATGAGGATGGCCGCGACGATCCAGACTCTGACCCACTCGATCTGCAGACCGCGCGGAGCGTCCCGCATGATCGGCGAGTATCGGTTCTGTTGAATAGCCGCCGGAATAGCGAAGACGGCAAATGCAACAACAGCAGCGACATAAGCTTCGACGACCGACAGCGGACTGATCCCGTCGATCCACATCATGGTGGTCGTGGTGTCGCCGACAACGCTGCCGGAACCGCCGGCATTGGACGCTGCGACGATCGCCGCGAGATAGCCGATGTGCACTTTGCCGCGAAACACGTGCCGCGCCATCGTCCCGCCGATCAATGCCGCAGCGATGTTGTCCAGGAATGCTGATAGGATGAAAACCACCGCCAGCAGCGCGAGGCCGCCTTTCCAGTCGTCCGGCAGAAATGCCGGCATCTCATCGGGCACGCGGCTCAACTCGAAATGACGCGAGAGTAACGCAAAGCCCATCAGCAGAAGGAAAAGGTTTGCCAGGATCACCCATTCGTGCTGCATGTGCAGCGCAAAGCCGGTGAGCCCGACGCCGAACTTGAATCCGGTGAAGATCAGCTTGTAGAGCGTGATTGCCGCAAGTCCGGTCAGCGCGACATAGAGCGTGTGATGGTGGAATAACGCTACGCCAAGCAGCGTCAGGCCGAACAGGATGAAGTCGACCGGAATGCCGAGGACGTAGATCGGCGTCACGGTCCGCGTTGCTTCGGCAGCGAGCGCCGTGTCCGCCCATGCCAGCAGTCCGTATGCCGCGATGACACATCCCAGCAGCGACAAACCCCTCAAACGTCCCGGCATTCTCAGCCCCCGCTATCGGCCATTGTCGCCTCGCCGCCGCCGGCGCAACGACGTCGCGCTAGTTAGCGTCTACTACGGATAGACCAGCACCGGAATCTTGGCTTGGGTCACCACCCGTTGCGTTTCGCTGCCGAGCAGCACGCTGCTGATGCCACGGCGGCCGTGGGTCGCCATCACGATCAGGTCGCATTTCTTTTTCTTTGCGGTCGCCAGGATGGTGTCGGCCGGATAGTCGCTGGTTATCGTGATGACCTCGCACGCCACCCCGGCCTTCTTGGCGGCCTGTTCGACGACCGCCAAGTACTTGGCGGCGCTTTCCTCGATGGCTTGCTTGTGGGCCGCCATGGTGGTGAACCCGGCGGGCAGATTGTTGCGGTAGACGATAGGCGTCGCGGGCGGCGCGGCGAACAGCCCGGTGACCTTGGCGCCAATCGCTTTGGCGAGTTCGACCGCACCCGCAATCGCCTTGCGGGACTGCGGCGAACCGTCGGTGGGAACAAGGATGTGTTTGTACATGGCGGAATCTCCTTTGAATTCGGTGTCCTGATTGCGACAGCGGCGTGAGGCGGCGCAACGGCGGCCTCACGCCACGGCCTCAGTTCGCGTAGGGGAGCACCCAGATCAGCATCCCGAAGACATAGCAGATCGCCGACGCAATGATCGTGAATGGTACGCTCCAGGAGAGGAATTCGCGCAAGGAGACCTTGCGGTCCTCCTCCTTCTCGGCGAGGCGAAGCGCCACGTAGAGCGCCGGCGCGCCGGCGATCGTGAGGTTGCTGCCCAGCGTGCCGGACCACAGGATCATCCACCACAACGGCCACGGATTGATGCCCGCCGACGTCCCGAGCTCCTTGATGGTGTGCAGGAAGGTCAGGATGTAAGCGTCGTGCTCCACCAGGCCGACGATGGGGATCGTGATCCAGTAGAGCAGCGTGGCGCCGAGCGCGTAGTTCGTGGTGAAGATCGGCTTCATCGCATTCGCGAGCATCTCGAGGATGTGCGTCTTCTCAAGGCCGCCGACCAGCGCGAACAGCGCGATGTAGAAGAACACCGCCCGCCAATCCACTTCCTGCATAATCTCTTCGAAGCTCGGCGCATGGGTCAGCCGCTTGACGAAGATTTCGAGCATCAGGACCAGCGTGACGGCGCCAGTCATCGCGATGAAGCCGAGCTTGACGCCAAAAAATTCACGGAACGCCATGGCCAGCACGGTCAGCAGGAAGATGCCGACCGTGAGTGTCGCAAACAGCGGGTCGGGAATTTTCGCCTCGATCTGCACTTCACTTAGCGCGACCCGCTTGCCGATGCGGCGGAAGCCGTAGAAATACATGAACGCCAGGGTCAGCGCGAACGTGACCATCAGGATTGGAAACGACGATGGCCGGCCATGCTGCCAGATGAAGTCGAAAAATTCGGCGCCCGCCACGCTGTGCAACATCTGCGGCGGCAGGTCGCCAAGCAGCAGCGCGGTCCCCATGAAGTTGGCGGAAAAGCCGATCATCAGCACCAGCGGCGTCGCCGGGATGCCGAAGGCGCGCGCCAGCGGCAGCGCCACCGGCGCCATCATCAGAATGGTCACGACGTTGTCGACAAACATCGAGATCGCGCCGGCGAGCATCGAAAGCACCATGACCAGCGGACCCGGTCTTCCACCGGATAATTTCATCGATTGCACGGAGAGCCAGCTTGGCACGCCGGTCTTGCCGAAATAGCCGGCGATCACCCAGATACTGACCAGGATTGCCATCACGTTCCAGTCGACGAGGAGGAAGGCGGCCTCCTCGGTCATGGTGCCGATCCAGATCATCACGGTGACGCCGATCAGCGCCGCCGCCGTGCTGTCAAGCTTGTTGATGACGACGAACAGGATCGTGATCGCGAATACCGCGAGCGTGAGCCACTGAAGCAATTCCATGAACTTCCCCCTGGTTATGTCTTCGCGCCGATGGTTGTGGTGCGCGACCGGCGTTATGCGTTTGTCGGTATGGTTCGGAATGGGGACGGCTATGATCCCGCGTTGCACCGGGTTGGTGCGATGCCATGTCCTGCGCAGGATCGAAAACGCGACAATTGTCGCGCATCCACAGGTCCCAACGGGCCACTCCCTTTGTTCCAGTCCGACATCGCAGCTTGTGGGGGCTGCCAGAGGGGCCCGGCCTGGTCGTTTACTTGTTCAAGTTTGCAGTCGTCATAGTCTCGGCGAGATGGATCAGATGCTCCGGATGACTGAATATGGCGGCAGCGCAGGCGACGAAGGCGAGCGCTCCGCTGACATCCCACCCGGTCACATGGTGAGCGGCGTGCGCGCTATTCCGCTGCCAAGCGACAAACGCGGCGACGCCTGCGCCGGCGATTGCGATCAGGCAGAGCACCGGAAGCACGAGCGGGCGTGGCAGCAATGAGGCCAACAAGAGCAACGGCAGCGCAGCGCTCCCCACCATCACGACGTGCCTGAGATCGGGAAGCAGGGGCTCCGGTATCCGCCACTGGGGATGAATACCGGCCGGCTTGCGACGCTGCATGGCGATTCCACCCGGGACACGATGTCCCTCTGGAATGCACGTTAATGAGGCATTGCCACGCGCGACAGGCGTAACAATTACATGGTAAGTCTACGGAGAAATCCGGCCGAGTCGAATGGCCTGCCGGACCAGCACTGCGACGCTTTCGGCTTGCATCTTTTCCATGATCTGGGCGCGATAGCTCTCGACCGTGCGGATACTGATGTCGAGCTTCGATGCGATCGCCTGGCTGGTGAAGCCGTTGGCGACCAGGTCGAAGATCTCGATCTGACGCGGCGTCAGCCGGGAAAAGCCTTCGGCCAGCGCATCCTGCGTCTGTTTGGAGACCTGCTGCTCGAACGTGCGCGACAGTCCACGATTTATCGCTGCCACAAGCTGCTTGTCGTCGATCGGCTTCTCGATGAAGTCCTCGGCCCCGGCCTTGATGCCGGCGACGGCCATCTGCACGTCGGCGTGGCCTGAGATCAGCACCACCGGCAGGCCGATCTTGCGGCGGGACAGTTCGCGCACCAACTCGATACCGTCCATGCCGGGCATACGCACATCCGCGACCACGCAGCCGGCGCGCCCGGGCGCGGTTTGCAGGAATTTGTCGGCGGAATCGAACACCTCGACGGTGAATCCGAACACCCGCAGCATCTCGCCGAGCGCGTGGCGGACTGAGTCCTGATCGTCGATGACAAAGACCGAAGTCATGAGTGCGTTGCCTGTTGGAGAGGGAGCCAGAAACGGAATTCGGTTGCGCCGGGTGCGCCCGATTGTAGCCAGAGCCGGCCGTGATGCGACTGCACGATTGTCGCGCAGATCGAAAGCCCAAGCCCGAGCCCGTCGCGCTTGGAGGTCGTGAGCGGCTCAAACAGCCGCTCGGCCAGCGCCGGCGCAATGCCGGCGCCGTTGTCGCAGACGGCGATTTCGACCCTGCGCGGGTTCTCCGCCAGCGTGGCCGTAACGCGGATACGGCCGTCGGAGCGGCCGGCGGTTCCGATGGCGTCGATCGAGTTCTGCACCAGATTGAGGACGACCTGCTGCAGCTGTACGCGGTCTGCGTGTAGGGAGGGCAGGCCGGGGGAGGCGTCGACCTCGATCCGGATCGGGATGTCACGGCCCTCGGTGCCGACGAGGATCATGGCGTCGTCCAGCAGGGCCCGGATATTGATGGTGCTGATATGCGGCTCGCCGCGGCGAAGGAATTCGCGCATCCGCTTTACCACACCGGCGGCGTAATCGATCTGAGCGATCATGGTGGTGAGGTTGTCGTCGACGCGCGCGTGGCTGCCGCTCTCGTTGTGCAGGAGGTGCTGCGCGGCGCGACCGAGCGCCCGGGCGGCAGTGATCGGCTGGTTGATCTCGTGCGCCAGCGCGGACGCCATGCTGCTGACGAGATTGAATCGCTCAGCTTGGGCCGCTTCCGCTTCCTTGCCGCGGAGCAGAGCCTCGACTTCGCGGACCGCGCGATCGGCCTGCCGGCGCTCGTCGACGGTCACACCGACCGTCAGCCCGGTCGCGGTCAGCACCAGCATCAGGATCTGGAATTCGGTGAACACGTTGGCGTCATAGCCGTGCAGGTGCAGCAGCGCGACCAAGCCGAGCTGGGTCAGCGCCAGGCCGAGGCAGGCGCCGTCGAGGCCGTAGCGGATCGCTGCCACGACGACCGGCAGGAAGAACAGATAGAACAGCTTGAAGCCGTTCTCGCTCTCGGTCAGGCCGATGAACCACAGGAACAGTAGCACGACCGCGACATAGAGCGCGACCTCCGGTGCGAATGCCCGCAGCGTCTGCAGCGTGAGATGCGGAATGTGGAAGATGAAGCGCAGCACCAGCGGCGTCATCACCGCGATGCCGATGGCGTCGCCAACCAGCAGCGGTCCCGATGCCACAAACACGTCGGCGAGGTTGAGCTTCTCGTCCGCGATCAAAAGCAAGGATAGAAACAGCGCTACCAGCAGCGCCCCGGCCGCGCCGGCGGCGAGCAGCAGGAGCACGTCGCGCAGGTGATCGAGCCCGACGTCGAGCTTGCGGCGGACGACGAACGCTACCGCGCCGTAGCCGGTGGCGATGATGGTCGCGACGCCGATGATGAACGGCCACGGCAGGTTGGTGCGCAGCACCGCGATCTCGGCAATCAGAACCCCGATGAACAGCACGACGCCATAGTGTGCGCCGGCATAAAGCATCAGCGCGAAGACGACGCCGAGCCCCGGATTCCAGGGTGTGACCGGCAGTCCTTTGTACTCGTGGATGAAGCTTATCCACTCGAGCGCGATATAGGCCGCTAGGAAGGCGGTCCCCATGGCAACGGCGTGCAACCACGCCGGTGAGGACCCGGAGGGCCCTAACACAGTGTCCGGATGCGCGATTTCGTTCTGCACACCGGAAGATATGCCTCAAAATCAACGTTCCGGCCATGGTTGACCGCGACCAAGTGAGGCTGGCAAAGCCGCCCGGGCTGCACTACAAGTACCATGGTATAAATACTTATCCCGGGCCGCACAGGCTTGGCGGGTGCGTGACGGGACAAGACAGACCAAAGAAAGGGAATTCCGGTGAGCCATATCTGGGCGGATATGACGCAATGGGCATTTTGGGTCGCTGTCGGGCAGATCATCTGGATCAACATTCTGCTGTCGGGCGACAACGCGGTGGTGATTGCGTTGGCCTGCCGCTCGCTCCCTCCGAAGCAACGGTTTTGGGGCATCGTGCTGGGCGCCGGCGCGGCGGTGGTGCTGCGCATCTTCTTCACCGTCATCATCGCCCAGATCATGGGCGTCCCGTTCCTCAAGCTGATCGGCGGCCTGCTGCTGCTCTGGATCGCGGTCAAGCTGATCGTGCCGAGCGAAGAGCACGGTGAGGAGAGCGTCAAAGCCGGCGACACGCTCTGGCGCGCGGTCTGGCTGGTGACCGTTGCCGACATCGTGATGAGCCTCGACAACGTCATCGCGATCGCCGCGGCGGCGGAGACGGCCTCGATGCGAGTCGACATGATGAACGCGCTCACCATCAAGACGGTCCTGATCGTGTTCGGCCTCGCCACCAGCGTCCCGCTGATCATCGCAGGCAGCGCGATCCTGATGAAGATCATGGAGCGGTTCCCGATCCTGGTGTGGGCCGGTGCTGCGCTGCTCGGCTGGGTCGCGGGCGAAATCATCGTCAAGGACGGCGCCGTCATCGGCTACCTGGGCGAGGCGCTCGTCGAAAGGATCCACCTGTGGGCGGCTGCCGCCGGCGCGATCTTCGTGGTCGCGGTGGGGTGGGCCATCCGGCGCTTGAAACACAAGGGTGTGTTTGAGCAGCCGCTGATCATCGACCCACCGGGGCCGGAGGAGTTCCCGCCGCGGGTGCGCTGACGCGCGGCCGCGGCCGTTCGAGAAGGAGAGGACCATGCAAATCTACGTCTTGCTTGCGGCGTGTGGTGCGTTCCTGGTCTTTCTGTTCGCGTGGCGGGTCACGCAGCTCAAGAGACGTCACAACATGACGGCGATCGACCCGACGCCGGAAATCCTCGGACCCAAGGAAGTCCACCGTCACCGGCTGTGACGGGTGGCGGCCCAACGTCGAGCCTGTTCCCAACGGCGCATCCAGTGATGCGCCGTTGCCGTTTGTGCACGGCGCCTGCTACAAGCGCGCACTCTTGTGCCGGTAAATCCGCAGGACCCCGATGCAACGCTCGACCGACCGTATCCTCACGACGCATGTCGGCAGCCTGATCCGGCCGCCCGAACTCCAGGATTTCTTGCGCGCACGGCAGAAGGGCAACGGCTTCGACCAGGCCGCTTACGATCGTTGTCTTGCGGATTCGGTTGCGGCGGTCGTGCGCCACCAGGCTGATGCGGGCATCGACGTCGTGAGCGACGGCGAGTTCGGCAAGTCGATCAGCTGGTCGCAATACGTGCTCGAACGCATGAGCGGCTTTGAGCGGCGGCCGTTCAAGCCCGGCGTCAATACGTTCCAGCGTGGCGCCGATCGCGAAAGATTCGCCGAATTCTATGCCGAGCTCGATGCGCGCGAAGGCGTCGCGACCACGCTGGATTCCGTCTGCGTTGGGCCCATCGCTTACACCGGCCAGGCGCAACTCCAGCGCGACATCGACAACTTCAAGGCCGCCTTGCAGGGCGCCAAGGTCACCGAGGCGTTCATGCCGGTGGCGGCGCCGGCGAGCGTCATCCCCGACCGCAAGAACGAATATTACAAGAGCGACGAAGAGCTGCTCGAAGCGATCGCCAACGCCATGCGCACCGAGTACCGCATGATCGTCGATGCCGGCTTCCTGGTGCAGCTCGACGATGCGCGCAACGCCGTCACCTACGACCGCATGGTGCCGCCCGCGACCTTCACAGACTATCGCAAATGGCTCGAGCGCCAGGTCGAGGTGATCAACCATGCGATCGAAGGCCTGCCGCCGGATCGCATCCGCTATCACGTGTGCTGGGGAAGCTGGCCCGGTCCGCACACCACCGACGTGCCGCTCAAGGACATCGTCGACCTGATCCTGAAAATCCGCGTCGGCGCCTATGTGATCGAAGGCGCCAATCCACGCCACGAGCACGAGTGGAAGGTTTGGAAGGACGCCAAGCTCCCGGAGGGCAGGGTTCTCGTCCCCGGCGTCATCAGCCACGCCACCAATGTCGTGGAGCATCCGGAGCTCGTCGCCGAGCGCGTGGTGAGGCTCGCCAGACTGGTCGGCCGCGAGAACGTGATCGCGGGCACCGATTGTGGTTTCGCGCAAGGGCCGTTCCACCGCCGCGTTCATCCTTCGATCATGTGGGCGAAGCTCGAGGCGCTCGCCGCCGGCGCGCGGCTTGCCAGCCAGGAATTGTGGAGTTGACGCCTCCGGAATGAATTGCGCGCGATGGGGTTCTTTCAAGGACCGCGAAGCTGTGCCGCATTGAACCGCCCGGCACGGCGGTATATCAACGGCCCCACAATACCTTCCGGGAGGACGTTCATGACCGTAATGACGCGCGCTTTGGTGCGCCTGTCGAGCTTGCTTGCCATCGTTGCGGTGGCAGCGACCGGCGCCTCGGCGCAAAGCTATCCGACCAAGCCGGTGCGCATGATCGTGCCGTTCGGTGCCGGCGGTCCCGCCGACGTCTATGCGCGCGTGCTGGCGCAGCACCTGCAGGAGAACCTCAAGCAGAATTTCATCGTCGAGAACCGTCCGGGCGCCGGCGCGGTCATCGGCACCGTCGAAGTCGCGAAAGCGGCGCCCGACGGCTACACGCTCTTGGTTATGTCGAACACCCACACGGTCAACGAGTCGCTGAATCCGAAGCGCAATTATGAGTTGATGCGCGACTTCGTGCCGGTGTCGCCGATCAACGAGTCCGACGTGATGATGGTGGTCAATCCCGGCATCGGCGTGAAGAGCCTGAAGGAGTTCATCGCGCTCGCCAAGTCGAAGCCCGGCCAGCTCAACTACGCTTCGTCCGGTCCCGGCACGCCCTATCACATGGCGGCGGAGCTGTTGAAGCACATGACCGGCACCAGCATCCAGCACGTGCCGCACAAGACCTCGGGCGACATGCGCACCAGCGTGCTCGGCGGCCACGTGCAGATGATGTTCGACGCCATCACCGTGCTGGCGCCGAACGCGCGCGAGGGCAAGGTGGTGGCGCTCGGCACCAGCGGCAAGAAGCGCTCGACCGTGATGCCGGAAGTGCCGACCATCGACGAGGCCGGCGTGCCCGGCTACGAGTCGACGATCTGGCTCGGCGTGATGGCGCCGGCGAAGACACCGCAGCCGATCGTCGATCTGCTCAATGCGGAAATCCGCAAGATCATGGCGCGGCCCGAGATCCGGGACGCCTGGGGGCGGCAGGGCGCCATGCCGATGACCATGACGCCGCCGGAGTTCGAGAAGCACCTGCGCGGCGACATCGCCAAGTGGGCGAAGGTCGTGAGCGCGGCAGGGCTGGCGCCCAAGGAATGAGGTTGACGCGGGCTGCGCGCGCGGCGGACGGCTCTCGCAGCGTCCGCCTGGTTCCGTGATGGGGGGATCGAGGCGCGCAGCGCCAGGATGGGGGGATCGAGGCGCGCAGCGCCAGCGGGCGGTTGGGGATTCCCGCATTCGTTCGGTGCCGCTCTCTCAATTCTTACCCGCGAGGGGAGGGCATTGTAAGAAACCGGAATCGGTCGTTTTCGATGTTGAATCAATATCTTGGTCCTTCAATCTTACATTCTTACACCACTTACCACTATTGCGCGTTGCGGCACCGAGCGCCGATTTACAAGGCGGTGTGCGCGCGAAACGCGGTCCTCCGCGCCGCGCCCCTGTCCAGTAATTGAATCAGTTCCTAGGAAAGTATATAGGGTCAGAGCCGGCGTCCGGCAAGCTCTTTCCAGGTGCGATGAAATAAGATTTCCGCCTGCCTATGGCTTGGGCGTTCGGGGCTATCTCACGCAGGGGCAACGCGGTGGTTCGCGTGCTTGGCAGCATGCGCAAGAAGGCGGCTACCGCCAGTCGTCGACCGACACCGTCTTGCGGTACTTCGCGCCCATGATGCGCCAATAGGCGTTGGCCTCGCCGCCGACCACGACCACGTTGATGTCGGCTTCGGGGAAGTGATGGATGTTTTCGTGCTCGCCGGCCTTGAGCCATGAGGCCATCGGCTCCTTGCCGAAGGTCGCCCAGGGATAGACGTAGTTCTGTACCAGCTGGAGGTCCCAGTAGCGGCCGGCCGGCATCTGCGCGGTGTCGTGGATGAAGCGGATCAGCTTGGCCTTGGTGTCGAAGCCGCCGCGATCGATGAATTGCTGCGCGGTGAGGGGATCGAGCAGCAGGCAGGGCGCCGACTGGCCGTCGATGCCGGTGAGCATGTCGCGGACGTGTTCCTTCCAATACTTTTCGCGCAGGCCCAGGCAGAACGTGGTCGAGCGGCAGCCGTAGAAGATGCTGACCGTACTGTCCTCGGGCTTGAAGCCCTTCTGCACGTGCAGCGGCTCCCAGGGGCTGTCCTCCTCGTTCTCGGCGAAGGTGACGTTGTTGTATGTGTAGCTGTTGCCCTGCGAGCCCATGAAGCTTACGCCGGGCTCCGACCCGCCCTGAAGATTCTGCGAGAGCAGCCCGTAGGCGCGGCCGATGGTGGCGTTGGCGTGATTATAGGGGCCCATCGCGCCGATGCCGGAGTTCATCTTGAGCTCGTGGCGGACCGGGCCGTTCACCACCACCATCGCCGCCGAGGACGAGGTGGTCGAGCCGCGCGCCGACACGCCGGAAGCGGCGAGCGCGAGGATCACAGGGAAGTATTCCGGCCGGGCGCCGGCCATCACGGCGTTCACCGCGACCTTCTCCACGGTGTACTCCCAGGCCACGCGGAATTCGGTCGCCGCCATGTGGCCGACGACCTCGTCCGCCTTGTGGCTGGTGTAGGCGAGCATCTCCTGCACGCGCCGCTCGGTCGGCAGCACGATCGGCAGATAGTCGGTCCAGCCGTTCTCGTGGAATTTGCGTTGGAGGTTTTCTTCGGTATCGGGCTCGACCAGGCGCGGCGTGGAACGCTCGAACTCCGCCTTGCTCGCGTGCTCTGACATGTCAGCTTAAGCGTTCAGCGCGGTGGTGAGCCCCGCGATGACCTCCTGCATGACCGGCTTACCGGTGATCGGGTCCTTGCCGTAGACGTAGTCGCGCAGCTCCTGCGCGGTCTTGCCCATCACCGGCATCGGCACGAAGGCGCGCTGCGCGTCGGGCAGTCCCGCCATCTTGGTCACCGACTGCACCACGCGGTCGAACTTGTCGGTGTGCAGCGCCACGGTCGGCACGCCGTATTTGGTCTCGATGGTGATCGCATGGGTCGCGACCGCCGGCGCACAGTTCGAGCAATGCCCGACCCCGACGATGGCGGCGTCGCCGTTCGCCTTGATCTCTTCCCAGGTCTTCTTGTCGTCATGCTGGTAGGTCGCCGACAGCGAGATCATCCTGGTCTTCACGTTCGGCATGTGGTCCGCAAACCAGGCCTGGATCTGCTTGAGCAGGTCGATCGAGTCGTCGAAACGGCAATCGACGAGATAGATGGTTTTGCCATCGAGGCTCTCGGGGCGCGGGGAGAGGGTCTTCTTGTTGATCTTGGGCGGATAGCCGACCGGGTTGAGCACGGTGATCTTGTCGTCGAAAGCGGCGCTGTTCGACAGCTCGGGTGGCGTCGTCGGCTTGTTCATGGTGCGAATCCTGGGCCGTTTTGGCGGATTTGAGGCGATTATAAATGTACAGCGGGGGCGCGCCAAGCAGGAGGCCTATGTCCGCCCCGCGGCTATGCCCGGCCCTTGATATAGCGCCAAGCCGCAATGGCGGCCGTTGCGCCGTCGCCGGCAACGGCTGCCAGCTGCGCCACCGAATGCGCGCGGATGTCGCCGGCGGCGAAGATACCGGGAACCGAGGTCCGCATCATGATGTCGGTGTCGATATGGCCGGCGGGATCGACCGCCACCACGCCGCGCAGGAACGCGCTATTGGGCTCGAGCCCGACATAGACGAACACGCCCTTGACGGTGTGATCGCGCACCGCCCTCGACGTCAGGTCGCGCAGGCGCACGCCCGCCACGCTGTCGTCACCGAAAATCTCCTCGACCGCGGTCGACGGCACGATCTCGATCTTGCCGTTGGCGGCCACGCGGTCGATCAGCACACGCTGCGCTTCGAGCGCCGCTTCGCGGTGGATGATGGTGACGCGCGCGGCGTGCCCGGTCAGCACCAGCGCCTCGTCGAGCGCCGAATCGCCGCCGCCGATCACGCAGACGTCTTGGCCGGCGAAGAAATGTCCGTCGCAGGAGGCGCAGTGTGACACGCCGCGGCCCATGAAAGCTTCCTCGCCGGGCACGCCCAGCGATTTCAGCGCCGAGCCGGCGGCAACGATCACGGCACGCGCCTTCAAAGGCTCCGACGCGGCGTTGACGATGCGCCAGTCACCTTCAATCGTCATCCCTTCGACCGTATCGAGCACGAATTCCGCGCCGGCGGCCTCCGCCTGCTCGTGCAGCAGCGGGCCGAGTTCGGCGCCGGCGATGCCCTGCGGAAAACCCGGGAAATTCTCGATGTGCTCGGCGGCGGCGATCTGGCCGCCGACGCCCATCCGCTCGACCACCACCACGCTCAGTCCCGCGCGGGCGGCGTGCACGGCCGCGGTCAGGCCGGCGATACCCGCGCCGATCACGACAAGGTCGAACTCCCGCATTCCGCCGCTCCCGGTTGCACGATTTGTGTACGGCCGGCGTTCCACTATACGGTACCTCATCAAGAACCAAGCTCGCGAGCAACGCGGGCCTACGAAGGAGACGCCGGTGGGGCCCCGCCCGACCGTCCGAAACGGAGCCCGCAACGGTCGTCGACCGGGCGCGCAAGATCACGGAAGCGCCCCTTGAGGGGCGGGGAGAGGGCCGGTGCAGCAATACGACAAACGGAAAACGGCCGGCACGGCGGCAGTGGGGGACACGCGCGGCGCGCTCGACGGCATTCGCGTGGTCGAGCTCGCGAACTATGTGAGCGGGCCGTACGCCGGCATGATGCTCGCCGATTTCGGCGCCGAGGTGATCAAGATCGAGGTGCCCGGCACCGGCGACCCGTTCCGCGGCTGGGGCACCGTCGATTACTCGCCGACCTTCGGCTCGGTCAACCGCAGCAAGAAGAGCGTCGTGCTCGACCTCAAGAGCGAGCAGGGGAAGGCGTCGGCCAAGAAGCTGATCGCGACCGCCGACGTGGTGATCGAGAATTTCCGCCCCGGCACGCTGGAACGGCTCGGGCTCGGCTATGAGGAGATGCGCGCCGGCAATCCGCGGCTGATCTGGTGCTCGATCACCGGCTTCGGCAACGTGGGCCCGCTCGCCGATCGTCCGGGCTACGACACGGTCGGGCAGGCGATGGGCGGCCTGCTCAGCGTGCTGACCGACATGGATGCGCCAAAGCCGATGGGGATTTCGTTCTCGGACCATCTCGCCGGGATGGTGGCGGCAAACGGCATCCTCGCCGCGCTCCAGGCGCGCCACCGCACCGGGCGCGGTCAGCGCGTCGACACGTCGCTGCTCGAAGCGACGGTGTCGTTCATCGGCGAGAACGCCGCGCGCTTTTTCGAGAACGGCAAGACGCCGAACCGCGCCACCCGCACGCACACGGCGCAGGTCTATGCCTTCGTGGCCGGGGACGGGAAGCCGTTCGTCATTCATCTGTCGTCGCCGGAGAAATTCTGGAAGGGCCTCACCCGGGTCGCCGGCCATCCCGAATGGCTCGACGACCCGCGCTTCAATCCGCGCAGAGGCCGGCAAAAGAACTACGACGTGCTGCACGGCCTGCTCAGCGCGGTGTTCGCCACCAAGGACCGCGCGCACTGGCTGAAGCGGCTGACGGAAGAAGATGTGCCGTCCGGCCCGCTCTATGACTTTGCCGAGGTGTTTGCCGATCCGCAGGTCGAGACGCTGGGCATGCGCGTGCGCGTGCCGCATCCGAAACTCGGCGAGGTCGATCTGGTGCGGAACGGCGTGCGGCTTTCCGACACACCGGTTCGGATCGACCGTCCTTCGCCGGAACTCGGGGAGCATAATGAAGAAGTCTTGAATGACGAAGTCTTGGGCGAGTGACGGGAAGCGCGGAATGAAGGGACATCGATTCAGTGTCGTCGCCTTGGCGGGTTTCGCGGTCGTGGCCGCAGTCCTGGCCGCAGTCCTGGCCGCAGTCCTGGCCGCAGTCCTGGCCGCGCCCCTGGCCGCACAGGCGCAGACCCCGGCTGAATTCTACAAGGGCAAGCGGCTGACGCTCATCACGTCCGCATCGGTGGGCGGCGGCTACGACCAGTATGCGCGCCTCCTGGCCAAGCACATGCCGCGCTTCATTCCGGGCAATCCGTCGATCGTGGTGCAGAACATGGTCGGCGCCGAGGGCATCCGCGCCGCGAACTTCCTCTACAACGTCGCTGCCCAGGACGGCACGGTGATCGGCGGGCTCTCGCGCAACAACGGCATTGCGAAGTTCTATGATCCCGCCAACGCCTCGGTGCAGTTCGACGCCCGCAAGTTCCACTGGCTCGGCTCGCCGCAGCAGGAGATCGGGTTGTTCGTAGTGCGCACGCAAAAAGGGGCCAAATCGATCGACGATCTCAAGAAGGTCGAGGTGGTCGTATCCTCGACCACCCGCGGTTCGCCGACCTCGATCTATCCGCGCATGCTCAACGCGCTTTACGGTACCCACATCAAGATTGTCGAAGGCTATCCGGGCTCCCAGGAGGCGTTGCTGGCGGTCGAACGCAACGAGGTGGACGGACATGCCTCCGGCGGCTCATCGGCGGCCTTCCGCACGCGGATCGCGCCCTGGCTCAAGAGCTACGCCAAGGTGATCCTGCAGCTTGGCATGACCCGCGATGCGGCATTCCCCGACATTCCGACCGCGATCGAGATCATGCCGACAACCGAGGGCAAGCAGCTGTTCGAGATCGCGTTCGCGGAGCAGGTGATGGGACGGCCGTTCGTGATGCCGCCCGGCGTGCCGGCGGATCGCGTGCAGGTGCTGCGTGCGGCCTTCGATGCCGCATTGAAGGATCAGGCGCTGCTCGACGACGCCAAGGCCCAGAACATGGAGATCGATTCGGTAACCGGCGCGGCCATCAATGCGCTGCTCGACCGGGTTTACAACGCGCCGCCGGCGCTCGCCGCAAGGCTGCGTGAGATGGCAAAATAGCAAGTGCCTATGAATGGTGCGATCAACGCACCGCCGTATGGGGAGGGCGAATGAGTTTGCGATGTTGCAAGGTGCCGGTGTGCCATGGGTTCACCGGCGTCGCGTTCCTGTTGGCTTTGTTCGCCGTTTCAACCGCCAGCGCCCAGGACATCCTCACCAGCCGCGCCGCCAACCGCGAGCAGCTGATCCTCGACGGCGCCCGCAAGGAGGGCAAGGTCGTTCTCTATTCGGCGGCAATCGTCAATCAGGCGCAGCGTCCGTTGGCGCAGGCGTTCATGAAGAAATACCCGTTCGTGAAGATGTCGTTCTGGCGCGGCGACACCGAGGAGATCATCGCCAAGATCTCGGCCGAGATGCGCGCGAACAATCTGGTCGCCGATCTCGTCGAAGGCACCGGCGTCGGCGAGCTCGCGATCGAGGCGAAGTTCGCGCAGCCTTACTTCTCGCCCATGGTCGAGGCGATGCCGGAGCGCTACCGCGACGCGCGCAACCAGTGGACCAGCACCCGGATCAGCTATTTCAGCATCGCCTACAACACCCGTCTGGTGCCGCCCGACCAGGTGCCGAAAACCTACGACGACCTGCTCGATCCACGCTGGCGCGGCAAGCTTGCCTGGCGCATCGGCACATCGAGCGGAACGCCGCTGTTCCTCACCACCATCCGGCTGGCGCGCGGCGAGGCGAAGGCACGCGACTATTTCCAGAAGCTGGCGGCGCAGAAGGTCATCAATTTCGGTGCCGGCAGCGCGCGCACCCTGGTGGATCGCGTCATCGCCGGCGAATTCCCGATCGCGCTGAATATCTTCGCGCACCATCCGCTGATCAGCCGGGCGAAGGGCGCGCCGGTCAACTCGCAGCTCATGGATCCGGTGGCGAGCACCGCCGGCACCATGATCATCCCGAAGGGCGTGCGCAATCCGCACGCGGCGCTGCTGCTGGCCGACTTCATCCTCTCGAAGGAAGGCCAGCAGATCCTGGCCGAAGCCGACTATTTTCCGGTGCGCCCCGACATTCCGCCCAAGGACGTGCTGGCCTCGGTCATCCCTGCACGGGCCGGCGTGCCGGAGCTGTTCATCAGTTCCGACCAGCTCAACGAGTACACCGATAGCTCGGCCAAGATTTTCGACGAGATGTTCCGCTGAGATGGACGACCCGATGCCAAGAAGGCGCTCAATGTGACCGTCCGTTCCGACACCAGCGCAAGCTCCCGGCCTTTGCTCGCGGCGCTGCCACGGGTGCCGGCGATCTCGCCTTTGGTCGCGGTGCTGGTGGCGATCCTTCTCATTCTCATCGTGCCGCCGGCGATTTTCCTCTTGCGCATCAGCCTGCACGAGACGATGCCCGACGGCTCGCTCGGACCGTTCACGTTGCGCTTCTACGAGAGCCTGTTCACCGGGCGGTTCTTCCTGCCGAGCCTCTACAACACGATGATCTACAGCCTCGGCTCGGCGGTGATCGCGATCGTGATCGGCACGGTGCAGGCGCTGATCGTGGAGCGCACCAATACGCCGGGCCGCAATCTGGCGTTTTTCGCGGCGATCCTGTCGCTCGGCGTACCGCACATCCTTTACACGGTCGCCTGGCTGCTGCTGCTCGGCCGCTCCGGGCCGCTCAACGATCTGATTGCGTTCGTCACGCAACAGCCGCAGGCGATCAACGTCTACTCGATGTGGGGCATGATCCTGATCGAGGGCATCGGCTTCGTTCCGCTCACGTTTCTCCTGATGTCGGCGGTGTTCCGCTCGATGGACGCCTCCTTCGAGGAAGCGGCGATCGTCGCCGGCGCGAGCCCGCTGCGCGCTTTCTGGGAGGTGACGCTCGGGATGGGCGTGCCGGCAATCTGCGCGCTGGCGATGCTGATCTTCATCCGGACCTTCGAATCCTTCGAGGTCCCGGCGCTGGTCGGGCTCGCCGGCAACATCAATGTGCTGACCACCACGATCTATCAGAGCGCGCGGCGGACCGGCGCGCCGAATTACGGCGAGTCGGGCGCCTACTCGATCTGCCTGATCCTGATCGTGACGGTGCTGCTGATCTGGCAGAACAACCTCGCGCGCAATGCACATCGCTACCAGACCATCACCGGCAAGGGCTTCCGGCCGCGCATCGTCGATCTCGGCCCGTGGCGCTATCTCAGCGCCGCGCTGCTGCTCTTGCTGTTCCTGTTCGTGACCGTGATCCCGGCCGCGATCCTGGTGTTCACGTCGTTCCTGCCGTTTTATGAAGGCGTCAACCTCGAATCTTTCGGCCGGATGTCGCTCGACAACTATGTCATTTTGTTCGGTCCCGGCTCGTTCCGGGATTCGATCGTGAACACGCTGATCCTGGGCGCCGCGACCGCGACCATCGTCGTGCCGTTCACCGCGCTCTGCGCATGGCTGGTGGTGCGGCAGGTCAAGGGCGCGGTCCTGCTCGACCATCTGACCATGCTGCCGCTGGTGTTTCCTGCGATCATCCTTGGCGTCGCGTTCCTCAACATCTTCGTGAACATGCCGCTGCCGCTTTACGGCACGCTGCTGTCGATCATCATCGCCTCGTCGGTGCGCTACCTGTCCTACGGCATGCGCTATGCCTACGCGGGTGCGTTGCAGATCCAGCCCGATCTGGAAGGGCAGGCGGCGGTCTCCGGTGCGTCGGGCGCGTCGGTATTCCGGCGCATCGTGCTGCCGCTGCTGGCGCCGACCCTGATCAACGCCTGGCTGCTGGTATTCCTGCTGTCCGTTCAGGCGGTATCGCTGCCGCTGTTGCTGGTCGGCCCAGGCTCGGAAGTGATGGCTGTCACGCTGTTCGAGCTCTGGCAGAATGGGCAGGTCACCGAGCTCGCATCCATGGGCGTGTTGTGGATGTTGCTGATGACGGCGGTCAGCGCGGTCTTTCATCTCATGACGCGCCGCCACCAGATGAATGTTTGAAGAAACTTGGCGCCAGGGAGCTCCGACAATGGCAAAGAGCAGGGACGAAACCCGCATCTACAACAAGAACAAGTTCAAGCTCGGTCTGTTCGGGATGAACTGCAAGGGCGGCTTGAGCCTGACCAACGCGCCCGAGGGCTGGGACGCCTCCTGGGACAACAACGTCAAGGCCGCCAGGTTCGCCGACGAGGCGGGGCTCGAGTTCCTGCTGCCGATCGGACGCTGGCACGGATACCAGGGCAAGAACGATACCCAGGGCACCACGTTCGAGACGATCGCCTGGGCGTGCGGCCTGCTCGCCTCGACGCAGGAGATCACGACGTTCGGCACCCTGCACGTCGCGTTCGTCAATCCGGTCTTTGCCGCCAAGCAGATGGTGACGGCCGATCATATCGGCCATGGGCGCTTCGGCCTCAATGTCGTGTCGGGCTGGAACCCGATCGAGTTCGGCATGATGGGCGTGCCGCTCGGCGACCACGACGGCCGCTACGACTATGCCGACGAGTGGCTGCAGATCGTCAACCGGGTCTGGTCGGAGGACGAACCGTTCGACTTCGACGGCCAGCACTACAAGCTCAAGGCCGTGCGCGGCAAACCGAAGCCATGGTGGGGCACCCGTCCGATCCTGGTGAGCGCGGGAAACTCGGAGACCGGCCGGACCTTCGCCGCCAACAACGCCGATTGCCTGTTCACGACCGTGCCGCCCAAGCTCGAAGACCTGCAACAGAAGCTCAAGTTCTTCCGCGATGCCGCGCCGCCCGGCCAGCTGCGCAACATCTTCGCGAGCTGTCATCTGATGGTGCGGCGCACCCGCAAGGAGGCGGAGGACTACCACCACTACATCGTCTACGAGCAGGGCGATTGGGAGTCGGCGGAGTATGCCTTCAACCTGCGCGGCTCGCGGATCAATTCCTGGCTCAAGGAAGACGAGAAGAAGCTCAAGGCCCGCCTGATCAGCGGCGCCGGCGTACCGATCGTCGGCAGCTACGACGATGCCGTGGAAACAATGCTGCGCCTCAACAGCGTCGGGCTCGATGGCTTTGCCAT
This sequence comes from Xanthobacteraceae bacterium, assembly GCA_019745775.1. Taxonomy (GTDB): domain Bacteria; phylum Pseudomonadota; class Alphaproteobacteria; order Rhizobiales; family Xanthobacteraceae; genus VAZQ01. The sequence continues at coordinate 128,124 of JAIESR010000023.1, read as the reverse complement.
GGGCATGATCAACTACGTCGACGATTTTCCGCATATCCGTGACGAGTTGCTGCCGCGCATGGAGCGCGCGGGCTTGCGCGAGCCGCAGCATCGCGCCGCCACCGCCGCCGAATAACAACGAGAAACCGGGAGAGAAACGCCATGAAGATCGTCGATGTCCGCATTGATGAATCGGTGCTGCCGAAAAAGGACAAGGACTGGAAGTTCGCGCTCGCTGCGAATCCGGCAACCGAGGGTTGGATCGTCACCATCCGCTGCGAGGACGGCTCGGTCGGATACGGCTACGCCTCGACGATGAACCATTACGGCGCCCCGCACGAGGCGGTGAAGGGCGCGCTCGACCGGCTCTGCAAGCGCCTGATCGGGCGCGACTCGCGCGAGATCGCGAGCATCCTTGACGATCTCGACCAGGCGATGCACGGCAACAACCAGGCCAAGTCCGGCATCGATTGCGCCCTGCATGATTTACGTGCCCGTCAGCTCGGCGTGCCGTTGTGCGATCTGTTCGGCGGGCCGGCGGTGCGGGAATTCGCGACGCTCCGCATCCTGCCGATCAAGTCGCCGTCCGACATGGCGAAGAACGCCCGCGCGCTGGCCGACAAGGGCGTGCGGCACTTCAAGATCAAGGTGCATGGCGAAGTCGAGGAGGACGTGGAGCGCGTGCGAGCGATCCGCACCGAGCTCGGGCCCGACGCGCATCTCACCATCGATGCCAATCAGTCCTACGCCGCCAAGGATGCGATCCGCGCGCTCAACCTTATGGCGCCTTATCGGATCGATCTGGCGGAGCAGCCGGTCGAGGTCAAAGACCTTGCCGGGCTGAAAGCGGTGACGCAGGCGGTGCCGATCACCGTCGAGGCCGACGAGGCCGCTTACTCCCTCGACCAGGTGACGATCCTGGTGCGCGAGCGCATCGTCGACGCCATCAGCCTCAAGATCACCAAGCTCGGCGGCCTGCGGAAGACCTTCGCCGCCGCCCAGATCTGCGACGCCGGCGGCGTGCGCTATCGCATGGGCGCCCATGTCGGCCCGATGCTGCTGGCGGCGCACGCGATGCATCTCGCCGCCGCCTTGCCGGGTATCTGGTATGCCTCCGAGCTGTCCGAGTTCGACGGTCTTGCGGAGGACCCCTGGGAGGGGTTGAAGCTCGTCGACGGGGTCTTGCACTTGTCCGATGCGGTCGGGTGCGGCGTCACGCCGAAGCCGGCGGCGATGGATAGCCGCCGCAAGAGCGCGTGACATGGCGCGCGTCGCTGGAGGTTCGGGCTTCGCAAAGTGCCTGGCGACCGGCATGGCGGTGGCGTGCCTGAACGTCGCCGTCGCGGCGGCGCAGGCGCCTGACGCCAGCATCCTGACCTACACCGGACCGGACCGCGCCGAACGGCTGATCGCGGGCGCCAAGCGGGAAGGGCAGGTCACCTACTATTCGGCAATGATCGTCAACCAGGCGCTGCGTCCGCTCACGACGGCGTTCCAGAAGAAATATCCCTTCATCAAGATGACGTTCTGGCGCGCCGACTCCGAGGACATCCAGACCCGGATGTCGGCCGAGATCCGCGCCAACAAGCTCGTGGTCGATATTGCCGAGGGGACCGGCATCGGCGAGCTCGCGGTGCGCGCCGGCATGGCGCAGGAGGCGTGGTCGCCGGAGCTCGCCGGCATCCCCGAATACATGCGCGATCCGCGGAAGCTCTGGATGCCGACCCGGATGAGCTATTTCGGCATGGCGTACAATACGCGACTCGTTCCCGCCGCGTCGGCGCCGAGAACCTACGAGGACCTGCTCGACCCGAAATGGAAGGGCAAGATGGTGTGGCCGCTCCTGACCCATGTCGGCGCGCCGCTGTTCGTCACCAATCTTCGTCTCACCCGGGGTGAAGAGAAGGCGCGCGCCTATCTCGAAAAGCTCAGGACGCAGAACATCGTCAATTTCGGCGCCGGCAATCCGCGCACGCTGGTCGATCGCGTGATCGCGGGCGAGTATCCCATCGCTCTGCAGATCTTCGCGCATCATCCGCTGATCAGCGCCGGCAAGGGCGCCCCGGTCGCGGCGCAGCTCCTGCCGCCGGTCGCGAGCGCGCCCGGGACGCTGGTGATCCCCAAGGGCTCGCGCAATCCCCACGCCGCGCTGCTGCTGATGGACTTCCTGCTCTCCAAGGAAGGCCAGACGATTTTGGTGAACGCCGAGTATCTGCCGGTCCGTCCCGATGTCGAGCCGTTGGCAACGATTGCGCCGATCGTTCCGTCTCGGGCCGGCGTGCAGGAGAATTTCGTGACGCCGGAAAAGCTGAATTCACACACCGAGGCCTCGGCAAAAATTGTCGAGGAGCTGTTCCGGTGATGCGGTAGAACAGGCGATCGAATGACGGAGAAGAAGCCATGATCGAACCGTCCCGTGAGCTGCGCGACGCCTGCGCCATTGTCGGCACCGGGCATAGTCGCCTCGGCCGGGTGCCGGGCGTGTCGAGCCTCGACCTCCTGGTGGAGGCGATGCGCAACGCCATCGCCGACTCCGGGATCAACGTGAAGGACATCGACGGCATCGTGTGCCGCGGGCCCGACGACATCTACAGTCATCACCAGCAGATCGGCGCGCGGCTCGGCATCAACGTCAAGTTCTCGACCTCGCTCGACAACGGCGGCGCCAGCCAGATCCTCGCCGTCGCGATCGCCTCGATGGCGATCAAGGCCGGCATGGCGTCGACCGTGATCTGCGGCTACGGCCGCGATTCCTGGTCGCGCACCCACTCGTCCGAAGAAGCGCGGGTGAAGAACCAGACCACGCCCGACGACCAGCTGCCCAAGGAGTTCGCGCCCGAATACGGCTATTTCGGCGCGGTCGCCGCGCATGCTTTCGGCGCGACCCGCCACATGCATCTCTACGGCACGACGCGCGACCAGTTCGGCGAGATCGCGGTCGCTTGTCGCGAGCATGCGCTGCGCAATCCCGACGCGCAGATGAAGAAGCCATTGAGCATTGCGCAATATCACGAGGCGCCGCAGATCGTGTCGCCGTTCGGGCTCTACGATTGCAGCCTGCGCAGCGACGGCGCCGGCGCCGTCATCGTCACCAGCAGCGAGCGCGCCCGTGACCTCAGGCAGCCGCCGGTGCTGATCAAGGGCTTCGGCAGCTTCAACAACCTGCGCGGCTGGTTCAACGACGACAACATGGTGGTGACGGCGGCGAAGAAGAGCGGCGAGATCGCCTATGCCATGGCCGGCGTCGGGCCCGACGACGTCGATACCGCGCAGATCTACGACTGCTTTACCTACATGGTGCTGACGCAACTCGAGGACTACGGCTTCTGCAAGAAAGGCGAGGGCGGCGATTTCGTCGCCTCAGGTGCGCTGCGCATGGGCGGGCGCTTGCCGACCAATACCTCGGGCGGACAGCTCTCGGAAGCGCATGTCGAAGGCATGCTGCAGGTGGTCGAGGGCGCCCGGCAGATGCGCCACACATATCCCGCCGATCGTCAGGTGAAAGACGCCGAGATTGCGCTGGTATCGGGGCATGGCGGCAACCAGGTCTGCCACTCGACCCTGATCCTCGGGAGGGCGTAATGAGCGACCGCGCCCGCAAGCCACTGCCCAAGCCCGCGCCGGAATCGGTGCCGTATTGGGAGGCCACCAAACGGCACCAGCTTGAGCTGCCGAAATGCAATGCCTGCGGAAAATTCTGGTTCCCGCCGTCGAAATCCTGTCCAAACTGCCTCGCGGCCGACTTCGACTTCAAACCCGTCTCCGGGCGCGGCAAGGTTTACAGCTTTGTGACGTTCCACCGCGTCTATCATCCCGCTTTCGCCGGCGAGGTGCCGTACGTCGTGGCGATCGTCGAGCTCGAGGAGGGGCCGCGGCTCCTCAGCAATATCATCGGCATCAAACCGGACGCGGTGAAATGCGAGATGCCGGTTAAGGTCGTGTTCGACGACGTGGCGGAGAACGTCTCGGTTCCGAAGTTCACGCCTGCCTAGCCGATCAGGCTTCAGCCAGCGCACGCTCCGTTTGGATCAAGCCGCTCTCTAGCCGCCGGTCCCCGCGAAAGCGCGCGAAATCGGGGACCCGCGCCATAAAGAAAAATCTGGATGCCCGCTTGCGCGGGCATGAGCGGCGGACAGATCCGATTCGAACGGCCCGTGCACTAGCTCGAACGCAGCGGCCGGCGGGTGCCCTTACGCTCCACGATCAATGCCGGCCGCGCCACCTTTTCCACCGGCGGCGGGGGCGGGGCCGGCGGGGCCGGATTGTCGCTGTCGTCGCGCAGGTCGACCGGATAGGCCGGCACGGTGGTCGTGATCGAATGCTTGTAGACGATCTGCTGCTCGCCATCGCGCTCCAACAACACGCAGAATGCGTCAAATCCGGCGACCACGCCCTGCAACCGCACACCATTGGCGAGGAAGATCGTAACCGGCGTCCTGCGGCGCAGGAGGTGTTCGAGAAAGGTATCTTGGAGTCGGTGAATGTTGTCTTTGGCCATTTTCTTCTCTTGAACCGGCGATCGCGATTTACTGCCGCAAACGCGTCAGGATCATGACGCCCGCGCGATCGGTCCGGCGAGCGATTTCATTCGGCACGTCGCCCCAGCGCAACGTGTCATCTCGCCCCAGCGCAACGTGTCATCTCATTGTCGCGAATTGCGCTCGGAAAATGAATGCCGATGCGCGCAGGGCTGCCCGGCGGAAAACAGGGGAGATCGGCCGCGTCACGTTTCTCGGAAACGCGCTTGACAGCTGGGGGCGCCCCGCGTATTTAACCTATTAGTTAATTAACCGTAGGGTAAATCACCGTGCCCGTCGCGCCAACCCTCGACCCCTTGAGCACCACCTTCGCGGCACTCGCCGACCCCACCCGCCGGGCCATCCTGGCGCGGCTGGCGCTGGGCGAGACCTCGGTCTCGGAACTCTCGAAGCCGTTCGACATCAGCCCACCGGCGATCTCGAAGCACCTGAAGGTGCTGGAGCGCGCCGGCCTGATCGCGCGCGGCCGCGAGGCGCAGTGGCGCCCGTGCCGCATCCAGCCGGGCGCGCTGCGCGGCGTCGATGACTGGCTCGAGCGGTACCGCCAGCTCTGGGAAGAGAAGCTCGATCGGTTGGACGTGTATCTGCAGGAACTCCAAGCCAAGGAGAAAAAGCGTGGACGCAAGGACAAGCGATAACGACGCCTTTGCGCCGACGATGCCCGGGGGCATGACCGAAACGCTCGAACGTCTCGCTACGCTTCCAGCCGATCAGCTGGCCAAAACCACGGCGTGAACCAACGCGCCAATTCACCAGGAGGACAGGATGCCGATCGCCAAACAGAAGATCATGCCGTGCCTGTGGTTCGACGACGAAGGCGAGGCCGCGGCCAAGCACTACGTCTCGATCTTCAAGAATTCCAAGCTCGGCCGGATCGGCCGCTACAGCGACGCCGGCAAGGAGATCCACGGCAAGAAAGCGGGCCAGGTGATGACCGTCGAGTTCGAGCTCGAGGGCCAGCAATTCCTGGCGCTCAACGGCGGCCCGCAATTCAAGTTCGACGAGGCGATCTCGTTCCAGGTGTTCTGCGACACGCAGGCCGAGGTCGACTACTTCTGGGCGAAGCTCTCCGAGGGTGGCTCCGAAGGTCCCTGCGGTTGGCTGAAGGACAAGTTCGGGCTCTCGTGGCAAGTCGTGCCAACGAAGGTCACCGACATGCTGCAGGACGAGAAGTCTGACAAGGGCCAGCGCGTGTTCAACGCGATCATGCAAATGAAGAAGATCGACATCGCGGCGCTGGAAAAGGCTTACGCCGGCTGAGCCGGTTCGCTTCCCCGACCGTTCCCAAACCACCCAACCCAAGACGGAGAGAGAGCCATGCATGTGCAACCCTATCTGTTCTTCAACGGCCGCTGCGAAGAGGCGATCGAGTTCTACAAAAAGACGCTCGGCGCCAAGGTCGAGATGATGATGCGCTTCAGCGAAAGCCCGGAAAAAGGCAACATGCCGGTGCAGCCGAACCCGAACAGCATCATGCATGCGTGCTTCAAGATCGGCGACACCGCGATCATGGTGTCGGACGGCTGCGGCGACGGCACCGCCGCCGAATTCAAGGGCTTCTCGCTGGCAATCAGCGCCAAGGACGAGGCCGAGGCGCGCCGCCTGTTCGCGGCGCTGTCCGAGGGCGGCCAGGTCCATCAGCCGCTGACAAAGACCTTCTTCTCGCCGGCCTTCGGCATGGTCCAGGACAAGTTCGGCATGGGCTGGATGGTCGTGGTGGAGCAGGCGGCGGCGAAGGCCGCTTAAGCCGTCGCGACCAAGCGAGCAACAAGAACAATGAACGCTTGGTCGATGGCGACTCCGAGAAGTGCCCCGCCAATCTCAAGACCCTCTCCGACAAGTAACGTGCAGGAAGGAAAGTCACGATGAGCGCTCCGGTCGATGCTCCATCCCGTGAAGTCACGCTGACACGTGTCTTCGACGCGCCGCCACAACTGGTCTGGGCCGCCTGGACCGACCCGCGCCACCTGGCGCAGTGGTGGGGGCCGAAGATGTTCACCAATCCGGTGTGCGAGCTGGACCCGCGGCCGGGCGGCGCGATCAATATCCACATGCGTGCGCCGGATGGCACCGTCTATCCAATGACTGGCACCGTTGTGGAAATCGTGCCGCCGAAGCGGCTCGTTTTCACGTCCGTCGCCCGCGACAAAGACGGCAATGCGCTGCTCGAAGGCCACAACGTCATTACCTTCGAGGACGTCGGCGGCAAGACCAAGGTTACGGTGCAGTCGCGCGCCGTCGGCCTGGCGCCGATCGCGCCGCAGATGCTCGCGGGCATGGAGGCGGGCTGGCGCGGGAGCCTCGAGAAGCTCGCCACCCTGGTCGACGGTCGCTGACGGCCGCAGGCGAGAGCAGGAGCCATGGTGTCGTTTGCCAGGATCGGATCGGGCGCACGGCGCGAGCTTGTCATCGAGCGCGTGTTCAATGCGCCGCGCGAAATTGTCTTCCGGGCCTGGGCCGATCGCGAGCATCTCGCGCGATGGTTCGGGCCGCGCTGGCATCCGGCCCGCGACCTGGCCATGGACGTGCGGCCGGGCGGGCGCTGGCGCGCCTGCCTGCGCTCGGCCGAGACCGGCAACGACCTCTGGGTCGGCGGCGTCTATCGCGAGATCACGCCGCCCGAGCGGCTTGTGTTCACGTTCGCCTGGGAGGAAGAGGGCGAGCGCGGGCTCGAAACGGTGGTGTCGATCACGCTCACAGAGCGGGACGGCAAGACCCACATGACCATGCGCCAGACGCCGTTCCAGTCGGATGGCGAACGCCACGGGCACCTCGACGGCTGGAGCAGCTGCTTCGACCGTCTCGACGATCTCCTGGCGGCCTGAGCGCGCCGTTCTTCCCAGGCGAACGCCACCCCTGAATCAGAAGGCAGTAATGCAGCCAGCTGTGGCGGCATTGCTCTTTTTTCTGGGAGATAGTGGGCTAGAATGACTACAAAGGGTGGGATTTGCACAAACGACACAAACAAGAAGGGAACCGGGCAGGATGGCGCAGCAGGTCTTTGTCTGTAACGAAATCGAGATGAAGGACGGCGACGTCCGGATTGTCCGCCAGGACCGGATCGAGGTCGGCGTCTACCGTCACGAGGGCGCCTTCTACGCCTACCGGAACCACTGCCTGCACCAGGGCGGCCCGGCCTGCGAGGGCATCATCCGCGGCAAGGTCGTGGACATCTACGCCGAGGACAAGTCGTTCGTGGCGCAGACTTACGATGACAGTGAGCCGCACATCATCTGCCCCTGGCACGGCTGGGAATACAAGCTGAAGACCGGCGAATGCGCGCCAGATCCCAAACTGCGGCTGAAGCGCCACGACGTGGTTCAGCGCGAAGGAGGCGTTTATGTCGTCATCTGAGGTGCTGGAGCGCCCGGCCGAGGCGCTCACGCGCGCCGCCGAGGTGCTCGGCGCGGCGGTCACCGATCCCGACCGAATTCCGGACGATGAGCTGCGGAGCCTGATGGCCAGTATGGTCCGGCTCTACGCGCTCAAGGCCGAGAACGGCATGCGCAAGCCGCTGCCGACCGGCGGCGGCGGGCTCACCGTCACCGAAACCATGGTCACCGTCACGGACCTGCTCCATGCGCTGAATGTGCAGATGTTCGAGCTCGCCATGTGGCAGGCGATGAGCGGCAATTGCATCGCTCCGCACCAGCGGGTCGATGGGACGCACTCGTAGGCCGTAGCGAGATTTCATCCCAATCCCGCGGACGGGAACCGCGCAGAAACCGAGAAGGGAAGAACACCAATGAATATCATTACTCCCATCGTGCGCGATCCCAACGCGGAGCAGTTCGACACCTCCCGGCTGCTCGCGCATGCCAGGCAGCAGGCCGAAGATCGCAAGTACGAAGATTTCATGATCATCGATGTCGACTCGCATCACTACGAGACCGGTTCCTACAAGGAGATCTTCGATTACATCGACGACCCGGTCATGCGGGACAACTTCAAGTTCTCGAAGGGCCAGACGCTGCATCCGCGCTCGACCGGCGGTTATCAGGAGATGGCCGGCCGCATCACCCGCTACCAGCACCGCGCCACCGAGCAGGGGCTGCCGGGCGCGCCGCATCGCGACATCGGGCTGACCCGCAAATGGATGGACGCGATGGGCGTCGACGTCGCCTGCATCTTCCCGACGCCGATGCTCGGGCTCGGCCTCAATCCGGTGATCCAGGTCGAGGTGCAGTACGCCCGCGCCTATAACCGCTGGCTGACCGAGCGGATCCTCGCGGAAGAGCCGCGCATGGTGTCCATGCTCTACCTGCCGGTGAACGATCCGGACGCGGCGCTGAAGATGGTCGAGGACTTCGGGGGCCGCAAAGGCGTGATCGGCTTCCTGGTCACGACCGCGCGCTACAAGCCGCTCTACGACAATTGCTACATGAAGCTCTATCGCGCGCTCGAGGAGCGCGGCCTGCCGATCGCTTTCCATTCGGCGACGAACTGGGGCGACCAGGGCATGAATATCTCGAACAAGTTCATCGCGATCCATGCGCTGGGCTTCTCGTGGTTCAACATCCTGCACATGACCAACTGGGTGGTGAACGGCATTCCGGAGCGGTTCCCGGGGCTCAAGTCGATCTGGATCGAGAGCGGGCTCGCCTGGATTCCGTTCGTGATGCAGCGCCTCGACAACGAATACATGATGCGCTCGTCGGAGGCGCCGACGCTCAAGCGGCTGCCGTCGGAATACATGCGCGAGATGTATTACAGCACCCAGCCGATGGAGATGATCAACAACCACTCCATGCTCCAGGAGACGTTCAAGATGATCAACGCCGAGTCGCAGCTGCTCTACGCCTCGGACTATCCGCACTGGGACATGGACCTGCCGTCGACGATCTACGACCTGCCGTTTCTCTCCCAGCAGGCCAAGCGCAACATCCTCGGCGAGAGCGCACGCAAGCTGTTCAAGCTCGATACGCTGATCGCGCCGGAGAAGAAGGCACGGCTGAAGGCGAGGGGCGTGGCGGCGTAGGACGCAGCCGAGCGCTCCATTCAATTGGTGGCGTAAATCGACGACCTTATTGGCCAGGGCAGCGCGGCCGGAACGCAGGGAGAAATTTGTTCGATGAATCGGGCATCAAGAAAGTTGTTCTTCGCGTGCGCAGTCGTGCTGCTGTCCAATGCGCCCTCAGGGGCGGAGCAAAGCGGCAATGCCAAATCTCTCGTCGGCGACTGGTCTTTGGTGTCTCAGTACGTCGAACTGGATGGCAAGAAGATTGAAGCCTTCGGGTCCAAACCTCGTGGCCTGATGATGCTAAGTGCAAACGGAAAGTTCTCGATCATTCTGATGAGGGATCAACTGCCGAAGTTTGCGTCGAACAATCGTGTCAAAGGGTCGGCCGAAGAAAATCAAGCGGTCGTCCAGGGGTCGATCGCTTACTTCGGCAGTTACAAGGTCAACTCTGCGAAGGGTGATACCGTCCAAGTCTCGATGCGTGTTGAAGCCAGCACCTTCCCCAACTGGGATGGGGAGGATCAACCGCGTGACTTCACCCTGGCCGGAGATGAGATGCGGGCGACCAGTCCAAAAGCTGCGATCGGCGGCGTCCCGTATGTCGTCTGGAGGCGCATTCGATAACGCTGACTGCGCGAGCCCGTCGTGAAGGGACCGCCGCTTTTTTCTTTGATCGGCTTTCTTTGATCGGCGTAACAGACCTTCAGGTCACATCGTTACCTTTAGGACGGCCTCCCGCCGCGCCCGTCGCAGGCCATGAGTGCCAGCGCGGTCATGGTCCAGAGGCAGCGCTTCGCAGGGTGGTGACTGGTGCGCCCGCCAAAGGCCGAAAAAATTACGCACATGAACTGGGTGGCGGTGTGGGCCGGGCCTCGATCGAGAAGGCGACGAAAACCAGATCCATTTGAGTGGCTCCCCGGGCCGGATTCGAACCAGCGACCAACCGGTTAACAGCCGGTTGCTCTACCACTGAGCTACCGGGGAACAATCGCCTCAGAGGAAGGAGCCGCGTATTAACAAACCGGTTTCGGATTGCCTAGCGCGAAATGCCCCGGCCGCGATCCCGCCCTATAAGACACGCCACTCCTTTCAGATATGACAATGCCGGCCAACGGAGTGTCCGCGGCCGGCATTTTTGTCCCTGCGGCGCTCAGGCGCGCCGCTGGTCAGGCGGGGTTCGGGAGCCCTCGGCGCCGACCGCGCGGTCCTTAGGCTGTCAAGCCTGGACGCTGTGGTCGAGCACTGCCTGCGGGATGTCCTCGCGCTTGAGGCCGCGGGCAGCAAGCTGCGCGTCGGTCATCTGCGAAAGCGCCTTGTAGCGATGGGCCATCAGGCGCGCCTCGTCGATGCCGTCGAAAAAGGCCGAGATACGCTGTGAAATCCGCTGGAAAAAGGCCGGGGCCTCGTGAACCAGTTGGGAGAGGGCAATGGTGGTCATGGCGGTAGGTCCTTCTTTCTTTCGTTAATCACTTGAAACTCGATATAGGCTGGTATTCCAACAAAATCATCAGTAGTTACCGCATAGCAGCAAGCGCATGCTGCATAGCGGCATTCATCAGCTCTTCACTTCTTTCGGGGTTAGCTGGTTCGTCCGTGCGGCCGCATGGGGCACCGCAGGCGAAGGCCGGGGGCTGGGGTTCTTGAGGCTTTAGAAGGCTTTGGAGGCCACGCCCGGAATTGAACCGGGGTACACGGTTTTGCAGACCGTTGCGTAACCACTCCGCCACGTGGCCGTCTGGCGGCTTGATACAGGACCAATCCCCAACGGGCAACTAAGCTCCCGCCCGTCGCGGGTTGCCGCCGCCGATTCGCGCTTCGCGGTCGTTTGGAGCGCCCTGGCAACATCTATACGCGACGCCTTTGGCGGCGCCTTGCAATTGTCACCGGCCTTGCTGATACAGAGGGCGTCATCCGCGCCATTTTCCGAGATTCCCGATGTTCGATTTCGCCGCCGCGCGCCGCATGATGGTCGATGGTCAGGTCCGCACCGCGGACGTCACCGACCAGCGCATCATTGGCGCCATGCAGGAGCTGCCGCGCGAACGTTTCGTGCCGGCGCGCAACGCATCGCTCGCCTATCTCGATCTCGACGTGGCGGTGACTGAAGGCACGCCGCCGCGGCGCCTTCTCAAGCCGATGGTGCTGGCGAAGCTCGTCCAGGCCGCCGAAGTCGGCCCGCAGGACCGGGTGCTCGATCTTGCCTGCGCCACCGGCTATTCGAGCGCGCTGCTGGCGAAGCTCGCGGGCACGGTGACGGCGCTCGAGGAGGATGCAACGCTGGCGCGCCATGCGCGCGAGAATCTCGCCGCGGTCGGCGCCGGCAATGCCCAGGTGGTCAGCGGTCCGCTGGCCGGCGGCTGGCCCGCCGGTGCGCCGTACGACGTGATCCTCGTCAATGGCGCGGCCGAAGTGGTACCCGAGCGGCTCTTGCGCCAGCTCGCGGAGGGGGGACGGCTGGTCGCGGTCGTCGGGCGCCGACCTGCCAGCAAGGCGGTGCTCCATCTCGCCAGCGCAGGGCAGGCGAGTGCGCTGCCGATCTTCGACGCTGCGGCGCCGGCGCTGCCGGGCTTCGCCGAACCCCCACAATTTGTATTCTGATACCCAAGGGAACCTAGTTTCCCACAGCGGAGTGTGACCCGGAAAGCGCAAGCCCCGGGTTTTTCACGCGATTGTTCCCGGCCGAATTCCCAAGGGGTTTCGGAAGGCGCTCCAGGCGCCTATGGTTAAAGGCGGGATCAACGGTTCCGCGTGTCCGGGTAGCAGGGCGGCGCGCGGGGGTAGCCGCGTCGTGGCGTGGGGGTTGGATGGGACCGGGGCAAGGACGACCGGGCAGCGTCGGGCGGGGCGTGATCGCCTTCGTCGCCGTGTCGGTTGTTGCCGGAATCTGGCTGACGACCGCGGCGGCCCAGGACGTCGCCGTCCAGCGCCGCAGCAAGGGCGGCGTGCCCGGTACGACGCCGCTCAATACGGCGCTGTCGCAGGCCTACGTGAACAATCCCCAGCTCAATGCGCAGCGCGCCGCGACCCGCGCAGTCGATGAGAACGTCGCGATCGCGCTCGGCGGTTATCGGCCGCGCGTGACCGGCACCACCAGCTACACCCACAGCTATCTCGAAAGCTTGACGCGCGCCGCGCCGAACAACATCTGCAATCCGCCGGGGAGCAGGAATTGCGGCGACGTCGGCGCCACGACCTACAGCATCACCGCCACCCAGACGCTGTTCAACGGCTTCCAGACCGGCAACCGGACGCGTCAAGCGGAAGCGCAGGTGTTCGCGGCGCGCGAGACTTTGCGCTCGACGGAGCAGAGCGTGCTGCTCAATGCCGCCACCGCCTATATGAACCTGCTGCGCGACACTGCGCTGCTCGATCTTCAGCGCAACAACGTGACCGTGCTCGAGGCGACGCTGCGGCAGACCCGCGATCGCTTCAATGTCGGCGAGGTGACGCGCACCGACGTGGCCCAGGCAGAGTCCCGGCTTGCCGCCGGCCGTTCCTCGTTGCTGACCGCGGAATCGAACTACATCACGTCGAAAGCGGTCTATCGGCAGGTGATCGGCGTCGAGCCCGGCCGGCTGGTCACGGCCATGGGCGTCGACCGCTTCTCGCCGCGGACGCTGGCGGCCGCGCTGGCGCGTGCCCGCACCGAGCACCCCTCGATCACGACCGCGATGTACAACGTCGATGTCGCGAGCTATCAGGTGAAGATCGCCGAGGGCGCGCTCTATCCGACGGCAACGTTGCAGGGCGCGGCAACCAGGACCCAGGGCTCGACCAACTCGCTGGCTACGGCGCAGAGTTTTGGCGCCGCCGTCACCGCCCAGGTGACGGTCCCGCTCTACCAGGGCGGCGGCGAGTACGCGACCATCCGCCAAGCCAAGGAGACGTTCGGCCAGCGCCGGCTCGATCTCGACACCGCCCGTGACCAGGTGCAGCAGACCGTCACGCAGGCGTGGGGCCAGCTCGAGGCCGCCAAGGCGCAGATCGAATCGACGCAGGCGCAGGTGGCGGCCGCCGAGATCGCGCTCAACGGCGTGAGCGAGGAAGCCCGTGTCGGCCAGCGCACCACGCTCGACGTGCTGAACGCGCAACAGGATCTGGTGAATGCCCGCGCCTCGCTGGTGACCGCGCAGCGCGACCGCGTGGTCGCCTCGTACACGGTGCTGGCCGCGGTCGGCAGCCTGTCGCCGCAGGTGCTCGGGCTCGGCGTCTCGAATTACGATCCAATGACGCATTATCAACAGGTGCGCGACAAATGGATCGGCGTTCGTACACCGGATGGTCGCTAAGTGTTCGTTGCGCAAGCGACGAACTTGCGTTTGACCTTCGTCATGAATAGAAGCTCCGGCGTTCGACACTGACGCGCGCGCGATCGGTTGGCGGAACCGGTGTGTGCGTCCGAGGTCGCTCTCACCATTGGATGAGTGCACTTTCCGGACCCATTCGGCCGAAAACCGCGCTACGCTTCGACGCTGATTCGCGCCGAGTCGGAAAAATGGTGCGCCTCAGGGCGTGGGGACCTGAGCGGGGAAGCGGCAAGATGAACCAGCCTGCCAAGGCACAAGAACCGACGATGGAGGAGATTCTCGCCTCCATTCGAAGGATCATCGCCGACGACGATCCAGGTAAATCGCCGCCCAGGGCCGCCGAAGTGCCGCCACCGCCGGTGGCTGCCCGGCCGGAGCCCGCGCCGCCCCCGCCACCGAAGCCCGCGCCGCCCCCGCCGCCACCGGATCCCGACCCGGCGATGCGGCAGGACGACATCGACGCGATGCTGTCGAGCCTCAGCAAGACCGCTGCGCCGCCGCCCGAGCCGCCGGCGCCGGACATCCTTGAACTGACCGAATCGATGGCGACCGAGGAGCCGGAACCGGCCGACGGCGGCTTCCGCACCATCGACGGGCAGCCGGACGTGGTGTTCGACGAGCGCCCGTTCGCGCCGCCACCGCTTCCGCCGCGGCGTGCGCCGGCGGCCGACGCCGACGCGCTGCTCTCGGCCTCGACGACGTCGGCGGTCGATTCCGCTTTCAACACGCTCGCCCACACCGTGCTCGTGCAGAATGCGCGCACGCTCGAGGATCTCGTGCGTGAAATGCTGCGGCCGATGCTCAAGAGCTGGCTGGACGACAACCTGCCAGGGCTGGTCGAGCGGCTGGTGCGCGCCGAGATCGAGCGCGTGTCGCGCGGGCGGACGTAGCAGCGCCCCCCGACAATGCCACGCTCAGTCGTGGCGCTTGAGTTCGCGCGCGAACCACAGCGCCATTGCCGGCAGCGCCAGCCCGGCCGCGATCAACAGCGGTACCGCGCCGGCGCGATCGAACACGAGCGCGCCCACGCCGACGCCGGCGGTCTGCCCGACATAGATGGCGGATGAGAACAGCGCGAAGCCGGTGGCGCGCGCTTGTGGCGTCATCTGCGTGCCGCAGGTCTGCAAGGTGTTGTGCAGCGCGTAGAAGCCGAGGCCGTAGAGCCCGACCGCGAGCGGCGCAAGCCACCATGCAAGCCCGCTCGCCAACACGAAGTAGGCGACGCCGCAGATCAATGCGCCGCCGATCGCAAGCCCGGTCTGCCCGAAGCGGTTCACCAGCTGCTGGACCGTGGCGGCGTAGATTAGGCCACCGATCGCAAAACACGCGACGATCAATCCGACCGCCGTGAAGCTCAAGCCGAAGCGCTGGTTGAGGTCGGCGCCGACATAGGCGAACGCACCCCAGCCGAAGAACGATTCCAGGAACACGGCGGCGATCACGATGCGCGCCCACGGGCTCGACAGCACCGCCTTGTAGTCGGCGACGAAGCCGCGTGAGCGCTCCTCCGGCCGCCCGGCCGGGCGCGTGTTTCGATTGGTGACGAGCTCGTAGATCAGGCCCAGGGTCGCGAGCGCGAACATGGCGCCAAGGATGAAGAACACATTGCGCCAGCCGAACAGGTCGCCGAGCACACCGCCGGCGGCCTGGCCGAACAACTGCCCGGTGATCTGCCCGGTCAGGTAGCGGCCGAGCACCGTCTGGCGCCGGTCGTAGGGCGTCACATCCCCGACATAGGCCATCGACAGGGGAATCACCCAGCCGGCGCAGGCGCCGGCGAGGAGGCGGGCGATCGCGAGTTCCGTCAGCGAATTGGCGAATCCGCAGGCCATGACCAGGATCGAGGAGGCCAGGCACATGGTCATGACGGTGAGGTATTTGCCGAACCGGTCGCCGATCGGGCCGATGAAGAGCTGCACCGAGCCGTGGGCAACCGCGTAGGCGGTCACCACCATGGCCGCCGCACCCACCGTGGTGCCAAAATCGTTCGCGATCTGGGGCAGCAGCGAATCCGTCACCCGGACCTGGGCCTGGCTGGCGAAACCGGCAACCGCCAAAAGCACGATCGACCGGGTCGGGCTTGGCAGGGCGCTGGGGGTGGGATTGGCGGTCACGGGCGGGGGGATTCGCGGTTTGGCAGGCAACCGCCAGGTTCTGGACCGCCGCGCGGGGTGCGGGCGTTGACAGGCTGCGGACTGGCGGGCTTTTTACCGCGCAAACAGGCGAAACCGAAACGACAATGATCGACAAGACCTACCAGCCCGCCGAGGTGGAAAAGCGCATCGATGCGCTGTGGGAGAAGGCTGGCGCCTTCCGTGCCGGACGGCCCGAGCGGAGCGCCGCCGAGCCCTATTGCATCGTCATCCCGCCGCCCAACGTGACCGGCTCGCTCCATATGGGGCATGCCCTCAACAATACGCTGCAGGACGTCCTCTGCCGGTTCGAGCGGATGCGGGGTAAGGACGTGCTCTGGCAGGTCGGCACCGACCATGCCGGCATTGCCACCCAGATGGTGGTCGAGCGCCAGCTGATGGAGCGCCAGCAACCCGGCCGCCGCGCGCTGGGCCGCGAGAAATTCCTGGAGAAGGTCTGGGCCTGGAAGGCTGAATCGGGCGGCACCATCATCAACCAGCTCAAGCGGCTCGGCGCATCCTGCGACTGGTCGCGCGAGCGCTTCACCATGGACGAGGGGCTCTCGAAGGCCGTCATCCGCGTCTTCGTTTCGCTCTACCGTGCCGGGCTGATCTACAAGGACAAGCGGCTGGTCAACTGGGATCCCAAGCTGCTCACCGCGATCTCCGATCTCGAAGTGCAGCAGGTCGAGAGCAAGGGGCACCTCTGGCATTTCCACTATCCGCTGGAGGATGCCGCCGATGGATTCATCACCGTCGCGACCACGCGGCCGGAGACCATGCTCGGCGACACTGCGGTTGCGGTGCATCCCGACGACGAGCGCTACAAGCATCTTGTCGGTAAGCACGCGATCCTGCCGCTGGTCGGCCGCCGCATCCCGATCGTCGCCGACGATTATTCCGACCCGGAGAAAGGCACGGGCGCGGTCAAGATCACGCCGGCGCATGACTTCAACGATTTCGAGGTCGGTCGCCGCCACGACCTGCCGCTGATCAACGTGCTCGACCGGGAGGCCGGTCTCAATCTCGAGAACAACGACGCTTTTCTCGACGGCCTCGACCCGATGGATCCGGAGCTGGTCGAGACGCTGCAGATGCACGGCATCGACCGCTTCGTCGCGCGCCGCCTGATCGTCGAGCGGATGCAGAACAAGGGGCTGGTCGCCAAGATCGAGCCGCACGTGAACATGGTGCCGCACGGCGACCGCTCCGGCGTCGTCATCGAGCCGTATCTCACCGACCAGTGGTATGTCGACGCCAAGTCGCTGGCGCAGCCGGCGGCGCAGGCGGTACGCGACGGCCGCACCAGCTTCGTGCCGCAGCAATGGGAGGCGACCTATTTCAACTGGATGGATAACATCCAGCCCTGGTGCATCTCGCGCCAGCTCTGGTGGGGCCATCAGATTCCGGCGTGGTACGGCTGGGCGCTTGATGAAAGCGGCCAGCTCTCGATCGCGAAGACCGAGGTGTTCGTCGCCGAGACCGAGGCGGAAGCGCTCCAGCGCGCCAAGAATTACTACAAGCGTGACGTCGAACTGGTCGGCAACATGGACGACAGTCTCGCCAAGGTCGGCCTGGGCGGCGCGATGCCCGAGCAGGTCCCGGTGTGGCGCGATGAGGACGTGCTCGATACCTGGTTCTCGTCGGCGCTGTGGCCGTTCTCGACGCTCGGGTGGCCGTTCGAGACCGCCGAGCTCAAGCGCTTCTATCCGACCGACGTGCTGGTCACCGGCTTCGACATCATCTTCTTCTGGGTCGCGCGCATGATGATGATGGGCCTTCATTTCATGAAGGACATCCCGTTCCACACCGTCTACATCCACCGGCTGGTGCGCGACGAGCGCGGCCAGAAGATGTCGAAGTCGAAGGGCAACGTCATCGATCCGCTTGGCGTGATCGACGAATTCGGCGCCGACGCGCTGCGCTTTACGCTGGCGCGCGCCGCCGCGCAGGGGCACGACATCAGGCTCGGTCCGCAGTCGGTCGAGAACAACCGCAATTTTACGACCAAGCTTTGGAATGCGGCGCGCTTCGCCGAGATGAACGAGTGCGTCTCCGTGCCCGGATTCGACCCCACGGCGAACAAGGAGACGCTCAACCGCTGGATCGCGCATGAGACGCAGAAGGCATCGCGCGAGGTCACGGAAGCGCTTAACGCCTACCAATTCAACGATGCCGCCAACGCGCTCTACCGCTTCATCTGGAACATCTACTGCGACTGGTACCTCGAACTGGCGAAGCCGAGCCTCGGGGGTCCTGATGGGGCCGCCAAGACCGAAACGCGCGCGATGGTGGCCTGGGTGCGCGATGAAATCCTGAAACTGCTGCATCCGTTCATGCCGTTCGTGACGGAGGAGCTCTGGCGCGTCACGGCCGAGCAGGGGACGGCGCGCGAAGGCCTCCTGGCGCTGACGCCGTGGCCGGCACACCCGCGGCTGTCGGACCACGCCGCCGAAAATGAGATCGGCTGGGTGATCGATATCGTCACCGCCATCCGCTCGGTGCGCGCGGAGATGAACCTTACGGTCGCGACCGAATTGCCGGTGGTGCTCGCCAACGTGTCGCCGGAGACCGACGCGCGCGCCGGACGCTGGGCCGACGTGATCCGGCGCCTTGCGCGCCTTTCGAGCCTGTCGGTCGCGAAGGCGGTGCCGCCGGGCTCGATCCAGCTCGACGTGCGGGGCGAAGTGGTGGCGCTGCCGCTCAAGGGCGTCATCGACTTCGCGGCCGAGCAGGTTCGGCTCGGCAAGGAGCTTGCGCGCGTCGACTCCGACATCGCGCGTGTCGATGCCAAGCTCAGCAATCCCAAATTCGTCCAGAACGCCGCCGAGGAGATCGTCGAGGGCGAGCGCGAAAAGCGCGAGGAGGCGGAAGGCCGCCGCGCCCGAATTCTGGAGGCGATGGAGCGGCTCAAGGGGGCGGCGTAGGCGTTTCGACGTAGGGGGAAAACCGTGCGGCGCGTCCTGCGGTGGGTGGCATGGTCGCTCGGCGTTCTCCTCGCCGCGTTCGTCGTCGCGACGTTGGCGACGATGCGCTCCGGCGACGCCAGGCTTTATCCGCCGCCGCCCGGAGCTGCTCGCGTTGACGTTCAGATCGTCACCAACTTCTATCACTCCAGTCTGGTCGTGCCGCGCGAAGCGCTGGCCGAAGCCGCGCGCCGGCGTTCGCTACCGGCGCTCGCGGCCGTGACGGCACACTTTGCTCGCTACGACCGCCTGGAGTTCGGCTGGGGCGACGAAGGGTTCTATACCCGCGTGCCGACCTCGGCCGAGCTGACGACCGCGCTGGCGCTGCGGGCGCTGTTCCGGCCCGGCAATCCATCGGTACTGCATGTGGTCGGTTTCTCGGAGCCGCCGCGCATCGCCTATCCGACAGCGACCATGGCCGCACTCACGCTGAGTGAAACCGGCTTCGATCGGCTCGCGACCATGCTCGACGCGACGTTTGCGCGCAAAGGGCGCGACGCTAGCCTCGAGGAAACGGGTCGAGGTCTCTACGGCCACAGCCTGTTCTATCGCGCGGTCGGGACCTTCAACGTGCTGCGCGTGTGTAATCACTGGATCGCCGACCTGCTCGCCGCCGCGGGCGTGCCGACTGCGCCGGTGCTGGCCACCATGCCGCAAGGCTTGCTATGGGATTTGACGTGGCGCGCGGGCGCCGCGCCGTTACCGCCGCCACCAGGGAAATCATAGACGCCATGGCGAATTTGAAGCTGACGCTCGCCTGCTGGAATTACGACCGCACCCGTCCGCTCATCGACGGCCGCGTGAAGCCGGAAGGCATCGATCTCGACATCCAGATCCTGCGGCCGCGGCAGTCGTTCCAGCGCATGCTGGACAACAAGGAATTCCAGGTCTCCGAGCTGTCGCTCGCGTCGTACACGGCGCTGAAGGCGAGGGGCGATTGCCCGTTCGTGGCGGTGCCGGTGGCGCTGTCGAAGATCTTCCGCCACTCCTGCATCTATGTGCGCAAGGGGGCGGGCATCGAGAAGCCGGAGGATTTGCGCGGCAAGCGCGTCGGCACCTCGCAATATTCCTCGACTGGGCTCTGCTTCATGCGCGGCATGCTCCAGCACGACTACGGCATCAAGCCGGAGGACATGCATTGGTTCATGGGCGGGCTGAACACCTTCGTGGAGAAGCCGCTGATTCCCCTCGACCTGCCCAAGGTGAAGCTCGACTTCCTGTCCGGCACGCAGACGCTGGAGAAAATGTTCGATGCCGGCGAGCTCGACGCGCTCCTGACGCTCTATATCCCGCAGTCGTTTCTCAACGGCGCGCCGCACATTGCGCGGCTGTGGCCGAACTTCAAGGAGATCGAGACCGACTACTACCGCCGCACAAAAATCTTTCCGATCATGCACACGGTGGTGGTGCGCGAAGACGTGCACCGCGAGCACCCCTGGGTAGCGAAGAGCATCTATGACGCATTCAGCGAGGCCAAGGCGATCGCGCTCGACGGCCTCTACGACACCGACGCGCTGCATCTCGCGTTGCCGTTCCTCATCGACCACGTCGAGGAGAGCTGGCGCGTGTTCGGCAAGGATTTCTGGGCCTATGGCGTCGAGCCCAACCGGCCGACCTGGGAAGCGATCGCGCGCTTCGTGCACGAACAGGGCCTTGCACCGCGCGTCGTCACGATCACGGAGATGTTTCCGGTCCCGGTCGGGTAGCGCGCATGCCCTCTTGCAACCATCGCGATCATCGCGCACGATTTGCCCTTCAATGAGAGGAGGTCGTCATGTCGGACGAAGCCAGCAACATTGCCGTGCTGACCGAAGCCTATCGGCGCTGGCACGACAGCCGCGGCGCCAGCGTCGATCATTGGATGTCGATCTGCGCCGAGGACATCGCCTTCGGCTCGCTCATCCAGGGCGCGGCGCCGAAAGTCGCCTATATGACCGAATACACCGCGCGCGCCGAGCTCGGGCGCTATTTCGAAGGGCTTGCCCGCGACTGGGAGATGATCGGGGAGGTTACTCGCAAGTTCCCGACCGCGGCAGGCTGCGAGTCTATTCTGGCTCATCACGGAGTTTGGATGTGAGCACGCTGTCCGTAGAACGCGTTCTCAAGCTGGGTCTCGCAGCGGCGTTTTGCGTGGCGTTTGCTATGACCGTGCATGATCTCGTTCTTGGGGAGCTAGGTCCAAATAGATTGGGATTTTTAAGTGAGATTTCCAAAGCAATGTTGATTCTCTTTCTTTTTCTAAATGGTCTGCTTGTTGTGGCCTTTACCACCGATCGAGATATCGCGTTTTTAAGACGCGTGTTGCCTTCAAGACTCTTGGGTTGGCTGTCCCTGCTAGCAATCGTTTCCACAGGAGGCTGCATTGCGCTGATCCTGGTTGTTTTTGGACTGAGCGTAGTAGGGTCCTGAGCGACTTCCTCGGCGGGCCTAGAGAGAGCTTGCTTTCGGGGCTACCCGCGCTACAAGGGCGCCGCAATGAACATCAGCGCCGAACAAGGCGCGGAGGCGCGGACGCCGTTTGCCCCTGAGATCGCGCGCCGCCGGACCTTCGCCATCATCTCCCATCCCGACGCCGGCAAGACCACCTTGACGGAGAAGCTGCTGCTGTTCGGGGGCGCGATCCAGCTCGCGGGGCAGGTCAAGGCGAAGCGGAACCGGCAGTCGGCGCGCTCCGACTGGATGACGATCGAGCGCGAGCGCGGGATATCGGTCGTGACCTCGGTCATGACCTTCGAATATGACGGCCGCATCTTCAACCTGCTCGATACGCCCGGCCACGAGGACTTCTCCGAGGACACCTACCGGACGCTGACCGCGGTCGATTCCGCCGTCATGGTGATCGACGCCGCCAAGGGCATCGAGCCGCGGACCCGCAAGCTGTTCGAGGTCTGCCGGCTGCGCGACATCCCGATCCTGACCTTCATCAACAAGATGGACCGCGAGAGCCGCGATCCGTTCGAGCTGCTCGACGAGATCGAGCACACGCTCGCGCTCGACGTCGCGCCGGCGAACTGGCCGGTCGGCCGTGGCCGCGACTTCGTCGGCACCATCGATGTCGCGACAGGCGGCGTGCGGCTGGTTGAGGGCGATGCCGGCAAGGCGGGCACCTTGCGTGAGATGAGCATCGCCGAGATCGCCTCGCGCAGCGCCGCGCTGAGTGCCGACGCGATCGAGGAGGAGTTCGCGCTGGTGCGGGAAGCCTGCAAGAAATTCGATCTCAAATCCTTCCGCGAAGGCCACCTGAGCCCGGTGTTCTTCGGCAGCGCCTTGAACAATTTCGGCGTCGGCGACCTGCTCGACGCCATCGGCACCATGGCGCCGGCGCCACGCGAGCAGAAGGCCGACAAGCGGATCGTGGCCGCCGACGAGGACCGCATGTCGGCAATCATCTTCAAGATCCAGGCCAACATGGATCCGAACCATCGCGACCGCATCGCGTTTGCGCGGCTCTGCTCGGGCCGGCTTACGCGCGGCATGAAGGTCCTCAACAACCGCAGCGGCAAGCCGATGACCTTGAGCGCGCCGCAGTTCTTCTTCGCCAAGGACCGCGCGCTCGCCGACAACGCCTATGCCGGCGACGTGGTGGGCATCCCCAACCACGGCACCTTGCGGATCGGCGATACGCTCACCGAGGGCGAGGCGCTCAATTTCGTGGGCGTGCCGAGCTTCGCGCCCGAGATCCTGCGGCGTGTGCGGCTGCCGGACGCGATGAAGGCCAAGCAGCTGCGCGAAGCGCTACAGCAGATGGCGGAGGAGGGCGTCGTGCAGGTGTTCCGGCCGCAGGACGGGTCGCCGGCGCTGGTCGGCGTCGTCGGCAGCCTGCAGCTCGACGTGCTGCAGGCGCGGCTCAGGGACGAGTACCGGCTCGAAGTCATGTGGGACACTGCCGAGTTCACGCTGGCGCGCTGGATCGCGGCGGACGATCCGAAGACGCTCGACACTTTCGTCAAAGCGAACGCGGCCGCGATCGCGGAAGACCTCGACGGCGACGTGGTGTTCCTCGCGCGCAACCAGTTCTACCTGGATTACGCCCGCGAGCACGCACCTGACGTGCGCTTCACCGACATCAAGGACATTTATAATCGTCCGGCCGCGTCGTGACGCGGGCCATGCCGCGGCCACTAGAGTTTGCTCGCTTCCTCGAGCATCTCGGCGCCTGACTTGCTCATCGATCCGAGCAGTTCGGAGCGGCTGCACGCCTTGGCCGGGCAGTGAGTCTGGAACTCGCGCAGCCGCATATTTTCATGCGCCGCCGCCAGGCATTGCTGCAGCCGTACGCCGGCGCGCTTGAGCGCATTGAGATGCGGCGCCACCGCCGAGACCGCGGGCGGCGACAGCTTCCTGGCGACGGCTTCCGCGAACACGTCGGCGACCCGCGACTCCAGCGCCTCCGCCACCGTCATTTCCGCATCGCATTCCTTGCGCAGTGCCGACGCCACGGCCGGCGGTGTGGTCGGAATGCGGTCCCACCCGCGCGACAACAGCGGATCGTCGGCCGCCGGCAGCTGGCCGCGGTCGAGCCGGTAGGCAAAGACGGTGCGTAGCCGTTCGATGGTCGGATCGGTCGTGGTCGTTGCCTCCGCCGGCCCAGACCGCAGGTTGTGGACGCGGTTGACGCCGGCCGACCACACCACGCGGCAACCGCCGGTGCAGGCATAGCGCTTGGGATCGAGCCTGAGCGCGCGATCGCGCCGCATGAACGCCGTCATCCCACTGTCGAGCGGCGACGGATCGCCGCTGGCCGCCGCCGACAAGAAACCGCCCTTGCCGATGGCGGGCGTCCACCGGACCGCAAAATCCGGATTGTAGAAATAGAGCGGCCCGCGCACCTCATAGGTTTTCAGCGAAAACCGGCGCACGATCGTGGCCATCGCCGCTTCCTGCTCGATGTTTGTTCCCGAGAACGAGAGATAGAGCGCCGCCAGCCAGCCGCGGGACTCGATGATGCGCCCGAGCAGCGCGTCGGCGGAGTCGGACGCGATCGTGCCGGTCACCAGCAGCGCCCGGCAGGTCTCGGGCGCCGGCAGCGGCCGCCGCGAAATGTTGAAGTAGCTGAACAGCGTCGCCGGATCGTCCTGGAATATCTGCAGCAGGTTCTTGTAGCGCGAGACGTCGATGCAGTGAAATTCCAGCGCGGCTGCCGCCGGCGTGGGGGGCGACAGCAGCAGCGTCGGCGCGAGCGAGAGCGCCAGTGTGGCCGATCGAAGGGCCTTCGCGATCATCTACACGTTCCAGACCAGACCTATTGCACCTGTTTCAGGAGGCCGCGCACGTTCTCGTCCACCATGCCCATCAATTTCTTGCGGTCGCAGCCGTTCGGGCACAGCTTGACGAAGTGGGCGCGGCGTTCGCGCTCGTGGGCGCTGGCAATGCAGCGCTCCGCGTCGGCACGCATATGCCTGAGCTGCCGCAGCGACCGCCTGAGATTGTCGACCTTGATCCAATAGCCGAACTGCGGTGCGATCAACTCGCTGATGGTGTTCCCGATCTGGCGATCGAGCTCCTGCAGCAGGTCACCATTCATCTTGCAGCGGCCGGTCAGGTAGTCGGCAACGTAGCGCGGGAAGCGCGAGACATCGACGGGCGTGGTGGTCTGCGCCGGCGTTTCCTGATAGTGGCGGACGAAGTCGGGACCAGGGTCCATCTGGCGGTAGAATGCGATCTGCTCGAGCTCTAGTCGCAGCAGGCGCCGATCGGTTTCCGACATCGTGGCCTTCAGATTGATGAACTCGTCCTTATCCGCGCCGCCGACCCGGGCGCGATGCACACGCACTTCGCCGGCGCGATCGATGCCCGCGGTGTGAATGAGCCCGCAGGCTGATGCGCAGCCGATGTAGCCGAGCTGCATGGGGCTCAGGCCCTTCTGCGATGCCAGATAGTTGCGCCAGTTGCGGATGCGGTCGGCGTCGGGGTGCTCTTCACCGGTGTCGGGGCCGGTCGCCGCCGGCGGGACGAAGAAGTCGGGCGTGTAGCTCAAGTTGCGCCCGGACGCAGTAGCAGTCCGAGTCTTGAGCCAGAACAGCCGCGTAATGAATCCGAGCTGGTATCCGGTTTGCACGCTGCCGCCGCCGGACGAGAGCTGGAGCGTCGCGAGCCATCCCTGGTTGGCTTCGACCGCCGCCAGTAGCTTGTCGGCATCGCCGGCGCTGCGGATGTCGACCTTGCCGCTGACCAGCATCGCGCGGCAGAATTCGGGGCGCGGCATGGTGGCGGGATCGAGCTCGAGGAAAGCAGCAAGCTGCTTTTCGTCGCTGCCGAAGAGCCGGTAGAGATGCTGGTAGCGCGACGCCTCGATGCAGGTGACCTCAAGTGCGTCGGCGCGGCCGGATGCGGCGGCAAGAGCAAGGACGGCAACAGCGATCCGAAATGCGCGCCGCATAAATGTCCTGGGCGTCCCATGAGGTCGTCGCTGGTACGGTACCATGCGGGCAGGCGCGTTCAAATCGCGTCCTGTGCGCGAAATGGTCTGCTCAGGAAGCGTGAGCCTTTGAGCCCATAGCGCCAGGGCAGGTCGATGGCCTTGGTGATCCCAATGCGCGGGCCGGTCGCGATCGCGACCTCGTCCACGCGGGGTATCAGCTCAAACGGCGGCTTGTCGAGTGAGAGGCCGTTGTGCGCACCGGTGATGCCGAGCGCTTCGCACAGGCGGCCGGGCCCGGAGCACAGCAGGCGATCGTCGTTCAGGCGGCGCCGCCGCCGCATCGCCGCGATGCCGTCGGTCGGTTCGACGGCGCGTATCAGCACCGCACTGGCGGAGCCTTCCTTCTCGCAGACGAAATTGACGCACCAGTGGATGCCGTAGGAGCGATAGACGTAGGCGAAGCCCGGCGGACCGAACATCACGGCGTTGCGCGGGGTCTTGCCGTTGTAGGAGTGCGCCGCCGGGTCGGTGTGATGATAGGCCTCGACCTCGACGATGCGCCCGCCGGCGCCTTTGAACAGCAAGGTCGCGCCGATGAGGTCGCGCGCCACGGCGTGCACGTCGCGGGCGAAGTACGGGCGGCGAAGCGGGCGGGGCATGGTCTGTAAGGCAATGATGGTTGGTTGCTTAATCAAACCTTAGCAGGAAGCCTCGTGTTGCGAGCAGCGACTTCACGGAACCTGCAGTGGCTGCGGCTACTCTACGGCTTCTTCCAGGTCGCTGGCGGCACATGGATATCCGTACGCTTGTTCTCGGTCTCGGCGTTTTCTGCGCGACGTTTCTGCTCGGCTGGTGGTTGAACATCGGCTCCGTGCTCTACGGAGGCGGCACGCCACAGCCGCGCCCTGCTTTGGCGGCGGAGAGCGCGTCCACGACCGGTCAGGGTCGGGCGCTCGTCGCGCACGTGCCGGTGAGCAGCGCGTCGCAAAGCCAGACCGCGCAGCCGAAGGCGCCGGCGGCAAGACTGCCTCAGATCAGATACGCGCAAGAGCCGAAGGCGAAGACGTCGTCCGGTTCTTCGTCGTCCAGGCCCGCCATCCGCGTCCGCCGCCGCTAAACCGTGCGGATCAGCGTTCTGTTCGTGCTCGAAATTTGGGGGGCGCGGGACACCCGGCCCCGTCCCGCTTACCGCACTGCACAATCATGGGGGGAACTGCGACATAACAGTTTGTCAGTCTCTGGGGCCAAGCTGTGGCGAACTCGCAACGGCTGTTGCGTCTTGGCAACAGGTTTAGAACATTTGGGTTGTGACCCCCCGCGGCTCTCACGGCGCCGCTATTTGGCCATAGGCTCGGTCGAGATCGAAGACGCCGCAAGGCGTTGCGTCTCTTTCCGGTAGCGTGGTGCGAAGGAAAGTGTCGCTGGGGCTGACGATACTGCAATGGACGCCAAGACCACTTTGAAGGCAAAGCTTCCCAGCCGGCATGTGACCGAAGGGCCCGAGCGCGCGCCGCACCGTTCCTACTATTATGCGATGGGTCTCACCCGTGATCAGATCCATCAGCCATTCGTCGGCGTTGCGAGCTGCTGGAATGAGGCTGCGCCCTGCAACATCGCGCTGATGCGCCAAGCGCAAGCGGTGAAGAAGGGCGTGGCGAGCGCCGGCGGCACGCCGCGCGAGTTCTGCACCATCACCGTCACCGACGGCATCGCCATGGGGCACGAGGGCATGAAGTCGTCGCTGCCCTCGCGCGAGGTGATTGCCGACTCCGTTGAACTCACCATGCGGGGGCATTCGTACGACGCGCTGGTCGGGATCGCCGGCTGCGACAAGTCGCTGCCCGGCATGATGATGGCGATGTGCCGCCTCAACGTGCCGTCGATCTTCATCTACGGCGGATCGATCCTCCCGGGCACATTCAAGGGGCAGCCGGTCACCATCCAGGACGTGTTCGAGGCGGTTGGGAAGTACTCGGTCGGGGAAATGTCGGACCGCGATCTCGAGACGCTCGAGCAGAACGCATGCCCGTCGGCGGGCGCGTGCGGGGCGCAATTCACCGCCAACACCATGGCGACGGTATCGGAAGCCATCGGCCTCGCGCTTCCGTACTCCGCCGGCGCGCCGGCGCCCTACGAAATCCGCGATGCCTTCTGCATGACCGCCGGCGAAAAGATCATGGACCTGATCAAGTCCGGCTTGCGGCCGCGCGACATCGTCACCCGCAAGGCGCTCGAAAACGCCGCGGCGGTGGTTGCCGCGTCGGGCGGCTCGACCAATGCTGCACTGCACCTGCCGGCAATCGCGCACGAATGCGGTATCGAATTCAACATCTTCGACGTCGCAAAAATCTTCAAAAAGACACCGTATATTGCGGATTTGAAGCCAGGCGGCCGTTATGTCGCCAAAGACATGTTTGAAGCTGGCGGCATCCCGTTGTTGATGAAGACGCTGCTCGACCACGGTCACCTGCACGGCGATTGCATCACGGTGACCGGCCGCACCATCGCCGACAATCTCAAACGGGTTAAGTGGAATAAGGACCAGGACGTGGTTCGTCCTGCCGACAAGCCGTTGACGGTCACCGGCGGCGTGGTCGGTCTCAAGGGCAATCTCGCGCCCGAGGGTGCCATCGTTAAGGTTGCCGGGATGAGTGAGTTGAAATTTATCGGGCCTGCGCGTTGTTTCGACGGCGAAGAAGCCTGCTTTGACGCAGTCAGAAACCGCAAGTACCGGGAAGGCGATGTGCTCGTGATCCGCTATGAGGGCCCCAAGGGCGGGCCCGGCATGCGCGAAATGCTCGCGACCACCGCCGCGCTGTACGGACAAGGCATGGGCGGCAAGGTTGCCCTTATTACCGACGGACGTTTCTCCGGCGCCACGCGCGGCTTCTGCATCGGACATGTCGGCCCCGAGGCCGCCGTCGGCGGACCGATCGCGCATCTGCGCGACGGCGACATGATCACGATCGACGCCAACAAAGGCGTGCTCGAAGTCGATCTGACCAAAGCCGAGTTCGAAAGCCGTGCGAAGTCCTGGAAGCCAAGGGCGCCCCAGTTCACGTCCGGCTATTTGTGGAAATACGCCCAGCAGGTCGGGCCGGCGCGCGAAGGCGCCGTGACCCATCCCGGAGGCGCGGCAGAGAAGTCGTGCTATGCGGACGTCTAACGCGGTCGTGAGCCTTGGCCTGATCGGCTTGGCGTTCGGCTTCTCGCCGGCGGCAAGTTTCGACGGCACGCGCACGCCGGAGATGGCGCCGGTTACTGCGCCGTTGTCGCCGTCGCGCGTCGCTCCGCTCGGCACGGTTCAGGTGTCGCCGCAACAGGGCGGGCCAGCGGGTCCGTCGCTGAGTTCGCTTCCGCCGCCGCCGGCGGCCACGCCTTTCGACGCGTTTCGCTCCGGCAATCAGATGCTGCGCGAGGGCAGGGTCGATCAGGGCCTGATGGCGCTCGAATACGCCGCCGAGCGTGGCGTACCCGGCGCGCTCTGGAAGCTCGGCCGCATCTATGCCGACGGCGAAGGCGTCGGCGTGGACGAGAAGCGGGCGTTCGACTACTTCCGCAGCCTGACCAAGGCGCATGCCGCTGATCCGCCCGGCACGCCGCATGCGCGCTTTGTCGCCAACGCGTTCGTGTCGCTCGGGCACTTCTACCTGAAGGGCATCCCCGACACCGACGTTCGGCCCGATGCTGTGGTTGCGCACGGCATGTTTCGGCATGCCGCGTCCTACTTCGGCGATCCGGAGGCGCAGTATCTTGTTGGCCGCATGTACCTCGAAGGCTCCGGCACGCCCAAGGATGGGGTGCAGGCGTCGCGCTGGTTGCGACTCGCGGCCGACAACGGTCAGCGCAACGCGCAGGCGTTGCTCGGCTCCATGCTGTTCAAAGGCAAGGATGTGTCGCGCCAGGCTGCGCTCGGCCTGTTCTGGCTGACGGTCGCCAAGGACGCGGTCGCCAAGGAAGGCGGCGGCTCGGACGACAAGTGGATCACCGACACCTATTCGGCGGCGTTCGCGCAAGCCACCGAGGACGAGCGCGTGATGGCGCACAGCTATCTCGAGCGCTGGATGAATCGGCGCCGCTGATCCTGCAAGTCGGCGCCCGGCTATTTCACGTTGATTGCCAAATCAACCACCACGGGGACGTGGTCGGATGGTTTTTCCCAAGCCCGCACATGCTTATCGATGGTCGCGCTGACGAATTTGTCGGTGGCCTGCGGCGACATCAGCACGTGATCGATGCGGATGCCGTTGTTCTTCTGCCAGGCGCCGGCCTGATAGTCCCAGAATGTGTAGAGGTCGGCGCTGTCGCTGGCGGCGCGCACTGCATCGGTGAAGCCGAGATTGATCAACGAACGAAAACGTCCGCGCGTCTGCGGCAGGAACAGCGCGTCGCCAACC
Organism: Xanthobacteraceae bacterium; assembly: GCA_019745775.1. Lineage (GTDB taxonomy): Bacteria > Pseudomonadota > Alphaproteobacteria > Rhizobiales > Xanthobacteraceae > VAZQ01. The sequence continues at coordinate 98,484 of JAIESR010000023.1, read as the reverse complement.
CAGGCGGCGGGATTGCGCGCATCGGCGACCGCAGGAATGACGTTGTAGTCGCCTGCCAGGAGCAGCGGCTCCTCCAGCACCATGCGCTCGCGCGCATACTCAATCAGGCGATCCATCCATTTGATCTTGTACGAATATTTGTCAGTGGCGGGCGGGTTGCCGTTGGGCAGATAGATGGAGGCGATGCGCACCACGCCGCCCTCGGTCGAAATCACCGCTTCCAGGAAGCGCGCCTGCTCATCGCCATCGTCGCCGGGCAAGCGAGCCGCGATCTCGTCGAATGGAGCCTTGGACAGGATGGCGACGCCGTTGAAGCCCTTCTGCCCGTGGATGGCGACGTTGTAGCCGAGCCCCTCGAAGGCTTCCTTTGGGAACGCGTCGTCCACACATTTCGTTTCCTGGAAGCAGACGACATCGGGATTGCGTTCGGCGAGCCAGGCGGTGGCACAATCCAGGCGTTGTTTAACGGAGTTAACATTCCAGGTTGCAATGCGCATTCGGAATACCTGTGGAGCCGCCTGAAGGCGCAAATACGCGCCCAACGCTCGAATTTACGCTGTTTTTGCGGTGGTGCCTCAGTGTACTCTGTTATGAGATATATGATAGAACACCTGCAAATAAGGCGACAAAGAATTCTCGCGTGGGGTGGCTATTCGACTGAGGGAGCCAGGACGCGTGCCCTAGAGGCCGGTCCGAGACTGGAATGACGAGACGGATCCTGCTGATTGGGGTGGCAGCGGCAGTCGCCCTTGCGGGCGGCTATGCCGCAATGCGCGGCGCGTGGTCGCCGCCGGGTGCCGTTGCGCAAGCTCCAAAAGGCAAGGGCAAGGGCGGCTCGGTCGCAGTTGATGTGGCGCAGGCTGTCAAGAAGAAGGTGCCCGTTCGCATCGATCTGCTCGGCAACGTGACGCCGATCGCCCAGGTGGCGGTCAAGCCGCGCATCGACAGCGAGATCATCGAGGTTCACTTCAGCGACGGCGCGATCGTCCGCAAGGGCGACATGCTGTTCACGCTCGACCACCGCGCGCTCGACGCGCAGATCCGGCAGACGCAGGGCATCCTGAACGGCGCGCGCTCGCAGCTCGAGCAGGCGCAGCGCGACGTCGAGCGCTACGAAGCGCTGGTCGCCAAGAACGCCACCACCCTGGTCACGCTCAACAACGCCAAGACCCAGGTCAACATCTTCACTGCCGCCGTGGAATCGAACAGCGCGCAACTCGAGCTGCTGCGCGTCCAGCGCGACTACACGTTCATCCGCGCGCCGATCACCGGGCGCGTGAGTATGGCGACCGCGAAGGTCGGCAACTTCGCGCGGCAGGCCGATCCGATTCCGCTCGCGACGATCATCCAGGTCGCGCCGGTCTACGTAACGTTCGCGCTGCCGCAGCGCAGCCTGCCGGAACTGCGGCAGGCGATCACCAATGAGACCGCGACCATCCAGGCAGTCGTCCCGGGCGACGGCCGCCATGCGTCCGGTCAGGTCACCATGGTCGAGAACACGGTCGATCCCGCCACCGGCACGGTGCCCGTGCGTGCGACCATGCCCAACACCGACGAGCTGCTGTGGCCGGGCACGCTGGTGCAGGTGCGGCTGGTGTTCCGCGAGGAGGACGCAGTCGCCGTTCCATCGGCCGCCATCCAGGTGGCCCAGGCCGGTCCATTTGTGTTCGTGGTCAAGAACGGCGTGGCGACGGTCACGCCGGTCAAGGTCGCGCGCGTTCTTGAAAGCGAAACCGTCCTTGGAGGCGGGCTCGAGGGCGGCGAAATGGTGGTGATCGAAGGCCATCTCCGGCTCACCAATGGCACACGCGTATCGCCGCGCGAATCCAAAGCCGGAACCTGACGATGGGCCTGTCCGAGCTGTGTATTCGCCGCCCGGTCTTCACTACGCTGGTGACCGCGACGATCATTGTTTTCGGCATCTTCGCTTATCGGCTCTTGGGCGTCGCGGCGCTGCCGGCGGTTGACTTCCCGACCATCCAGATTACCGCGCAACTGCCGGGCGCCAGCGCGGAGACCATGGCGGCGTCGGTGGCGTCGCCGATCGAACGGCAGCTGTCCACGATATCGGGCGTCACCTCGCTGACCTCGGCGTCGTCGCTCGGACGCACCCAGATCATCGTCCAGTTCGATCTCAACCGGAATATCGACAGCGCGGCGCTCGACGTGCAGACCGCACTGACGGTGGCGGCACGGCGGTTGCCGGTCGAAATGACGACGCCGCCGAGCTTCCGCAAGGTCAACCCCGGCGACTTTGCCGTGCTGGTCATCAGCGTGAACTCGCAGACCCTGCCGCTATCAAAGGTCAACGAGTTCGCCGAGACGCAGATGGCGCCGCAGATATCGCAGTTGCCCGGCGTTGCACAGGTCGAGGTCTACGGCTCGCAGAAATTCGCAATCCGCGTGCAGGTCGATCCGGTGGCGGCGGCGGCGCGTAACATCTCGCTCGACGAAATTCGTCGCGTCATTGCCCAGACCAACTCCAATTCGCCGGTTGGAACGCTCTACGGGCCGCGCCAGAACGTGACGCTGTCGGCCACCGCAGCCATGCGGACCGCCGAAGAATACAAGCAGGTCATCGTCGCCTATCGCAACGGCGCTCCGGTGCGCCTGCACGAGATCGCCGACGTCATCGAGAGCGTCGAGAACAACCGGCAGGCGACCTGGTTCAACGACAACCGCGCGGTGATGCTCGGCGTGCTACGCCAGCCCGGGTCCAACGCGGTGGCGGTGGTCGACGCGGTGCGCGCGCGGATGCCGGTCTATGAGGCGGCGGTGCCGGCCTCGGTCAATCTCCAGGTCATCAATGATCGCACGGTCTCGGTGCGTGAATCGGTCGAGGACGTGCAAATCACCCTCGGCATCGCAATCGGGCTCGTGGTGCTGGTGATCTTCCTGTTCCTGCGCTCGGCATCGGCGACGATCATTCCGACACTGGCCGTACCGGTGTCGCTGATCGGCACCGCGGCGGCAATGTATGCGCTTGGCTTCTCGATCAACAACATGACGCTGCTCGCGCTCACGCTGTCGGTCGGCTTCGTGGTCGATGACGCAATCGTGATGCTCGAAAACATCGTGCGCCACGTCGAGAACGGCATGCGGCCATTCGAGGCCGCGCTCAAGGGCGCCAAGGAAATCGGCTTCACCATCATCTCGATCACGTTCTCGCTGATCGCGGTGTTCATCCCGGTTCTGCTGATGGGCGGCATGGTCGGCCGCATCTTCCGCGAGTTCGCGGTGACGATCTCGGTGGCGATCGTCATCTCCGGCTTTGTCTCGCTGACGCTGACCCCGATGCTGTGCGCGCGCATGCTGCGGCATCACCCGGAAGGCGAGAAGCAGAACATCGTGCTGCGCGCGTTCGAGGCGATGTTCAAGAGCTGGCTGCGCGCCTACGAGTGGAGCCTCGACAAGGTCATCCGCTTCAAGGCCGTGATGCTGTTGATCACCATTGGCACGCTGGTCGGCACCGTTTGGCTCTACATCATCATTCCCAAGGGCTTCATCCCGAGCGAGGACACCGGATTTGTGTTCATATCGACGCAATCCGCGGCCGACACGTCATTCCATTCGCTGGCGGACATGCAGGCCAAGGTGGCCGCCATCGTCCGCAAGGATCCTGCGGTCCAGTATCTGAATTCGACCATCGGTCCCGGCGGGCCGTCCGCCACCGCAAACATCGGTCGCATTTTCGTTGCGCTCAAGCCACGTAGCGAACGGGAGGGCGTCAACGCGGTCATCGACCGGTTGCGGGCGGCGGCGGGCAATGCGGTGCCGGGCCTCATCGTGCGCTTCCGCGCCGTGCAGAACCTCAACATCAGCGGCCGGCCGTCGCAAGGCGAATACCAGTACACGTTGACGTCAAGCGACACCGATACGCTCTACCGCGTCGCTCCGGAGGTTCAGGCCAAGATCGCCGAGCTCGGGATTGTGCGCGACGTCAGCACCGACCTCGACCTGCGCAATCCGCAGATGAACGTCGAGATCGACCGCGAGAAAGCGGGTGTCTACGGCATCTCCATCGAGCAGGTGCGCCAGGAGCTGTTCAATGCCTTCGGCTCGCGCCAGGTGGCGACGATCTACACGCCGGACGACGACTATCAGGTGATCCTGGAGAGCAAGCCCGAGTTCCAAACCGACATCTCGGCATTGTCGCGCATCTACCTGAAGACGGCGAGCGGACAGGCGGTGCCGCTGGAGGCGGTGACCCGGCTCACGCCCACTGTCGGGCCGCTGCAAGTCAATCACCAGGGCAACCAGCCGTCGGTCACCATCTCGTTCAACTTGACCCCCGGGGCCTCGCTCGGACAGGTGACCGACGCGATCCAGCAGATCGAGCGCGACGCGCGGCTGCCGGCGACCGTCACCTCGAGCTTCCAGGGCTCCTTGCAGGTATTCGAGGAGGCGAAGAAAGGCCAGATTCTGCTGGTGCTGGCCGCGATCTTCGCCGCCTATGTGCTGCTCGGCATCCTCTACGAGAGTTTCATCCATCCGATCACCATCATCTCCGGGCTGCCGTCGGCGGGCGTCGGCGCACTGCTGACTCTGATGGCGTTCAGGATGGACCTCTCGGTCATCGCCATCATCGGCATCGTGATGCTGGTCGGCATCGTGAAGAAGAACGCGATCATGATGATCGATTTCGCGATCGAACGGCGAAGGGTCGGTCTCAATGCCGAGGCCGCGATCCGCGAAGCGGCGCTACTGCGCTTCCGGCCGATCATGATGACGACCTTTGCGGCGATCTTCGGCGCGCTGCCGATCGCGCTCGGCCACGGCGCCGGCGCGGAGCTGCGCCAGCCGCTGGGTGTGGCAGTGGTCGGGGGCCTGGTCCTGTCGCAGCTCTTGACCCTCTACATCACGCCAGTCGTCTACATCTATCTCGACCGTATCGACCGCATGCTCAAGCGCCGCCTCGAGCCGCAGCTCGAGGATGTACCGGAGCATCCGGACCGCCCGACGGCCGTGGCCGCGGAGTAAATCCCCAACCGGTACTGGCGCAGTTCTTGCTGTAATTTCTCCAAGCCACTGGAGAAACCGCATGAAACCGACGCCGCTCGCCCTATTGCTCGTTGTGTTGTCAGCGCCGCCCAATGCTTGGGCGGAGGTGTGGCCGGAGCGAGCCATCCGGGCTGTCATTCCATTCGGCGCGGGCAGCGCCACCGACGTCATCCCGCGCATCGTGTTCGAGCGGATGAGCGCGCAGCTCGGACAGCCGATCGTGGTCGAGAACCGCGCCGGGGCAGGGGGCACCATCGGCGCCGCCATGGTCGCCAAGGCGAAGCCCGACGGCTACACGCTGCTGACCAATTCGTCCGCGCATACCATCGCGCCGTCGATCTACGGCAATCTCGCCTATCACCCCGCCAACGACTTCGCCGCCGTCGGTGCGATGGGCAGCGTGCCCAACGTGCTGATCATCTCGCCGTCGAAGGGCATCAAGACGGTGAGCGAGTTCGTCGCCAGGGCGAAGGCCAAGCCCGGCAGCTTCAACTTCGCGTCGGTCGGTGTCGGCTCGGCGGTGCATCTGAGCGCCGAGCGCTTCCGCGTGAGCGCGGGCTATGAGGCCGTGCATGTCCCGTTCAAGGGCGGTCCGGAGGCGCTGACCGAGGTCATCGCCGGGCGCGTCGACTACTATTTCTGTCCGATTGCCACGGCGCTGCCGCATATCAAGGACGGCCGCCTGTTGGCGCTTGCTGTCTCGAGCCCGATGCGCGCCGCATCGCTGCCCGACGTTCCGACCACGCTCGAAGCCGGCTTCCCCGATTCCGACTACACGTTCTGGATCGGCACGTTCGCGCCGGCCGGCACCGCGCCCGAGATCGTGCAGCGGCTGCATCGCGAAATGCAGGCCGCGATCAAGACGCCGGCGGTGGCCGACAGGCTTGTGACGCTTGGTGTGGAAGCGATGCCGCTGACGCCTGCCGCGTTCGGCGGCCTGGTGGCGAAGGAGGTGACGACCTACGCGGAATTCGTCCGCAAGGCCAAAATGAAAGTCGAATGAGTTACAGCGAGAAGCTCGTCCCGCAGCCGCAGGACATCTTGGCCTGGGGATTGTTGATGCGGAACGAGGCGCCGATCAGGTCGTCGACGAAGTCGATCTCGGAGCCGGTGAGGTAGTTGAGCGACACCGAATCGATCAGCACCGCGGCGCCCTCGCGCCGGATGAGAATGTCGTCCTCGGCCTTCGTGCGCTCCATGTCGAACTTGTACTGGAAGCCGGAGCAGCCGCCGCCCTCGACGCTGACCCGCAGCATCGTGCCTTGCGGCTCGGCCTTGAGGATTTCGCCGATCCGCCGCGCCGCCCGTTCCGTAACCGTCACACTTTCCGTGTTCATTCGACCGATTCCAGGGGAGGCGATGGTAATACTGGCCGCCTGTCGTGGTTGCAACGCACCCTGCCGGATAGTTATGTGCGCCGGTGGCCGCGGTCAACGGCAGGGCGGACATGACAGTGACGGCGAGGGCGAGCTATGCCTCGGACCCAGCGGACAGCCGGGGCCGGCTGCGGGCCGAGCCGCCGTCGCCGACCCGCACCGATTTCCGCCGCGACTGCGACCGGATCATCCATTCGACCGCCTTCCGGCGACTCGCCCACAAGACGCAGGTGTTCGTCTTCCATGAGGGCGACCATTTCCGCACCCGGCTTACCCACACGCTCGAGGTCGCGCAGATCGCGCGTTCGCTCGCCCGCGCGCTCGGCCTCGATGAAGACCTGAGCGAGGCGCTGGCGCTCGCGCACGACCTCGGCCATCCGCCGTTCGGCCACGCCGGCGAGCGCGCGCTCGATCGCTGCCTCGCCGACGCCGGCGGCTTCGATCATAACGCGCAGACGCTGCGCGTCGTCACCGCGCTGGAGCGGCGCTACGCCGCCTTTGACGGGCTCAATCTCACCTGGGAGACGCTGGAAGGGCTTGTGAAACACAACGGCCCGCTGGTGACGCGCGACGGCGAGCCGGTCGGGCGTTATCGCGAGCGCGGCGTGCCGCAGGCCATCGTCGATTACGGCAGTCAGCAGGACCTCGAGCTCTGGAGCTTCGCCAGCGCAGAAGCGCAGGTTGCCGCCATCGCCGACGACATCGCCTATGACGCCCACGACATCGACGACGGGCTGCGCGCCGACCTGTTCGCGCTCGACGATCTCACCGAGGTCGCGTTCCTGCGCGAGCTGATGCTGTCGACCGTCCGCGAGGGCGGCGCGGCGATCGAGCCGGCACGCGCCGGCCACGAGCTGGTGCGCCGCGTCATCACCCGTATGATCGAGGACGTGATCACCGAGTCGCGCGGGCGCCTCGAAGAACTGGCGCCGGCTTCGGTCGACGACGTGCGGGCCGCCGCGGCGCCGGTCGGTGCGTTCTCGGCGGCGATGGCCGACGCGGACCGCGCCATCAAGGGCTTCCTTTATCCGCGCATGTACCGTCATCATCGCGTCACGCGCATCATGGGCGACGCGGAGACCGTGCTGACCGACCTGTTTTGGCGCTATGCCGAGCATCCAGGCGACCTGCCGCCGGACTGGTCGCATGGGGTCGAGCCGAGCGATGACATCGGCCACCTGCGCCGGATCGGCGATTTCATCGCCGGCATGACCGACCGCTACGCGCTCGGCGAGCACGCGCGGCTGTTTCCGAACACGCCGGAACTGCGGTAGGGCCCTGCTACCTGTGCCGCCAATTGCATTCCCCCGCCCATCCGGCCATAACGCGCCGCCATGGCCGTCGAATCCCCGAATATCTTCGCCCTCGTTCTGGACAAGGTGCGCGCCGCCAACACGGCGCTGGCGGCCGACGGCGTCATGACGGCCGGCCTCGACCAGTCGCGGATCGTGGTCGAGCCGCCGCGCGACCCGACCCATGGCGACATGGCAACGAATGCCGCGATGGTGCTCGCCAAGGACGCCGGCAGGAAGCCGCGCGAGCTCGCCGAAGCGATCGCCGGGAAACTCCGCGCCGATCCGCTGATCGAGAAGGTCGACGTCGCGGGGCCGGGCTTCATCAATCTCACGCTCAAGCCTGCCGCCTGGATCGGCGAACTCCGCACCGTGCTCACCGCCGGTGCCGACTATGGCCGCAGCTCACTCGGGCAGGCCGAGCCGGTGAACGTCGAATATGTCTCCGCCAATCCGACCGGGCCGATGCATGTCGGGCACTGCCGGGGCGCGGTGTTCGGCGATGCGCTGGCGAACCTTCTGGCCGTCGCCGGCTACAAGGTGACGCGCGAGTACTACATCAACGACGCCGGCGCGCAGGTCGACGTGCTCGCGCGCTCCGCGTTCCTGCGCTACCGCGAGGCGCTGGGCGACAATATCGGTCCGATCCCGGAAGGGCTCTATCCCGGCGATTACTTGAAGCCGGTGGGCGAGGCGTTGGCCAAGGAGCACGGCCGCGCGCTCCTCCAGAGGCCCGAAAGCGACTGGCTGCCGATCGTGCGCCAGCGCGCCATCGACATGATGATGGCGATGATCCGCGGCGATCTCGCCGCGCTCAACGTGCGTCACGATGTCTTTTTCTCGGAGCGCTCGCTGATCGGCAGCGGCATCGGTGCGCCGGACGACCAGGTCGCGCGCACCATCGACGAACTGCGTCAGGCCGGTCACATCTACGAAGGCCGCCTGCCGCCGCCCAAGGGCGCGCCGGACGACGACTGGGAGGACCGCCAGCAGACGCTGTTCCGCGCTACCGATTTCGGCGACGACGTCGACCGGCCGCTGATGAAGTCGGACGGCACGTACACCTATTTCGCGTCGGACATCGCCTATCACCGCAACAAGTTCGAGCGCGGCTTCCGCAACCTGATCGACGTCTGGGGCGCCGACCACGGCGGCTACATCAAACGCGTGCAGGCGGCGGTGAAGGCGATCTCCGGCGGCAAGGCCGAGCTCGACGTCAAGATCGTCCAGCTGGTGAAGCTCCTGCGCGCCGGCGAGCCGGTGAAAATGTCGAAGCGGGCCGGGGACTTCGTCACCTTGCGCGAGGTGGTGGATGAGGTCGGCCGTGACGCGGTCCGCTTCATGATGCTCTACCGCAAGAACGACGCCGCGCTCGATTTCGACTTCGTCAAGGTGCAGGAGCAGTCGCGCGACAACCCGGTATTCTACGTCCAATACGGCCACGCCCGCGGTTGTTCGGTTTTCCGCAATGCGCTGGAGGTCGTTCCCGATCTGCCATCCGACAGCAACGCGCGCCGCGAACGGCTCCTCGATGCGCCGCTGGAGCGACTCGACGATACCGGCGAGGCGTCGCTGCTGCGACGATTGGCGCTTTATCCGCGGCTGGTCGAAGCTGCCGCCGCGGCGCACGAGCCGCACCGGGTGGCTTTCTATCTATATGAACTTGCTAGCGAATTTCATGCGCAATGGAATCGCGGCAAGGATGCGCCTCATTTACGCTTCATTATCCAGAATGATCCTCTAATGACCATGGCACGCCTTGCGCTTGTGCAGGGCGTCGTCACCGTTCTCGCATCGGGCTTGGGGTTGCTCGGTGTCGAGGCGCCAGAGGAGATGCGTTGATCTCGCTCGACGTTGGGCGCGGAGTGCGCGCGGTCGACGAATGTCCCTTGTGGGAGGGTTGAGGGGGACCGGACGGGGTGCGGCGCCAGTAACCGGAAACGGATGAGTATGGCGGACGACAATACGCGGCGATCCTATCGCTCGCATGATCCATATCGGCGCGACGCGAACCAGGCGGAAGCGCCTGAGCAATCGTTCGGCGGCAGCGACCCGCTCGCCGAGCTTGCCCGTTTGATCGGGCAGAGCGACCCCTTCGCCGATACCGCGCGCCGGCCGCCGCAAGCGGCGCCCCCGCGCACCCAGCGCGGATACGACGACCCGGACGACTGGCGCCGTCACGTTCAGCGCCCGAGCTACGACACGCCGGAGGAGCCGGCCTACGACGATCGACGCTACGCCGCCGATCAGCACCACGCCGCGGATCATCGCTATGCCGAGGATCAACGCTACGCGGAAGATCGACGCTACGCCGAAGCCGATCCGCATGCCAGTTACGCCGAGCACGATCCTTATCGGGCGGCGTTGACGCAGCCGCAGCACGATCACTACGCCGATCCGCATGCGGACCATTGGCGCGATCCGTCCTATACGGCAGACTATCGGGACGAGCCGATCTACGCCGGCGCGCCGCATCACGGCGACCACATCGGCACGCAGCAACATGGCGGCGGCGCGGGCGCCCGCGAGGACGAAGGCTATGACGATCCGCCACGCCGTCGCCGCGGCTCGAGCCTGGTCACTGCCGTCATTCTGATCGGCTGCGCCATGCTCGGTACCGCCGGTGCCTACGGCTATCGCACCTACGCGACGTCGTCCGGCGCCGGCAAGCAGGCCCCGGTCATCATCGCCGACAGTGCGCCGAGCAAGGTCGTGCCCGCCGAGCCGAAGACCGCGCGCTCGCAGGATCGCGTCGGCGGCCAGGGCAACAACGAGCAATTGGTCTCGCGCGAAGAGCAGCCGGTGACATTGCAGAGCCCGGGCGCTTCTGCGGTCCCACGGGTGGTGTTCCCGTCGCCGATCCAGCCGGGCGGAGCGCCGACCACGACCGGAACCACGCCGTCGCGCGGGAGCGCACCGCCGCCGTCGGCATCAAATGCGCAGTCCCCGGGCGCATCGACGAGCGATCAGCCGAAGCGCGTCCGCACCGTGACGATCCGCCCGGAAGGCGGCGATACGAGCGGACAGCCGGGCGCCGAGCCGTCCGCGCGCGGCGCGCCGCCGCCCACGGCAAGGACCGCGCCCGCCCAGCCACCGCGCGTCTCGCGCGATCAGCCTATATCGCTCGATCCGAATGCGCCCCCGCAGGCGAACGAGCCCGCAGCACGTCCGCAGCCGCAGCAGCGTCCATTGACGCCGCCGGCGCCGCGCGAGACCGCCGCGCCTGCGCCCAACGCCCGGGTGGCGTCCGCTCCATCGTCCGGCGGCAATACGTCCGGCGGATTCGTGGTGCAGGTGTCGTCGCAGAAGAGCGAGGCGGATGCCCAGTCGTCGTATCGCGCGTTGCAATCGAAATATTCGCAGCTCAAGGCGCACCAGCCGATCATCCGGCGGGCCGACCTTGGCAACAAGGGCGTGTTCTATCGCGCCATGGTTGGACCGTTCGAATCCGGCGAAGAGGCCGTCCAGTTCTGCAACGGTCTCAAGCAGGCCGGCGGGCAGTGCATCATCCACCGGAACTGATGGTGCATTAATCCGCTGGAACCGGCGCAATACCTTGACCCCCGCCGAGGCGGCGGCTAATCGGCGTCGATGACGGCGCGCGCTTTCATCACCGGTGTTTCGGGCTTCTCGCTCACCGAGAATGAGCGCGCTTTTCTGCGCGAGGCGGAGCCCTGGGGCTTCATCCTGTTTGGCCGCAATGTGCGCACGCCGGGCCAGATCAAGAAGCTCACCGCGGAGTGCCGCGAGGCGGTCGGAACCAACGCGCCGGTGTTGATCGATCAAGAAGGTGGACGCGTGCAGCGGTTGGGCCACCCGCATTGGCCTCATTACCCGAGCGGCGCCACCTACGGCCGGATCTACGACCGTGATGTGGCCAAGGGTCTTGCGGCGGCCGGGCTCGGCGCCCGTCTGATCGCCAGCGATCTCTTGCCGCTCGGCATCGACGTCGATTGCCTGCCGATCGCGGACGTTCCGGCGCGTGGCGCCAATGACGTGATCGGCGACCGCGCCTATGGCCGCACGCCGGAGGCGGTGGCGGCGATCGGCGGGGCGGTGGCGGCCGGGCTTTTGGCCGGCGGCGTGCTGCCGGTCCTCAAGCACATCCCCGGCCATGGCCGTGCCAACGCCGACAGCCACGAGCGGCTGCCGGTGGTCAAGACCCCCCGGGAGGAACTCGAGCCCCGCGATTTCGCGGCGTTTCAGCCGCTTGCCAAGCTGCCGATGGGGATGACGGCCCATGTGGTTTTTTCCGACATCGACCCGCTCGCACCGGCCACGACTTCAGCCACAATAGTGCAGGAAGTGATTCGCGGGTTCATAGGGTTTGAAGGGCTCCTGATGAGCGACGACATCGCGATGGGCGCACTGTCGGGCAGCGCAGGCACGCGCACGCAGGCCGCGATCGCGGCCGGCTGCGACGTCGTGCTCCACTGCAACGGCAAGCTCGTGGAGATGCGCGACGTTGCCGAGCATGCGCCGAAGCTTGCCGGCAAGTCGCTCAAGCGCGCCAACGCCGCGCTCGCGATGCGCGCCGAGCCCGAGGAATTCGACCGCGCCGAAGGCCGCAAGACCTTCGCGTCGCTGATCGCCGGCGAGCGGCCGGTGTACGCACGCGGGTCGGCGCGCAAGGCGCGCCGCATCGCCGCCCGTCCGCTCGGACGCAATACACGCGGGAGGCGGATGTGACGCCGGAAGAGGCAGGATTCGAAACCGAATTCGCCGAGCGCGCCACCGACGAGCCGGCGCTGGTGGTCGACGTCGAGGGCTTCGAAGGCCCGCTCGATCTGTTGCTGATGCTGGCGCGCCAGCAGAAGGTCGATCTCGCCAAGATCTCGATCCTCGCGCTCGCCGACCAGTATCTCGCTTTCATCGAGGAGGCGCGGCGCCTGCGGCTCGAGCTCGCCGCCGACTATCTGGTGATGGCGGCCTGGCTCGCCTACCTCAAGTCGCGCCTGCTGCTGCCGGAGCAGGCGACGCCGGAAGGCATGACCGCCGAGGAGATGGCGAATGCGCTCGCCATGCGCCTCAAGCGGCTGGAAGCGATCCGCGACGCCGCGCAGAAGCTGTTCGAGCGGCCGCAGCTCGACCGGGACGTGTTCGCGCGCGGCCAGCCCGAGCCGATCGCCCACATCAAGCATCCGCAATACACCGCGACGCTCTACGACCTGCTCAGCGCCTATGCGACGCAGCGCCAGAAGACCGCGCTGTCGCATGTGCGCATGCAGAAGCGGGCGGTGTGGTCGCTCGCCGAGGCGCGCGAAGCGCTCGAACGGCTGGTCGGTACCGCGACCGACTGGACGCGCATCGACGAATATCTGATTGCTTACATCGTCGAGCCCTCGCAACGTGCGACCGTGCTGGCGTCGAGCTTCGCCTCGATGCTGGAACTGGTGCGCGAGGGCGTCGCCGAAATCCACCAGCAGGAGGCGTTCTCGCCGCTGTTCATGCGCAAGCGCGAGACGCCGCCGCCGAACGGGAACGGTATGGCGCCCGATGCGGGCAGCGCCGCGCCGACAGGGACAACGGGGTAAGAGGAGGCCTTCAGCAATGAGCCTGGCCAAGAGAAAGATCATGCCGCGTAACGAGCCGGAACAAGCCGCCGACGTGCGGCCGGAAGAGCTTCGCCTGCTCGAAGCGATGCTGTTCGCATCGGACGAGCCGCTCGACGAGAAGGACCTGGCGGCGCGGCTGCCGGAGGGAACCAATCTCGCCGGAGCGCTCGAACAGCTGCGCGAGGATTACGCCAGCCGCGGCGTCAATCTGGTGCGGGTCGACGGCAAGTGGTCGTTCCGCACCGCCACCGACCTGTCGTGGCTGCTGAGCAAGGAAACCACCGAGCGAAGAAAGCTCTCGCGCGCCGCCATCGAGACGCTCGCAATCATCGCCTACCATCAGCCGGTGACGCGCAGCGAGATCGAAGAACTGCGCGGTGTCTCCACCTCGGCTGGTTCTGTCGACGTGTTGCTCGAGACCGGCTGGATCCGTCCGCGCGGGCGCCGCAAGACACCCGGCCGTCCGGTGACCTATGGTACCACCTCCGAGTTCCTGTCGCATTTCGGGCTCGATCAGGTCGCCGATCTGCCGGGCCTTGAGGAGCTGAAAGGCGCCGGCATGTTCGACGGCCGCCTGCCGCCCGGTTTCTCGGTGCCGATGCCGTCCGACGACGCGGTTCTGCGCGAGGACGAGGACCCGCTGGAGCCTGGCGATCTCGACCTTGGGCTCGCCCCGCCTGCGGCGCGCACCGCGAACGATTGATCGCGATCCTTGGCGGGGCGCGGTTAACGCGGCAATCGGCCGCTTGGAACTTCGCGATTTCAAGGGGTTGCGGCTGATCGCGACGGTCGATTCAGGCCGGTTGCGCCACCGTGAAGTCCTTGTTTTTGTCCCTCCCGAAGCCTAGTTTCTGCCGAAAGCGGAGGCGGAACGGGCGCGCGCCTGTTCGACGCGGGGCAAGCAGCGCAGCAGAGGTACGCACAATGGGTTCAATGAGCATCTGGCACTGGATTATCGTGCTGGCGGTCGGACTGCTGCTGTTCGGCGGCCGCGGCAAGATATCCGAGCTGATGGGCGACTTTGCCAAGGGCATCAAGTCGTTCAAGAAAGGCCTGTCGGAAGAAGAAAAGCCCGAGGCCGAGGCGGCCAAGCCCGATCCAATGCGCACGATCGATCATCAGCCCACGCAGCCGACGACCGCACCGGGTGCCCCGGTCGCGGGCGGCGCTCCCGCGTCGGGCAGTGAGCCGCGCAAGGCCGTCTAGGACTACCTACGCCCGGCGACACGGCATTCTGAAAAGGGGCGTCGGGCAACGGCGCCCCTTTGGAGTTGAAAGGTCCATGTTCGACATCGGCTGGTCCGAGCTGTTGGTGATCGGCATCGTCGCGCTGATCGTGATCGGGCCGAAGGAGCTTCCCGGCGCGTTGCGCACGCTTGGCCAGTGGATGGCCAAGATCCGGCGCATGGCGTCCGAATTCCAGGGTCAGTTCCAGGAGGCGATGCGCGAGGCCGAGATCGACCAGCTCAAGAAAGACATGGACGAGATGGCCGCCAAGGCCAAGGACTACACCCACTTCGATCCGATCGAGGACGTGCGCCGCGACATCGAAAAATCGGTCGGCGATCTGCCGTCGCTCGACCAGCCGGCCACGGCCACGACGACCACCGACGCAGCAGCAGCGACAATCGAGACCGCTACGCCGCCGTCGGATACGACGGCTTTGCCGCCGCCGGCGGAGCAGACCGCTGCGACGACGCCGGTGCCGACACCGGCCGAGCCTGAGCCGGTGATAGCGGACAGCAAGCCGGCCGCGGGGAGGGCGTCCGCATGAGCCAGCACGAGCGCGACGAGGCGGAGATCGAGGCCAGCAAGGCGCCGCTGATGGAGCACCTGATCGAGCTGCGCTCGCGGCTGATCAAGGCGCTGCTCGCGCTTGCGGTGATGTTCGCGCTCTGCTTCGTCTTCGCCAAGCAGATCTACGACGTGCTGGTGTGGCCGTTCGTCTGGGTCGCGGGCGCGGAGAACTCGAAATTCATCTACACCGCGCTGCTTGAATATTTCATCACCCAGTTGAAGGTCGCGCTGTTCGGCGCGACGTTCCTGGCGTTTCCGGTGATCGCGTCGCAGATCTACATGTTCGTCGCGCCCGGGCTCTACCGGCACGAGCGCGCGGCGTTCCTGCCGTATCTCGTCGCGACGCCGATCTTCTTCGTGCTCGGCGCCATGGTGGTCTATTTCCTGGTCATGCCGATGCTGGTCAAGTTCTCGCTCGGCATGCAGCAGACGCCGGGCTCGGGCTCGGCCGAGATCGCGCTGCTGCCGAAGGTCGGCGAATATCTCTCGTTGATGATGAGCCTCGTGTTCGCGTTCGGCATCGCGTTCCAGCTGCCGGTGATTCTGACGCTGCTCGGCCGCATCGGCGTGGTCACTTCGGAGGGACTGCGCGAAAAGCGGCGCTATTTCATCCTCGGCGCCTTCGTGATCGCGGCGGTGCTGACGCCGCCGGACGTCTTGAGCCAGCTCTCGCTCGCGATCCCGCTGGTGCTGCTCTACGAGGGCTCGATCTATTCGGTGCGCTTCGTCGAGCGGAAGGCGCAGGCCCCGGCGGAGGCGAAGCCCGAAGCCAACCCGGCGGAATAAGCTACTCTCAAAGGTTGTTCCGGGCTCGGCCTTTCGGGCCGTCCGGCATGAGCGCCCATCCTGCTATAACACGACACCGATTCCCGCTGAGCCACGCCGATGCACGACATCAAATGGATTCGCGACAACCCCGGCGCCTTCGACGGCGCGCTGGCGCGGCGTGGGCTGTCGGGCGAGGCAAAGCGGCTGATCGGGATCGACGAGCGCCGGCGCGCGGCGATCCAGGCGTCAGAAGCGGCGCTGGCGCGCCGCAACGCGGCCTCCCGCGAGATCGGAGCCGCCAAGAAGAGCAATGAAGAGGCGCGCGCCCAGGCGCTGATGGCCGAGGTCGCCAGGCTCAAGGACGACATCCCGCGGCTCGAAGCCGAGGCGAAGGGCGCGGGCGCAGAGCTCGACCAGGCGCTCGCCGGCATTCCGAACCTGCCGTTGGCGGAGGTGCCGGACGGCGCCGACGAGACCGGCAACGTCGAGCACCACCATTACGGCAGCCGCAGGACCCACCCTTTCACGCCCAAGCAGCATTTCGAATTGGGCGAAGCGCTTGGCCAGATGGATTTCGAGACCGCCGCGAAACTCTCCGGCGCGCGCTTCGTGGTGCTCAAGAGCGGGCTCGCCAGGATGGAGCGCGCGCTCGGGCAGTTCATGCTCGACGTGCATACAAGGGACCACGGTTACACGGAAGTGTCACCGCCGCTGCTCGTGCGCGACGAGGTTATGTTCGGCACGGCGCAGCTGCCGAAGTTCGCGGACGACCAGTTCCTTGCCACGCGTACCATCACGCGCGCCGAGATGCTGCTCGATGGCCTCAAATATGCGAGTGAGCCGGATAAGCAGGCATTCCGCGACGGCAAGATCGATCTCGAGACCCTGGTTGAGCGCACCCTTGAGCGCGCACCGACCAAGGAAGATTACTGGCTCATCCCCACCGCCGAAGTCCCGCTCACCAATCTTGTGCGTGAATCCATCCTCGACGAGGCCGAGCTGCCGATGCGGCTCACCGCCTGCACGCCGTGCTTCCGCGCCGAGGCCGGCGCCGCCGGCAAGGACACCCGCGGCATGATCCGCCAGCACCAGTTCACCAAGGTCGAGCTCGTCTCGATCACGACGCCGGAGCAGTCGAAGGACGAGCACGAACGCATGCTCGCCTGCGCCGAGGAGGTGCTGCGGCGGCTCGACCTGCACTACCGCGTGGTGACGCTGTGCACCGGCGACATGGGCTTCGCGTCGCAAAAGACCTACGACATCGAGGTTTGGTTGCCGGGACAGAACATGTACCGCGAAATCTCCTCCTGCTCGGTGTGCGGCGACTTCCAGGCCCGGCGCATGAACGCGCGCTGCCGGCCCAAGGGAGGAGGCAACAAGGGCGACGGCCCGCGTTTCGTGCACACGCTCAACGGCTCCGGCGTCGCCGTCGGCCGCGCGCTGATCGCGGTGATGGAAACATACCAGCAGGAAAATGGATCGATTGCCGTGCCTGAGGCGTTACAGGCCTATGTTGGTGGAACCAAAGTCATTGAGCGAAAGGCCTAGCCGAGTCATCCCGCGCATGCGCATTCTCATCACCAACGACGACGGCATCCACTCCGACGGTCTCGACGTCTGCGCCGAGATCGGGAAGCAGCTCTCGGACGATGTCTGGGTGATCGCGCCGGAGTTCGACCAGTCCGGCGTCTCGCATTCGCTCTCGCTCAACGACCCGCTGCGGCTGCGCGCGGTCGGCGAGCGCCGCTATGCGGTCAAGGGCACGCCGACCGACTGCGTACTGATGGGCTCGATCCATGTGCTCAAGGACCGCCGGCCCAATCTCATCCTCTCGGGCGTCAATCGCGGCCGCAACACCGCCGAGGACGTGATCTATTCCGGCACGGTCGCGGGTGCGGTTGAAGGCGCGGTGCTCGGCATTCCCGCGATTGCGCTGTCGCAGGCCTACTCGTCGCGCGGCGACCATCCGCCGAATTGGGAGATCGCGCCGAAATATGCGCCCGACATCATCAGGAAGCTGCTCGAATCCGAATTCCCCCCCGGGATCGTCGTCAACGTCAATTTCCCCAATTGCAGGCTCGACGAGGTGAGGGGCATCGCGGTGACCGCGCTCGGCCGCCACCACGGCGGGCGGCTGCGCATCGATCAGCGCAATGATGGCCGCGGCCACCCCTATTACTGGATCGCCTATGTGCCGAACCGCTCGCATCGCGGCAGCGATGGCACCGACGTTGCGGCCATCGCCGACAACAAGATCACCATCACGCCGTTGCGGATCGATATGACCGACGAACCGTTCATGACCAAGCTCGCGCAGCGGTTCGCGGACGAGCGCGACTAAGCCCCGGTCAGCGCGGTATCAAGCATCCGCTTGAGGTTGTCGATCTGGAATGGCTTCTTGAGGAGCGGCCGGTCGCGGAACTGGTCGGGCAGGCCGTGCTCGCCGTAGCCGGTCGCGAAGACGAAGGGTGTGCCGCGCGCCGCCAGCGCCGCGGCCACCGGGCCGGTGGTCTCGCCGCTGAGATTGACGTCGAGGATCGCCACGTCGATGTCGGTCGACTGCACCGCCGCCAGGGCGTCATGGACCTTGGATGCCTCGGCCGCCACGGCAAAGCCGAGATCGGTCAGCATGTCCTCGATCAGCATCCGGATCATCACGTCGTCTTCGACGACGAGGACCCGCCGTGCACCAGACCCGTTTTCGTTCATCCTCCGTCCCCAATTCCGAAGGGCACGCACATTTCAGTCGGTAACCCCCATCGCGGGTCTATCGCGCTGGTCGGTTCGGGATAACAATCCCCCGTGATCGGATCAATGCGGCCGCCAGCCATAGGTTCCGGCTTGCCAAAACCACTCGAGCTTTGGCAGTCCAGCACGTTATGGTGGCGACGCCAATCCACTTTGTGAGGGCGATGTGGCCAAGCAGCCCGTAGGCGACGACAGCGTCGGGCGCATGCAGTTCCTGCTGACCATGCGCCGCCGCGGCATCGGCGACGCCGCGGTGCTGCGCGCGCTCGACGAGGTGCCGCGCGAGCATTTCGTGGGGCGCGATTTCCAGGACGCCGCCTATGCCGACCAGGCGCTGCCGATCGCCTGCGGGCAGACCATCAGCCAGCCCTACGTCGTGGCCTACATGACCGAACAGCTCGACGTGCGGCCGGAGCACAAGGTGCTCGAGATCGGAACCGGATCGGGGTACCAGGCCGCGATCCTGTCGCGGCTGGCGCAGGAGGTGGTCTCGGTCGAACGCTACCGCACGCTGGCGGATGCCGCCCGCGCGCGCATGGAGACGCTTGGTTATCAGAACGTTGAGATCAGGGTCGGCGATGGCCTTACGGGCGCGCCGGACAAAGCGCCGTTCGATCGCATCATGGTCACCGCCGCGGCCGAGAGCGTGCCTGAGGCATTGGTTGAGCAATTGGCGCCAGACGGCTTGATGCTGCTGCCGCTTGGCCCGCATGGCGGCGTGCAGCATCTGGTCAAGGTGACGAAGAATGCCGAAGGCGAATTGCAGCAAGAGCAATTGCTCGGCGTGCGCTTCGTGCCGCTGCTGCCGGGGCAGGCGCGCGAGCTCTAATTCACGTGTGCGCCGCAATTATGCTCAGCAAGTCGTTAACGATCGGGTCGCGCGGCCTTCGCGCGCGCACGCGCGCTAAGTGCTTCAGAATATTTGGTTAAGGTTGAAAGCTCGTATTCGCTTAAACCCTTATTTACTCCCCAGGTGTTAACTCGCCCACTTGTTGGTCGTGTTGCGTACGAGTGGGGACTCCATGGCTGCCATTGTCGCGTTGCGCTCGCGTGCATTGCCGCGAGTGGTGGTTTTGCGAGCCTTGGCCTTGGCTGTGGTCGCCGTCGGAGCCGCCGCCTGCAGCTCCGAAGCGACCCGCTTCAACAACGGGCCTTACGCATCGCAGCAGGAAGCGACCGGTTCAATTCAGCAGCAGCGCGCGCCGGCAGGCAGCGTGCAGACGTCGTCGCTGCCGCCGCCGAGCGGCAGCCAGCCCGCGACCATTCCCGCAAGCGGCGTGTCGGGTGGGGGGCGCGGCATGGCGTCGTATCATCCCGGCCAGCAACCTGATCCGGTGACCACCGGCTCGGTACAGGCGCCGCCGTATTCGCAATCGCCGCACGCGCTGCCGCCGCCGGTTCAGAAGGCGAGGGCGCCGTCCGGCAAGATCGCGCCGACCCAGCCGGTCGTGCACGTGGTCGCGCCGGGCGAGACGCTGATCGCACTCTCGCGCAAGTACAAGATGCCGCTCGCCGAGCTGGCGCGTCTCAACAACATCCCGGCGCACACCAAGCTGAATATCGGCGACCGCATCAGCATTCCGGCGAGCCGCGCTGCCGCCCGTGCAAATGAGGGCGAGCAGAAGGTCGCCGCGCAGCCGAAGGCGCTGAGCGCGCCGAAGGCCAAGGCGGCCGAGCCGAAGACGGCGGCGCCGAAGGCGCAACCGAAGGCCGGACCGCAGCTCGCGAGCACCCAGCCGACCGAGACCGCAAGCGTCGCGACGCCGACCGAGCCGCCGCCCGCCGCCAACCCGGTGCGCGCCGGCAACAGCAGCCTCTCGTTCCGCTGGCCGGCCAAAGGCCGCATCATCGCGGGCTTCGGACCGAAGACCAACGGGCAGGCCAATGACGGCATCAACATCGCGCTGCCGGAAGGCACGCCGATCAAGGCGGCGGAAGACGGCGTGGTGGCTTACGCCGGCAACGAGCTCAAGGGTTACGGCAACCTCGTGCTGATCCGTCACGCCGATGGCTATGTGACCGCCTATGCGCACGCCAAGGAGCTGCTGGTGAAGCGCGGCGATCCGATCAAGCGCGGCCAGACCATCGCGCGCGCGGGCCAGACCGGCAATGTCGACGCGCCGCAGCTTCACTTCGAGATCCGCAAAGGGCCGTCGCCGATCGACCCGATGCCGCACCTGAGCGGCGGCTAGCAAAATACGCGCTCAGTTCGCTCTCTCCCGCTCGTCCCCGCGAAAGCGGGGACCCAGGGCCAAGTAAAGATTCTGGATGCCCGCTTTCGCGGGCATGAGCGGAGGATGGGCCGGCGCTCAAGCGTCGACCGTTCTACCGCCCGCCGAGCCTCACGCCGAGGCGTCCCGCCAGGTCCTGCACGTATTGCCAGGCGACGCGGCCGGAGCGGGCGCCGCGTGTGGTCGCCCATTCGAGCGCCTCGCGCTCGAGCGATTCGCCCTTGTAGGGGATATTGAAGTGGGCGACGTAGCCCTCGACCATCGCGAGGTATTCGTCCTGGCTGCAGCGATGAAAGCCGAGCCACAGGCCGAACCGGTCGGACAGCGAGACCTTTTCCTCGACCGCCTCGCCGGGATTGATCGCGGTGGCCCGCTCGTTCTCCATCATGTCGCGCGCCATCAAATGGCGGCGATTTGAGGTGGCGTAGAATACGACATTGTCGGGCCGGCCTTCGATGCCGCCCTCGAGCACCGCTTTGAGCGATTTATACGAGGTGTCGGTCGCCTCGAACGAGAGATCGTCGCAGAACAGGATAAACCGGTAAGGCGCGCCGCGCATCAGTTCCATCAGCACCGGCAGGCTCTCGATGTCCTCGCGGTGGATCTCGACAAGCTTGAGCACGCCGTTCCCGCGATGCGCGCCGTTGACGGTCGCATGCACGGCCTTCACCAGCGACGACTTGCCCATGCCGCGCGCGCCCCAGAGCAGCGCGTTGTTGGCGGGCAGGCCCTTGGCGAACCGCTCGGTGTTGTCGAGCAGAACGTCGCGCACCCGGTCGATGCCCTTGAGCAGCGCCATGTCGACCCGGTTGACCTGCGGGACCGGGGTCAGGCGGCGGCCCTCGGGATGCCAGACGAAGGCGTCGGCGGCGGCAAAGTCGAGCGAGGACGGGACCGGCGGCGCCAGCCGCTCCAGCGCGGCGGCCATCCGTTCCGGGGCGTCGGCCGCGGCCCGGGGCGCCGCCGTCCGGCGTTGCGATCTCGCTTTTTTGGGGGCCTTTGCGGCGCGTCTTGCCATGGGAGAGCCTTGGTTGCGCCGCACCCTTAGCGGGGCTGGCATAACGCCGCAAGCTCAGGGCCTTGTGGGCCCCGCGCGCGCCCAAAGCCTCGTTGCAATTGGGGCGGCGGCCGCTATAGTCCGCGCGATTTCGGCCCGTAAAATCCGCGAATCCGCGAGGCGACGGCGGGCCTTACTCCAGGTACTTCCACTTCCAGGTACTTCCACGGCTACTTCCGAAGGGGACAAGCGATGTTTGTGACGCCCGCATTTGCGCAGGCCGGACCGATGGGCAGCGACAGCCTCCTGGTCACGATGCTCCCCTTCGTCCTGATCTTCGTGATCATGTATTTCCTGATCCTGCGGCCGCAGCAGAAGCGGGTGAAGGAGCACGCCGAACTGGTCAAGAACTTGCGCCGGGGTGACACCGTGGTTACCTCAGGTGGATTGGTCGGCAAGGTGACCAAGGTCGTCGACGACGAGCAGATCGAAGTCGAAATCGCCGACGGGGTGCGCATCCGCCAGATGCGCCAGATGGTTTCGGGCGTGCGGGCGAAGAGCGAGCCCGTGAAGGACGACAAGTAGGCTGCGACGTAACCGGGGCGTCAGGAAGCCATGCTTTACATCTCGCGCTGGAAAGCCTTCGCGATCGTGATGACGACGCTGATCGTCTGCATGTTCGCGGTTCCGAACCTGTTGTCGCAGTCGACCGTGCAGAGCTGGCCGAAATGGGCGCAGCGCCACGTCGTGCTCGGCCTCGACCTCCAGGGCGGCTCGCATCTGCTGCTCGAGGTCGATACCGGCGTCATCAAGAAGCAGAAGGTCGAGCAGCTGCGCGACGAAGTGCGCAAGATCTTGCGCGAGGCGAAAGTCGGCCTGGTGCAGGCCGCGGTGGTGCGCGGCGAGACCGTCGAGGTCCGCATCCGCGAGAGCGACCTGCAGCAGGGCCTCACCAAGCTGCGTGAATTGTCGCAACCGCTCGGCGGTCTGCTCAGCGCCACCGGCCAGCGCTCCGTCGAGATCAACAATGTCGGCGGCGGCCTCGTCCGCCTCAACTGGACCGAGCCGGCGATCATCGAGCGCGTCCGTCAGGCGATCGATCAGTCGATCCAGATCGTGACCCGCCGCGTCGACGATCTCGGCACCGTCGAGCCGGTGATCCAGCGCCAGGGCATCGACCGCATCCTGATCCAGGTGCCGGGTCTCGGCGATCCGCAGCGCCTGATCGACCTGATCGGCAAGACCGCCAAGCTCGATTTCCGAATGGTCGACCAGACCATGACGGCGGAACAGGCGCTGGCGTCGCGCCCGCCGCCTGAATCCGAGGTGCTCTACGGCACCGCCCGGGAAGGCCGCACGCCCTACCTGATCGAGAAGCGCGTGGTGGTCTCGGGCGAAGACCTCGTCGACGCGCAGCCGGCCTTCGACCAGCGCACCAACGAGCCGGTCGTCAGCATGCGCTTCAACGCCTCGGGCGCGCGCCGCTGGGCGCAGGCCACCACCGAGAACGTGGGCCGCCCGTTTGCGATCATCCTCGACAACGAGGTGATCTCGGCGCCGGTGATCCGCGAGCCGATCATCGGCGGGCAGAGCCAGATCTCCGGCAGCTTCACCGTGCAGTCGGCGAACGACCTCGCGATCCTCTTGCGCGCGGGCGCGCTGCCGGCGCCGTTGACGGTGATCGAGCAGCGTGTGGTCGGCGCCGGCCTCGGGCAGGATTCGATCGAGAAGGGCACCAGCGCGGCCTATTTCGGCGCTTTGCTGGTCGCGATCTATATGCTCGCCGCCTACGGCATTTTCGGCGTGTTCGCCGTGGTCGCGGTCGCCTTCAACGTGGCGATGATCTTCGGCGTGCTGTCGCTGCTCAACGCGACGCTGACGCTGCCCGGCATCATCGGCATCGTTCTCACCATCGGCATCGCGGTGGATTCCAACGTGCTGATCTACGAGCGCATCCGCGAGGAAATACGCACCGGCCGCAGCGCGATCTCGGCGATCGACGCCGGGTTCACCCGCGCGCTGGCGACCATCATGGACTCCAACATCACTACCTTCATCGCCGCGGCGGTGCTGTTCTTCATCGGCACCGGGCCGGTGAAAGGCTTCGCCGTGACGTTCGGCATCGGCATCATCACCACCGTATTCACCGCCTTCACGCTGACGCGCCTGATGGTGTCTTATTGGGTGCGCTGGTCACGTCCGCAGCGGCTTGCGGTCACATAAGGCGACAAGATCGTGCGATTTCACCGTTCCATTCCGCTTCTGCGGCTCATTCCCGATGACACCAAGTTCGATTTCATGCGCTTCCGGCGCATCAGCTTCCCGCTGTCCGCGATCGCGTCAATCGCCGCGATCGTGTTGTTCTTTTCGCATGGCTTGAACTTCGGCATCGACTTTGTCGGCGGCACGCTGCTCGAGGTGCAGTCGAAGTCGGAAGCTGCCGATCTTGCCAAGATGCGTGCCACGCTCGGCGGGCTGGGCCTCGGCGAGGTGCAGCTTCAGCAATTCGGCACCCCGCGTGATGTCCTGATCCGGGTGTCGCAGCAGCCGGGCGGCGAGAAAGCGCAGCAGGCGGCGCTCGCCAAGATCAAGGAAGCGCTCGGCGACGAGGTCACATATCGCCAGGAAGCGGTGGTGGGGCCGCGCATCTCGACCGAATTGCTGGCTTATAGTGCGATAGGTCTGATGACCGCGATCTTCGGCATCCTGGTCTATCTGTGGTTCCGGTTCGAATGGCAGTTCGCGCTCGGCGCCATGGTGGCGAACGTGCACGACCTGGTGCTCACCATCGGGTTCATGTCGCTGTTCCAGATCGATTTCGATCTCGCCAGTATCGCCGCGCTGTTGACCATCCTGGGCTATTCGCTGAACGACACCGTGGTCATCTACGACCGGATCCGCGAGTTGCTGCGGCGCTACAAGCGGATGCCGATTCCCGAGCTGCTCAACCAGTCGATCAATTCGACCATGACACGCTCGGTGAACACCCATGTCACCGTCACGCTCGCGCTGCTCGCGATGTATTTCTTCGGCGGCCATGCGATCCACTCGTTCACCGCCACCATGCTGTTCGGCGTGGTGCTGGTCGGCACCTACACGTCGGTGTTCATCGCCGCACCGCTGCTGATCTACTTTGGCGTCGGGTCGTTCCGCAGCGCGACCGCGGAGGACGAGCCGGAGCCCCAGTCGGCGGCGCCGCGCAAGGCCTAAGCGTGGCTTCCGAGCCGCGGCATCTACCATACCCGGCGCCGATCGAGGCCTACGGCAAGGGCGGCTTCCGCTTCGCCGACATGTCGCATCGCGGCTCGCTGTTGTGCCTGCCGGACGGCATCTGGCCGTGGCCGCCCGCGCAGGCGTCCGACATCACCGCGGCCGCGCTCGAGCCGGTGTTCGCGCGCGCGGAGACGATCGGCCTGTTCCTGATCGGGGCCGGGCGCGGCGGCTGGATTCTGCCCAGGCCAATGCGCGAGCGGTTCAAGGCGCTGTCGATCTCGGTCGAGGTGACCAGTACCGGCAGCGCAGTCTCGACCTACAACATCCTGCTGGGGGAAGGGCGGCGCGTGGCGGCAGGATTGATCGCCGACCAATAGCGTCTCGCGCTAGGCTCTCTCATGCCCGACGACTTCGACCATTGCGAAGCGCTCGTCCGCGAAGCCGACAAGGACCGCTTCGTGGCGACGCTGTTCGCCGCCGCGCCGCGCCGGCGAGCGCTCTACGCGCTCTACGCCTTCAATGCGGAGCTCACCCGCGTGCGCCATCTTGCGCGCGAACCGATGCCAGGCGAAATCCGCCTGCAATGGTGGCGCGAGGTGCTCGGCGGGACGCGCACCGGCGAGGCGGGGCCGGTGGCGTCCGCGCTGATGGCGACGATCATCCGCTACCGGCTGCCGCTCAAGGTCTTCGAGGCCATGATCGAGGCGAGGAGCTTCGACCTCTACGACGACCCGATAGGCTCGCGCGCCGAGCTCGAGGGCTATGCGGAAAAGACGTCGTCGGCGCTGATCGGCCTCGCGGCGCAGATCCTCAACGAAGGCAACGATCCACGCATTCGTCAGGCGGTCCACCACGCCGGCATCGCGCAGGCGATCGTGGCGCTTCTGGTGGCATTCCCCCTCCACGCGGGGCGGCGGCAGCTCTATCTGCCGCTCGATGTGCTCCAGCGTCACGGCGCGCGGACCGAGGACGTGTTCGCCGGTATTGCCACGCCGCAGCTCAAGGCCGCGCTGGCGGAGTTGCGGGAGATCGCGCGCTCGCACCTGGCGCAAGCGCCGGTGGCGGAGATTTCGCCGCGGCTGATGGCGGCATTCCTGCCGGTCGCCCTGGTCGCCCCGACGCTCAAGCGGCTGGAGCAGATCGCCGATGCGCCTTTCGCAGCGCGACCGTTACCGCAATGGCGCCGGCAATGGCTGATCTGGCGCGCAGCGCGCAATCCACGGCGGATCATTGGGAACTGACACCCACCGGTATTTCTTGCTCGCCATGGATGTCCACCAGCACCGCTGCGGGGTTTACCAAACCGCACGATTTCCGTTGTGACCTTGCGTCGGCCTGGCTCAAACTGGCGGTCTCGGGGAGGCAGGGAGTCGGTCGGGCGACTCTCCTGAAAACCAAGTGGCATATTTGGTATTTGCGTTGGCGTTGCTGACGCCCATCTGCGTGCTGGGATGGTGTTTTCTCGGCGTCGAAGTTCAGCTGCGACGCGAAGACGGGGTGTGCCTCGGTGCACGGTCCAGCGTGTCCGCAATGTTGCGGTTGGCGCAGGCGGGATTGGTCATCGGCACGTTCAAGCACGAGCGCATCGCGGCGCGAAGCCACGCGCATCGAGACCCTTAGGCGGCCGTCACTCCGCCGCCACCGACTGCGGCGCGCTACCGGCCCATTGCGCCAAGTCGTCGAGCGCGCGGCGGCAGAGCGCGCGCTTCTTGGCCAGCACCTTGGCGGGGCCGCGCAGCCGCTTGCCGTCCTCGCCCTTGTCCAGCGCATGGGCGAGCGGTGGGAACAATCCGAAATTGACGTTCATCGGCTGATAGGAGCGCGGGCCGGCGTCGATGGTCTCGACATGGCCGCCGGTGATGTGGCCGAGGAGCGCGCCGTGCGCCGTGGTCGCGGGCGGCACCGTCGGGCGCTCGCCCCGCCGCTCCGCCGCTGCGAAGCGGCCGGCCATCAGGCCCATGGCGGCCGACTCCACATAGCCTTCGCAGCCGGTGATCTGCCCGGCGAAGCGCAGCCGCGGCTCGGCCTTGAGCCGCAGCGTCGCGTCGAGCAGCTGCGGCGCGTTCAGATACGTGTTGCGGTGCAGGCCGCCGAGCCGCGCGAACTCGGCTTTCTCCAGGCCCGGGATGGTGCGGAAGATGCGCGTCTGTTCGCCGTGCCGCAGCTTCGTCTGAAAGCCCACCATGTTGAACAGCGAGCCGAGCTTGTTGTCCTGGCGCAGCTGTACGACCGCGTAGGGCTTGACCTCACGCGCATGGGGGTTGGTCAGGCCGAACGGCTTCATCGGACCGTGACGCAAGGTTTCGGGGCCGCGTTCGGCCATCACCTCGATCGGCAGGCAGCCGTCGAAGTAGGGGGTGCCCTCCCATTCGTTGAACGCGACCTTGTCGCCGGCGACCAGCGCGTCGACGAAGGCGCCGTATTGCTCACGGGTGAGCGGGCAGTTGATGTAGTCGGCGCCGGTGCCGCCGGGGCCTTCCTTGTCGTAACGCGACTGGAACCAGGCGACGTCGAGGTTGATGGAATCGCGGTGCACGATCGGCGCGATCGCGTCGAAGAACGCGAGCGCATCGGCGCCGGTGCGCTGCCTGATCGCCTCCGCCAGTGCCGGCGACGTCAACGGCCCGGTGGCGATGATCACATTGTCCCAGTCCGCCGGCGGGAGGCCGGCGATCTCCTCGCGCGCGATCGTCACCAGCGGATGCGAGGCGAGCGCCGTCGTGATCGCGGCGGAGAAGCCGTCGCGGTCGACCGCGAGCGCGCCGCCGGCCGGCACCTGATGCGCGTCGGCGGCCCGCATCACCAGCGAGCCGAGGCGGCGCATCTCCTGGTGCAGCAGGCCGACCGCGTTGTGCTCGTGATCGTCGGAGCGAAACGAGTTCGAGCAGACGAGCTCGGCGAGATGGTCGGTCTTGTGCGCGTCGGTCGTGCGCACCGGCCGCATCTCATGCAGCACCACGGCGACACCACGCGAGGCCAGTTGCCACGCTGCTTCCGAACCGGCGAGGCCGCCGCCGATTACGTGCACCGCTTGCGTCGAATTCGTACTCATGCAACCAAATCGTTTCTATCGCGGCAGCGATAACGCGACCATTTTTGGGGGTGGTCCATGTTAGCGCGAATTTTATTGTTTGTTGTCTGCTTTTTTACGATGGGCGATTTTGCGATCGCCGCCGAAGAAACATTCGCAGAAATCTACGCGGAACTCTCGCTGCGCATGCCGACACCGACGCTGGTGGTCGTATGCCATGCCTTCGGCTGCAGCCACCAGACCCACATCGTGCTGTCCGCCGGCGATCGCGCGCGGCTGTCGACCTTGCTCGCGGCCGGCAAGGCGTCTCCGGCCGCGGAGCGCCGCGCGCTCGCGGGCGCGGTGCAATGGTTCGAGCGGCGCATCGGTCCGGTCGCCGGCACGACCCAGCGCGTGGCGCGGGCCGGCGCCGCCGAAGCCCGCGATCCCGGGCAGATGGATTGCATCGACCTCAGCGCCAACAACACCAGCCTGTTGCTGGTTTTGATGCAGCTCAAGCTGCTGCAGCACCACCGGCCGGAACTGCCGGTGTCGCGCGGTTTTCTCATCGACGGACGGCTGCCACATACGACCGCGGTGTTCAGCGAGGTGAAGAGCGGCCAGCGTTTCGCGGTCGACAACTGGACCCGCAAATACGGCGAGTTGCCGGAGGTCCTGCCGCTCAACGAATGGCGGTTTGCGCGTTGAGCGGCGCATCTCCCGAAAGCAAGACGCCCGCTCCATAAGGGGCGGGCGTCGTGGTGGCAGGGCGGAAGGAGGCCTTAGCGGGTGGCCTGTTCCCAGGCGACGCGCGGGATGTCCGAGCGGCTGATGCCGACGTCGGCCAGCTCGCGGTCGCTGAGCAGGCTCAGCTCGCGCAGCGCAGCATTGTAGTCCTTCCAGGACTGGACGAAGCGGACAATGGCGAGAAACATGACGTGGAGCCTTTCTTTGGGGCCCGGCGGGAGCCGGAATCAACATGGCCACTACATAAGCGTGTATTGTGCGATGCAAAACAGCCAAAGGCGGGTTCTAGTCCAGCGAAAAATGCATGTCTCGATTCATTGAATTTTTCAGAATTTGGGTAACGCGGGCGGAAAACGAGCCTAAAGAAGGCAGTTCTGATGATAAGTATTGGTGGAATCACCGATCGTTGCGCGAGTCGGCGCCGTACCTAGACATCAGGCATGCAACAAACGCTGGCCCCGGCGCGCTAGCCAGGACCACATCGCTTCCCGGCCTGCCGATCCGACGATTTCCACAATGTTCTCAGTAGTTTGGATGGAACTTGCCGGGTTTTCGGTCGTTGACCACTCGATAGCACGGGCGAACAAAACCCGAGAGGACCCCTATGAGGAACAAGTTCATTCTGACCGTCGCCGCCGGCCTGCTGGCGGGGACGATCTCCGCCAGCGCGCAACCGAGCGGCGCCCCGTCCGGTGACAAGGACCGCACTGGCCAGCCCACGGACGGTGGCCTGACATCAACGACGCCGAACCGCCAGGGCGCCCAGCCGGCCCCCAGCGGCACCGTCGGCGGCGGCGCTGTGCCGAAGAGCGGCCCCGCTATGAAGGACGATACCCCGCTGCAGCCCGGTGGCATCTCGCCGTCAGCGCCTCCCCAGGGCGGCGCCGGTGGCACGGACAGCCAGCCGCGTCCGCGCTAGCACCTGCGTTCACACAAGAGTTCAAGAGTTCACGGGCGCAACCCTCGTGAAACAGAAGGGCCACGTCGGCGCTTGCCGAGGTGGCCCTCTGCGCGTCCGCGTGCGGCTGGCGCTACGGATTGGAGATCGACGCGCCGCCGAAGCGCTGCTTCCAGAGCGGCAACACGTCCTTGTTGTAGACGTTGTCGGGGATGCCGCCCTTGAGCGCGGTGACCACGGACCGGGTCGCCCAGTCGACACCTTGTCGCAACTCGCCGCCCTCGGTGTAGGAAGCGGAGTGGGGCGAGAGCAGCGCCCGGTTGCCGAGCTTGCGTAGTGGCGAGTCCATCGGCAGCGGCTCCTCCTCGAACGCGTCGATCGCGGTGCCGCGCAGCCGGCCTTCCGCGATCGCCTTGGCCAGCGCCTTCTCGTCGACCACCTTGCCGCGTGAGGTGTTCACCACCACCGCGTGCGGCTTCATCAGCTTGATCTGCTCCTCGCCGAACATGTAGCGGGTTTCTTTGGTGAGCACGACGTGGAACGAGACCAAGTCGGATTCGCGCAGCAGCGTCTCGTAATCGACCGCCTGCACGCCATGCGTCAAAAAGTGCGAGGGCTGTACATAGGGGTCATAAGCGATCATGCGGCAGCGCCATGGCGTTAGAAGTTGCGCCACGCGGCTTGCGATCCGGCCAAAGCCGACGAAGCCGATGGTCTGGCCGCGGAAGCCGTCCGAGGCGCGCGCGCCGACGTAATAGGAGAAGTTGTCGGCGGTGCGCCATTTGCCTTCGCGCACATCGGCGTCGCGGTCGTTGAGCTTCTTGAGCAGCGACAGCATCATCGCCACCGTGGTCTCGGCGACGCCGAAACAGTTCGACTCGGTCGGCGCATGGCAGACCATGATGCCGAGCTCGGTGGCGGCCTCGGTGTCGATGTCGTCGACGCCGACGGTGTATTTGGCGACCACGCGCAGCCGCTGCGACGCTTCCATGATGCGGCGGCTGATCGGCGTATGGCGCATCGAGGTACCCATCAGCGCCACGCAGTCGCGCGCATGCTTGACCACGTCGTCCTCATAATGGGTGCGCGGCAATTGCCAGTCGCGGTTGCCGATGATGAGCTCGCAGCCCAGCCCCTCGATGGCCTTGATGGTTTCGGGCGGCTCCTCGCGCGGGGCGAAGATCAGGACTTTCGGCTTGTCGGACATGGCAACTCCTGGGCGCTTCTTTGCCCGCTGATCGAGAACAATGGTGGGATGGGCGCGAGCGTGGATGGGACCTATTTCGCCAGTTTAAGCGATCGCAGGGTCTGTTTCCAACGCTCGGTTTCGGTGGCTAAGAACGCCGCGAAGGCGGCCTCGTCCTCGTAAGCGGCCGAGACCGTGAGCGCCTTGAGGTTCGGCTCGATCGCGGGCGAGGCAAGGATCGCCCGGACCTCGTCCGAGAGCCGCTTCACCTGCGGCGCCGGCGTGCCGGCCGGGGCGAACAGCCCGATGAAACCGCCGGCGCGGCCGAAGCCGAGCACGCCGCTTTCGCCGATGGTCGGGATTTCGGGGGCGGCGCGCGAGCGCTTGGATTCGGCCATGCCGAGCGCGAGCGCCCGGCCTGCGACGATATGCGGATAGGCCGAGGTGATGTCGACCGAGGCGACCGGGATCTGTCCGGCGACCAGATCGACGATCGCGGGTGCGCTGCCGCGATAGGGGATGTGCACCAGGTTGGCGCCGGTCGCGGCCTTGAGCATTTCCATCGAGAGGTGCTGGCCGGTGTTCACGCCGGTCGAGCCGTAGCTCAAGCCGTCCGGGTTCGTCTTGGCGCGGTCGAGCATCTCCTTGATGCTCCTCGGTCCGGTCTTCGGATTGGCCACCACCACGATGCCGACCTCGATCAGCTTGGCGACCGGGGCGAGCTCACGCAGCAGGTCTGGCGCGTTCGAGCCGGCGATATGCGGATTGATCAGCAGCGCGCCGGTGGCGCCGACGCCAAGGGTGTCGCCATCGGGCGGCGACTTGGCCAATGCGACCAGGCCCTGCGAGCCCCCGGCGCCGGTCATGTTCTCGACCACGACGGTGCGGTTGAGGCGCTTGCCGAGGTCGATCGAGATCGCGCGCGCGATGCCGTCGGCGGAGGCGCCCGGCGCGAACGGCACGATGATGCGGAGGGTCTTCTGCGGCGTGGCGGTTTGCGCGAAGGCCGAAACCGGCAGCAAAAGGA
Organism: Xanthobacteraceae bacterium; assembly: GCA_019745775.1. Classification (GTDB taxonomy): domain Bacteria; phylum Pseudomonadota; class Alphaproteobacteria; order Rhizobiales; family Xanthobacteraceae; genus VAZQ01. Next base: position 66,638 of record JAIESR010000023.1, on the reverse strand, counting down.
TTGCCAAGAGGAGCACGCGCAGCATGACGGACCTCCCACACGCCTTGTTTTGCAGCGACTAGTCGAGCTTGATACCGCTTTCCTTGAATGCCCTGGCCCAGCGCACCGCTTCCTTGCGGAAGAAAGCGTCGAATTCCTCCGGCGTCGACGACACCGGGTTGAGACCGGCCGCGATCAGGCGATCATGGGTGGCACGGTCCGCGTAGATCGCGGCGACTTTGCTCTGCAATTGCTCGACGATCGGACGCGGCGTGCCGGCGGGCGCGACCAGCGCAATCCAGCTCGACATGTCGTCGAGCTCGGGCATGCCGGCGGCTTGCGCGAGCGGCGGCACGTCGGGCAACACCGGCAGCGGCCGGCTGTTGAGCTTGGCGAGCGGGCGAAACTGCCCGGACTTGATCAGCGGCAGGCTCGAAGCAACGCCGTCGATGATGTAGTCGACCGCGCCGGTGAGCAGGCCCTGCACGACCTCGGCGCTGCCTTTGTAGGGGATGAGCTGCACATTGATGCCGGCGGCGCGGTTGAACATGTAGCCGGCGAGCCGCGTGGTGATGATGCCGGCGCCGTAGTTCATCTTGCCCGACGCCTTGCCCCGCGCGATCATCTCGCCGATGGTCTTCGGCCCGTCGGCGGCGCGCACCGTGAGCAGCGACGTGTTCTTGGCGGCGAGCGTGACTGCGGCGAAATCCTTGAACGGATCATAGGGCAGGTTCGCTTTCGTCGCCGGATTCATCACCATGGTGGTGTCCATGGCGGCGAGCAGGGTGTAGCCGTCGGGCGCGGCCTTCGCGACCTGCACCGCGCCGATCGCGGTGTCGGCGCCGGGCCGGTTCTCGATCACCACCGGCTGGCCCCAGTCCTCGCTCATCTTCTGCGCGATCACCCGCGAGAGGATGTCGGTCGGCCCGCCGGCCGGAAACGGCACGACGATACGGATGGTGCGATTGGGAAAGCTTTGCGCCTGCGCACGCATCGGCATGAGCGCGCTGACAGCGAGTCCGGCAAGCACGGAACGGCGATGCATGGTCATGGTAGCGCTCCTGCTCATTGCACGCGCAGCCCGATCTCTTTCGCCAGCGGCGCCCACATGGCGTATTCGTCGGCGACGAATTTGGTAACGCCGGCGGAATCGAGATCTCGGGTCATCAGCGACAGCTTGTTGAACTGCTCCTGCATCTTCGGCGTCTTCACGATGCGGCGGACCTCCTGGTTGAGCTGGCGCACCACGAACGGCGGCATCCCGCCCGGGCCGGCAAGCCAGAACCAGGTATCGCCGCGAACGTCCGGAAATCCCTGCTCGGCGAATGTCGGGATGTCGGGGTATGCCGGATGGCGCGCCATCGACGTGACCGCGAGCGGCACCAACAGCCCGCCGCGGATCTGCAGGCCGGCGGTGAGCAGCGTCGTCAAGGTGAGGTTGATGTGATTGCCGATCAGGTCCTGCATGCCGGAATTGGGCGAGGGGACGTGCTGGATGTTGAGCTTGGCGCTGCGCTTGAAGCGCTCGAGGATCAGGTGCCCGAGCGAGCCGGCGCCCGGCGACGCCGAGGTGAGGATGCGGCCGCGGCCGATCTTGACGAGATCGTCGATCGACTTCGCGCCCAGCGCCGTGTTGGCGACCAGCACGTAGCTGTCGGCCGCCAGCATGGCGATATGCGTGAAGTCGTTGAGCGGGTCGTAGCCGATATTCGGGTTGATCGCCGGGCCGGTCAGATGCGGGCCGGAGCCGGCGTTCACCAGCGTGTAGCCGTCGGGGGGCGATTTCGCGACCTGCGCCGCACCGATCGCTCCGGACGAGCCGGCGCGGTTCTCGATATAGAATTGTTGTCCGAAGGTCGCCGACAGGTCCGGCGCCAACAGCCGCGCGAGCTGGTCGGAACTGCCACCCGGCGCAAAGGGCACCACGATCTTCACCGGCTTGGCCGCCGGCCATTCCTGGGCATGGACGGCGTCCATCGCCGCCACGAGGCCCGCCAACGCAACGAGCGCGGTCCTCAACAGCGGCATGGTTCCTCCCGGGAAGCGTTTCTCGAGCGGATATTACGTGTGGAGCGCGCATCCGGTCACGCGACATTTCCGCCGGCCTTGTGCAGCGCGGAACGAAAGCCGCCTTCACCAATTGCGAATACGAACGCGCAGCCGGGTGCGGTAGGTTCTTGCGCTCAGCAAAGGACAATGCCCATGTGGCCGAGCGTCGGCTCCTCGATCTGTTTCGCGTCGAACACCCGATCGTGCTCGCGCCGATGGCTGGCGCGATGGATTTTGAATTGGCAACCGCGGTCGCCGAAGCCGGCGGTCTCGGGTCGCTGCCGTTCGCGACGCTCGATGCCGGGCAGGCGCGCGAGCAGATCACCAAATTTCGCGCGCGCAGCGACAAGCCGCTCAACGTCAATTTCTTCTGCCATGAGTCGCCGCCTCACGATGAAGCCCGCGAGATGCGCTGGCGTGCGGCGCTCGCGCCCTATTATCGGGAGCTCGGCATCGATCCGGCGGCGCCGATTCCGACTGGCGCGCGCAACCCGTTCGACAATGCGTTCTGTGAGCTCGTCGAAACGGCGAAACCCGAGGTCGTGAGCTTCCATTTTGGCTTGCCGCCGGACGGTCTGTTCCGGCGCGTAAAGGCGCTCGGCTGCGTGACGATGTCGTCAGCCACCACGGTCGCCGAGGCGCGCTGGCTCGAGGCGCACGGCGTCGACGTTGTCATCGCGCAGGGATTTGAGGCCGGCGGCCACCGCGGGATGTTCCTGTCGGACGACCTCAACGCCCAGGTCGGCACCTTCGCGCTGGTGCCGCAGATCGTCGATGCGGTGAAGCTCCCGGTGATCGCGGCCGGCGCGGTCAGCGACGCGCGCGGAATCGCCGCGGCCTTGATGCTCGGCGCCGCCGGGGTGCAGGTCGGCAGCGCCTTCTTGCATTGTCCGGAGTCGAAAATCACGCCGCACCACCGCACTGCGCTTGCGGGCGCCAACGACGACGGCACCCGCGTCACCAACCTGATGACCGGCCGTCCGGCGCGCGGCTTCGTCAACCGGGTGATGCGCGACCTTGGCCCGATCTCGGAGCTCGCGCCGGCATTCCCGCTGGCGAACGGCGCGATCATGCCGCTGCGCGCCAAGGCCGAGGCGCAAGGCTCCGGCGCGTTCACGACGATGTGGGCAGGGCAGGCGGCCTCGCTCGGCCGTGCGCTGCCGGCAGGCGAGGTGACGCGCAAGCTCGCCGCCGAAGCGCTAGTGCTGCTGGGGCGAGGATCGGGAAGAACAAGTTGACGAAGCCCCGGCTGCGGACCGGGGCTTCTTATCGCCAACCGCTCCTTGACTACTGCTTCTGCGTGCCGTCGCCACCCTGGCCGGCGCCGCCACGTTGGCCGCCGCCCTTCTGCATGGCGCCGCCGTCCCGTTGGCCACCGCCCTGAGTCGCGCCACCGCCGCCGCCCGTGGTTCCGCCTCGCTGGCGAACATCGACATTGGCGCCACCTTCGCGCCGACCGCTGCGTTCGCGGACATTGACGTTGGTGTTGGAACGAATGGTGGTGCGGGAGCGCACGGTGGTGCGGTCACGGTCGTGTACATTGACGCGCACGCGCACGCCGTCGCGGATCACGTAGCGCGTGCGGCCGGGTATCACGTATACGTCGGCACCCCGGCGGGCGCAGCCGTCGGCGCGGCGCCAGCGGTTCGGCCTGTGATGCCGCCAGTAGGGCCGGCAGTGCACATTGTCGACGACCGCCAGCTCGTCGATCGCGCCGGACAGTCCAGCCGGGTTACCGAGCGGCGCCGCTTCCGTGCGGCTCGTCGCGGATGCAGTGATGGCCACGGCGGCGAGCGCCGAGAGGGCCAATAAGGTCTTGCGCATTGATCACTCCTTGGACAGGCCCCCGCGCGGAATTGACTCCGCGCGCTCGCTTTCGTTCCAAGGCAGAAGAATTTGTTGCGTGAACGAACGTTCAGAACCGTCGGTGTTGCCGCGTTGCGCATCGCTGCGCACGTAAGTGGCAGTCGTGTGCTACTGCGGCCGCGGCTTGCCCTTCATCTTGCGATAGTACGACCACTCGTCGACCACGCGGCCGTTGGGCAGGCGGCAGACGCCATACTGGCCGCGCGGGCCGTTGCGGATCTCGCTCTTGCCGCCGCTCTTCACACAGAACACCGACGCCGGGTTGGCGAGCGCAAAGGCCGGCCGAGTCGATAGCTGGTGCGCGGAAGCGACGAGCAGTGCGGCAATGCTGAACGCGATGGGTCGATGCATGAAAACCTTCCTTGTCAGCGCGTGGAGTCTCTTGACGATAGTGCAGCCATCACCTTGCCGAAGCGTCAACGGGATCATTCGTATTGCACGACGCGGGGTATTCTGCTAAGAATTGCTTACGGGGCCTTCGACGGTCGCCCCGTTGTCAGGTCCGCGGGCCCAAGCACCGTCTCCTTCGCAAGGAGGGGACATGTCTGCTGGGCCCTAATTCTTTGAATTTCTGACACCGACATTGCGGGACAGGGGACATCGCGGCCTCCCCTCGAGATGGACATCGCCATCCAAGCGCTGCTCGCCTCAGACATGGGAGCGAGCCATGGATGGTATTGTTCTGGGACTGTTTCTGCTTGCGGCATTTCTCGGCGGCTTCGCATCCGGCCTGGCCGGTTTTGCGATGGGCTTCGTGGTCGCCGGCATCTGGCTGCACATCATCACGCCGATCCAGACCACGGCGCTGATCGTCGGCTACGGCCTTTGGACGCAAGGCTACGGCGTCTGGAAGCTGCGCCGTGTGCTGGACTGGAAGGCGCTGGCGCCGTTCATCATCGGCGGCACCGTCGGCGTTCCGCTCGGCACGCTGCTGCTCACCTATATCGATCCGGCGTATATGCGCAGCGGCATCGGTGCGCTGCTGGTGTTCTACGGCATCTGGGGCCTGATCCAGCCGGCGCCGAAGCCGGTCGCCGCCGGTCCCGCCACGGACGGCAGCGTCGGCTTCCTGAACGGCATGCTGTGCGGTCTGACGGGCTTTCCCGGCTTCATCATCACCATCTGGTGCCAGCTGCGCGGCTGGACCAAGGACGTGCAGCGCGCCGTGTTCCAGCCGGTGATGCTCGCGGCCATCGTCGCGACCGCGATCGCGCTGAGCTTCACCGGTGTCGTGACGATGGAGATCGCCAAGCTCTATCTGCTCGGCCTGCCGGCGCTGCTGGCCGGTTTGTGGATCGGCTTCAAGCTCTACGGCAAGCTCGACGACGTCGCGTTCCGCAAGCTGGTGCTGGTGCTGCTGGTGTGCGCGGGACTGTCGCTGATCGTCGCCCATGGCTGGCCGCTGCTGCGGCCGCGCCTCACGTGAGGAGATGGCCATGCGCGTTCGAACAATCACGGTACTGCTGGCCTGCCTGTTCGCTGTGCCGGCGGTGCCCGCGCTTGCGACGATCACCTGCAAGCCGCTGTTGACGATCAAGAACGTTCGCGAGCTCCGCGCGTCGACGATGCCGCCGCAACCATGGACCTGGCGGGCGACGATCGTCGCCGACGCAAGCTATTGCGCCACGCAATCCGGCTGGTTCGAAGTCGACGCGATCCGGATCAAGGAGTACGCGCCTGACGTGCAGTTCACCGAGAAGTACCGCTGGACCGCCGGTCAGTTCGATGTGAGCATCGAGCTGACGGCCGACGAGGCGATAAACGATTACCGCATCGGCTTCATTGCGCCCTGTGTTTGCCGCGAAATGCCCTATGAGCATGAATCGTGGCGACGCGGCACCGACCGGGAACCGTCGTCGTCGGGCGCGATTGCCAGATAGCAATTGCCGGTTACAATGCGTGCGGGGATAGACGCAGACTCCCCGACAGACGGGCCACCGTCCAAGCTCTGCGCAACACTCGAATCGTCGAGGCGATTGCGCATGGACGGAAAGCACCAACCGATTTCTCCATCCGAACTCTACGCACGCCTGGGCACGGCCTCGGCGCCGGTGCTGCTCGATGTGCGCCGTGACCAGGCCTTCAACGACGACGGCGCCCTGATCATCGGCGCGCTCCGACGTTCGCCCGGCAACGTCGCGGGCTGGTCGAGGGACCTGATCGCCGGCCGGCCGATCGTCGTCTATTGCGTGCACGGCCATGAGGTGAGCCAGGGCGTCGCCGCAAGCCTGCGCCAGGCCGGCCTCGATGCCGTGTACCTTGAAGGCGGCATCGCCGGCTGGCGGGAGCAGGGGCTGCCGACGCGCAAGAACCTCGGCGCCGTCGAGGCCAAGTGGGTAACGCGCGAGCATCCCAAGATCGACCGTATCGCGTGTCCCTGGCTGATCAGCCGCTTCATCAATCCGCTCGCCGCCTTTCTCTATGTTCCGGCCGATCAGGTGGCGGCTGTCGCCAAGCAGGAAGAGGCGACGCCTTACGACATCAAGGGCGTTCAGTTCGGGCATGTGGGCGACCACTGCTCGTTCGATGCGATCGTGAAGATTTTTGCGATCAAAGACCCGGCACTCGATCGCCTGGCGACGATCGTGCGCGGCGCCGATACGTCGCGACCGGACCTCGCGCCGCAATGCGAGGGCCTGCTCGCGATCTCCTACGGGCTGTCGGCGAATTTTCCCGACGACCACGACATGCTCAAGCACGGCCTGGTCGTGTACGACGCGCTCTACGCGTGGTGCAGGATGCAGCATTAGGGAGGTTCGAAGATGACAAGAGCTGACGATGCCCTGGCCGCCGCCATGACGTTGTTGCTTCTTGCGACGAGCGTGTCCGCGCAGACGGTGACCTTCGAAAACGACGCGCCGGGAAAGCCGCCGAAGGATTTCGAATTCGGCGTCGCCGGCGAGGGCGGCCCCGGCCGCTGGGAAACCGTGGTGGACAAGACGGCCGCCGCCGCCAAGGTGCTGGCGCAACTCTCGACCAATACTGCGGCCAACCGGTTCCTGGTGGCGATCTATCAGCCGACGGTGTTCGCCAATGGCGAGATCACCACGCGCTGCAAGCCGGTGTCCGGCCGAGTGGATCAATCCTGCGGGCTGATCGTCCGTGCCGCCGACGCGCGGAACTACTACATCGCCCGTTCCAACGCGCTCGAAAACAATGTGCGCTTCTATCGGGTGCGAAATGGGGAGCGGCAGCAGCTCGCGACGGCCGAGAATGTCAAGACACCGCGCGGCCAGTGGCATACGCTAACGCTGCGTTCCGAAGGCCATCGCTACACCGTGAGCCTGAACGGCAAGGTGCTCCACGCCACCACCGATACGTCGACCGCCGAGCCGCGCCCGACCGAAGGCCGCGCCGGGCTGTGGGTCAAGTCGGACAGCGTCACGCATTTCGAGCGGATTGAGATCGCCAGGCTGCCATAGGCGCGTTGTCGAAGCGGTCCGGATGTTGATATGATCAATCGTCATAAACAGCATACTGGAGGTTTCGTTGATCAGGCTTCTGCTCGCGGCGGTCCTCGCTGTCGGCGCGGTCCCGACCAAGGCCGAGACGCCTGACGAATGGGTGGCGCTCGGCGCCCGCGTCCACGGTGGGTTCGGCGCGTTCATCCCGCTCGGCATCAAGATCGGCCTCGATGCGGTCGACCGGCTCAAGGCCCAGCCGCGCACATTGGCGGTGACGTATTACGACAGCGATTCCTCGCCCTGCGCCTGCTTCGCCGACGGCATCGCGATTGCGACTTATGCGTCGGTCGGGCAGCGCTCGCTCACGATCGCGAGCGAGAAGGCGCCGCCGGGGACCGCCGCCGTCGTCTTCATCCGGCCGCGGAAGGGCGGTGCCGGCTTCAGGTACGCCATCCCGATGGCGGCGCTCGGCAAGCTCGGCCCGATGAACAAGACGTTCCGTCCGCGCGAGCGCTATGACGCCGTAATGGCGATGGATGGATTGTTCCAGGTCGAAGCTGTTCCTTAGACGCGGCTCCCATCTGAAACGGGTCTTTCCCGCTCATTCCCGCGCAAGCGGGAATCCAGTCTTGAGCCAACCTGGGTCCCCGCTTTCGCGGGGACGAGCGGGAGAGAGCGAGTCACAAGCATGATGTTTCACGCCACTGCGGCGGGCCGGCGGCTTCTTCTTTCACTGCCGGCGTCAGGTGTAAGATCGGGGTGTAAGAAATATTCTTGAGAGCAATCATCGGCTTAGGTTCGAATCTTTCATTCTTTCGGCTCTTACCACTGTCGTGCGTTTCGACGTGACACGGGTGCGTTCGCACATCCCGCACTGCTGAAGCAATGCTTCGCGAAAGCATCCGCGGCGGACGGGACACCACGACGATAGGCGCGCACGAGCGTCAGTCAAACGCTATCGCGCGTTATCATACGTTTGCTTGTCATAACCCGAGCGCGAATTGTGGCGGCGGTCTGGGAAACCGCGGTGGCGCCGAGCTTAATCGGCGCTTTCGTTATCATCGGAAAAATGATGTCGACGTCGGCCCGGTCACGGCACCGCCACGTTGTCGATCAGCCGCGTCGCGCCGATGCGCGCGGCGACGAGCAGCCGCAGCGGGCCGTCCTTGATGGTCTCGACCTTGGCCAGGCTGTCGGCGTGGCGCGCCTCGAGATAGTCGAGCGTGAAGCCCGCGCGCTCGATCTCGGCGGTGCCTTCGTCGAGCACGCGCGCGATCAGCTCCTTGTCGGCGATGCGCCCCGCGCAGTCCTTGAGCACGCGATAGAGCGTCGCCGCGGCGGCGCGTTGCGTGTCGCTCAGATACGCGTTGCGCGACGACATCGCGAGGCCGCTCTTTTCCCGCACGATGGGGGCGCCGACGATCTTCACCGGCAGGTCGAGGTCGGCCGCGAGCCGCGTGATCACCTTGAGCTGCTGGTAGTCCTTCTCGCCGAAGATCGCGACGTCAGGCGTGCACTGGGTGAGGAGCTTCGCTACCACGGTCGCGACGCCGCCGAAGAAATGCGGCCGGAACGCATCTTCGAGCCCGGCCTTGGCCGGCCCTTCCGGCGCGATGCGCGTGGCAAAGCCCGGCGGGTACATCGTCTTGCTGTCGGGCGCCCAGACCAGGTCGACGCCGGCGTCGGCGAGCATCGCGATATCCTGCTTCAGGTTGCGCGGATAGCTCGCGAAGTCTTCGTTTGGGGCGAACTGCGCGGGATTGACGAAGACCGAGACGATGACGCGCCGCGCGCGCCGCTTCGCCAGCCGCACCAGCGAGATATGGCCGTCATGCAAGGCGCCCATGGTGGGCACCAGCGCCACGGTGGCGCCGCCACGGCGCAGGTTGCGCACGGCGCGGCGCAGCGCGGGAACATGGGAGACGACAGACGGCCGTTTGGGCATGACATTTCCACATCGGCATGAAGCGCGCGCAAATTATCAAAGTGGACTGCGCAACACACGTGGTTAATTTAAGCATGTCGCCAGCCGTCGACGCGTGCCGGCTTGACCGGGCGGGACGCCGGTTTAGGAGTGGCGCCCGAGGTATCGTCATGTTGGCGCATGCGGGGCGGTTGTCCGCGCACGTTGTCGTGTTGGGCAACGAGAAGGGTGGATCGGGCAAATCGACCACGGCGATGCACGTCGCCGTCGCGCTCATGAACCTGGGCCAGCGGGTCGCGACCATCGACCTCGACTCCCGCCAGAAGAGCTTCACGCATTATATCGACCATCGCCGCGCCTGGGCGGCGCGCGCCGGCCTGCCGCTCAAGGTGCCGGTGCATTTCTGCATCGCGCGCGGTGCGAAGCTCCGGCTCGACGAGAACGAGGCGATCGAATTCGACGGCCTGGTCGAGGCGGTGGCGGCGGTCGAGAGCGCGCACGACTTCATCGTGGTCGATACGCCCGGCACCGACGCCTATCTGATGCGGCTCGCGCACTCGATGGCCGATACGCTGATCACGCCGCTCAACGACTCGTTCGTCGATTTCGACGTGCTCGGCACCGTCGATCCCGCGACCTTCGCGGTTACCGGCGAGAGCCACTATGCCGAGATGGTGCGCGACGCGCGCCGCCAGCGCCGCGGCGTCGACGGCGGCACCATGGACTGGATCGTGGTGCGCAACCGGCTCTCGATGCTGGGTTCGCGCAACAAGCGCCTGATCGGCGCGGGGCTCACCGAGCTCGGCGCGCGGCTCGGCTTCCGCTGCATCGACGGCTTCGCCGAGCGGCTCGTCTACCGAGAGTTCTTCCCGCGCGGCCTGACCGCGATCGACCCGATCGACGAGGAGACCCTCGGCGCCCGCCCGAGCCTCGCGCACGTGACCGCGCGCGAGGAGGTGATGGCGCTGATCGCTGCGCTGAAGCTCCCGCTGGATGAACGGGGGCAACGTCGCGCGGCGGCACGCGCCGAATGGTTCGCCGCCCGGCGGGAGCCGCTGGAGCTGGATGAGATTGTGGAGGAGTAGCGAAGAATCCCGTCGCTGCTCGCGATGATGGTATTTTTCCACTTGTAATGGACGTGAATTGACCGGTAATTTCGTAGGGTGGGGCATTTCCGCCAACAAGCCGAATAGGGCAAGGCTCGGCCACAATCGCCGGTAGTGATGCGCCCGCTTTGAGGGGGGGGGAATCCATGTCGACCATCGATGGCACCAATAGCGCTGATGTTCTGGTCGGAACGAGCGTCGGCGACGTGGTCAATGGCGGGAACGGCAATGATACCTTGCTGGGTGAGGGTGGCAGCGACACCCTCAACGGCGGCAATGGCGACGACACCCTGGTCGGCGGCGAGGGCAACGATACGCTGAATGGGGCGAACGGCCAGGATACTCTGCTCGGCGGAACCGGCGGCGACACGCTGAATGGCGGCAACGGCAACGACAGCCTCGACGGCGGCGCCGGCAGCGATATCGTCAGCGGCGGCAACGGCAACGACCGCCTCATCTACACGGCGTCGGAGAACAATGCATCGGCGGACGTTTATGACGGCGGCAACGGCGACGACATCCTCCGGCTGATTGTCACCCAGGCGATCAACAGCTCGCCGGCCTTCCAGGCCGAGCTGGCGCAGTTCCAGGCCTTGCTCGCGCAAGGGAGCGCGAGTTTCACGTTCGCGACCTTGGGCCTTAGCGTCGTCTCGATCGAGCGGCTGGAGCTGATCGTCGTCGGTGGCAACCAGGCGCCGAACGCGGTTGGCGATTCGGTCAACGCGACCGAGGACAACGCACTCACGATCGCGACTTCGACCCTCACGGCCAACGATAGCGATCCCGACAACGATCCGTTCACGTTGGTGTCGGTCGGCAATGCGCAGAACGGCACGGTGCAGCTGGTGGCGGGCAACGTCGTGTTCACGCCGACGACGAATTTTTCCGGCACCGCCAGCTTCGAATACACCATCGAGGACAGTCACGGCGCGCAATCGACGGCAACTGTGCTGGTCAACGTTGCAGCCGTGGCAGATGCGCCGACGTTGCAGGTGACCAATGCAACCGGCGGCGAGGACGCAGCGATTGCGCTGTCGATCGCAGCGGCGGTGACCGACAATTCCGAACACCTTTCGGCGCTGGTGGTGAGCGACATCCCCGTTGGCGCAACCCTGAGCGATGGCGGCCACAGCTTCACGGCGACGCTCGGCAACACCTCCGTGGACATCAACGGGTGGACTCTGTCCGCGCTCACGATCACGCCGCCGCACAATTCGGACGCGGACTTTACACTGACCGTCACCGCCACGTCTCAGGATGGCGTCGGCGGCCCGACGGTCTCGACCAGCACGACACTGGGCGTGACCGTCAATGCCATCGCCGATGCGCCAGCGGTCACGACGACGCCGGTGTCGGTCGAGGCTTCCACCGCCGATATCCCGCTGAGCATCGCGGTGGTGCTGACCGACGATTCGGAAACACTGGGCGCCAGCGTCACGATTACCGGCGTTCCCGACGATTATTATGTGCTGACGCGTGGCGTCAAAGTCGACGACGGCATCTGGGTGGTCGCCATGTCAGATCTTCCGACGCTGGCGCTGCGGCCGCTGTCGGCCACCGGCGGGCCGGCCGCCGACTTCACCTTGCAGATCGCCGCCACATCGAGCGAGGCAGGAAGCACCGCGACGGCGATGGCCGATCTTTTCGTCAGCATCGCCCCGGTCGGCGGCCAGGTCACGGGCTCCGTGATCGACGGTTACATTGCCGGCGCCACCGTGTTCGCCGATACCGACGGCGACGGTGTGCTCGATGCCGGCGAAATCAGCGCCACTACGGCGTTCGACGGCAGCTTTGCGTTGGTGGGCGCCAACCCCAGCGATCCGCTGGTCATGTTCGGCGGCACCGACGTGTCCACCGGTCTGGCCTTCACCGGCACCATGCAGGCGCCGGGCGGCTCCACCGTCGTGACGCCTCTGACCACGCTGGTCGCGGCTCTGGTTGCCGGTGGCGCCACGGTGGAGGATGCGGAGGATGCGGTCGCGGCTGCCTTCGGATTGGACAGCTCCATCGACTTGCAGACCTATGACCCCGTGCCTGAGGCCGCTGCCGGCGACCAGCTGGCGATCCAAGTCCTCGCAGCGGCGATCCAGGTTCAGAGCACGGTCAATCAGCTTTCGGCCGTTGACGGCACGGACGTTTTTGGCGCGATTGCCGATGCAATCACCGCGGCGAACGGGGCTGCGGTCGACCTCAGCCAAACCGCGACCGTCGAAGCCATTGCGACCAATGCCGGCGTCGACGCCGCCGCGGTCACCGCCGTTGCCGAAGTCGTGGCGGCCGCCGCCGCCAGCATCCAGGCGGCCGGCGACGTCACGGAATTGGCGCAGGCCGCTCAGGTTGCCCAGGGCGAAGCGACCGACGCCCTGGCTGCCACCGATTTCAACAATCCCGCGGAAGTAGATGCGCTCACACAGGCCTATGTCGACAACCTCGCGGCCGAGATAGCCGCCGCCGTGGTGGGCGACGCCGACGGCGCGCAGGTCGGCTCGATCGGTAACGATATCCTGAGCGGCGGCAACGGCAACGATATCATCGACGGGCAAGGCGGCAACGACACGCTGGATGGAGGCGCGGGCAACGACACCGTTTACGGTGGCCTGGGAGTCGATATCCTCATTGGCGGGCCCGGCAATGACCTGCTCGACGGCGGTGACGGTCGCGATATGGGCGTCTACGTCGGCTCGACAGGCGGCATCAACGTCGACATGGCGGCGGGAACGGTGACCGGCGATGCGTCGGTCGGCAGCGACACGCTGGTCTCGGTGGAAACCATTCGCGGCAGCAACTTTGCCGACACCTATGTCGCGGTTGGATATGCCGGCAATACCAATCTTTTCAGCTCGCCGACCATCAACAATTTTGAAGGTATGGACGGCGATGATCTTATCTACGGCAATGGCAGCACACAGGCGTCCTACGAGACCGCCAGTGCCGGGATCACGGTCGACCTCGCTTCGCCGACGGTTGGAGTCCCTGGCTCGACCGGCATCGGATACGGAACGGACCCCGGCGACCTCGCTGGCGTCGGCATCGACACGTTTTTCGGTGGTGTGACACGGGTCCGCGGTTCAGCCCATGCGGACATGCTCTACGGCAGCAGCGTAGGTGATTCAATCATAGGCGAGGCCGGCAACGATTTCATCGATGGTCGCGGCGGATTTGATTCTGCCATCTATTCGCCGCTCAGAAACGACAATGCGACCAGCGGCGTCACGATCAATCTCGCAGCGGGGATCGTGACTGGCGACAGCTCAATCGGAACCGACACGCTTCGCTCGATCGAAGGCATTCGCGGTACCGTGTTTGCCGACGTTTTCAATGCCGCCGGATTTGGCAGTTCGAGCGTGAATGCAGGCTCTAACGGCAACTCCAATAATTTTGAAGGGATGGGCGGTGACGACTTGATCACCGGCAACGGCAGCACCAGCATTCAGTACATCCGGTCCACGGCGGGCGTCACGGTCGATCTCGCGCTCGGCATTGCGACGGGCGACGCTTCGGTGGGTACCGATACGATTACGGGCGGCGTGAATGGAGTCACCGGCTCGCTTTACGGCGATACCCTCTCTGGCACCGGCGCGAATGAATCGTTCACGGGCGGCGGCGGCAATGATTTCATCGACGGCCTCCTTGGCTTCGACTCGGTCAACTATGGCACCGATCTCCTGATTACGGGTGGCATTGCCGTCAACATGGCAGCCGGTAGCGTCATTGGCGATTCATACCTGGGGAACGATACGCTGCGATCGATCGAGACCGTGACGGGCACTAACTTTGCCGACACCTATGTGGCGACCGGATTCGGCCTAGCAGGCGCCCTCAATATCGGCAGCGGCGGAACGCAGAACACATTCCAGGGCCTGGGCGGCAACGATATCATCACCGGCAACGGCAACACGCAGATCACCTTCGGTGGCTCCACAGGCAGTGTGACCGTTGACCTTGCGCTCGGCACCGTGACCGGCAACGCCTCGGTTGGAACCGACACGATCGTGGGTGGTGTGCCACGGGTCTCAGGCTCGGGTTTCAACGATACGATTCTGGGCGACAACGCCAACAACAACTTCCAGGGCCAAGGCGGCAACGACCTGCTCGACGGGCGCGGCGGCAACGATCAACTGAACGGCGGAGCCGGAGCGGACACGTTCGTTTACACAAGCGGGGCCGACACCGTCCAGGACTTCAACCGCACCCAGGGCGACCGGATCGACCTGACCGGGGTTGCGGGCGTTTACAGCCTGGCGGACGTGCTGGCGCTCATCAGCACTCCCCTCAATAGCTCCCCCGCTGTCATCACCTTTAGCCCCGGCAACACGCTGCAATTGAATAGCGTGACCAAAGCCAGCCTGGTGGTCAGCGACTTCATCTTCTCGTCCATTGGCGACGAAAATCCCAACACCATGGACGGAACGTCGGGCGACGACACCATCCAGGGTCTCGGCGGCAACGATACGCTGCAAGGGTATGCCGGAGACGATATCCTCGACGGCGGCGCAGACCGCGATCGTGCGACCTACGTCAGTGCAACCGGCGGCATCAGCGTCGACATGGCGGCCGGCGTGGTCACAGGCGACGCCTCGGTCGGCACCGACACACTGATCTCCGTGGAAACGATTCGCGGCAGCAACTTTGCCGATACCTATGTTGCGACCGGCTATCTCGGCAACAACAACCTTGGTAGCAGCCCCAACATCAATAATTTTGAGGGGATGGGCGGCGATGACGTCCTCGTCGGGAGCGGCGGCACGCAGGCTGAGTATCGGACTGCCGCCGCAGCAGTGACGGTCGATCTCGCGTCTCCAACCCCTGGCGTTCCGGGCTCGACTGGCTTTGCAAGAGGGACCGATGCTGGCGACCTCGCCGGGGTCGGCACTGACACCTTCTTTGGTGGCGTGACCCGCGTCCGCGGCTCGATCTTTAACGACACCATCTCGGGCGACGGCCTTGGAAACTCGTTCACTGGCGGCGGAGGGGATGATTTTCTCGACGGTCGCGGCGGCTCTGACACGGCTATCTACGAACCGCTGACCGAAAGCGATGTAACCGGTGGAATCACCGTGAATCTGGCGGCCGGCATTGTGACCGGCGACGCCTCGGTCGGCACCGATACGTTGCGTTCGATAGAGTCCGTTCGCGGCACGATCTTTGATGACGTTTTCAACGCCACGGGATTTGGGGCGTCAAGCACCAATGCCGGATCGAACGGGAATTCGAACTCGTTCGAGGGGATGGAGGGGGAAGATCAGATCACCGGCAATGGCAGTACCGGTATCCAATACGGCTTGGCAACCGCGGGGGTGACGGTCGATCTCGATTTTGTGACCGTCCCCGGCTCGACGGGCATAGCGTTCGGGACGGACCCCGGCGATCTCGCCAGCATCGGCACCGACACCATCTTTGGCGGCGTCAACAACGTCGGAGGATCCTTCTATAACGACTCGCTCAGTGGCGGGAGTGCCAACGAGTCGTTTAACGGCAATGCCGGCGACGATTTCATCGACGGCCGCGGCGGTTTTGACGGCGCGAATTACGGCACCGACCCAAGGATCACGGCCGGCATCACCGTCGACATGGCGGCCGGCACCGCAATTGGCGATGCTTCGCTCGGCACCGACACGCTGCGGTCGATCGAGTCGATTTTTGCGACCAACTTCGCTGACGTCTATGTGGCCACCGGATTCGGCTCCGCGGGCGCTCTCAACGTTGGCAGCAGCGGAACGCAGAATACATTCCAGGGCCTCGCCGGCAACGACACCATCACGGGTAACGGCAACACGCAGATCACCTTCGGCAGTGCAACGGCCGGCGTCACGGTCGATCTGACGCTCGGCATCGCGACCGGCAACGCCTCGGTCGGCACCGACACGATCCTTGGCGGCGTGACCCGGGTGAGCGGCTCGAATTTTGCCGACTCGATCCTGGGCGATGGCGCAAACAACACCCTCAGTGGCCAAAACGGCAGCGATACGCTGGTCGGCGGCGGCGGCAACGATACTCTGATTGGCGGCGGCGGCGACGACACCTACGGCTTCACCACCGGCGACGGCGCTGACTTTATTCAGGGTTTTTCCGCCGGGTCGGGCACGGTCGACAAGATCCAACTGGCCGGCATTGCCGGCGTCGCGAGCTTTGCCGATGTGATGCTGCGTGCGACGCAGGTCGGAAGCAATACGGTCATTGACTTCGGCGGCGGCGATTCCATCACGCTGCAGAACGTCGCGCTGGGCAATCTCACAGCCGACAATTTTGTGTTCTCGGCCCAGCTCGGCACCCATGTCGGCAACCGCAACAGCAATACGCTCGTCGGCTCCTCGCTGGATGACGTCATCCAGGGTCTTGCAGCCAATGACACCCTGCAGGGACTGGGCGGCAACGATCTCATCGACGGCGCGCTCGGTCTCGACACCGCGAGCTTTGCGGACGCCGCCGGCAGTCTTTCCATCGATCTGGCCGCCGGGACCGCAACCGGACCGGGCGTGGGGTCCGACACGCTGCAATCGATCGAATTTGTTCGCGGCGGCAACTTTGCCGACGTCTACGTGGCGACCGGTTTCAGCGCCGACGTCCGCCAGGCGCCCGGTCGGGATCGTTTCTTCAACGAGTTCGAAGGAATGGGCGGCGACGATTCCATCGCCGGCAATGGTTACACCCGGGTATCCTACGCGAACGCGGCTGCGGCGGTGACGGTCGATCTCGCGCTGGGCATTGGCCAAGGCACCGCGGCTGGCGACATCGCCGGCGTTGGCGTGGATACTTTCACCGGCGTCAATCGCGTGCGGGGCTCGAACTTCAACGATACCCTGCTGGGCAGCGACAATGCGCAATTCACTTCGGAGAACTTCCACGGACATGGCGGCGACGATTTCATCGACGGTCGCGGCGGCTTGGACCGGGCGGTCTACAGCGTCGGCTCACCGACCGGCCCCATAACGGTCGATCTGGCAGCCGGCATCGTGACCGGAGACGCCAGCATCGGTACCGACACCTTGCGCTCGATCGAAGCCGTGCGCGGCACCCAGTTTGCCGATACGTTCGACGCGACCGGGTTCTCGACCACCAGTCTCAATGCGGGCAGTGCAGGCGTGAACGCTGCCGGTATCGCGTTCAACGAATTCGAAGGTCAGGGCGGCAACGACACCATCGTCGGCAATGGCAATACGCGGGTCAGCTACCAGCAGGCCAACGCCGCAGTGACGGTCGATATCGCTGCCGGTACCGGCCAGGGCACCGCGGCCGGCGACGTCGCCGGCGTCGGCGTGGACAGCTTCAGCGGCGTCAATGCGATTCGGGGCTCGGACTTTGCCGACGCGCTGTTCGGCAGCGACAATGCCTCCGGCACTGCGGAAATTTTCGAGGGCCGTACTGGTGACGATACCATCGACGGCCGCGGCGGCTCCGACCGCGTCATCTACAACCTGGATCCGGATACGGCATCCGGCATCACCGTCGATCTCGCAGCCGGCATTGTGACCGGCGATGCGACGATCGGGACTGACACGCTGCAATCAGTCGAGTTGGTCCGCGGCACCAATTTTGCGGACAGCTATACGGCAACCGGATTCTCCGGCGCGAGCGCCAATGCCGGCAGCAATGGCACCTTCAACGAGTTCGAAGGGCTCGGCGGCAATGACAGCATCGTCGGCAATGGCAATACCCGGCTGGCGTTTTTCAATGCAACCGCGGGCGTCATGGTCGACTTCACCGCCGGCACCGTGACCGGCGACGCATCGGTCGGCGCCGACAGCTTTACCGGCGTCAATAGCGTCCAGGGCTCGAACTTCGACGACATGTACCGCTTCACCGGTGACAATGGCGCTATCAGCATCCGGGGCTTCGTCGCCGGTGCCGGAACCGACGACCGGATCGTGCTGGACCAGATCGCCGGCTTTGCGAGCTTCGCCGACGTGCAGGCGGCCGCAACGCAGGACGGCGCCGACACCCTGATCACGCTCAGCCCCGGCAATACGATTCGGCTGCTGGGCGTGACCGCCACGAGCCTGAGCGCCGACGACTTCGTGTTTCCGATCTATGGCACCAACAACGACGACGTGCTGATCGGCACGGCCGGCGTCGACGTGATCAAAGCCTTGGCCGGCAACGACACGCTGCAAGGGCTTGAGTCGGACGATGTGCTGGACGGCGGCCTCGGAATCGACCGCGCGGTCTATACCGATGCAGCGGGCGCCATCACGGTCGATATGACGGCGGGAACGGTCAGCGGCGCGAGCGTCGGCACCGATATTCTAAAGTCGGTCGAGGTCGTCAGTGGCACTGGTTTCGCAGACACCTATGTGGCGACCGGCTATACCCAGGTCGTAAGCCCCTCTCCCGGGGTACCGCCGCAGTTCAATGAATTCGAGGGCAGAGGCGGCGACGACGTCATCACCGGCAACGACTTCACTTACGTATCATATCTGAGCGCGGCAGACGGCGTGACCGTCGACATAGCGCTCGGGACTGGGCACGGCACCGCGGCCGGCGATCTGGCCGGCGTCGGTACTGACATGTTCACCGGCGTGGGCTCGGTTCGTGGATCGAACTTTGCGGATGTCCTACTGGGGCACGACAATGTCAGCGGGCGAATCCAATCCTTCGATGGTCGCGCCGGCGACGACTTCATCGACGGCCGCGGCGGGTTCGATCGCGCGCTCTACGATAACGATCCCGCGGTGACCGCCGGCATCTCCGTGGTTCTCGCATCCGGCGTCGTGACCGGCGACGCCGCCGTCGGGACGGATACATTACGGTCGGTCGAGTCGGTCCGTGGCACCGACTTTGACGACACGTTCGACGCGACCGGGTTCGGCGGCTCGAGCACGAATGCCGGCTCGAGCGGCACCTTCAACGAATTTGAGGGCATGGATGGCGACGACACCATCATCGGCAACGGAGGCACGCGCATCAGCTTCTCGCGAGCGCTTGCGGGCGTGACCGTCGATGTCAGTACGGTAACGCCTGGCTCTGGAACGGCCTATTCCACGGATCTCGCAACGCTGGGGGATGTCGCGAAGGTCGGCACCGACACGTTTACCGGAGTGAACTCTTTAAGGGGCTCTTCTTTCAGCGATACCTTGCTGGGAGGCAATACGGGCGAGAGCTTCGAAGCGCGGGGCGGCGACGACTTCGTTGACGGCCGCGGCGGCTTCGACACCGCGAGCTACAACAACGACAATGCAGTGACGGCTGGCGCCAGCTTCGACATGGCAGCCGGAACCGTGGTGGGCAACGACACCGTCGGCAACGACACCTTGCGTTCGATCGAGTCGGTCGGTGGCACCGTGTTCGCCGATCTCTATACGGCGGTCGGTTTCGGTTTGGCGGGCGCACTGAACGTCGGTAACAACGGGACCT
The DNA here is from genome assembly GCA_019745775.1 of Xanthobacteraceae bacterium. GTDB lineage: Bacteria > Pseudomonadota > Alphaproteobacteria > Rhizobiales > Xanthobacteraceae > VAZQ01. The sequence goes on along the minus strand of JAIESR010000023.1, from coordinate 46,959 downwards.
TCAATCAGTTCCAGGGATATGCCGGCGATGATTCCGTCACGGGCAACGGCAACACCACCATCACATTTTTCAACGCGTTGGCAGGTGTGACCGTCGATCTCGCGTATACGACCGATCCCGGCTCGACCGGCATCGCGTTTGGTACCGATGCCGGCGATCTTGCCGACATCGGCACCGACACGATCTTCGGCGGTGTAAACGCCATCGCCGGCTCTAATTTTGCCGACGTTTTGCGCGGGAGCGACCAGGCTTTCGGTCTGGAGTCGTTCCAGGGTCGCGGTGGAGACGACTTGATCGACGGCCGTGGAGGCAACGACCGTGTTCAATACAACAACGATGCGGCCACGGCCGCCGGCATCGATGTCGACCTGGCGTCCGGTATCCTCATTGGCGATGCCACGATTGGTACCGACACGCTGCGCTCGATCGAGTCGGTGCAAGGCACCCGCTTCGCCGATACTTTCGATGCCACCGGCTTCGACGGCACAAGCGTCAATGCCGGCTCGCTGGGCGCCTTCAACCAGTTCGAAGGCCTCAATGGCAACGACACCATCATAGGCAACGGCAGTACAACGCTGCTCTACACCGGCGCGACAGCCGGGGTGACGGTCAACTTCATGACCGGCATCGCGACCGGCAACAGTTCGGTAGGCACCGACAATTTCAGCGGTGTCAGCGCTGTGCAAGGCTCGAACTCCGGCGACACGTTGATCGGCGATGGAGATGCGCAAACCCTCGACGGCAGAGGCGGTGGCGATACCATCACGGGCGGTGGCGGCAGCGACATATTGACCGGTGGCGGCGGCACGGACCACTTTGTCTTCACGGCGACCACCGATGGCCTTGATCAGATCACCGACTTCAGCGGCCACGGCCAACAGGGTGATGTGATCGAGTTCGATCACGTGGCTTTTGGCAATGGGCTCGCCGCCGGCGGAGCGGATACGGGAATGCTTGACGCGTCGCGCTTCGTCACCAACGACACCGGTGCCACCACGGCCGATGAGGTTTTCTGGTTCAGTACCGCCGATAGCACGCTCTACTTCGACGCTGATGGATCGGGCGTCGGCACGGCCGTCGCTATTGTGAAGCTGAATAACGGCTTCACCATCAACAACACGGATCTGGTCCTCATCTAGACCGAGCAAGCCGGCGTTTCGGCCACGAGGTTGGGCCGCCCTCCGGCGGCTCGCGCCACCACCCAGCCATTGCGCGAAACGCCGGATATGCCCACTTTAGGGCCGGGCGGAATCGCCGCCCGAGAGCGTTGTCTCGATGGCCGACAAACCCCGCGACGTCACGCCCGCGCGCCGCGCCAGCGAGCCGGCCGCCGCCTCGTCGCGCGGCGAGATCGACGCGTTCCTGTCGAAGGTGAAAAGCCTCGGCCCCGCGGTGACCGCCGGCGGGCGCGGCCGGCTGATCTTCGCGCTCGACGCCACCATGAGCCGCCAGCCGCTGTGGGACACCGCCTGCAAGCTGCAGGGCGACATGTTCCGCGAGGCGGCCGCGATCGGCGGGCTCGACGTGCAGCTGGTCTACTATCGCGGGATGGCCGAATGCGGCGCCTCGGCCTGGGTGTCGCAGGCCGAACGGCTGGCCGAGCTGATGACGCGCATCGACTGCCGCGGCGGCCATACCCAGATCGGCAAGGTGCTGTCCCATGCGCGCTCCGAGACCGAGCGCCGCAAGGTGCAGGCGCTGGTGTTCGTCGGCGACGCCATGGAGGAGAAGATCGACGACCTGTGCAAGGCGGCGGGCGAGCTCGGCCTGCTCGGCGTGCCGGCCTTCATGTTCCAGGAAGGCTACGACGCCGTCGCCGAACAGGCGTTCCGGGAGATCGCGCGGTTGACCAAGGGCGCCTATTGCCGCTTCGATCCCGGCGCGGCGCAGCAGCTCGCCGAACTTCTGCGCGCGGTGGCGGCGTACGCCGCCGGCGGCATGAAGGCGCTGGCCGACCTCTCGGCCCGGCGCGAGCCGGGCGCCGTCAAGCTGATCGGACAGATGAAGTAGCGATGGGCGCGATCATCTTCGGCGTGGTGGCATTGGCGGTCGTGCTGCTCCTGGCGCACGGCTTCACCCGGGCCAACCCGCACAATCTCGCGGTCGCGCTCAAGGCGGGCGGCGGCCTGGCGCTCCTTGGCATTGCTGCCATCCTCGGCCTGCGCGGCCGCATCGAGCTCGCGACGATGCTCGGCTTCCTCGGCCTGAGCCTGCTCGGCTGGGCGCCGTGGAGCATCCCGGGCTTCGGCCAGCGCACCCAGAAGAGCACCGGGCAGGTGTCGCGGGTGCGCTCGGCGTTCGTGGAGATGGAACTCGATCACGACACCGGCGCGATGCGCGGCACGATCCTCGCCGGGCCGCATGTCGGCCAAAGCCTCGACACGCTCGACGTCGCGACGTTGAGCGCGTTCCTGCCGGATATCGACGAGGAGAGCCGGGCGCTATTGATGGCTTATCTTGACCGCCGGGAGCCCGCTTGGCGCGACCACGCGCAGGCGGGTGCGACGGCGGGGCCGGGGACTTGGAGCACCGGCAAAATGACGGAAGAGGAGGCTTATCAGATCCTGGGCCTGGCGCCTGGCGCGAGCGTCGGCGACATCGGCCGTGCGCACCGGACCCTCATGAAGAAACTGCATCCCGACCAGGGGGGCTCGACGTACCTTGCGGCTCGCGTCAATGAAGCCAAGGACGTTCTTACGCGCCGACATCGCTGACCACTCCGACAAACGCTACCCCGTCACACGACGGTCACCGCTCCTTTCCTACGCGAGCCCTGTTGCCAAACCGTTAGTTTTTCGTGGCTTGGTTTTCCTGGCTTGGTTTTTCCTCGCTTAGTTTTTCATGGCGAGGCAGTCGACATCGTTCCGCTTGAGGAATTTGCAAGCCGCTTCGGCCTGTTCGCGCTCAAGCCCGGCAAACCGGGCCCGGTAGAGGGTGGTTTCGCCGCGCTGCACCGTCTCGGTGAACGGGCTGGCGGAGGCGAGCAGCCGCGAGGCCTTCGACTTGACCATGGCCAGGCGCTCCTTGGCTTCCGACTCGGCCGGATAGGCGCCGACCTGGATCACCCAGCCGGAGCGGGTCTGCGGCGGCCGCGCGGCGGGTGCGGCCGGTGCCGGCGGCGGGGCCGGCTGCACCGCGGCCTCGCGTTGCGGGGTCTCACGGACCGGTGTGGGGGCCGGTACGTGTACCGCGTCGCTGACGGAAGCGGTGCGGGTCGGTGCCGGCAGGAAACCCAGGGTCCCGGCACGGGCCGGTGCCGGCAGGGGAGCCTCGGCGCGGACGGTGGCGGGCGCGTCCGCCTGCGGCGCCGCCGGCACGGCGGCGACGGCCGGGGCAGGCGTGGGCGCAGGCGCTGCCAGGTTCGCCGTCCCGTTCTTGGCGCTCTTGATGGGAGCGGGCTTGACCGAAACGGTGCGCACCGCGACCGGGCGGATCGGCTCGTCCGAGCCGGCCGCCGGTGCAAAGCCGCGCGGCGCTTCGCGCAGCGGCATGGAAACGGCGCTCGCCATCTCGAAGCGACTGGGCGTGGCGCTTTCGGTACGCGCGGCGGCGGTGCGTGCCTGGGGCGCCGGCGTGTCGCGCACCGGCGCTTCCGCGATCATCGGCGCGGTCTTGCGGGTCGAGGCCCTATCGACATGCTGCGCCAGGAGCTGGCGCATGCGGGCGTCGCGCGCGCCGGCGCTGGTACCGCCGAGCACAACGGCGACCACGTGGCGGCCGTTGCGCTTGACCGAGGTGACCAGGTTGAATCCGGAGGCGCGGATGTAGCCGGTCTTGATGCCGTCGACGCCTTCGACCTGACCGAGCAGGCGGTTGTGATTGCCGATGCGCTGGCCGCGGAAGGTGAAGGTGCGGGTCGAGAAATACTTGTAGTAGCGCGGGAAGCGCTCCTGGATCGCGCGGCCGAGCGTCGCCTGATCGCGCGCGGTGCTCACCTGCGCGGAATCCGGCAGGCCGGACGCGTTGCGATACGTCGTGTTCGCCATGCCGAGCGCGCGCGCCTTGCGCGTCATCTGGCGGGCGAATTCCTCCTCGGAGCCGGCGAGATTTTCGGCGACCACCACTGCGGCGTCGTTGGCGGAACGGGTGATCAGGCCCTTGATCGCGTCTTCGACCGAGATGGTCGAGCCTTCGCGCACCCCGAGCTTGGTCGGCGCCTGGTTCGCGGCGTGCTCGGAGACGCGCAACGGGCTCTCGAGCGAAAGCTTGCCGGAGTCGAGACGCTCGAACAGCATGTAGAGCGTCATGATCTTGGTCAGCGACGCCGGATGACGGATCGCGTCGGCATTGGCCGAATGCATGACCGCGCCGGAATTGGCGTCGACCACGATGGCGGCATAGGCCGGGCTGTACGAGCTCGTGCTGCCGGAGGTGTTGGCGCGCTTGGCGCGTTTGCTACGGGCATCGGCGGGGTCGCTCGATACCGCTGTCAGGGCGATCGCTGTGGCCAGGCTCAACAAACCCCAACGAAGCCCATGCCGGGCTTCGATACGCATACGCAACATACTGCTCCCCCGTTCCGTCTACGCATGGCGCCATCGCCGTGGCGCCTGGAACCCCTTCTTGTTCTTTGCGCAGCTGCGGAACCTAGGGAACGACCAAAGGCGGCAGATTTCAGGAACTTATCGGTCCCAATCGAGGCAACCCCTGGGCAGCGGCGCCGTCCAGGCTGCCTCACGGCCGTGACGTGACCGCAACAGCACAGTCAAACACGCTAGGTCAGGGGGATTGCCAAACCGTTAAAAGCCCCATGGTTGGCCGCCTTGTTGCGATGCAACGGGGGGGGGCTTGACATTATTGTGCAGTGCAATATATTGGTTCCACACCGCCCGTAATCGGTGCAGGTAGGAACACAAACCAAGCGGCCGGTCATGGCCGGAAAGGTCGCGAGCAATGATCAAGAATTTCGATGACATGCAGAAGATCGGCAAGGACAACATGGACGCGTCGATGAAGTCGTTCGGCGCAGTCTCCAAGAGCTTCCAGGCGATTGCCGTGGAAGCGGCCGACTATGCCAAGAAGGCGTTCGAAGAGGCGACCGCCGCGAGCGAGAAGCTTGCCGCCGCCAAGTCGCCCGACAAGGTGATGGAAGTGCAGGCGGACTACCTCAAGAGCGCTTACGAGGGCTTCGTCGCGCAGTCGGCCAAGGTCGGCCAGCTCTACGTCGATCTCGCCCAGGAACTCTACAAGCCGTATGAGGCCCAGTGGGTGAAGGCGACCGCGAAGTAAGCTGCGACGCCAGTCTGGAATGAAAGCCCGGCCTCGAGGTCGGGCTTTTTCTTGCTCCGCGTGGTGCGCAGCTACGCATCACGTTGACCAGGGGATCGGCCGTCTGGGAGGCGGGGTCGAATCGGCTATGTTGGCGCCAGCCAACCCGCGCGGACGCGGCGATCGTCGAGGCGCGGGCAGCCGAGGGGGAGCGGTGCCGCACTTGCCGACAGTTGGACTGGCGCTGTCCGCGGCACTGGCGGTCCTCGCTTGCGAGGCCCGTGCCGACGTGCCGGACGTCCCCGGCGACGACATCTTCGGCTTCACGACGCCGACCGACGTGGGTAATCCCGGCGACACCGGTTTCGCGAATGAGAACGACGGCCGCTCGGGCAAGCGCGGCGGGCGCTACCACGCGCTCAACGCGAAATACGAACTGGGCCACACCGTCGCGGCCGATTGGTGGGTCGGGATCGCGGCGTTCGGGGCCTACAACGCCGCACGCAATGTTCCGGACCTCTTCGACGTCAATCGCGCCGCATTCGACGGCCTGTCGTTCGAGATCATGTATCGCGTGGTGAGGCGCAGCCAGGTCAATCCATTCGCGTTGGCGGTTGCCATGGAGCCGCGATGGGCTCGGATCGATGGTGTGCCGGGCCTGACGTCGAATGCCCTCAACGTCGCGTTCAAGCTGTTCGCCGACGTGGTCGTTGTGCCCGATAGGCTTTTCTGGGCCGGCAACGTGATGTGGACGCCGCAGCGCGCGGAAGATCCGAACGACCGCAGCCGGTGGCTGTCGTCGTCTTCGCTGCTGGTATCGTCGGCGATGGCGTATCGGGTATCGCCTGTCGTGTTCATCGGAGCGGAGGCCCGCTATCTCGGACACCACCACACGCTGTTCCCGACCCGTGAGGTCGGGCGCGCCATCTATTTGGGGCCGACGCTGTTGTGGAAGATCACCGACAAAGTTGCATTCAACACGACGTTCCAGCCCCAGGTCGTCGGCCGCTCGACCGTGAAACCCGGCCTTCGGCTCGATCTCGACAATTTCGAACGCGCCCAGTTCCGGGCCAAGCTCGCAGTCGCATTGCCATGAATCAAAAAGCCCGGCGATGCGGCCGGGCTTCCTGATTAGGAATGTGGCGCAAGGCCTACTTGGCGATGCGCAGGTTCGCCAGGCTCTGGGCGATCGTCGTGAACACGGCGTTCAACTGGCTCGCGTTCTGGACGTTGTAATACATGTCCGGCTTGGTCGCGCAGGCTTGCAGCAGCGCCGCGTTCCCGTCGATGACCCGCACCGTGTAAATCTTGATATTGGCCGCCTTCACGACGGCGCACGCCTTCGCCGTCCGCGCATCGATGTCGGCCTGAACCTGGGTCCAACGGTTCTGCGTGTTGTCGCCGTCGGTCAGCAGGATGATGACCTTCTCGAGATCGGCCGCGGGCGGCGCGGCATTGGCGAGCGGCCCGGTCGAGCTGACTGCATGGAATCCCCAGGTGAGCCCGATTGTCACGTTGGTGTTGCCGACCGGTTGCAGCTCATCGATCTTGTTGTTGAGCGCCGTCCAGTCGAACGACAGCGGCATCAGCGCCGCCGGGCAGCTGTAGAACTGGTGAGGCTGGAAGGCATCGGATGTCGCAGGCGAGGCGGCCTGCGGGTAGTTTTCCGACGTGTTGTTGATGTTCGTCATCGAGACGTTGGTCGCCACGTAGGACAACGTAGCGCTCGCAACGTCGAAGTCCTGGTTGCGATCGCGCACGCAGCCGTTCCATGCCGTCTTCGGGCGCGGAGCCCACGTGTGCGTGTATGTCTTCTGCTTGCAGACCTTGCTGCTACCGCTGCCGAAGCACTGACACGCGCTCGCCGGCAGGTTGCCGCAGGTCTGGCCCGATCCTTGGGCGTACGGCTGCCAGTTTGATGTCGGTATGAACGCACAGACTCGATTGCTGCCGCTGCCCGAGCACTGGCATTGACTCGACGGCAGGCCGCCGCAGCTCGCGCTCGAGCCGGTGTTGACCGGGTGCCAGTCGGTATTGGCCTTTTCCACGCTGGTAAAACATCCGTTGTGGTAGCGGTTGAGCAGCAGCCCGGTCGCCGCCGTGCTCTTGCTGCCGTCGTCTCTGCTTGGGCAAATCAGGCCGCTATTGGCCCCGCTCGAGGGGATTGTGGTGACGGTCGTGTCGTTCTGATTGGAAGCAGGGCCGTCGGCGCAGCGAAAGCCGTGATTGCCGGTCGTGAACGGGCAGCTGCGGCCCGGTCCCGCGCGATCCCAGGCGTTTTGATTGCTCGCGGTCGCCAGCCACGTTGCGATGATCGCCGGCGCGCCCGCCCAGTCGCTCCAGTCCAGCCAGTTTGCGTTGACGTTGGTCGGATTGGTGTTGACGTCCACGTTGAACGGAACGATTGCGACCTTGATGTCGCCGTCCTTCTTGGCGGCGGCCTTCAACGTCGTCAGCAGACTCTTCGCGGCCGTCTTGAGCTCCGTGATCTTGTTGTTCGAGGCCATCGAGCCGGTGACGTCGAGCGCGAGCGCGAGTTCGAGCCGCTTGACGCCCCACACGATCTCGTTCGAAACGCTGAGATCAATCTTTTGCTGGCCAATAACCCGGGTGAAGGACGTGGGCACCCGGCCGGTGGCGGCCAGCGTCAGCTTGAAGCTCCCGTTGCCGACGTTGACGAAGTTTGGCGTGACGACGAGGTTGGTCACGTCGGATCGATGAAACTGGGCGTTGAAGATCGCGTCGGCCTTGGTGTTCAGCTGAGTCTGGGTGAGGCCCTGGGCCTCTTTCGACAGGATCAGGGCGGTCGCATCGACCGCGGACTGCATCGCGGCCTTGGCCGAATTGCCGCGGCTGTAGTCGACCGCGGCCCCGACGAGCGCGATCATCGGGATGGTCGCGAGCGCGAACGTCATGATCACGTTGCCGCGGTCGGAGCGGGAGAAGCTCTTCAGGCGGCCGCACAGATGATCGAAAGCGATGCCGATACGCATGGTTGCCACCATTCCTGCTGTGTGGCGACAATTTGTAGGTATTGGCCCTTAACGCGTTCTGAAGCCAACCTCAGAAATTCGCTACAATCTTATGGAAATTGTGCCGATCGGCGTCGCTCTGAAACTAGCCTGCACGTTCGATGAATCGCCGGGCGGCGCCGGCCGGCCATTCAGAGAGATTCCATTAACCAATGTGGTCCGGTAACCCATGCGGTCCGGATGGGGCGCCTATTTGGCGATGCGCAGGTTGGCGAGATTCTGCGCGATCGAGCTGAAGACGCTGTTGAGCTGCGACGCCTGCTGCACGTTGAAGTACATATCGGGCTTGGTGGCGCAGCTCTGCAACAACGTGGCGTTGCCGTCGATCACGCGCACCGTATAGACCTTGATATTTGCCGCCCGCGCATTGTCGCAGACCTTCTGCGTGCGCGAGTCGATCGAGGTGGTGCTCGAGCTCCAGCGGTTCTGGGTGTTCTGACCGTCGGTGAGCAGGATGATCACCTTGTCGAGATCGGGGGCGACCGCCGGCGCGTTGAACGGCGCTGCCGGTGTCAGCGTCTGCCACGCCATCTGCATGCCGATCGTGACGTTGGTGTTGCCGGCCGGGGTCATCGCGTCGATCTTGCCTTTGAGCGCGGTCCAATCGGTCGACAACGGCATCATCGCGGTCGGACAATTCGTGGCCTGATGGGCGCGATATTTGGTTGCGGCGCCGTCGCCGGTCGCGATCGCGTTGACGTCGTTGTTCTGGTCGCGGTCCATGACGCAGCCGTTCCACGTGCTGTGGGCGGCCGGCGTCCAGGTGCCGTTGTTGCTCTGGCACTTGGACTTCGTCTTGGGGTTGCTGATCGAGACGCTGCAGGTGCCGTTCCTGTCGTCCCAATCCGCCCAATCGATCCAGGGCTGGTTGACGTTGTTCGTGCCGACGTTCACGTCGACCGCGAACGGGACGATCGAGATCTTGATGTCGCCCGGCGTCTTCTCGGCCTTCTTGAGTGTGTCAAGCAGGTTGTGGGCCGCCTTCTTGAGCTCGGTCATCTTGTCGCTGGAGGCCATCGAGCCGGTATTGTCGAGCGCCAGCGCGAGATTGAGCTTCTTGATGCCCCAGACGACTTCGCCGGTGGCGGTAATGGTCATCTGCTGCTGCCCGACCACGCGCCAGACCACGGTGCTCATCGTCGCGGTTCCGGTCAGCTTGATGGCGAAGTTGCCGGCGGCAGGCGAACCGAACTGCTGGGTGACCTGGACGTTGGACGCTTCGGGCCGGTGGAACAGCGCATTGAAATAGGTGGTCGCCTTGGCGTCCAACTGCGCCGGGGTGAGTGTCTGGGCGTCCTTGGACATCATCAGGGCGGCCGAATCGAGGGCGGCCTGCATCGCGGTGCGGGTCGAGTTGGCGCGGCTGTAGTCGACCGCAGCGCCGACAATCCCGATCATGGGGACAATCGCGAGGCCGAGTAGCGGGGCAACGCCCCCCTTCTGGTTCCGGAGGAATTGGGCGAGCTGCATGCGGATGGTTCCCGTGCCAGAGCGTCATTTCTTGACGATGGCCCGCATCCTTGCTGACGGGACCTTGAAATGTTGTGACAGAAATCCAGCAAGTTGCGCCTGTATTTGGCTCGAATGCTGCTTATTTCAGCAACGACTTGTTTGGCGGGGGAACGGCCCAAAAAACCGTCCGGAAACGGGCGGTCTTGGGGCAGAATCTCCAATGATTCGCGAGCAGTACGCCGGTCTGGCACGTTGGCTAACCGATCTTTATTATAAGGAGGAACCTCTGCCGTCCGTTGGGCTTCCCGTTTGGTCCGACCCGTCACGACCCCGCCATGAACCGCAAGAGCATGCCCCGTCTGTCCACCGCCAAGCCGGCGCCGCCGCCGACGCGGCTCGCCAATGACGACAGCAAGCGCCCGGGCAACCCCGGGACGCCTGGCACCGCCGTCATCACCAAGACCAAGACGCAGACCAAGCGGCCGAACGTCTACCGGGTGCTGATCCTGAACGACGACTACACCCCGATGGAGTTCGTGGTCCATGTCTTGGAAAGGTTCTTCAACAAGGACCATGAAGCAGCCTATCGAATCATGATGCATGTGCATGAACATGGGATCGGCGAGTGCGGCATCTACACCTACGAGGTGGCCGAGACAAAGGTGACACAGGTGATGGATTTCTCCCGGAAGCATCAACATCCTCTCCAGTGCGTCATGGAAAAAAAGTAGCGGCGAACCCATATAGTCAGGTCAGAGAAAACGCAGATGCCAACTTTTTCGCGCAGCCTTGAACAGTCACTCCACCGGGCATTGGCGCTCGCCAATGAGCGGCACCATGAATATGCCACGCTCGAGCACCTGCTGCTCGCCCTGATCGACGATCAGGACGCGGCGGCGGTGATGCGGGCGTGCAACGTCGACCTGGATAAGCTGCGCCGCAGCCTCACGTCGTACCTCGAATCCGAACTGGAGAACCTGGTCAGCGACGGCAACGAGGATTCCAAGCCGACCGCCGGCTTCCAGCGCGTGATCCAGCGCGCCGTCATCCATGTGCAGTCGTCCGGCCGCGAAGAGGTGACGGGCGCCAACGTTCTGGTCGCGATCTTTGCGGAGCGGGAGAGCCACGCCGCCTATTTCCTGCAAGAGCAGGACATGACGCGCTATGACGCGGTCAACTACATCAGCCATGGGATCGCCAAGCGCCCGGGCATGTCGGAGTCGCGTCCGGTGCGCGGCGTCGAGGACGAGACCGACGCCAAGAGCGGCGACGAGCCCAAGAAGAAGGGCGACGCGCTCGAGGCTTATTGCATCAACCTCAACCGCAAGGCACGCGAGGGCAAGATCGATCCGCTGATCGGCCGCGATTCCGAAATCAGCCGCACCATCCAGGTGCTGTGCCGCCGGCAGAAGAACAATCCGCTATTCGTGGGCGACGCCGGTGTGGGCAAGACCGCGATCGCGGAAGGCCTGGCGCGCCGCATCGTGCATGGCGAGGTGCCGGACGTGCTCAAAGGCGCGACCGTGTTCTCGCTCGACATGGGCACGTTGCTCGCCGGCACGCGCTATCGCGGCGACTTCGAGGAACGGCTCAAGCAAGTGATCAAGGAGCTCGAGGCCTATCCCGGCGCGATCATGTTCATCGACGAGATCCACACCGTCATCGGTGCGGGTGCGACGTCGGGCGGCGCGATGGATGCGTCGAACCTGCTGAAGCCGGCGCTGGCGTCAGGCACGCTGCGCTGCATCGGCTCGACCACCTACAAGGAATATCGCCAGTACTTCGAAAAGGACCGCGCGCTGGTGCGCCGTTTCCAGAAGATCGACGTCAACGAGCCGAACGTGTCGGACGCGATCGAGATCCTTAAGGGGCTGAAACCCTATTTCGAGGACTACCACAAGCTCAAATACACCAGCGAAGCGATTAAAGCGGCGGTCGAGCTGTCGGCCCGCTACATCCACGACCGCAAGCTACCCGACAAGGCGATCGACGTGATCGACGAGTCCGGGGCGGCGCAGATGCTGCTGCCGGAGAGCCGGCGCAAGAAGACCATCGGCATCAAGGAGATCGAAGCGACCATCGCCACGATGGCGCGGATTCCGCCAAAGACGGTGTCGAAGGACGACGCCGAGGTGCTCCAGCATCTCGAGCAGACCCTCAAGACCGTGGTCTACGGCCAGGACAAGGCGATCGAGGCGCTGTCGGCATCGATCAAGCTTGCCCGCGCGGGCCTGCGCGAGCCGGAGAAGCCGATCGGCTGTTACCTGTTCTCGGGCCCCACCGGCGTCGGCAAGACCGAGGTGGCGAAGCAGCTTTCGAACGCGCTCGGGGTCGAGCTGATCCGTTTCGACATGTCGGAATACATGGAGCGCCACACGGTCTCGCGGCTGATCGGCGCGCCCCCGGGCTACGTCGGCTTCGACCAGGGCGGCTTGCTGACCGACGGCGTCGACCAGCATCCGCATTGCGTGCTGCTGCTCGACGAAATCGAGAAGGCGCATCCGGATCTGTTCAACGTGTTGTTGCAGATCATGGATCACGGCAAGCTGACCGATCACAACGGCAAGCAGGTCAGCTTCCGCAACGTCATCCTGATCATGACGACCAACGCGGGTGCCATGGACCTGGCCAAGCAGGCCTACGGCTTCACACGCACCAAGCGCGAGGGCGACGACACCGAGGCGATCAACCGGCTGTTCGCTCCGGAGTTCCGCAACCGTCTCGATGCAACCATCGCGTTCGGACACCTGAACGAGGAGGTCATCGCCAAGGTGGTCGAGAAGTTCGTGTTGCAACTCGAGGCCCAGCTCGGCGACCGCAATGTCACCATCGAGCTGAGTGAAGACGCCGCGAAATGGCTGACCATCAACGGCTATGACGAACTGATGGGCGCGCGGCCGATGGCGCGGCTGATCCAGGAGACGATCAAAAAGCCGCTCGCCGACGAGGTGTTGTTCGGCAGGCTCAAGAACGGCGGCCATGTGCGCGTGATCGTCACCAAGGACGAGAACGGCAAGGAGAAGCTCGGATTCGAGTATCTCGACGGCCCGGTCACGCCGAAGCCGGAGAAGATTCCGGTGCCGCGTGCCAAACCGAAACGGCGTCCGTCGTCGGGCCGCCGTAACAAGCCATCCGGCCCGAAGGGCGGTGGTGGCGGGGGCGGCGGCGAGCCACCGCGCCGCGGCTCGGTGCCGAAAGTGCCCTTGGTCAAGGCTTAGCGTGGAGGGCCGGATGAAAATCCGGCCTTCGACTTTCGCAGGCTGCATGCGTCGCCTGCAGGCCCGCTGATTGCGCCCCGCCTCACGCTGTGGAACAGGTCGGTCGTGGGGGGCGTGATGTCTTCGTCCGACGCCGAGCGGGAACCCAAGCAGGAGCCGTTGTCGGCCTGGTCCGCCTTCTTCGCGGGCCTGCGGGCGTCGTACCTGTCGGTGTTCGTCTTCGTGCTGGTTGGCACTTACGTAGGCATCGCCGCGCTGGCGCAGGACTACGGTTTCAGCCTCGGCTGGGTGATGGCATCGACGGTCCTGGTCTGGGCGGGACCGTCGCAGGTGATCCTGATATCTGCGCTGGGGGCAGGGGCGTCGCTGCTCGAAACCGCGATCGCGGTGGGCTTGAGCTGCGTGCGCTTCCTGCCGATGGTGGTGGCGCTGTTGCCGATGATGCGCGGTCCAAAAACGCGCACGCATGATCTGCTGCTGCCGGCGCATTTCACCGCTGCAAGCATGTGGGTCGAATCGTTCCGCCTGCTGCCGGGCGTGCCGCCGGAACGACGGGTGATGTACTGCAACGGGCTCGGCGTCGGCTTCATGTCGTGCGGGCTGATCGGCTGCGTCATCGGCTACTTCCTGACCGCCTCGCTGCCCCCATTGCTGACGGCGGCGATGCTGTTCCTCACGCCGATGTCGTTCCTGATCTCGACCGCGCGCAATGCACGCACGCTCGCCGACCGCTGCGCGCTGGTGCTGGGGCTGATCGTCTTGCCGCTTCTGGTCTATTGGGACGTCGGTCTCGACCTGATGTGGACCGGCATCATTGCCGGCACCGCCGCTTACGGCGTGCATCGTTGGCAGAGGGCCAGGCGATGAACGGTTTCGAGGGGCTGTGGGGCTATCTCGTGCTGGTGCTGGTCGGTTTCCTGCCGGCCGATATCTGGAGGCTGCTGGGCGTCATCATCGGCGGCGGGCTCGACGAGGAATCCGAGCTCCTGGTGTGGGTCCGCACCGTGGCGACGGCGATCCTCGCCGGTGTCATCGCCAAGATCCTGTTCTTCCCGCCGGGATCGCTGGCGGCCGTTCCACTCTCGGTAAGGCTGGCGGCGATTACCTGCGGCTTTGCCGCGTTCCTGCTGGCGCGGCGGTCGGCGTTTATCGGCCTGGCTGTGGGCGAGGGCGTCCTGATCGCGGTTGGGTACCTGGTCGTGCGTTAGGCTGCCTCGTCGATTAGGCTCCGCGCTTCTGCACCCAGAATTGATACATGTTGACGAAGGCCATCGGGTTTTCGGTCTCGAACATGTGCCACCGGTCGAGGTCGGTGGCCGTCTGATCCTCTGGAAAGCGACTGCGATAGGCCTGCGCCAGCGGTCCGGTGAATCCGAGGAAGCTCAGCCCGCTCTCGGCGAGGAAGCTCTTGATCTCCGGGATGGTGAACTGATGCTCATGGACGTGGAACAGCAGGTCGCGGCATTCGCCCATCGTGAAGAAATCATCGTACCGGGTCACGTTCTTGAATGGCGTGCCGTCGTCGAACCCGAGCAGTTCCCGGCGGCAGCGACGGATACCGTCGACGGTCGCGGGATAGCCGCGCTCGGCGATGAGCGCGCGGGTCGCGCGAATGTCTGACCGCGCCAGCGCGCTATAGAGACCGATATGCATGACGCCGTTTGGCCGTAGCAGCGAGAGCAGCACCCGCCAGCCTTCTTGCGGATCGCCGAGATGATGAAGAACGCCACTCGATTCGATGACGTCGAAGCTTGCACTGAGCGAGCCGAGATTGAGGATGTCGGCGTGCATGTATTCGATGTTCCGCAGCTTGGCCTCGCGGGACTTGCGCACCGCATAGGCCAGGCTTGCCCGGCTGAGATCGATGGCCAGGACGCGCGCGCCGGCAAAGCGTTGCGCGGTCTCGATCACGTGCTGGCCGGTCCCGCATCCGGCGATCAGCACCTCGAGGTCTTCGCCGCGTTGAACCGGCTCGATCGTGACGCCGGGAAACTGGCTGCGCAGGTACCAGTCGATCGCGGCGGGCTGGCCCAGCGACGAGGTCTTGACCCAGCGGGGGTACGGCATCTCCTCGTATTGACCGCGGACCTTGACTGAAATTTCGTCGTTGATCGCCGTTAGAGCAGGAATCGCGGCTGCGATCTCGCGCTCGGTCGCCGGCTCCCGCACTTGCTGGACCAGCACGGCGGCGACCGCCTCCGGCCACGGGCGCTCGATCAGGGACGGGGCGTCGGGAAGCAAATGCAACGGAGCAAAGCAGGCGATCGCCATGAGCCACGTCGGCGACAGGGGGGCGCCGGCCGTCAAGGCACGCTCGACCCGTTCCCGCAAGGTAGCGAGTTGCGCCGCGTCGGCGTCGGTTTCCATGAAAACATATTCATTGATGAAGCACTGGCGCGCCAGCGCGCAGGCGACCGTCAGCGTGGCGTCGTCGTGTACGGCAGTCACGTCGGTTTGCGCCGAGGCCTGCAACAGACGAGCACGCAGCGACGTAAGGAAACGCTCCATGACGGGGTCGCGGACGGGCGCCGATTCGAGAAGCGCGCGTAGCAAATGGTCACCGGCCAGTTCCGCCAGCACTGCCGTTTCAACGCCCGCCACCGGCGACGACAAGACGCGCTCGACCGTGGCGCCGCCCTCGCTGTGCATGAACAAGTGCGCGGCCAGCGGCGACAGGTCGCCGGCGCGGCCCCAGCCCTCGGTCAGCGCGCGCACGACCAGGTCGCGAAATGCGTCCCCATCGGGAACGTTTGCCGCCGACCGCGCGCACTGGACGAACATAGCCTTGGCTTCGGCCGTTTCCCCCAACGACAACCCGCGCATGACCGCCGCCAGAGCTTCGTCGGCGCGGCCATCGGCCAGCAATGCGCGGGCCAGGTTGCGATAGACATCGACAAGCTGCGGCTTGATCGCAATGGCGCGCTGATAGTGCTCGATGGCGGCGGCGAAACGGCCCTGCGCCGCCAGGACGATGCCGAGATTGTTGATCGCCTCGGCATAGTCCGGCTTGAGCGCCACGACCTGCCGGAACTGCTCGGCGGCGTGATCGAGACGGCCGAGCTGACGCAGCAGGTTGGCGAGCCCGTGGCGCGCATCGACCAGCCGCGGATCGATCGCGAGCGCCGAGAGATAGTGCGATCGGGCGCCCTCGAAGTCACTTTGCATGATCAGCATTTCAGCGAGCGACACATGCGCCGCGACATAATCGCGTTTGAGCGTCGTCGCTTCGCGAAGATGCGCGATAGCGTCGTAGTTGCGGCCCTGCGCGCGCTGCACTTGCGAGAGGTTGAAGTGGCATTCGGCGCTGCGCCCGTTGATCGCCAGCGCCCGGCCGAAGAGCTCCGCCGCGGCGGCGAGATTGCCCACGCGGGTCGCGATGATCCCGAGCATATGCTGGGCGTCGAAGTGCCCCTTGTTGAACATCAGCACGTCGCGGCACAGGCGTTCCGCCTCATCGAGGCGCCCGGCGTTGAAGCGCTCGATCGCCGACGCGAACAGGTTGGCGCTCATCGCGCCGGGACCGATGCCTTGCGCGCCGCCGCCACCCGTGCCCCGGTTGCTGCGTGCGGCGCGGCGTTCCTTCCGGTTCACGGCGTCCCCCGGGCGTTACGCCAGCGCGGCCGCGAGCTTTGCGGCCTGCTCCTTGAGTACGTCCGGCGCTTCCTTCACGCTCGCCGGCGGCTTCAGCGCGATGCCCTCCTTGCGCGGAATGACATGGACGTGCAGGTGGAACACCACCTGTCCGCCGGCGCTTTCGCTGAATTGCTGAAGCGTGACGCCGTCGGCGCCGAACACGTCGACGCTGACCTTGGCGATGCGCTGCGCGAGCTTCATTACATGGGCGAGATCATCGGGCGCGACATCCAGGATGTTGCGTGCCGGCGATTTCGGAATGACCAGCGTGTGGCCGGGCGCGCGCGGCATGATATCGAGGAAGGCGAGTGCCTTGTCGTCCTCGTAGACCTTGTGGCAAGGAATCTCCCCGCGCAGGATTTTCGCGAAGATATTGCTCTGGTCGTAAGCCGGCATGGTCTGCTCCCTATGGGCTTTTGCGGAACGGCGCGGCCTCCGCGTATTCCTCGATTTCCGCCTGCACGTGCACGCGTTCGTGGCTGAGGAAATCGTCGATGGCGCGCCGCAGCCGCGGATCGGCGATGTAATGCGCCGAATAGGTGGTGGTCGGCATGTAGCCGCGCGTCACCTTGTGCGAGCCGCCGGCGCCGGCCTCGACGCGCGCCAGCTTGCGCTCGATGGCGAACTGCATGGCCTGGTAGTAGCAGACCTCGAAGTGCAGGAAGGCGTGCTGCTCGAGGCAGCCCCAGTGGCGGCCGAACAGCGTGTTCGAGCCGATGAAATTGATCGCGCCGGCGATGTAGCGGCCGCCGCGCTTCGCCATGACCAGCAGGATCCGGTCGCGCATCTTCTCGCCGACGATCGAATAGAACGCGCGCGTGAGATAGGGCCGGCCCCATTTGCGCGAGCCGGTGTCCATGTAGAATTCGAAGAACGTGTCCCACACGCTCTCGGTCAGGTCCGCTCCGGTCAGCCAGTCGATGGTGATGCCGTTGGACAGCGCGCCTTCGCGCTCGCGGCGGATGGTCTTGCGTTTGCGCGAAGAGAGCGCGGCGAGGAAGGCGTCGAACGAGTCGTAGCCTTCGTTGATCCAATGGAACTGCCGGTGGGTGCGCTGGAGGTAATTGCGCGATCCGAGCATCCGCCATTCCTCTTCGGTCAGGAAGGTGACGTGGACCGAGGAGGCGTTCGAGCGCTTGCAGATATCGGCCAACGAATCGGCGAGCGCATTGCGCACCGCGTCCGCGTGCTCGCCGGGACGCACCAGGAGCCGGCGCCCCTGCGCCGGCGTGAACGGCACTGCGACCTGGAGCTTCGGATAGTAGTCACCGCCGGCGCGTTCATAGGCCTCGGCCCAGCCGTGATCGAACACGTATTCACCTTGCGAATGCGATTTGGCGTAGCAGGGCACGACGCCGACGACGGTGCTGCCCGCTTCCGCCACGAGGTGCATGGGTTGCCAGCCGGCGCGGTTGCGGACCGATCCTGACAATTCGAGCGAGGACAGGAAATCGTGCGAAATGAATGGGTTATAGTCTGATTTCGCGGCCGCGGATGCGGCCGGATTGGCGCAGGCGTCCCACGCTTCGGCGGCGACGTCGCCGATCGCGTTGACAACCTTGAGCGTGATTTCGGTCGCAGCCATCGGGTGCACTTTTGCGCGGCGCTAGGGTCGGAACCCCTCGAAGATCATCTGGTCGGCGTAGCGCGAAGCCCGCTCGCGGTCCACAGCGCTGCGCACGGTCCAGGTCAGCAGCGGCAGGCGCAGCACGTTGCGTGCCAGCCGCGGGATCGCGGAGGCCAGATCGTTGACGGAATAGGCTATGAACTGCGGCCGGCTCTGCAGCGCGTGCTGGAAATAGGCGAGCGCACGCTTGGCGCGCGCCGACAGCGGGCTCCATTCGGGATGGGTGTAGCGCCGCTCGGCCACGATACCGCGCGGCAGGTTCGGCGCGAGCGTCCGCAGCGCCGCGATCGGGGCGGGATCGAACGACATCAGCGCGGCGCGGCCGCGGTAAGCAGCGAGGACCTCGGCGGCGCGCCTCACGAGCCGCAGATCGCCGTCGAAGCGGCTCTTGATTTCAACGAGCAGCGCCGCCCGATCCGCGACCAGCTCGCAGAGCTCACCCAGTGCGATCATACGGTCGCTCGTCTTGCGAAATGCCACGCGCTTGAGGTCGGCCGCGGACATCGCGTCGAGCCGTCCGGTGCCGGCTGTCAGCCGCTCGAGCGTCTGGTCGTGGAACACCATCGCTTCGCCATCGGCGCTGATCTGGATGTCGCACTCGATGGCGTAATCGCCGGCGATGGCCGCCTTGAACGCCGATGGGGTGTTCTCGACGATGCCGTTGGCGACATCATGCAGCCCGCGGTGCGCCACCGGTCGCGCGATCAGCCATTCGCGCATGGGAGCAGCTCACGCAACCTCGAACATGGCCTCGACTTCGACAGCAGCGTCGGCCGGGAGCGCGGCCACACCGATGGTCGAGCGGGCGTGGCGGCCCTTGTCGCCGAACGCCTCGACCATCAGGTCGGACGCGCCGTTCAACACCTTGGGACCGTCGACGAATGTCGGCACCGAATTGACGAAGCCGCCCAGGCGGACCACCCGGACCACCTTGTCGAGATCGCCGAGCGCGGCCTTGACCTGCGCCAGCAGGTTGATGGCGCAGGTGCGCGCTGCCTTCTGGCCGTCCTCGATCGATACGTTGCCGCCGAGCTTGCCCGCAGCGACAAGCTTGCCATCGCCGCCGAGGCAAATCTGGCCGGAAACCACCAGCAGCGAGCCCGTGCGCACAAAAGGAACATAGTTGGCGACTGGCGCCGCGGGGGTCGGAAGCACCACACCGAGTTCAGCCAATTTCGCTTCGACCTTCGCCATGAAACGCTCCTTTTCGCCTTATCCGGTCTTGCCATCTGCAACCGTTGTGCCGCCCAGTCATTGCCGATTGGGTGTCGACATTCAAGCTGTTGCGGCGGTGCGGCCGCAACCTTATGTTCCAGCCCTGTTCCGCGGTCAGGAGACCCAGTCCGATGAAATTGCTCGCAAGAGGCGCCGTCACCGCGGTTCTGGCGGCGGCCACGGTGGCGGCCTTCGGCTCGCCGCCGGTCCCGGCGCAGACGCAGGGCATCAATCTCGTGCCACATCGGGCGATCTACGAGCTGTCGCTCGGCAAGGTCCGCGGCAAGGCATCGGTGCAGAGCGCGCGCGGGCGCATCCTCTATGATTTCACCGGCAGCGCCTGCGAGGGCTATACGCTCGACTTCCGGCAGGTCGCCGAACTCGACAACGGCGAAGGCAAGATCAGCCTCAGCGACCTGCGCTCGAACACCTGGGAAGACGGTGCCGGCAAGACCTACCGTTTCACCTCGCAGAACCATCTCAATCAGAAGCTGCTCGATGCGGTCGACGGCAAGGCCGAGCGCGTGACCGGCGGCGTCGCGGTGACGCTCACCAAGCCCGAGCCGCGCAAGGTCGATCTCGACGCCGCGATCGTGTTTCCGACCGAGCACGTGCGGCGCATCATCGAGGCCGCGCGGCAGGGTCAGACCATCCTGGAATTCCCGATCTACGACGGCTCCGAGACCGGCGAGAAGGTCTACAATTCGCTGACCGTGATCGGGCGCGAGATCGGGCCTGGCGAGCGCGATCTCGGCGACGCGGCGTCGGGCAACGACGTGCTCGCCAAGCTGCGGCGCTGGCCGGTGACGGTGAGCTACTTCGAGCGCGGCAAGCCCGCCGGCGAGCAGACGCCGGTCTACGCGATCTCGTTCGACCTCTACGAGAACGGCATCTCGCGCACGCTGGTGCTCGACTACAACGACTTCTCGATCAGCGGCGTGTTGAAGAACATCGAGCTCAAGGACAGCAAGCCCTGTCCGTGACCTCGCGCTGACTACAATCCCGCCAGGGCTTTCGCGTAGTAGGATCCGTCGAGGTATTTCTCGGGCGCAGGCGGGCTGCCGGCCCATTGCTTCATCACATTGGCGCGGAGCGCGAGCACGTTCTTGAAGCCGTCCGGATCGAGGCGCGCATCGCGCGTCAGGCCATCGGTCGGGTGCGCGGCGACCGCGAGCGTGCGCGCGGCCATCGCTTCGTCGAGCTTCAGCGCATCGACATAGAGCTTTATCGCCTGCTCGCGGTTCTTCGGATCGACGCCCCAGCGCAGCCCTTCGATATAGGCCTGCATGTAGCGTACCAGCACGTCGGAATGGGCGGCGGCCCATTTGCGCAGCACGAACGCGCCGGTG
Organism: Xanthobacteraceae bacterium; assembly: GCA_019745775.1. Taxonomy (GTDB): domain Bacteria; phylum Pseudomonadota; class Alphaproteobacteria; order Rhizobiales; family Xanthobacteraceae; genus VAZQ01. Next base: position 26,225 of record JAIESR010000023.1, on the reverse strand, counting down.
CCTTGGTAGGGACCGAGCGCCTCGACCGCCGAACCGAGGTCGCCCAGTCCCGCCGCGGCGGCGCGCAAGGTGAACGGCATGTTGAGCATGGCGGCGGCCGCGGTCTTGTCCTTGAGCATAACGTCGAGGCGGCGGAACGAGGCGCCGACCGGCTTGATCTCATAGTCGCCTTTGTTCAGGCCGTTCCTGCGCAGCATCTCGTACATCAGGAAGGCGAACGCGGTGTCGGGTGCATCGACGATGACGGTCTTGCCGCGCAGGTCGGCGTAGCTCTTGATCTCCGGCTGCACGATCAGGCGATTGAAGCCGTTGTCCCCGCCCATCACGATGGCGATGTCGATTTTCGCGACCTCGGCCATGGCCACCGCGTTGTCGACGCCGGCGTGCACGATCTGATAGCGGCCGTGCGCGAGGCCCTCACGCAGTTCGTCGGAGTCCGGCGCGATCCGGATATCCACGTTGAGCCCGCGCCTGGCGAAGAAGCCTTGGCTCTTCGCCGCGAGCTGCGGCAGGTTCTGCATGCCCTGGAACACCATGATGGTGAGGTCGGTGGTCTGCGGGCGCGCCGGCAATGTCATCGCGGTCGCAAGGCAGGCGGCGGCAGCAAGCAGCGTCGCGGCCGATCGGGCGCGGGGCATGGTCATCCTCCCTGAGGTCTTCATCGTTGTTCGTAGTCTAACACCGCAGCAGGGCGTTCACTCCCCGGGGTCGTGCGTCCTAGTCGTCGTCCTCATCGAGCGTCAGGCCGCGGAACACGGCTTCGTCGCCGAATTTCGCGCGCAGGCGGTCGATCGCCTTCTCCGCCTCGGCGGCGCGGTGATCGAGCAGGTCGGCGAGGTCGGCCTCGCCGGCATCGACCAGCGAGGACAGCCCGATCCCGATCAGGCGGAATTTCGTGCCGTCGATCTCGCGTTCGAGCAGCTCGCGGCCGGCGTCGAAAATGCGCGCGGCGAGCTGGGTCGGACGCCCCAGCGACTGGGCGCGGGTGCGGATGCGGAAATCCGCGCTCTTGAGCTTGAGCGTGATCGTGGCGCCGGCGAGGTCGTTGTTCTTCAGCCGCGCCGACACCTTCTCGGTGAGGCGCCACAGCCGCAGCTCCAGCGGCCGGAAGTCGGCGATATCGGTATCGAACGTGGTCTCGGCGGAAACGCTCTTGGCTTCCCGGTCGGCGCGCACGCCGCGCGGGTCGCGGCCATGGGCGAGATTGAACAGCCGCAGCCCTTCGCCGCCGTAGCGGCGCGTCAATTCCGTCTCGCCAAGGCGCTGGAGGTCGCCGCAGCTCAGGATGCCGTCCTTGTTGAGGCGCGCCTGCGCGGCCTTGCCGACGCCGAAGATCTGCGTCACCGGACGCTTCGCCAGGAAGGCCGGCGCTTCGTCCGGCGCCAGCACGGCGAAACCGCGCGGCTTGTCGAGGTCGGACGCGATCTTGGCCAGGAACTTGTTGCCGGAGAGCCCGATCGACACCGTGATCCCGATCTCGCGTTCGACCCGGTCGGCGAACGCGGCGAGCGTCTTCGCCGGCGGCACGCCGTGCAGCCGTTCGGTGCCGGACAGGTCCATGAATGCCTCGTCGATCGAGACCGGCTCGACCAGCGGCGTGAGATCGTTCATCAGCGCGCGCACCTGCCGCGCCACGCCGGCATATTTCTCCATGTTCGGCGGCACGTAGGCGGCGTGCGGACAGAGCTCCCGCGCCTCGAAGATCGGCATGGCGGAGCGGATGCCGAAGGTGCGCGCCACATAACAGCAGGTGAGCACGACGCCGCGCTGGCGTCCGCCGACGATGACCGGCTTGTCGGCGAGCGAAGGGTCGTCGCGCTTTTCGATGGTAGCGTAGAACGCGTCGCAGTCGACATGCGCGATCGCGAGGTTGAACAGGCTCTCGTGGCGCAACAGGCGAGGGGATCGGCATGCCGGGCAGCGCGCGGCCGTTGCCGGAACGTCCTGCCGGCAGTCGCGGCAGAAGCCGCTGATCGAAGAAGCGGTTGCGGGCTTGCCCAAGGGGCTAGCCATGGTAAGCACCTGCGGCGACTGTGACGGGAGGGGACGCGTCCACCATGGACAATATCACGAAGAAAATCGCCGCCTACGCGTCCTCGCTGTCGTTCAACAACCTTGATGAGGCGACACGACATGCCGCCACCCAGCGCCTGATCGATGCGCTCGGCTGCGGGCTCGGCGCGCATGATTGCGAGCCCGCGCAGATGGGCAAGCGCCTGTCGGCGGGCGAGACACCCGGCAAATATGCCGGCCGCGTCCTGTTCCATGGCGACCGCCTGGGCGCGGAATCGGCCGGCTTCATCAACACCACGATGATCCGCAATTTCGATTTCAACGACCGCTATCCGGGCGGTCATCCGAGCGACGCGTTGGGGCCGCTGATCGCGCTCGCGAGCACCATGAACGTCGACGGCAAGCGCTTCCTCGCCGCCATGACCGTCATGTACGAGATCTTCGCGCGGCTGGCCGACGCCGCGCAGCTCAGCCGACGGGGATGGGATCAAGGCTTTGGCATCAGCATCTCGGCCGCCGCAGGGGTCTGCAACCTGCTCGGGCTGCCGTTGGAGACCACAGCCAATGCCATCGGCATCGCTGCATCGTCGAGCGTGCCGCTGCGCGTCACACGCTCCGGCGAGCTCACGCCGTGGAAGAGCGTCGCGACCGCTTATGCCGCGCGCAACGGCCTGTTCGCGGCCTGCCTCGCCGCCGAGGGGATGGTGGGACCGGGTCATGCGTTCGAGGGCCGGGCAGGCCTGTTCGAGAACATCACCGGGCCGTTCACGCTTGTCGATTTTCCGACCGAGGGCGGTCCGTCGCTGGTGCCGCGCGTGCAATTGAAATACTGGCCGGTCGAGACCAACGGCCAGCCGGTGATCTGGGCGGCGCTCGATCTGCGCAGGACGCTCAAGGCATCAGACGTCCAGGCGATCGACGTATTCGCCAACAAGTTCACCTGGTTCGAAATCGGCAGCGAGCCGGAGAAATGGGATCCGCAGACGCGCGAGACCGCCGACCACAGCCTGCCGTATATCTTCGCCCGCGCGTTCGTCGACGGCCCGATCACCACGCACGCTTTCACCGACGACAAGGTCCGCGATCCCGCCATCCGGCCGCTGATGGGAAAGCTCAAGGTGATCGTCGACGATGCGCTCGAGGCGATGCTGCCGCGGATGGTGCTGCGCGTGACCGCCACGACGACCGACGGCCGTGAGCACAAGGTCGAGATCGTCGACCCGCTCGGTCATCCCGACAATCCGATGCAGGACAAGGACATCGAGGAAAAATTCAGCGCAATGGCCGAGCCGGTCCTGGGGGTTGAGCGGTGCCGCCAAGCGCTCGCCGCGCTGTGGCAGGCGCGCGATGCGGGCAGTGTCGGCAGGCTTTTTGCGATGCTTGACCTGAAGCGTCCGTAACGGCGCATCAGTTCAACGGGTAGATCGCCTTCACCCTGGCGACGATGTCCGCCGGCATGCCCGCAACCTCGGCCACGATCTTCTGCAACGCGCCTCCCGCCAGCGGACCGAGCTCGACGCGGAGCTTCTGCGCGTCCGCGATGAACGCGTCGTCCTTGACCATGGCATCGAACGCCTGCCGCAGCGCCTGCACGCGATCGGCGGGCGTTTCCGGTGTCGTCAACACGAACTTGCCGATTTCCGACGCGCTCGACACCGCGCGCAGGATCTGAGCCTGCTCGGGATTGCGCGCGAGCTCGACGGTCGTCGGCACGTCGCTCAATTCCGGATGCCGCGTCAGCGAATACTGCACCACGACATTGACCTTCTTCTGCGCCAGCCAGTCCGCATGCACGGTCTTGAGCGTGTCGTAGGTTGCGGAATGTCCCTCGACCTCGCCGCGCTCCATCGCGAGCATGGCGGCGGCGGAGCCTTCGTAGCCGGTCACGACCTTGAATTTCGTTCCGAGCACGTTGTTGAGAACGGTCGGATAGATTGCGTTGGTCGCGCTGCGGCCTGTTGCACCGAGGATCGCCGTCTTGTCGAAGGCGTCGGTGATCGACTTCACCGGCGACGTCGCATTGATGAAAGTGATGTTGGGGGCGGGAGCCATGCGTCCAACCCAGTGGAAACCGGCCGAGCGAAACTTGACCGCCGATGCGCCGAGCGCTTCTTCCAGAGGCAGTGTCGGCACCAGCAGGCCGAGCACGGTTCCGTCCTTCGGCGCCACGTTGAAGATGTGGTTGGCGGCGATCAGGCTGCCGGCGCCCGGCATGTTGCGCGGCACCACATTCGGATTGCCCGGGATGTGCTTGCCGATGTGGCGCGCCACCATTCGCGCATAGACATCGTTCGCGCCCGCCGGCGGGTAGCCGATCACCATGGTGACGGTCTTGCCGCGATAGAAGTCCGCAACCGGCTGCGCCGCGGCCACCTGAGCGCCGGCAGCCACGACGGTGCAGACAGTGGTGGCGGCCAGCAGCCTCAACGGCATGAGATCCTCGATGGCGGAACGATCGGCGGGGCGCCAATGTCGCCAATCCGGCCATGGCGTGCAATCGGCGCCGCAGTGTCACGGCGTCGCTGGTCGTGCGTGCGCGAGCACGTCGCGGGCGCGGGTCACGACTTCGGGCGTCAGCGCGTGCTGGCTCGCAAATTCGGTCAGCAGGCGTTCGTCGCCGGCAAGGTGATCGAGCACCCCGAGCAGGAAGTTCGGCTCGCGCGCGGCGTCGCGCAGCGACTGCGCTTCCAGCCCGGTGACCGCCAGGAAGCGGCCGAGCCGTTCGGGCTCCTCCGCCATGAAGCTAAGGGCCTGAATCGCCAGCATTTCGGCCGATTCCCGCGTAACCTCGGGGCGCCGCGCCATCAATGAACCTCGTCGGCTTGTCGCGTGACCAATGTCTAACGCACTCAATGGCCAGGCGCACGGGAAGCCTTGCATTCGCCCGAAAATGCGCTGAGTTTGCCCCGGAACCTCGGACAATCCTCATGATGCTGCACAAGTCCCTGCTGACCCTCGGCCTCGTCTCCGCGCTTGCCGGCGTGGCTTATGCGCAATCGGAGGCACCGGTTTCCGGCGTGATCGTGCAAGGCAGCGGGGACGTGCGATCAGGTGACCTGCCGGCGGCGCGGGTGGGCGACGCGACCACCACGCCGGATGGCGGTGTGGCAGAAGGCTCGAGCAACGTGTTCATCAATGGCAAGCCGGCCGCCCGCGTCGGCGACAAGACCAATTGCGGCGTGGTCGTGCGCGCTCCAGCAACGTCTTCATCAACGGCAAGCCGATGGCGCGTGTCGGCGATAATACGGCTGGCTGTTAGCCCCTCGGACTAGCTTGCGGCGTGAGCCCGCCGAGATGCGAGGGTGATTCACAGCGTCCGGCCGGGTTTCCGCAAGCTCTCAAGCCGCGGCGGCAAACCTCGGCGCCGCCAGCGGTTTTCCACAGCGCAACCCCTTTGATAAATCAGGCGATTAGCTGTTCCGTAACAAATCGGAACTAGGTTCCACGGCATGCCTATGCGCTTGCAGGGCATGCAGCCTCCGTCCGATAACAAGGGGTCGTCGGCTGGGGCGCGAGGCTGCAGAGGGGCCGGAATGGCCAAGACCGTCATGATCGTGGAGGACAACGAGCTCAATATGAAGCTCTTCCACGACCTGTTGGAGGCGCACGGTTATCAGACCGTCGGAACCCGCAACGGAATCGAAGCGCTCGATCTCGCCCGCAAGCACCACCCCGACCTGATCCTGATGGACATCCAGCTTCCCGAAGTGTCCGGCCTCGAAGTCACCAAGTGGCTCAAGGACGACGAGCAACTCCGCGGCATTCCGGTCGTCGCCGTCACCGCGTTTGCGATGAAGGGCGACGAGGAGCGCATTCGCGAGGGCGGTTGCGAAGCCTATCTCTCGAAGCCGATTTCGGTCGGCAAGTTCATCGAAACCATCCGCCACTTTCTCGGCAACGCCTGAAGGAGATCGTTGATGAGCGCCCGCGTTCTGGTCGTCGACGATATCCCGGCCAACGTCAAACTATTGGAAGCGCGGCTGTCGGCCGAGTACTTCGACGTCGTCACGGCCGTGAACGGTGCGCAGGCGCTGGCGATCTGCGAGCGCGCGGAATGCGACGTCGTGCTGCTCGACGTCATGATGCCGGATATGGACGGGTTCGAGGTCTGCAAGCGGCTGAAGTCCAACCCTGCGACGCATCATATTCCGGTGGTTATGGTGACGGCGCTCGACCAGCCATCCGACCGCGTGAGAGGATTGCAGGCCGGCGCCGATGATTTCCTGACCAAGCCGGTGTCCGACGTTGCGCTGATCGCGCGGGTACGTTCGCTGGCGCGCCTCAAGATGGTGACCGATGAGCTGCGCATGCGCGCGCTGACCTCGCGCGACATCGGCATCGAAAGTCCGGAGCGGGACGCGGTGGCCGATACCGGTCTGCAGGGCAAGATCCTGATCGTCGACGATCGTCCGGCTTCGGCCGAACGCATCCACGGCATGCTGCAGGGCAGCCACGCCGTCGACGTCGAAACCGATCCGAACGAGGCGCTGTTCCGGGCCGCCGAAGGCAGCTACGACCTCGTCATCGTCTCGCTGGGACTCGAGAATTTCGACGGACTGCGCCTGTGCAGCCAGGTGCGATCGCTCGAGCGCACGCGCAACACTGCGATCCTGGCGGTCGCCGATGCCGACAACAACACGCGGCTGGTGCGCGGGCTCGAGATCGGCGTAAACGACTATTTGACGCGTCCGATCGACAAGAACGAGCTGCTGGCGCGCGTGCGCACGCAGATCAGGAAGAAGCGCTACACCGAGCGCCTGCGCGACAATGTGCAGATGTCGATCGAGATGGCGATCACCGACGCGCTGACCGGGCTGTTCAACCGCCGCTACATGGAAACCCATGTCGGGACGCTGGTGGAGCAGGCGGCCTCTCGCGGCAAGCCGCTCACGGTGCTGGTGATCGACATCGACTACTTCAAGTCCGTCAACGACACCTGGGGTCACGATACCGGCGACGACGTGCTGCGTGAATTCGCGGTGCGCATCAAGAAATCGATCCGCGGCATCGATCTGGCCTGCCGTTACGGCGGTGAGGAATTCGTGGTGGTGATGCCGGAGACCGACATGGCGGTCGCCACCATGGTGGCGGAGCGGCTGCGGCGCCGGATCGCCAGCGAGCCGTTCCCGATCCAGCAGGGGGCCAGGACGATCGAGGTCACGATCTCCATCGGCCTTGCCGCGCTCGAGCGCGACGAGGACGCGGCCCAGGTGTTCAAACGCGCCGATCAGGCGCTCTACCGGGCCAAGCGCGACGGCCGTAACCGGGTGGTTCCGGCGGCCGCCTGAACGGTCGCCGGGGGCGACAGCGGCAAACTGGACCGAAATCTGGCCCCTGACCGGAGTTCCAGGAGCGCCCCCGAACTGCGGCAGAACCGGTACGGTCAACCTTAATTTGCAAGGATGGACGGTTTGTCGCCGATATCCACAGCCGAATACATTGGCTTCCCCGCGGCGTTGGGGTAGCTTCACGTAACCGATGGGTCATATCCCTGCCTTATGCCCGGGATATCGGCTGTTATCGCCATCGAAAATCGAGATAACCCTACGGAATGCTCAGGTCCGCCGCATCTCCTGGGTCCGTGGGGTTCGGCCGGCCTGGGAGCGGTACGAGTGGCCTCCTCATGACGCCGTTCCCGGCCGGCCACCTATTTTGAGCCCTTTCGAGGGCCGTCCGGCACCGAAACGAGCCCCTGAGAATGATAAAGGGCGCCAAACCGGCGCCCTTGATCGTCTCAGGAGGCTGCGAAGCCTTACTTGATTTTGCCTTCGCGGAACTCGACGTGCTTCTTCGCGACCGGATCGTACTTCTTCTTGACCAGCTTGTCGGTCATGGTGCGCGAATTCTTGCGGGTCACGTAGTAGAAGCCGGTGTCCGCGCTCGACACGAGCTTGACCTTGATCGATGCAGCTTTCGCCATGGGGCTGACCTCAAAATAACGTCCAAAAAGTTGCGGTGAAACTACTGTCTGGGCTCGCAAAGTCAAGGAATCTGCGGGCCCGCCACACGCCCTACAGCAACTCCCGCGTGAAGCTGCCGCGGACCACCCGATAGAACGGCACCGGCAGGGCGTGGCCGAAACCGTCGGCGATGCGGCCGTCCAGCTCCTCCAGCATCACGCCGGTCACGGCGGGCATGTCGAGCTGCTTGGCCTCGGTCAGCGGCATCCACACGAGTTCCACCAGCTCCGCATCCGGACCGGTCACGCCCTCGATCCGATGCGCGATGGCGCTCGCTTCCATGGTGAAGAAACGCGCGTCGAACCGGCGGATCCGTCCCGGCGGCGTGATGGCGCGGCCGATGAAGTGGATGTTGCGGAGATCAGGCAGCACCTTGTGCTGCGCGAACTCGGACCACGCGCCGGCCGGCGTCTTTTTCGCCTCACCGCGTTGGCCCAGCAGCAGCCCGGTCTCTTCGAACGTCTCGCGCACGGCGGCGAGCGCAAGCGCGCGGGCGCGCACCGGGCTTCCCTTGTGGAAGCGCTGCATCAGCCGCATTTCCGCCTGCGGATCGAGCGCAGTCGCGAACGACATAGCCTTGTCGGTCGGATCGACGCCGCCGCCGGGGAACACGAACTTGCCGGGCATGAACTTGTGGCGGGCGTGGCGCTTGCCGAGCAGCACCTTCGGAACGCTGCCGGAGCGATCGACCAGGATCAGCGTCGCCGCATCTTTCGGCCGAACGACTTTGTGCGAGAGATCGCGATCCACCGCGTTCATGCGGCGCACGAAATCGTTCAACCGTGCGATGCGGTCGGAATCGATGTCGGTCATCGGCGCGGTTCGATGATGCGGCTGGGTGCGAGTTTGTCGCCGTCGGCCTGCGCCGGATTAAAGCCGTGCATGCGCAGCGCCCATTGCAGGCCGACCAACGTGCCTTTGACCGGCTGGAGGAGATAGAGCGACATGCCGACAGTCATCGGCAGCCAGAGCGCGGCGTGGATCCAATAGGACGGCGCCAACGCGGTTTCCACCGCGAGCGCCACCGGCACGACGATGTGGCCGACGATCAGGATCACGAAATAGGCCGGCGCGTCGTCGGCGCGCTGGTGATGCAGCGCCTCGCCGCAGGCCGGGCAGTGGTCGGCGACCTTCAGAAACGCGCGGAACATGCGGCCTTCGCCGCAGTTCGGGCAGCGTCCGCGCCAGCCGCGGAACATGGCCGCCCAGGCGTCACGGGTTGCAAGAGATTGCATCATCGGTGCCTTTTCTCGCGGTTCTTGTTCTTGGCGTTCTTATTCTTGCCGTTCTTGCCGCGGCGCTTGCCGCGACGGCCTTCCGGCCTGCGTGGCGGACGTGCCGCCGCCTTGCGGCCGTCATAGCGCCCTTCGCTCAGAAGCTCAAATCGAAGCGCCCCCGCAACAGGCGCAGCCTCGACCAGCTTGACAGTCACCGGATCGCCCAGGCGGTGGGTTTCGCCAGAGTGGCTGCCGATCATGGCGTGGCGGCTTTCCTCGTAACGGAAATACTCGTTGCCGATCGTGCGCGCCGGGATGAATCCGTCGGCACCGGTATCGTCGAGCTTCACGAAAAGTCCGGCCCGCGTCACCCCCGATATATGACCCTCGAAAGTGGCGCCAACCCGGTCGGCGAGGAAATGGGCCAGCAGCCGGTCGAAGGTCTCGCGCTCGGCCTTCATGGCGCGGCGCTCGGTGGCCGAGATGGCGGCGGAGATCTCCGCAAGCGAGCGCAGATCTTCGGTCTCCGGCAGGCCGCCGTCGCCGAGCTTGCCGGTGCGGATCAGCCCGCGATGCACGATGAGATCGGCATACCGGCGGATCGGCGACGTGAAATGCGCGTAGCGGCGCAGATTGAGGCCGAAGTGGCCGTAGTTCTCGGCGGCGTACTCCGCCTGCGCCTGGGTGCGCAGCACCACTTCGTTGACCAGCTTCTCGGCCTCGTGGCCTTTGACCCGCTGAAGGATGTGGTTGAACTGCTCGGCGCGCAGCGCGCCGCCCTTGGGCAGCGAGATATCGAGCGTCTTCAGGAATTCGCGCAGCGCATTGACGCGTTCGATGTCGGGCTCGTCGTGCACGCGATAGATCAGCGGCACGTGGCCGCGCTCGAGCGTCTCGGCGGCGGCGACATTGGCGAGGATCATGAACTCTTCGATCAGCCGGTGGCTGTCGAGCCGCTCCGGCGTCATCACCCGGTCGACGGTGTTGTGGGCGGTGAGGACGATCTTGCGCTCGGGGATGTCGAGGTCGAGCGGTGCGCGCTCCTCGCGCGCGCTTCACGGCGCGATAGGCGGCATAGAGCGGTTCGAGCGCGGTGCCCAGCATGGGCCCGCTCACGTCGTCGGGCCAGCCGTCGATCGCGCGCTGCGCCTGCTGGTAGGAGAGCTTCGCGGCGGAACGGATCAGCACGCGGTGGAAGGTGTGCGAGCGCTTGCGTCCGTCGGCGCCGATCACCATCCGCACCGCCAGCGCGGCGCGGTCCTCATGCGGACGTAGCGAGCAGAGATCGTTGGAGATCGCTTCCGGCAGCATCGGCACGACACGATCCGGGAAGTAGACCGAGTTGCCACGGATGCGGGCCTCGCGGTCGAGTGCGCTGCCGGGCCGCACATAGGAGGCGACGTCGGCGATCGCGACGCTGACGACATGCCCGCCCTTGTTCTTGGGGTCGCTGTCGAATTCGGCGTGGACCGCGTCGTCGTGATCCTTGGCGTCGGCCGGGTCGATGGTGACGAACGGCAGCTTGCGACAGTCCTCGCGTCCGCCTGGCGACGGCGGCCGCGCGGCCTCCGCCTCCTTGATCACGGCGGGCGGAAACACATGCGGAATGCCGTGGGCGTTGATCGCGATCAGGCTCACGGCCTTCTCGCTCTTGATCGATCCGAGCCGTTCGACCACGCGTGCCATCGGCAGTCCGAGGCCGCGGCGCGGCGGCGCGGTCTCGACCGCGACCAGGTCGCCGTCCTGCGCGTCGCCGGTGGCGCCGGGCGGAATGTCGAACTCGCGCCCGACGTGCTTCTTGTCGATCGGGGCGAGCCGCCCGCCGCCGCCCGGCAGGGCGCGGAACAGGCCGAGCGTGCGCTGCCTGGCGCGATCGATGATTTTGATGACCCGGCCGGAATAGGTCGCCTCATCGCCGGAATCGGATTTCTCGACGCGGACCAGCGCGCGATCGCCGACTCCGGCGACTTCGCCCGGCCGCGCCTTGCGCATCGTGCGGATATGGATCTTCGGCGCCGCGCCGTGGGCCTCGTCGTCCCACTCGGAAGGAACTGCGATCAGTTCGCCGTCGCGGTCGCGGCCGGTGACGTCGGCCACCAGGACGCTGGGCAGCGTGCCGGGGCGATGCAGCTTCCTGCGCCGGCGCTCGACGACGCCGTCGTCGGAGAGCTCACGCAGCATGCGCTTGAGCGATGCCCGGTCGGCGTTCTTGAGCCCGAAGGCGCGGGCGATTTCGCGGGTGCCGACCTTGCCGGGCTGCCGGCCGATGAAGGCAACGATATCGTCTTTGGAAGGGAAATGCGGTTTGGTGGAGGTTCGTTTCACGTATGAATTTGATGATCGGCGGCGCGCTCATAGGGCCCGTATCGGAGCTAACTATCATGTAAGCACGCGATGACGACATCGCCAGTCCGAGCCCGCCGCCATCACGGCGTGTCGGGCTCGGTGGCCTTTGCTTTCTTGGTGACCTTCGCCTTGCCGACGGTCTTGTCGGCCGGCTTTTCAGCTTTCTTGTCCGCTTTCTTGTCCGCTTTCTTGGCGCTCTTCGCTTTCTTGGCCCTCTTCGGGCTCTTCGGTTTGGCTTCGGCACCCTCCGCCGGCTGTTCCGCCGCGGCTGCCTTTTTTGCCGCCGTCTTCTTCGGCTTCGCCGGCGGCTTCTTGCGGGTGCCGGTGCCGCGCGCTTCGCGCGCGTCGAGCAACGGCAGTGCCTGCTCCAAGGTCACTGTCTCGGGCGCGATATCGGACGGCAGCGTCGCGTTGACGCCGTCATGGCTGACATACGGACCGTAGCGGCCCTTCTTGACTACCACCGGTCCGCCCTTGTCCGGATGCTCGCCCAGCGAGCGCCCGGGATCGGCGCCGAAGCGGCGGCCCTTGCCGGGATTGGCCTTCTTCTCGGCGATCAGCGTGACCGCGCGGTTGAGGCCGACGGTTAAAACATCGTCGCCGCCGTCAAGATTGGCGTAGGTCTTGTCGTGTTTTACGTACGGCCCAAAGCGGCCGATGTTGGCGATGATCGGCTCACCATCCTCCGGATGCTTGCCGACTTCGCGCGGCAGCGACAGCAGGCCGAGCGCGCGTTGAAGGTCGATATCGTCGGGTGTCAGGCCCTTCGGGATGCCGGCGCGCTTGGGCTTCTCGCCGTTCACCGCCTCGCCGAGCTGGATGTAGGGGCCGAAGCGGCCGGAGCGCAGCGTCACTTCGAGCCCGCTCACGGGATCCTCGCCGAGCTTCTTCATGCCGCCGTCGGGGCCGCCGTTGCCGTTCGAGAACTGGCGGGTGTAGCGGCACTCCGGATAGTTGGTGCAGCCGATGAAGCCGCCGAACTTGCCGAGCTTCAGCGACAGCCGGCCGCTTTCACACTGCGGACACTTGCGCGGATCGACACCATCCGCGCGCGGTGGAAACAGGTGCGGCCCGAGCATCTCGTCGAGCGCATCGATCACCTGTGCGACGCGCAGCTCCTTGATGTCGCCGACCGCGGCGGTGAAGTCGCGCCAGAAGTCGCGCAGCAGCTCGCGCCAGGCGATCTCGTTGTTGGAGATGCGGTCGAGCTGCTCTTCGAGGCCTGCCGTGAAATCGTATTCGACGTAGCGGGCGAAGAAGCTTTCGAGGAACGCCGTCAGCACGCGGCCCTTGTCCTCGGGAATCAGGCGCTTCTTGTCGATGCGGACATAGCCGCGGTCCTTGAGCACCTGCAGGATCGACGCATAGGTCGAGGGCCGGCCGATGCCGAGCTCTTCCATCCGCTTGACCAGCGAGGCTTCCGAGTAGCGCGGCGGCGGTTCGGTGAAGTGCTGGCTGGCGTCGATCGCGCGCTTGTCGAGCCGCTCGCCCTGATTGATCTCGGGCAGGCGCTTGGTGTCGTCGTCGTCACCGTCGCCGGCCTGGTTCGGATCGTCCTGGTCCTCGTGATAGAGCCGCAGGAAGCCGTCAAACTTGATCACCTGTCCGGTGGCGCGCAGGTCGAGCACGCGGCCGTTGACGTTGGCCGTGATGTCCACGGTGGTGCGCTCGAGCTCGGCCGACTGCATCTGGCAGGCGACAGCGCGATTCCAGATCAGCTCGTAGAGCTTCGCCTGGTCCGGCTCGACCGAGCGCGCCACGTCGCGCGGGCTGCGCGTCGCATCGGTCGGGCGAATCGCTTCGTGCGCTTCCTGGGCGTTCTTCGATTTGGCCTGATAGGTGCGCGGCGCGCCGGGGACATAGTCGGCGCCGTAGTCCTTGCCGATCATGCGACGGATGGAATTCACCGCCTCCGGGTCCATGTCGACGCCGTCGGTCCGCATATAGGTAATGAGACCCACGGTCTCGCCGCCGATGTCGATGCCTTCATAGAGCCGCTGCGCCAGCCGCATCGTGTGCGCCGGCGCAAAGCCGAGCTTGCGGCTCGCTTCCTGCTGCAGCGTCGAGGTCGTGAACGGCGGCGGCGGATTGCGCCGGGCCGGCTTCGCCTCGACCGACGCAGCCGTGAAGATCGAGGTCTCCAGCGCCGTCTTGAAGGCCTCGGCCTCGGCGCCGGAGCCGATGTCGAGGCGCTGGATCTTCTGACCATCGGCGCCGACCAGGCGGGCCTCGAACGTATCGCCGCGCGGCGTCGCCAGCGTCGCCAGCAGCGACCAGTATTCTCGCGGGACGAACTTCTCGATTTCGAGCTCGCGATCGCAGACGAGACGCAGCGCCACCGATTGCACGCGGCCGGCGGAACGCGCGCCGGGGAGCTTGCGCCACAGCACCGGCGACAGCGTGAAGCCGACCAGATAGTCGAGCGCCCGGCGGGCGAGGTAGGCATCGACCAGCGCGCCATCGATCACGCGCGGATGCTTCATCGCATCGAGCACCGCCTGCTTGGTGATGGAATTGAACACCACCCGCTCGACGGTCTGCTTCTGCAGCGCCTTCTTCTGCTTGAGCACCTCAAGCACGTGCCAGGAGATCGCCTCACCCTCGCGATCGGGGTCGGTGGCGAGGATCAGCTTGCTGGCGCCCTTCATGGCGCGGGCGATGTCGTTGAGCCGCTTCTCGGACTTGTCATCGACCTCCCAGATCATGCGGAAGTCGGCCTCGGGATCGACCGAGCCGTCCTTGGCCGGGAGGTCCCGGACATGGCCGAAAGACGCCAAAACCTCGTAGCCAGGCCCAAGATACTTGTTGATGGTCTTGGCCTTGGCCGGCGATTCAACAACGACGATATTCATTGAGTTCCATTGCGTTAGCGGCCGATCCTCACCCACTTTGGGGCGGGACTCGGCCGCATTCCTGGCCGGAACATGGGGAGGACGCGCGCCGCTGTCAAATCGAAGCCGCCCGTCCTCATCGGTCGGAAGGGTCGCAGCAAGCAGCAAACAACGGCCCCAGCAGGGTTTCCGGGGCGGCAATCAATAGGCGAAATATCTGAGCACTATTATTTACGCGAGCGACACCAGACCGCCGCCGTGGCGTTCGAGGCGTCCGGCCAGTTCGAGTTCGAGCAGGATCGTCCGCACCACCGCCGGCGTGCTGCCGGACAATCGCACGAGATCGTCGATCGCGACCGGTGTCGGTCCGAGCAGATTGACGATGCGCTGGCGCTCGTCGGAACCGGGCCCGGAGTCGTGCGGCGAGGGCGCCTCCGGCTCCTCTATCGCAAGGTCCATGGGGCGGCCGAGGATCGGCTCGACGACGGAGATGATATCCGCCACCTCGGTCACCAGCGTCGCGCCTTGCTTCAGAAGGCCGTTGCTGCCGTCGCAGCGGGGATCGAGCGGCGAGCCCGGCACGGCGAACACCTCGCGGCCTTGCTCGAGCGCCATGCGCGCCGTGATCAGCGAGCCGGAACGCCGCGCGGCCTCGATCACAACCACGCCCAGTGACAGGCCGGAGATCAGCCGGTTGCGGCGCGGGAAATCGCGCGCCCGCGGCTCCCAGCCGATCGGCATTTCGGAAACGAGGGCGCCGGCCGCCTGGATCGCTTCGGCGAGCCCGACATGTTCGGGCGGATAGATGTGCGCGTGGCCGCCGGCGAGGACCGCGACGGTGCCGGTCTCGAGCGACGCGCGATGCGCCGCGCCGTCGACGCCGCGGGCCAGCCCCGAGGCGATGCCGAAGCCCGCCTCGCCCAGTTCGCGCGCGATCCGTTCGGCGAACTTGACGCCGGCCGCCGACGCGTTGCGCGCGCCGACGATGGCGATCATCGGCATCGCCAGCACCGCGTGTTGACCGCGCACGGCGAGGAGCGGCGGCGCATCCTCGATCATCTGCAGGCGCAAGGGATAGTCAGCCTCGCCGGTCGCCACCAGGCGGACGCCGATCGCGGCGGCGGCCTTCACCTCGCGCTCGGCATCCGCGTGCGAACAGATGCGGGGCGTGCCGGACGCGCCGCCACGGCGGGCGAACTCCGGCAAGCGCTCGATCGCCGCTTTGGCGCTGCCGCAATGCTTCAGCAGCGTCCGGAACGTGCGCGGCCCGACGTTCTGGCTGCGGATCAGCCGCAGCCAGTCGATCCGCTGCGCGTCGGTGAGGCTGAAAGCCGGTCGGTCGTGTCCCAAGGTTTGTCCCCATGGTCCTGCCACCACAAGAATGGCGCGAATGGGGGCGACCAGACAACCACCCTTCGAACGCTCGCCTGCTCAGGCCTTCTGTCCGATCTTGCCTTCGGTGCCCTGCATCAGCCGCGCGATGTTGTCGCGATGCATGATCCAGAGGATGACCGTCAGCGCGCCGAACAGCACCGGCTCGTACCCGGACGACGCCGCCAGCAGCACGCCCGGCGTCGCGGCGCTCGCGATCAGCGCGGCGAGCGACGAATAGCGTGTCACCGCCGCCACCGCGAGCCAGATGGCGCAGAAGGCGAGGGCGGCCGGCCACGCCAAGCCAAGCAGGATGCCGATATAGGTCGCGACCCCTTTGCCGCCTTTGAAGTGCAGCCAGACGGGAAACAGGTGGCCGACGAAGGCGCCAAATCCGGCGACCATCGCGAGGTTGCGACTGGTGAAATAGAGCACGATCAAGACAGCGGCAGTGCCTTTGAGCATATCGCCGAGCAACGTCGCCGCGGCGAGCGCCTTGTTGCCGGTGCGCAGCACATTGGTTGCTCCGATATTGCCGGAGCCGACGCTGCGGATATCCTGCGTACCCGCGAGCCGCGTGAGGATGACGCCGAACGGGATCGAGCCGCAGAGATAGCCGAACAGCAGGGCGACGGCGGTGGCAACCAGCGGCGGCGAGAGCGGGGCGTCCATTGCGGCGCCGGCTACTTGGCGCGGCCGCCGGCGCGTCGCGCAGCAGGGGGATCGGCCGCGGCCCGTCGCGAATGGAAGCCGGCGGCCCGGGCGTCGGTTTCATTCGCGAACAGGATGATGTCCTTGAGACCGTGGTCGGTGCTGCGCCGCAGCGGCGGGATGTCCGCGGCGTACCATTTGTTCTTCTTGCTGGCGACGACGAAGTGCTCGATCTCGCGCTCGCAGTAGACGCAGCGCAGCCGCGTCTTCTCGCCCGACCCGACGACGTGGAATTTGTTGCGCACATACTGCACTTCCATCGGATCGTGGACGATGCAGTTGCTGTTGCTGCAGTGCAGGCCGATGTGGCGCGGCTGAACGTAGAGGTGCTGTTCGTCCTGCTCGAAGCCGCCCGCGAAACGATGCAGCGACTTGCCCTTCAACCCGAGCAGCAGCGAGATCAGCGCCATGCGGATCGGCACGCCATACGCGGCCTGCTCGAAATAGACCGCCCGCTTGTCGCTATCGAACGCGACATCGAGCTCGCCGACGCGGGGCAGCGGATGCATCACGCTGGCGTCGGAATATTTCGGCTCGTTGAGGAATTTGCGGTCGATGCGCGGATAGGCCTGGTCCTTTTCCGCCCAGCGCTCCTTCTGAAAGCGGGTGACGTACAGCGCGTCGACTTTCTTGTCGAGCATTTCGAGGTCATGGCCGGCGTCGCGGTCGATTTCGGGACCGGAGAACAGGGTTTGCTGGTGCGGCTCTTCCGGCGTCACGTAGAGCGCGTCGATCGACGTGTTGTCGCCTTCGCCCTTCGGCACCGACACCATGTGGCAGCGGAATTCCTCGCGCAGCCGCTGGTCGACATGGGCGGGCAGCTCCATGCCCTTGGCGGGCATCGGCATGATGGTCGCCCCGAAGCGCGCCAGCGCATAGACGAAGGAGTGGATGGTGCGCGAACCCCTGAGGTCGCCGGAGATCGCGACCTTCAGGTTCTTGAGGCGCTTGTTCTTCTGCTTGAGGGTGAACAGGTCGCACAACGTCTGAGTCGGATGCTCATGGCTGCCGTCGCCGCCGTTGATCACCGGGATCGGCGAGTATTCGGCCGCGAGCCGCGCAGCGCCGTCGCGGGGATGGCGGATGACGATGATGTCGGCGTAGTTGGCGATCACGCGCACCGTGTCGGCGAGGCTTTCGCCCTTGGCGGCGGAGCTGGTCGCCGGATCGGCGCTGGTGATGATCTGGCCGCCCAGCCGGATCATCGCGCTCTCGAACGACAACCGCGTGCGGGTTGAAGGCTCGTAGAACAGGCTCGCCAGGATGTGGTTCGAGCCGACGTCGGTGCTGCGGCCGATGCGATAGGAAAAGTGCTTGTCGGGAAGCTGCTTCAGGTAGGCCTGGGCGGTGTCGAAAATGGTCTCGATGTCCTTGTCGGACAGGTCGTTGATCGAAACGACGTGGCGTGTCGCGGGAAGCGCTTTGGAGGCCATTTTCTTGGATGCCATCGGCCCTCGCTGCCCGTTGCTTCAGGTCACCCGCACATGCAAGCGAATACCCCTCCGACCGGTTCCCCGGTCGCGAGAGCAAGCGTCTGTCGCGCGGCTGTTCATTAAAGCCGCATCGTATAGGCAGGGATGGGGGGCTGGGCAAGAGCGCGGCTGGCGCGCTCCACATGGGATTGTCGTCTCAAGACGCCGGTTACTGGGCGATCCGCAGGAGCCGGTCGAGCGCCCCCTGCAAGATGAACGCGGCGGCGTGCTGGTCGATTACGGCCGCGCGCTTGGCCCGGCTCACATCGGCGGCGATCAGGTCGCGCTCGACCGCGGCGGTGGACAGCCGCTCGTCCCAGAGCGCGATCGGCAGCTCGGTCAGCCGCGCGAGGTTGCGCGCAAAGGCGCGGGTCGACTGCGCGCGCGGCCCCTCGCTGCCGTCCATGTTGATCGGCAGGCCGAGCACGAAGCACGCAGCGTTGCGTTCGGCGGCGAGCGCCAGCAGACGCTGCGCGTCGGCGGTGAAGGTCTTGCGGGCGATGGTCTCGACGCCGGTGGCAAGGCGCCGGTCGGGATCGCTGGCGGCGACCCCGATGGTCTTGGTGCCGAGGTCGAGCCCGATCAGCGCGCCGCGCGGCGGTAGCAGCGCAGCAATGTCGGCAAGCGGCAGGACCGGGGCGGGCATTGCCGACGGCGTAGCATATTCCGTTGAAAGACGCGCTTGCATTTGCGGCCTGACGTAACCAGAAAGGCTTGGCCGCTGCACATGCTGCGACGGCGGCGCGGGACGTGGGATAACCGGGACGTGGGATAACAAAGACGGGTCGAGAACAGGGGACAGCATGAGCGGTGTAGAAATCAAGATGCTGCACGCCGGCGCGATCACCCAGGTGGTGCGCGCGGTGGTGCCGGAATTCGAGAAGCAGACCGGCCACAAGGTCACGTTGCACCGGGACACGGCCGGTGCATTGACCAAGCTGATCGAAGGCGGCGAGCAGTTCGACCTGGCGCTGCTGACGCCGGGCGCGATCGACAAGCTCACCGAGCAGGGCAAGTTCGTTCGCGGCAGCCGCACCAATATCGCGCGCGTCGGCGTCGGTGTCGTGGTCAAGGAGGGAACGCCGCTGCCGGACATCTCCAGCGTCGAGGCGTTCAAGAATGCGCTCCTGAAAGCCAAGACGGTGGCCTATATCGATCCCCATGCCGGCGGGTCGAGCGGAATCTACGTCGCGGGTCTCCTGGAAAAGCTCGGCATCGCCAAGGAGGTCAACGCCAAGGCGAAGCTGATCCATGGCGGCGCGGTCGCGACCCACATCGCTAAGGATGTCGCCGAGCTCGGCGTCCACCAGATCAGCGAGATCCTGCCGGTGAAGGGTATTGTGCTGGTCGGACCGCTGCCGAAGGAGATCCAGAACTACACCACCTACGCGGCCGGCATCGGCGCGAACACCAGGCAAGCCGAGGTGGCGAGGGCGCTGATCGAGGCCTTTGTCAGCCCGGACAATGCGGCGTTGATCCGCTCGAAGGGGCTTGATCCCATCAGCGCATGATCCCGTGCCCGGCTACTTGCCGTCGCCGAGGACCTTCTTCGCCTCGGCGACGACTTCCGGCGATGCGTTGGCGAGGGCGTTCGCGATTTGCTGCGCCTCGGCGCCGGTGGTCGGGCTGATGTCCTGCTGGGCCTGCGCGGCTTCCTTGAGCAGCGCCGGGTCCTTCATGGCGGCATCGAACGCCGCCCGCAGCGCCGCCACGCGCTCGGCCGGCACGTCCGGCGTGGTGACGATCGAGCGGGCAATCGCGGTGTCCGCCGAAATGAACGTCATCACCTGTTTGTGCAGTTCGGTTTTCACGAGATCCTGCATCAGCGGAACGTCCTTCAGGTCGGGATGGCGCTTGAGCGCGATCTGCACCAGCATGTGAATCTTCTTCTCGGCGAGCCATTGAGGACGGGTCGACAACCACGACGCCCAGAGATTTGAACCACGGCCGCCGACTTCGCCACGCTCCATCGCGATGTTCACGTCGGCGCCGCCGCGATAACCGAACACGATCTTGAACTTCGTGCCTGCGAAGGCATTCAGCGCGGCCGGATAGTAGTAGGAGCCGCTGCTGCGTCCGGTCGCGCCGACCACGAGCTCCTTCTCCATCACCTGTTCGATGCGGGTGATGCCGGTGGTGTGCCAGGAGTTGATCACGTTCGGGCTGTCGGTGGTGTTGCCGATGTAGCTGAACTTGCGCACATCGAACTTCACGCCTTCGAGGTCGACGGCCTGGCTGACCGGCAGGTTCGACGAGATCGCGAGCAGCGCGGTCCCGTCCTTGGGCGCCACGCTCGCCAGCCAGTTGGCGGCCACGAAGCCACCGGCGCCGAGCATGTTCTGCGGGACGATCTTCGGGTTTCCCGGAATGTGCTTGGGCAGGTGGCGGGCGAGCAGCCGGGCGCGCAGATCGTAGTCGCCGCCGGCGGACACGCCGATGACCATCTGGATGGTCTTGCCCCGGTAGAAGTCGGCGACCGGGTCGGCCGCGGCCGGAACGCTTGCTGCGGCGATGATCGGCGTCAGCAGCATGGCGGTAAGGGCATTGCGGAACATGGGATCACCCGACGATTTCGCTGGATTCTGCGCGAACCATACGAGGGATGACGTTTCGGGCAAGCGCGCCATTGCCGCACGCGGTCCGGAGGTGCGATCCTGACCGCCATGGAGCATTCACCAAAAGCCCTGTTCTTCGACGTGTTCGGCACGCTGGTCGATTGGCGCACCAGCATCGCGCGTGAGACCGAGTCGATCCTCAAGCCGCTCGGGCATTCCCTCGATTGGCTTGAGTTCGCCGATGCGTGGCGCGGCGAATACCAGCCCGCGATGGAAGAAATCCGTTCCGGCCGGTTGCCGTTCTGCCGGCTCGATGTCCTGCACCGGCATAATCTGGAGCGCATCCTGCCGCGCTTCGGGGTCCCGCGACTGAGCGAAGAGACGTTGCGCAATCTCAATCTCGCCTGGCATCGGCTCGACGCCTGGCCGGACGTGCCGCCGGGCATGGCCGCGCTCAAGCGCAAGTTCTGGCTGGCGCCGGTCTCGAACGGCAACATCTCGCTGATGGTCGATCTCGCGCGCCGCAACACCATTCCGTGGGACGCGATCCTCGGATCGGAGATCGCCGGCGACTTCAAGCCCAAGCCGCGCGTCTACCTGTCCGCCTGTGAAGCCTTCGGCTTGGCGCCCGGCGAGTGCATGATGGTCGCGGCGCACAGCAACGATCTCGCGCACGCGGCGAGCAACGGGCTGCGCACCGGACATATTGCGCGGCCCAACGAGCATGGACCGGGGATGGGCGAGACGGCACCGAAGGTGCCGGTCGACGTCGCGGCGTCGAGCCTCGAAGACCTGGCGCGCAAGCTCGGCGCGTAACAAGCCGCACTGTCGGTGGGTCGTACGTGTCCGGTTTCGGAGCAGATCGAAGCACTTGTTCCTCGGGTGCTTCACTTTCCCGCATGTCTAGTAGTAGTAACCGAATTCGTTCAACTCCACCCCCAGGGCGGCTGTGCAAGTGTTCATGAAGAGGTCGGTGACTTTAGGCTTGCTTTCAACCAGTTCGCCATTGGCATAGACCGGAAGCTCCTTGCCGAAATCGAGAATGATCGCAAAACGATAACAGAGCCCACCCGGCTGTGGGATTCTATTGCCCGTCGCGTCATCGACTAGCTCCGCTAACTGCTCCTGCGGCCGGAACGCTAGTCCGCATGCCGGACAAACGCGTCGAATCCTACTGCCTGCGAACCTTCCGTCTTCGTCTTGGTAGGCGAGGTCATGTCCGCATCGACAAATCCCTGCGATTTGTTTCGCAGGAACGCCGTCACTCGTGCCGTAAGGGTCAGTCGAGGGATTCATGAAATCCTCGCTGATATCGATCGTGACATTAGGAGATGGTATGTCCCGGGACTGCGGGACTGTTTGCATCGGATACAGCGCGTCCGGATGAGCGTTCCATTCAATGATCGTATTTGTTCTCGCAAGCGCTGAGAGCGTTTCCCCAATCGGAGGAAATAAGAACGGTGTCCAAGGGTCCGGCGCTCCGGGTTCGGGCCGCTGGCCCAACAGCCGTGCCCAAAATCCTGGCCGTGGTTGAGCTGCTTCCGAATACTCGGTAGGCCGGCCGAATGGAGGCCTGGTGATAAAGCGCCCGCCCACAGCTGCTGTCCCAGTGTCCGGCTGATGCTGTTGCTGTTCCGGAAAGTTTTGTTGGGGCAGGACGAATCCCTGCGCAAGCCAGGCCCCGATCAACATCGCAATTCGATCCGGCTCAGGACGCATCGTGTTGTCGCGTGGGATCAGGTAGTGACAGTAATAAACGCCCATTCCGCGCCCCCCGGACGGCACGCGATGCAATGCGGTGCGGTCAATTCGACGCGCACCCGAAGGATGGGCGCTGGTCGCGCCAATTCCTCGCGCAACACTAAGCGGCTTCGCTTAGCCAAGCGATGGGTTTCAGCAATCTTTGCTTTGCCTAGTCCCGGACCGAAGTCCTGACCCAAGCTGGGATCGCCCGCGTCTGGCTGCGTCTTAAGTGCGGGTTAGTACGGCCGCACCGCGCCCTTGACCGTCGTGCGCCACATCAGCCGTCGCTGGGTCGACGGAAAATCCGTCCGCGCATGAGACGAGCAGCGGTTGTCCCACAGCAGGAGGTCGCCGAGCCGCCAGACGTGCTCATAGACGAACTCCTTCTTCTCGGCATGGTCGAACACCGCGTTGAGGAGCTTCTCAGCTTCGTCCTGCGGAATGCCTTCGACACCGACCGTCATCAGGCGGTTGACGTAGACCGCCTTGCGGTTGGTGTCTTCGTGGGTACGGAACACCGGGTGCTTGCACGCGCCGAAGGCTTCCGTGCCCTTGCCGTCGCCCTTCTGGGTCGAGCCGTAATTGTAGTGATGGATCGCCAGACGGCCCTCGAGTCGATTGCGGATTTCCGGGTCGAGCGTGTCGTAGGCGGCGTAACCGCTGGCGAACAGCGTGTTGCCGCCGGCGTCCGGAATCTCGACCGAGTAAAGCAGCGTCGCCTTGTCGGGCATTTCCGAGTGGATCATGTCGTGGTGGAACATCATCTCGCCGTCGGGCAGCGCGCCGATCGGCTCGCCGTTCTCGCGGATGTTCGAGATCAGCATGATGCCGGGCAGAATTTTCGAGTAGCCCTTGGGGAAGAATTTCGGCGGCCGGCGCGGCATGCCCTGTTCGCCGAAATAGCCGGTGACGCGGATCAGGTCTTCCTGCGACAGCTTCTGATCGGGGAAGATGATGACGATGTGGTCGAGCCAGGCCTGGTAGATCGCCTTGATGGTCGCGTCGTCCGGCTTGTCGCGCAGATCGAGCCCGCGGATTTCCGCGCCGATGTGCCTGGTGAGGGGAACGACGTCGAGCTTGGTCTGGGCCATCACAGTCATGGTCTATCTCCGGTTCCCGGCTTGCCGCGGGATTCGTCCGTCCTTGGTGGCGGGTAGACAACCATGCCGGCGTCACGACGGCAATGTGCGGCAGCGTATAGCAGAATTGACGCCAGCGCCGCGCCTGCAAGCCCGCTCCGTGCGCGGCATTTTGGCGGGCCGACTTTCTGGCGCCGTCTTCTATTGGCATGGCATAGTCCGGCCGATGTTCTCCATGCCGGAACGCAGATGATGATGCCGAGCAAGACCGGGTTGGGCCTGTGGGCGGCCACATTGACCGCGATGTTGCTGCCGCAGCCCGCCGCTGCCCAGTCCGCCGATCAATTCTTCAAAGGCAAGACCGTCAATCTCTATATCGGCTTCGGTCCCGGCGGCACCTATGACTACTACGGCCGTTTGGTCGCGCGCTACCTCGGTCGCCACCTTCCCGGCGAGCCGACCGTGGTTGCCCAGTCGATGCCCGGCAGCGGCGGGCTGCGCGCCGCGAACTACCTGTTCTCGGCGGCACCCAAGGACGGCACCGCGGTCGCGGTGATCCCACAGACCGCCGCGATCGAAGACGCGTTGCGCTCGCCGGGCGTGCAATACAAGGCTGCCGAGTTCAATTGGATCGGCCGCATGACGGCGATTCTCGAGGTGCACTTCACCTGGAAAACCTCGAAGGCGAAGACCATCGACGACGCGCGGCTGCATGAGGTCCCATTGGCCGGCACCGGCGCTGGCTCGCCGTCGGAAGGCTATCCAAAACTGCTCAATGCGTTCGCCGGAACCAGGTTCAAGATCATTTCGGGCTATCCGAGCTCGACCGAAGGCATGATCGCGATGGAGCGTGGCGAGGTCGATGGTGCGCTCACATCGTGGAACACGATCAAGCGCACGCGCGCGCATTGGCTGAAGAACCGCGATCTCAATCTGCTCGTGCAATACGGCGCCGAACGGCACCCGGAATTGCGCGAGATACCGACCGTGCTGGAAACCGCCAAGACCCCCGAGGGCAGGGCGGCGCTCGCGTTCTACATTGGCGGCGCCGCGCTTGGACGTTCGCTCGCGGCGCCGCCCGGACTGCCCGCGGAGCGCGTGAAGATGCTGCGCGCGGCCTTCGACGCCATGCTCAAGGACCGCGAGTTCCTGACCGAGATCGAGAAGAGCGGGCAGGAGTTCTACCCCGCTTCCGGCGAGGAGGTGCAAAAGCTGATCGCGGCCACCGCCCACGCGCCACGCAACGTTGTCGAACTCACCGAAGCGACATTGCGCGGCAAATGACATCGCTCCCTGCCATCCCGGTTGTGGACGTCCGCGCAGGCGGACCGGTGCGGCGCGCCGTCGAAGGCGCCGATCGTGCCCAGGCACTGCGCGACGAGTGCGTGGCGTGGCTGCCGCGTGCCGGAAGAACGATGCTTCCCGCCGTCGACGCGGTCACGCGCCGCTGGCTTCGGCGTTCAGCTTCGCCGTATGTCGGCGAGATCGCGACCATTGCCGGCACGCTCGGCTATCCCGGTATCTGGTTCCTCAATGGCTGCTACCAATGGGGCTGCACCGCGCGCGCCTGCGACCAGGGCGGCGCATCATGGCTCGCGCGCACGCTCGACTGGCCGTTTCCCGGGCTCGGCCGCTATCTCGAGGTCGCGCGCATGCAAGGCCCCGCGGGCGTGTTCGACAATGTGGGCTGGCCCGGATACGTCGGTGCGCTGACGGCGTCCGCGCCCGGTCGGTTCGCGGCGGCGATCAACCAGGCGCCGCTCAAGCGCCGCACGCGACACCCGTGGCTGCGTCCCTGCGACATGGCGCTCAACGCAGCGCGGAGCTGGCGCATCCGATTCATCCCGCCGGATCATCTGCTGCGCAACGTGTTCGAGACCTGTGCGAGCTACGCTGAAGCAAGGCAGCGTCTGGAAACGACACCGATCGCTCGCCCGGTGATTTATTCGCTGGTCGGCTGCAAAGCCGGTGAGCGCTGCGTGATTGAGCGCACCGAGGACACTTTTTCGACCAGGACCGACGACACCTCAGCGGCCAACGATTGGCTGCAACCCGCGCCGTCCTGGGAAGCGCGCACGCGTGCCGATCTGATGCTCACGATCACCTACGAACAGACGGCGGAAAGAAGCCGCGCGCGCCGCGAACATTTTGAGAATTGGCGCGGACAATTTTCGAAAGAATCGTTTGCATGGGTGGTACCGCCGATTCTCAATCCGTATACGCGGCTGGCGGTCGAGATGTGTCCGGCGAAAGCCGTCTTGCGCGCGGTCGGTTACGAGACGATGCCCGGTGCCGAGCTACCGAACGCAGTGACTTTGCCCTGCGATTTGCACGAAGCCATCTATTCTTGAGGGCAAAAGTGTTTGTCTGAATGTTTGTTCATTCAACGTGCAATAACCCCTAGATTTCACGCCAGAATTTACATCGAAGCAAATTGACAATTCCTCGGCTTGAGCGTGCAATACCCGATGGATGGTGCCTTCTCGGACGATTACGCAACACGGAGGAAATCCAAATGCGTTCTTCAATCAAGCTAGCGATGTTGGCGCTGTTGGCCAGCACTGCACTCATCAGCTCGCGCGCTGACGCCGCGGGGCTTCCAAACTCCAGTTCGATCCGCGCCGCGATCGACGATCTGTCGATGATCGACACGGTGCAGGTCTACATCATCAATGGCCGTCGCTATTGCTGGTACGACTTCGGCTGGAACGGAGAGGGCTGGTACTGGTGCGGCTATCCTTGGCGGCGCGGTCTCGGCTGGGGCGGCTGGTATGGCTGGAACAACTGGGTCTGGCGCGGTCCTAGCCGGTATTGGAGCGGCGGCGTCTGGATCGGCGGCATGGGCGGTGGCGGCATGGGTGGCGGCGGCGGCATGGGCGGCGGCGGCGGCATGGGCGGCGGCGGCGGCATGGGCGGCGGCGGCGGCA
>JAIESR010000013.1 GCA_019745775.1 Xanthobacteraceae bacterium | reverse complement strand
AGCCTAGCTGGGCCAAAAATGCATCAAAACACTTCGCACCGGCCCAAGATGTGAGTTCTTCAGCAGCCTGCTAGAGCATTCCCCGTAGGTTGGCTCGCTCTCTCCCGCTCGTCCCCGCGAAGGCGGGGACCCAGTTCGCTTTAAAGAGTGGATTCCCGCTTTCGCGGGAATGAGCGGAGAGAGACCCGTTGCCGAGCGTTCCCGAGGCATCTCCCTTTTTCCGGACGGGTGCTCTATGAAGGGGCATGCCGGTCCGTCTCGATGCCCGATCCCCCGATTTTGCGGAGCGATTCCGCGCCTTCCTCGACACCAAGCGCGAGGCCGCCGCTGACGTCGAGGCGGCCGTGCGCGCGATCATCGCCGACGTGGTCGCCCGCGGCGATGACGCGCTGGTCGCGCTCACCAATAAATTCGACCGCGTCGCAATCACGGCGAAGGACCTGCGCGTCGGCGCGGCCGAGATCGATGCCGCGCACGCCGCCTGCCGAGGCGCCGCGCTCGACGCGCTGCAACTCGCCAAGGATCGCATCGAGGTCTACCACCGGCGCCAGGTGCCCGCGAACGACCGCTTCACCGACGCGCTCGGCGTCGAGCTCGGCCATCGCTGGACCGCGATCGAGGCGGTCGGGCTCTATGTGCCGGGTGGCACCGCCGCCTATCCCTCGTCGGTGCTGATGAATGCGGTGCCCGCCAAGGTCGCAGGCGTGCCGCGCATCGTGATGGTGGTGCCGGCGCCGGACGGCACGCTCTCGCCGCTGGTGCTGGCGGCCGCGAAGATCGCCGGCATCGACGAGGTCTATCGCGTCGGCGGCGCGCAGGCGGTGGCCGCGCTCGCCTACGGCACCGACACGATCGGGCCGGTGGCGAAGATCGTCGGCCCCGGCAACGCCTATGTGGCGGCGGCGAAGCGGCTCGTGTTCGGCAAGGTCGGCATCGACATGATCGCCGGCCCGTCCGAGGTGCTGATCCTCGCCGACAACAGCGGCAACCCCGACTGGATCGCCGCCGACCTGCTGGCGCAGGCCGAGCACGACGCCAACGCGCAATCGATCCTGATCACCGACGACGCCGCGCTCGCCGGTGCGGTCGAGACATCGGTCGAGTCGCAGCTCAAGACCCTGCCGCGCGCTGCCGTCGCGTCGGCGTCGTGGCGCGACTTCGGCTGCATCATCACGGTCGCGACGCTCGGCGACGCGGTTCCGCTGGTCGACGCGGTCGCGCCCGAGCATCTCGAGATCGAAGCGCACGACGCCGAGGCGCTCGCCGCGCGCATCCGCAATGCCGGCGCGATCTTCCTCGGCGCGCATACGCCGGAGGCGATCGGCGACTATGTCGGCGGCTCGAACCACGTGCTGCCGACGGCGCGCTCGGCGCGCTTCTCGTCCGGCCTCGGCGTCCTCGATTTCATGAAGCGCACGTCGATCCTCAAATGCGGCCCCGATCAGTTGCGCAAGCTCGGCCCGGCCGCGATCGCGCTCGGCGAGGCGGAAGGGCTTACCGCCCACGCCCGCTCGGTCGCGATCCGCTTCAATCCGCGATGACGCGCCGGCCGCGCGCCACCGCGAATTCCCGCCGCCTCGTGGCCGTGACGCTGGACGAGGCCTCGATCGGCCGCTCCGGCCCCGACGTCGAGCACGAGCGCGCGGTCGCGATCTACGACCTGCTCGAAGCCAATCATTTCGATCCGGCGAACGACGCGCGCGGGCCGTTCAAGCTCAATCTCAGCATCACCGGCAACCGGCTGATGTTCGACATCCGCCGGCAGAACGACGAGCCGGTGATGGCGCATCTGCTCTCGCTCTCGCCGCTGCGCCGCATCGTCAAGGACTACTACATGGTCTGCGACAGCTATTACGAGGCGATCCGCACCGCGACGCCGGACCGCATCGAGGCGCTCGACATGGCGCGCCGCGCGCTGCACGACGAAGGCTCGGAGCTCCTGACCGAGCGGCTGAAGGACAAGGTCGCGCTCGACAATGAAACCGCACGCCGGCTGTTCACGCTGATCTGCGTGCTGCACTGGAAGGGCTGACCGTGGCGGCGGGCGCATCGCGACCGAAGGCGGTGCTGTTCCTGTGCGCCTTCAATTCGGTGCGCTCGCCGATGGCGGCGGCGCTGCTCGCACAGATGGCCGGGGAGGGGATGACCGTCGCCTCGGCCGGGGTGCGCAAGGACATCCTCGATCCGTTCGCGATGGCGGCGATGCTGGAGGCGGGCATCGACATCACCGCGCATGAGCCGCGGACGATCGAGGAGCTGGAAGATCTCGAAGGCCTCGACTTCGACCTGATCGTGACATTGTCGCCGGAAGCGCACCACACCGCGCTGGCGCTCACCCACCGCATCGGCGCCGCGGTCGAGTACTGGCCGACCGCCGATCCCACCGCGACCGAAGGCAATCGCGAGCAGCGGCTCGACGCTTATCGCAGTGTGCGCGACCAATTGACGGCGCGCATCAGGGCGCGGTTTTTCTGAAGCGCTGCTTTCTGACTTGATCTAGCCGCGAGTACGGCGTTCGTTATTGTGCCCTCTCCCCTTGAGGGAGAGGGCTCGATGATCTGTCCGCGAGTCGCGATTGGGTGAGGGGTCTTTCTTGCGAAGAGACCCCCTCACCCATTTGTTCATCGTTGCTCGACCACGCAGCCCTCTCCCTCAAGGGGAGAGGGCACGAGCGGCAACAATCGAATGCGCGGCTACGCAGTTGTCGAAATCGCCGCCTTCCGGTAATCATGCGCTCCGTTCGGCCCGCGCGCGGCGCTCCGGAAACCAGGCGAAAGTCATCTCTGACATGATCGGCCGGCCCAAACTCGTCCTCGCTTCCGGCTCCCCGCGCCGCGTCACGCTGATCAACCAGGCCGGCATCGAGCCGGACGCGCTGCGCCCGACCGACATCGACGAGACGCCCAAGCGCGGCGAGCTGCCGCGCGCCTGCGCCAACCGGCTGGCGCGCGCCAAGGCGGAGGCGGCGCTCGAGCTCGTCAATGTCGACGAGGAGCTCAAGGGCGCCTACATCCTCTCCGCCGACACCGTGGTCGCGGTCGGGCGGCGCATCCTGCCGAAGGCCGACCTGCTCGACGAAGCGGCGCAGTGCCTGCGGCTCCTCTCCGGGCGCAATCATCGCGTCCACACCGCGGTCTGCCTGGTGACGCCGGCCGGCGCGTTCCGCCAGCGGCTGGTCGAAACGAAGGTGCGGTTCAAGCGGCTCAACGACGAGGACATCGAGGCCTATCTCGCGTCGGGCGAATGGCGCGGCAAGGCCGGCGCCTACGCGGCGCAGGGCATCGCCGGCTCGTTCATCGTCAAGCTCGTCGGCTCCTATTCCAACGTGGTGGGCCTGCCGCTCTACGAGACCACCGCGCTGCTCCTCGGCGAGGGCTATCCGATCCGCTTCGGCTGGCTCAACGCGGTGTAGATACCCATATCAACGCGATGACGGACCATGCCGACACCCGAGCGACCGCGCGCTGCCCGATCTGCCGCAAGCCGGCCGATGGCGCGTTCCGGCCGTTCTGCTCCAGGCGCTGCCGCGACGTCGACCTCAATCGCTGGCTCAGCGGCAACTATGTCGTGGCCGGCAAGGAAGAGGAGGACGAGGACGGGCTGGGCGCGGAGCGTAAGCCGGAGGATGGGCGCGGGTAAGGGGCGCGGCCCAATTGCGTCGCGTTCGCTCTCTCCCGCTCGTCCCCGCGAAAGCGGGGACCCAGTGCCTACAGTAAAGTCTGGATGCCCGCTTTCGCGGGCATGAGCGGTCGCGGAGAATTCCACTGTTTCCCCCGCTCCGGCGGCGTTCTGGACAGTGCGGCGATCAGCCTCTATAACGCCCCGCTCGCGACGTCCGCCCGTTCCGGCGGGGTTTCGGCGCCCAGGTAGCTCAGTTGGTAGAGCACGTGACTGAAAATCACGGTGTCGGTGGTTCGATCCCGCCCCTGGGCACCATCACCAGAATTCGACTTTCTTTCCAGCTTCGCGAGTGCCGGGGCGCGCCATGATCGCGCTTCCTTAAATTGCAACGTCGCGTCGAGAAGCGAAGGCCCTCACGTTGCAGCGGTCGAAAACGTTGACTAGACTGACTTTATGTGGGGCGCGTTCATAAAGTCGGTTGCGTTGGCGGCGCTGCTTGGCGTTTTTGCAGGGCCGGTTCTTGCGGAGGCTTCTCTCGACGAGGTCCTCAGGGAATACGACAGTCCCGAAAGTGCAGATTCCCAGCGGCGATTGATTACATCGTATCTGGCCGGCATCGGGCTCGGGCTGGGCTGGAGCAATACGGCGCTGCGGGCACAGGGCAAGCAGGCGCATCTTTACTGCCCGTCCAACGACCACGAGACGACGCCTCCGGAGCTGATCGATATCTTGCGCGGCGCGCTCGAAGCGGAGCCGCGCCTGCGGGATCAACCCATCGGCTTTGCGCTGCTGATCGCGCTCCAGCGGACTTTTCCCTGCGACTTGACGCGTCCGCCTCCGCAAAAGAAAGCAGGCGGAGGATCGAGACGAACGGTTCTCCGCGCGAGGCCGACGGTCAAGGAAAACCCCGCGTCGCGGTCCAGGACGACGCAGGCCGTTTCGAACCAGATGAAATCGTCGTCGGACGAGGATCGGCGTGGATCCGCGGCGTTGTTTGCGCCGCCCGTATTGCCCACCTCGAGCGATGGCGAAAGCAGATTCAGAGTGCCCCCGGTTTCGCCGCCGCGTTGACGTCCACAGCTATGCGCGGGACGGAAATATGTGATTCCCATATCACTCGAAAGTCGCAACTCTCGTCCGCGAGAAAGCGCATTCACGCCTTCGGTTCCACAAGCACGGTTTCTTCATGGGCCAGCGTGTCCGCAGCGTAGGCGATGGCGGCCTGAATATCTTGCCCGGTGAGATGCGGATAGGTTTCCAGCAAATCTCCCGGGGTGCCGCCCTCGGCCAGCTTGCGCAAAATGAGTTCAACGGTGATGCGGGTGCCGCGAACGACCGGCTTCCCAAGCATCACCTTCGGATTGATCTCGATGCGGCCTGCCGCCATGGGCTTTCCATCAGCGCTTTACTTTGCGTCGCGCGCGAACGCTGCGTTGATCATATGGGGACTTTTCCATATTGGCGAGGTAGGAAATCAGGCCCCCACTGGGGAGCGCGGAACACGTTAGTCAAAGTCTTTATGTGCGTACGCGTCCGCCATCTCGGCAACGAGTAAACTGTCCCGCAAATCCAATGCTGGGGTTTTCTTTTTGGGCTGGTGGTGCTGTCGGTCGGGTAATATAGAGATCTGATCAGTCCTTTATTGGAAGCGAGCACAATGCGTCCGGTTGCAGCCGTGATCGTGCATTTCGACGGCGCGGACGATTGGTGCGAGCTGTTTTACGACAGGGGCAAAGCCTACCGGGCCTACGAGCGCGCGAAGCGACGCGATAAGGACGGGTCCATCCGTTTGGATGCAGAAGCTGGCCACTGGCAGGCCACCACCGATTCTCGAGTCCATTTCGCGCGGATAATCAACCTCGATGCAGTTGCTACCCAAGAGCAGCCGGGTAGGACTTCATGGCTTAATCTCACGCCCTCCGAAGTTGCCGAGCTATGCTCGCGACATCAAATCTCGGAAAAGCTAGTACGAACCGTCGCGGAGTATGAGCGATCGTTCCTGGAGAATCCGGCGACCAGGCGAGAGGCGAGGAAGCGCAAGTATCTTCCGAATTGGATGCGGCGTTTCTTCTGAGTCGGTCGGGCGAGACCATCTCACGCATTTACAGAGAATACCGGATGTGGAATTACGGCGACAGTTTACTCGTTGCCGTGAGCACGCGTTCGCCATCTCGGCAACGAGTAAACTGTCTCCGCAAATCGGCCTTCTAATCAATCGGTCCTGTGCTGAGGTCCAGGGCATGGTGACGTGCTTCTTCTAACGTGCGAAGCAATTACCAAAACACGTTGGGCGTAATTCATGACGCTCCCCCGGTCAATACGCTTCCGACGCCAACTCAAAATCAGCGACGCTGAGGAAACCATGTTTCAAATCAACATCCGCGGCCAACAAGGCAAGTGACTGCGTTTGTCCTCGCACACATCCGTGTTTGGTGAGGGCATTGGTCTCAACCTGTTTGGACGAGAGCTGCACGACCCAGTGCGCTTTGTCCCCGAACCATCCTGGCCTCGCTACTTTGTGAATGTCAAATACGACCAGTGAGCCATCCTGCGCCATGGGGTTCTCAAAGACGATTCGAACAATACCCGCGGCCTTTTCGTCGATGTTGTAGTCGGCTCGGAGGCCAGCGCCCTTGTATCGGCTCACTGCATTCGTGATCCCGGCTATGTCGAATTCATTGAACGGAAGATGCTTGGCCATGTATTTCGCTTCTCCGCGCACCATCAAACGTCACTTTCCCTCGTTTTGTGACGCTCCACCCCTAACCGTGAACCACGTGAACGACCTGCGTGATGACGTACGAGTTAGGGTCGTTAACGTACATCTCTAGCCCCGGATCAAATTTCTGCACGAACATGATCT
This sequence comes from Xanthobacteraceae bacterium, assembly GCA_019745775.1. GTDB lineage: Bacteria > Pseudomonadota > Alphaproteobacteria > Rhizobiales > Xanthobacteraceae > VAZQ01. Next base: position 169,748 of record JAIESR010000013.1, on the reverse strand, counting down.
CGACATCGAGGGCATCCCCCGCGCCGAGCAAATGGTCACGTCGTGCGATCTCATCCAGGAACCCGTGGTCCGTGATCGGTGCACGTATCGGCACCCCATTCCATTCAAATGACCATTTGCGATTCGCATGATTGAGCCACGCCTTAAGAATGAGCAGCCGTGCGCGTTCGGTCTTTATTCGTTCTGTAGTCGTTTCTTCTATGTGAGCGGTAGCGCGAACGATAACGGGGAACGTTTCGCGTGGCAGGCGGATCACGGGCGCCGGGTCCGTGAGACGTTTGGTCAAGCCAAACTCAGTAACGCTCGGGTTCGCCTCAAGCGGTGCGAATATGCGCCGCAATCCCTTCTGGACATCCTCTCCCTTCTTTGCCTGCTCTGCCGCGTCGTACACATTTCGAGGCACAATGATGCGTTCGTGCCCCCGGTGAATGATGACCTCATTGGTGTTGACGCTGACGTTGATGGGCGGTTCGTTCCTCAATATTGCGTCGTAAATAATCGTCCCAATGATGCCCCAGAAGATCGCCTTCGCTCCTTCTGAAAAGAAACCACCCATACCCCTTCGGACGCGGCGAATGACGGTCCGGTAGCTGCCGGGGCCTGTAGCCTCGACTACGATTTGGATTTCCTGGCCAGGGTCGACGAGGGCGCTAACCGCGCGCGCAGTGTCAGCGAGTCCGATTAGAGACTCTGCAAGGGTGTAAGCATCGATCGCAGCGAAGTCGCCGCCGAAGTGAACGACGATAGTATCCCCGTCAAACTCACTTAGTGAAATATCAGCCATCACAGGTCCTGTGACAGCTATCGTAGAGGTACAACTTTAGAGGGACAATGGTCTCCAGCTGCACCCTAGTGGTGGCCGCTAATCCGGGGAACAGCGGCAAACGCACCCACTACTTCCCCGCCTCCGTCATCGCCGCCTTCGCCGCCGCCACCAGCTCCGCCGGCGTCTCGTAGAGTCCCGCGATCAGTTTGTCGATCGCCGCGCCGCTCATCGGATTGACTTCCAGTCCGCGCTTCTTGGCTTCGGCGCGGTATTCGCCATCGCGCATGGTCGCGTCGAACGCCGCGCGCAGCGCGGCCGCGCGATCCGCCGGCAGGCCGGGCGGGGCGGTGAAGGGCCATGCCATCTCTTGCCGGCTGAGGATGAGCCGCAGGATCTGCTTGTCGCGCTCGGTCTTCGCGAGATCCATCACCAGCGGGACGTTCGGCAGGTCGCCCGCGCCCTGCAACGCAATCTGGAGCAGCAGGTTGATCTCCTTGCGGGCCAGCCAGTCGGAGCGGGTGGTCTTGACGGCGCCCCATGACCAGCCGCAGCGGGCGTCGATCTCGCCGCGCTCCATCGCCAGGTTGATCTCGTTGCCGCCGGGATAGCCCGCCACCAGGCGGGCCTTCGCGCCGAAGAGGTTGCGCAGCATGTTGGTGAAATTGTCGTCGTCGGAGCCCGGCCCCTGTCCGCCCACGGTGAACGGCATCGACACCATGTCGTTCCAGCTTTTGATCTTGGAGGTGCGCCAGGAGACGCACACCGACGTTTCATGGCTGACGCTGCCGATCCAGGTGAAGCGCCGCGAGTCGAACGTCCGCGCATAGGTGCCGATCAGCGGCTCCATCGAAACATTGCGACCCACCATGCCGAACGTGGTGCCGTCCTTGGGCGCCACTTCATAGAGCAGGTTGGCGAGCCGCAGGCTGCCGGCGCCGGCCATGTTCTGCGGCACGACCGTCGGGTTGCCCGGGATGTGCCGCCCGATGTGGCGGGCGAGCAGGCGGGCGCTGAGGTCGTAGTTGCCGCCGGCGGTGTAGCCGATCAACAGCTGAACGGTCTTGCCGCGGTAGAAGTCGGCCACCGGCTCCGCGGTGCCGACCGATGTGCCGATGAGAAGCGTCAGAATTCCGAGCGCAAGCCGAGCTGCCATGACCCCCTCCTGTCGCCGTGCCGCATCCTAGCCGAAAGGACGCCCCAGGTCGCGGGATCCGCGTCAGTCTCCGGCGGAACGAACCTTCTCATAGCCATCGAGCGCGGCTTTGCGCGCACGCGCGTGGTCGACGATCGGACGCGGATAGGTTCGTCCGAGCTCTACGCCGGCCGCGGCCAGCGTTTCGGGCGGGGCATCGAAGGGCGCATGAATATGCTCGTCCGGCAGCCGCGCGAGCTCCGGACACCAGCGGCGGACATAGTCGCCATCCGGATCGAACTTTTTCCCCTGGGTCACGGGATTGAAAATCCTGAAATAGGGCGAGGCGTCGGCGCCGCTGCCGGCGACCCACTGCCAGCCGGCGGCATTGTTGGCGAGGTCGGCGTCGACCAGCGTGTCCCAGAACCACGCTTCCCCCCGCCGCCAGTCGATCCGCAGGTGCTTGACCAGGAAGCTCGCCGCGACCATCCGGACGCGATTGTGCATCCAGCCGGTCTGCCATAATTCCCGCATGCCGGCATCGACCAGCGGATATCCGGTCATGCCTTGCTGCCATGCCTTGAGATCGCCGTCGGCCTGCCGCCACGGAAACGCGTCGAACGCGCGCCGCCAGTTCCGTTCGGGAAGGGTCGGGAAATGATAGAGCAGGTGATGGCAGAATTCCCGCCAGCCCAGCTCGCTCAGGAACTTCTCCGCGCCTTTTCGATTCGACGGGCTTTCGGTTTCCAGGCCGAGGCGGGCCCAGATCTGGCGGGGCGAGATCTCGCCCCAATGCAGATGCGGCGAAAGCCGCGACGTTCCTTTCAGGTCGGGCCGGTCACGCTGCTGGCTGTAATCAGCCAGGCCGTCGCGCGCAAACGCATCGAGCGCTTCGAGGGCGCCGGCCTCACCGGGCTGCCATCGTTGTTGCCAACCGGCCGCCCAGTTCGGCCTGGTCGGGAGCAGCTGCCAGTCGTCGAGGCGATCGCCCGGCGGCACCGATGCATCGACCTGCGGCTTGATGGCGGGAAGCGGCGCGGCCACGGGCTTGGCCAGGCTCGCCCGCCAATAGGGCGTATAGACCTTGTAAGGCGCGCCGCTCGCCGTCGCCACCTCCCATGGCTCGTGCAGCAGGCTGCCGTTGAAGGTCTGCACCTCGATGCCGCCGGCCTGGAGCGACGCCTTCAGTGCCTGATCGCGCGCGATGGCGTAGGGCTCGTAACAGCGGTTCCAGAAGACGGCGGTGGCTCCCACCTTTTCAATGAACGCGGGCAAGACGTCTGACGGCGCGCCCTTGAAGAGCGCCAGATGGCCGAGATCGTGTCGCAGCGAAACAAGGCTGTGGTGCAGCCACCAGCGGCTGGCGCCGCCCCACCGCCGCCGCGGTCCTGGTGTCACGTCGTCGAGAATGAAGATCGGAGCGACTTTCCCCCGCGCGTGCGCTGCGGCGAGCGCCGGGTTGTCGCGTATCCGAAGATCCTGGCGGAACCAGACGACGGTTGTCATGGCTTGCTTCGATTGTCCGCCGATCCTGTCCCTCGGGGAGCCGGTCGTGCGGCTCCCCTCATGGGGCGGCAACGAACTTCATGACGACATAGCAGCCGACCGCCGAAGCCAGCGCGCCGAGCACGGTTCCCCATGCCATGTCGATCGCCGTCACCGACAACGTCCAATTCCGCAACGTCGCGTAGTTGGTCAGGTCGTAGGTCGCATAGGTGAAGAACCCGAACAGCGCGCCGTAGGTCGCCGCGGTCGCGACCGAGCCGCTCTTGACCGCCGGCAGGACGGCGAAAATCAACAGCCCGATCGGATAGATCAGGTAGAAGACGATGGCGGGCGGGAAATTGACCGATGTCGAAAGCATGTCGCCCAGCGCCGGCCGATAAACCCGATCGACCATCGTGCCGAGCCATACCATGTCGGCGGCCAGGAACACGATCAGGGTCGCGAGATAGGCGGTGACATAGGTCATCATCGCAACCTCCACCGCGCTGGAGCACGTTCCGCTGACTTTGAATCGCGCTCCCTCGGTCCGCTCGTCCCCGCGAAGGCGGGGACCCAGGGGCGATAATAAAAGACTGGATTCCCGCTTACGCGGGAATGAGCGTCGGAGAGCTCTGTGTCGAACGGAACACGCTCAAACCACGGGCGCATGGCATCACCGTTGCTCGGTCGAATGGACCGTCGACAGAAATTCCGAGCGCGTCATCGGGTTGTCCCGGAAACAGCCGAGCATGCGGCTGGTCACCATGTCGGTTCCCTGCTTCTGCACGCCGCGGCTCATCATGCAGTGATGCTGTGCCTTGATCACGACCGCGACGCCCTGCGGCTTCAAGACTTCGTCGATGGTGTTGGCGATCTGGGACGTCAACCGTTCCTGGATCTGCAGCCGCTTGGCGTAGGCCTCGACAACGCGCGCGAGCTTCGAGATGCCGACCACCCGCCGGTCCGGCACGTAGGCGACCCAGGCCCGGCCCACGATCGGCGCGACATGATGTTCGCAATGGCTTTCGAACGTGATGCCCCTCAGCACGACCATCTCGTCGTAGCCGTCCATTTCCTCGAAGGTCTTTTGCAGGATCTGCGCCGGGTCTTGGCCGTAGCCGGAAAAGTATTCCTGGAACGCGCGGACCAGGCGTGCGGGCGTCTCCGTGAGACCGTCGCGATGGGGGTCTTCGCCGACCCAGCGCAGCAGCAATTGAAACGCGTCCTCGGCTTCCTGCTGGGATGGCCGGGGATGGCTCGCAAACGCATCGGCCTTGGTGATCGGCTGTAAGGCGACATTCATATCGGGGCACAACTCCAATGATGACTTCCGCACCGGCGGGGTCGTTCGATCCGCATCTCTTGCTGTTCAACGACTGCGGCATGCAATCGGATCACTGGCTCAAACGGGAACCAAGAGGGAACGATGCGTCGGCTACCGAAAGCGGGGAAACGGCAGGAACGGCCGGGTGCGTCGGCGATAGTCGCGGAACGCGTCGCCGCGCGTCGCCAGCATATGGCGTTCCAGCGGCGGTATGCCGGAGACATGGACAAGCACCCAGTACATGGATGCCGGGGCGGCGAGCGCGAGCCAGCCCCAGGGGTTGTACCCGGAAAAATCGATGGCGATGACGGGATAGGCGAGCCAGGCCAGCCATTCGAAGAAGTAGTTCGGATGTCGCGACCAGCGCCAGAGACCCACGTCGCATACCCCATTCCGGGCGTCTGCGGCGGCCTTGAAGGCACGCAGCTGCGCGTCGGCGACCAGTTCGCCGATGATGGCCGCAGCCAATAAGACCAACCCGGCGACGTCCTGAAAGCGCAGCGCCGGGTTCGGATTCTGAGCGGCCAGCAGCGCCGATATCGCGAGGATCGCGCCGACGGCCGCCTGGCTTTGCAGGAACCAGAACATGCGGCGGCGCGCTTGCGACCCCCACTGCGTCGCCAAATGGCGATAGCGGGGGTCGTCGGCCGATGAACGTGCGCGGGCGGCGAGGTGCAGGCCAAGTCGGAGCGACCAGGCGGCAACAAGTGACGCGACCAGGACCTGACGCCAGGACGGCGATGGGCTCGACCCGAGCGGAGCCAGGGCGGCCAGGAACGCAACGCCGCCGACGCCGAACGTCCAGGACGCGTCGACCCAGCGCGAGGTGCCGCTCCTCTGTTGGACATGCCACGCGGCCGCCATGACCGCGGCGAGCGCTGCGGCAACGCCAGCGGACATGATCGCAAGGTGGGTCAGGTTCATGAGCTGCCTTGGTGCGCGCCTTGGCCCGGTGCCGCCGACGCTTTGCTGCCGGCCGATTGGAGCGGTCAGAGGCGCACGAATGGCTGCATCACGCGGCCGAGAATCCCGTTCAGCCTTAAGTCTCCCTGCATCGCGACCAGACAGACGCAATCCTCTCCGTCGTCGACCATCGGCTGGTGATCGACCGTGGCGTCACCGAGATCGAAATCGCCAGGACCGAAATGGCCGCCCTCATGCTTGAACGCTCCCGACAACACACAGGTCATTTCGATCCCTGTGTGGGAATGCTGAAGCATTTTCGTTCCCGGACCGGACCTGAGCAGGAAGACGCGAGTCCTGCTCGGCTCGGGCAATGTGATGCGGCGAAGATGCACGCGCGGCGCGACCCACTGCCACTCGCCGATCGGATACTTGCGAATGAATTTCGGCAGGCCGGGAATTTCGGCAGCAGCCATCTCCGGTGAAGGTTCCCGTTCCGCGGCCCGATCGATTTCCGGCAGGCGCGCCATGACGCGCTCGAGCGCGTTGCCAGCCATCGGAGCGGGCGGAAGGTTTTCCAGCACGGCACCGCCGACATGCTCCATCGCAGACGCCAAGCGCCGGCAGCGCGGACACGCGGCGAGATGCGTTGCGATCGCGGCATGCTGTCCGAGGTCGAGCGTGCCAGCCGCGAAAGCAATCAGCATCGAATCGTCGGGATGGTGTCGGATCGTCATGACGGCTCACCCAACAGGTTGCGCAGCCGGTTCATGGCCAGGCGCAGCCTTGATTTAACGGTGCCAAGCGGAATATCGAGGATCTTCGCGATTTCGGCGTGCGCCTTCTCTTCGAAGAACGACAGCTCGATGACGCGCATCTGATCGGCCGACAATTCCGCGATGGCGGCGCGGACCAGTTTGTCGGATTGCGTGGCAGCGAGCGAAGAATCGGGTTGCGGCGATTCGTCGATCTGGAACTCCGCCTCGGCCGGTGCCGCCAGGGCGCTCCCGTCGCGGCGCTCACGCCGAACGGCGTCGATTCTCAGATTGCGGGCAATCGTGAAAATCCAGGCGCTGGCGCCAGCGCTTGCGGGGTCGAAAAGGGCGGCCTTCCGCCACACAGTCAGCATCGCGTCTTGAGCCAGTTCTTCTGCGCTGGCCTCGGTCGCTCCGGAACGCCGCATGTACGTCTTCACGCGCGGGCCGAAGTACTCGAACAGTCTTTTGAACGCCTCGCGGTCCTGACGCGTCGCGATGGCGACAATCAGCCGGTCCCATCCGGTTCGGTCCGAACTCGTATCGTCCTCAGTCCGCATGCCCGGTAAACGCTTTCTGGAAAGGCTCGCAGCCTGCGGCAACCGCCAGGGCCGGGCAATCGGCGCCGTAACCGGTGAGCAGGCTGGGTTTGCCGCGCATTGCATGCCCTCTACTACGTGGCGGGCGGTCGTTTGGATCATAGTCGAGTGATCCAAACGGGCTACCTGCTCGTAGCTCATGGAGGAAAAATCCCCAACCAGGCGCCGACCGCGCCTGGCGACGCTCCCCAAGGTGATGCAACAGGATGACAGTTGGCGCGCGTTTCAGAATTGCAGTTGTTGGAACCGGCATTTCGGGCTTGTCGGCCGCCTGGCTCTTGAGCCAGCGACATGATGTCAGCGTTTACGAGCGGGCCGATCGCGTCGGGGGCCACTCGAATACTGTCCTGGCACCAGTCGATGGCGGCCGCATCCCTGTCGATACCGGTTTCATCGTGTTCAACCGCGTGACGTATCCGAACCTGGTGGCTTTATTCGAACATCTGGGGGTGCCGACCGAGGCTGCGGCGATGTCGTTCTCCGTTTCGCTCGACGAGGGCAGGCTCGAATACTCCGGGTCCGGGTTGTCCGGCCTGTTCGGGCAGCCGCGTAACCTCATCCGGCCCGGCTTCTGGGCGATGCTCGCCGATCTGGTGCGCTTTTACCGGAACGCGCCGTGCGATCCGGTGCTGGTCGACAACGAGTGGATGAGCCTCGGGCAATATCTCGAGTTGCGGCGATATGGCGTTGAATTCCGCGATCATCACATCGTCCCGATGGCGAGCGCGATCTGGTCGGCGACCGCCACTGAGATGCTGTCGTATCCGGCGGTGTCCTTCATCCGCTTCTACCAAAATCATGGGCTGTTCAAGTTAGTCCGCCGACCCCCGTGGGAAACCGTGACCGGAGGCAGCCGAACCTACGTCGAACGCCTGAGCCGAGGTTTTGCTGACCGTATCAAGCTCGATACCGGGGTCGTCAGCGTGCAACGAAGCGGAAGCGGTCCCATCGTCACCGACTCCAGCGGTCGTGCCGAACGCTATGACCACGTCGTTATCGCGGCGAATGCGCAACAGGCGTTGGCAATGCTCGCGGACCCAAGCGATGCCGAGCGCGAGCTCCTCGGCGCGTTCCGCTACAGCCGAAACCTGGCCGTGCTCCACAACGATGCCAGCTTCATGCCCAGGCGCCGCGCGGTGTGGTCAAGCTGGAACTACCTCGGCGGCGGCAATGGGGCAGGCGAAGGCGTCTGCGTCACCTATTGGATGAACAGGCTCCAGAGCCTGCCGACCAAGGCTCCGTTGTTCGTCACGCTGAACCCGCACCGACCGCCGCGCGCGGGTTCGATCGTGCATAGCGAGGTCTACCACCATCCGATCTTCGACGCGAAGGCGATCGCCGCGCAGAATCGGCTGTGGCTGCTGCAAGGCAAGCGGAGCACCTGGTTCTGTGGCGCGCATTTCGGCGCAGGATTCCACGAAGATGGCCTGCAAGCGGGCCTCGCAGTGGCCGAGCAACTTGGCGGTGTGCGGCGTCCTTGGACCGTGCCCAACGAGTCCGGCCGGATCGTGTTGACGGCGCGGACGGAGATCAACTCCAGGGAATTGCTGTCGTGACCTTGCAGTCGTCACTCTATGTCGGATCGGTCATGCACCGGCGCATTCGTCCGCGCGCCCATGATTTTCGGTACTCTGCATTCTGGCTCCTGCTCGATCTCGACGAACTACCCCGGCTTTCCAGAACGCTGCGGCTGCTCTCGCATAACCGCCCGAACCTCTTCACCATCTACGACGCCGATCACGGCGACGGCACATCCACCCCGCTTCGCAACCAGGCGGAGCGCCAGCTCCGGGCGGCCGGGATCGATCTTGCCGGGGGGCGCATCCGGCTGCTCTGCATGCCGCGGACATTGGGCTACTGCTTCAATCCCCTCAGTATCTATTTCTGCCACGATGCGGACGGTGCGCTCGCCGCGCTGATCTATCAGGTCCACAACACGTTTGGTGAGCGCCACAGTTACGTCATTCCCGCTAGGCCGGGCGCTGGCGGGGTTCATCAGCGCTGTCGCAAGCAGCTTCATGTCTCTCCATTCATGGATATGGGGTTGACGTATGACTTCCGGATTTCCGTTCCGGACGAGCGCATCGCCGTCGGCATCCGGGTCAGCGCGGACGAAGGTCGGATACTCAATGCCGCGCTTGCCGGAACGCGCAGGAGCCTTACCGACCGCGCCCTGGCGCTCCTGTGTCTGACGATGCCAGCCATCACGTTGAAAGTGATTGCGGCGATCCATTGGGAAGCTTTGCGGCTGTGGCTGAAGGGACTGCACTACCGTCCCAAGCCGGCCGCGCCCGCCGCCATGACATCCGTCGCACCCGCTACATCCAACAATTCGAACTGAATCGCCATGTCCATTCAGCACCAGCAATCGACGCCACTTGCATCGGAGGGGAGACGCCCTTCCCACTCGCTGGTTGCAGCGCTTTTGCGGGGGATCGGTTCCCGCGTAAAGCACGGCCGGCTTGTGATCGAGTCGCCGGCCGGAGAACGCTTCGTCGCCGAAGGCAGCCTGCCGGGACCGCACGCGCACCTCAAGGTTTATCGCTGGAATCTGTTGTGGCGCATCTTGCTGCGTGGCGATATCGGCTTTGCAGAGTCTTATATTGCCGGCGAATGTTCGACTCCGAACCTCGGCGTGCTGATGAGATTCGCATTACGGAACGCCGACGCGTTGCGGCCGGCGCGGTGGCTGCGCGCGTCAGGAGTGTTCGACAAACTGCGGCACGCGCTGAACCGGAATACAAGGCGCGGGAGCCGGCGCAACATTGCCGCCCACTACGACCTCGGCAATGAATTCTACGCGCAATGGCTCGACCCGAGCATGAGCTATTCGTCAGCCCTGTTTACGGAGGCTGGGCAGACGCTGGAAGATGCGCAGGAGGCCAAGCTCCGGCGCGTGTTCGATCTGCTCGACCTCTCCGGTGGCGAACGCGTGCTCGAAATCGGCTGCGGCTGGGGCGGGTTGGCGCAGCGGCTGATCGAGCGCCACGCGTGCCACGTGACCGGTATCACGCTCTCGACCAGACAACTCGAATTCGCGCGCAAGGGGTTGCACGACCGTGGCTTGTCCGCGCGCTGTGATTTGCGGCTACAGGACTATCGCGAGGTGCGCGGGGCCTACGATCGCATCGTCTCGATCGAGATGCTGGAGGCTGTGGGGGCTTCTTACTGGCCGACCTATTTCAGGCAATTGCGAGACAATCTTCGTCCGGGCGGAATCGCGGTTCTTCAAGTGATCACGATTGCCGAAGCCCGGTTTGAATCTTATCGCCGGCGGCCGGATTTCATTCAGCAGTGCATATTTCCGGGCGGGATGCTGCCGACGGCGGCGATCATCGGGCGCGAGACCGCCGCCGCGGGACTACAGCTCGTCGCGACGGAGTTTTTCGGCGAGAGTTATGCGCAGACCCTGTTGCATTGGCAGCGGCGATTCCAAGACGCGTGGTCCGCGATCGAGCAGCTCGGGTTTGATCGGCGCTTCAAGCGGACCTGGGAGTACTACCTCGAATATTGCAAAGCCGGTTTCGAAGCGGAAGTCTTGAACGTCGGTCTCTACACCATCTGTAACCGCTCTGCGCCGGCGGCACCAGGATGAAGACGGCGATTCTGCAATTTCGACGAACCGGCGCTGCTGTTGGAGCGTCACGTTTTCGGTGATATGCAGACACGCCGCTGAAGTTTTCTTGGGTACGCAAGGGGCAATCGGCCCAGCAGCTATTGCCTGCATCTGAGAGAACAGGCGCAACCGTGGTCCCGCATTGAGCCGTTGTTGGCCTCTCAATGAAGTACATCCGCATCATTCACGAGACGGCGTACTACTACGATCAGCCGGTCTCATTCGGTCCGCACCGCGCCATGATGCGACCGCGCGAGGGACATGACGTCCGCATTGTGCGGGGCAAGGTCGACGTCGAGCCGACAGCGAATATACGCTGGCTGCGTGACATCTACGGGAATTCCATCGCGATCGTGACATTCCTGGCTCCTTCAGAGAAGCTGAGCATTCGAAGCGAATTGGACGTGGAGCTTCGCGATGACAATCCGATCGAATGCTTGATCGATCCGGGCGCCCGGATGTTTCCGTTTCAATACGCGCCGGAGGAGCAGATCGATCTTATCAGCTACCGCCTCCCCAGCTACCCCTACGACGGTCCGAAGCTGCAGGAATGGCTGCGCGATTTGTATCGTCCCGGCCAAGCGGTGGGCACGCTGGAGCTGCTGGAGAGATTGAACACGCACATCTTCAAGTCGCTCAAGTACGCTCATCGCGACGATCATGGGGTGCAACTGCCTTGCGACTCGCTTGCTCGCGGCAGTGGCTCGTGTCGCGACTTCGCGGTCCTCATGATGGAGGCGGCGAGGCACTGGGGGTTCGGCTCCCGATTCGTGACGGGATATATCCAGATGGCGGAGGGCCAGCATGGCGCCACCCATGCCTGGACGGAAATCTATATTCCTGGTGCGGGCTGGCATGGTTTTGATCCAACCAACAACAAGCTCGCGGGCAACGAACATATCTCCGTCGCGGTCGCCCGTGAGCAGGAAAAGGCGTCTCCACTCGCAGGCTCGTGGACCGGGCCGTCGAACGCCTTCAATCGCATGGAGGTCTCGGTGCAGGTCGTGCCGATATAAGGCAGTCGCACGTTGATCTCCATCACCGGGGACGATTCAATATGCATCGTCGGTTCGACTATCTTCGCGGAAGCCGAACCAGGCAGATCGTCGGCAGGTGGAATTGCGGAGACGTCCGATTATTTCAGCGGCACGAGTTCACTATTGAATGATGCGTGGGCGGTCCACGTTTTTCCCGGCGGATATGGATCAACGAGTGGGAGCGCGACGAATGAACTGAATCGGCCCCTCGCGGCCGCATCACCATTGCCAAAGTGCTAATGTGGCGCGCCGAGGCCGGAAGTCGTGGCAATAACGATGGACAATGTCTGACACAGGATAATCAATGAGCGCCAATAAGCGATTGCACCTTAACGCGTTCATGCGGCCCGCAAGCATTCACACGGGAGCGTGGCGTTATCCCGGCGCGTTCCCGGATGCGAACTTCAATTTTCAGCATACCAAGCGTTTCATTCAAACGCTGGAACACGCGAAATTCGATGCCTTCTTCATGGCCGATCATATGGCCGTGCTCAACATGCCGCTTGAAGCGCTCAAACGCAGCCACACCGTCACATCGTTCGAGCCGTTCACCATGCTGGCGGCATTGTCGCAAGTCACTGAGACTATCGGTCTTGTCGCCACCGCTTCCACGACGTTCGATGCGCCCTATCACATAGCAAGACGCTTCGCGTCACTCGACCATCTGAGCGGCGGCCGCGCCGGCTGGAACATCGTCACGACGTCCAATCCCGACGCGGCCCTGAATTTCGGGCTCTCCGAGCATGTGGAGCATGGCGATCGCTATCGCCGCGCGCGCGAATTCTACGACGTGGTGACGGGCTTGTGGGATTCGTGGGCGGACGACGCCTTCGTTCGCGATGCCGAGGCCGGGATCTACTTCGATCCGGGCAAGCTTCGCGTCCTCGATCACAAGGGCGAGTTCTTGAGCGTGCGCGGGCCGCTCAATATTGCGCGGCCGGTGCAGGGGTGGCCCGTGATCGTACAGGCCGGCGCTTCCGAATCCGGGCGGCAACTCGCGGCCGAAACGGCAGAGATGGTGTTTACGGCGCAAGCCAGCATTGCGGCAGGACGTCAGTTCTACGCGGACGTCAAAGGCCGGATGGAGAAGATCGGCCGTTTACGCGATCACATGAAGATCATGCCGGCATGCTTCGTCGTTGTCGGCGACAGTGTGGAGGAGGCGCGCGCGAAGCGCGCAAAGCTCGATAGCCTTGTGCACTATGCCAATGCGATCGGGACGCTCTCGATCGCGCTTGGCCACGATGCCTCGAAGTTCGATCCGGACGGACCGCTGCCGGACATTCCCGAGAGCAATGCATCGAAAAGCGGTCGCCAGCGGGCGATTGACCTGGCGCGGCGTGAGAACCTGACGGTGAGGCAGCTGGCACAGAGACTTGGGGGCCATGGCGGTCTGGCGATGGTCGGCACGGCGAAATCGATTGTCGATGAAATGGAAGAGTGGATCGTCACGGAGGCTTCGGACGGCTTCACGATCCAATTCCCTTACCTGCCCGGCGGGCTAGACGACTTCGTCCAACAGGTCGTGCCGGAATTGCAGCGGCGAGGGCTGTTTCGTACCGCATACGAGGGGAGGACGTTGCGGGATAATCTGGGCCTGCCAAGGCCGGCAAACCGGTTCTTCGACTGACCCTTCAGCGAGCGAGCCGTTTCAAATCTAGCTGATCCCGGCGCTTCACTCCCGGGAGACGAATCTGTGCCAGAAACTGCCTTCCTGCCAAAGATCGAAGGGCACGAATTCCTTATCTTTAAAATCGACGACGAGACACTTTTGATCTTCGTCTGCCAGTAGCGTCGCCATCATTGAATTCGAGCTGTTGCAGGCAAGGAGCCAATGCGCCTCGCGAAGGATCGTAAAGTCCCGAACATGATCCGGCATGTCGGCCGGGATCTTCGTTACATCCAGCTGCGGGAACGCTGAAAAGTCCTCAACAAGGTCCGGCTCATCAGTCGCGACGTGAAGGACGGGAGACTGCAAGAGAGGCCATAGCTTTTGAAGCGCGTCGCAATACCAGCTTGTGGGTACCGTCCGAAACTCGGGCTTGCTGTTGGATACGTAATCGCCTCGCCGGACATGAACGGCCACGAGCGTCCTGCGCTGAGCCGACAGCGCCCCGGAAAGATCATCGAATGGCTGCCTCCATGCCGGTTTCAGTGTGAACAAGCGGCGTATGAATTTCCGATGGGGCCGCCACGCTTCTGGGACGGCTTGAAAGTAGCCGGAGAAGTTGACGTTGCGCGCTGGCATGTCCGAATGCCACAGCTTCAGATGTTCGTTCGAGAAAGAATGATATTCCATCGTGGGACGCGGTCGCGGGCGCCGATTTCGAAATCCGAAATAGTCCTCGCCCTCCCAACGCGGCGTTTCGACAACCAACCCGTTTCGGAATCCGTACATCGACACGAACAGATATTGCCAAAGCTGGTTTGCAAAGCGGCCATTGTTACCGAGATTCCACATACCGACCGCGGATCCCGAGGACACGCCTGCCGACAGCGGGTCCGTCAGCAGTTCGGACCGGACATAGATCACGTTCGGACCGTCGCCCGTCAGCGATTGCTTCAGCGGCAAATAGCCTGCCGTGAAAAGCGCGTTGCGGAGCTGCGGCCATCCCTCGACCTCTGTGGAAGCTTCAACCCCCTGCAGAACCAGCGCCGCGGGCCGACCGTGCGATGCGATGGGCGGCGCGGTCGCCTGATGCCAAGGAATGATGGTGATCTGCTCGCTGTCGACGAGCTTGGCCAATTCGCGGCGATCCAAAGGCTGGCGAAAGCCCGCGACAGCGTCGGTGCCATTGCCCGGACCGATCCTATCGAACGTCCGAGTTGCCTCGTCGATCCGGTCTAGTTCTATCAGTATGTCTGTGCGTAGCCGCAAGACACGCGGATCGTTACCCGTCACCGCCAGCGCGCGGTCGCAGCACGCCAGCGCTTCCTGCATGCGACGGAGTTTCAGGAGGATGAAGGCCTTCATGACGAGCGCACTGCGACGGCCGCTGGTCGCAGGCACGCGATCGAGCGACGCCAGTGCATCCTGGTCTTGGCCAAGACGCTCGAGTGAATTGGCGCGGCCTTCATGTGCGTCGGCATAGTCGGGATCGATCGCGATGGCGCGATCGAAGCTCTCGATTGCCGTCGGATGCCGCTGTAGTGCGGCCAGCGCGGTGCCCCGGCCAAAATGCGCCGGTGCAAACTCACCAGCGTTCAGCAGTGCTCGATCGAAGCTTTCAACCGCCTCGTCCAGTCGACCCAGGGCGATGAGCGCGTTGCCTCGATTGAAATGCGCCAGACAAAACGTGTCTGTGACCGCAAGGGCACGATCGAAGCTCGCGATGGCCTCTTCGTGCCGCTTCAGTTCGTGCAGGGCCAGGCCGCGGTTGCACCAGTCTTCGACGCTTAGCGGGGCCATGGCGAGCGCTTGGTCATAGCTCGCGACCGCTTCTTCGTTCCGCCCAAGCGCGGCCAACGAGTCGCCGCGAAGGCCGTGCGAGCGCGCCGACGGCGCCAGCGCAAGGGCGCGCTCAATGCTTGAGAGTGCTTCCGCATGTCTGCCGAGCTGCGCGAGTGCCGCACCAAGAAGTCTGTGACTACGAGCGTCGTCAGGGGCGAGTGCGAGTGCGTGACGGAGAATATCTATTGCGCCATCAAACCGACCCTGGTCGCAGGCGGCCAGCGCCTGTTCATAGAGCGCTTTTGCGTCGGACGGAACCGCAAATGTCGTCTCGACCTGCGTTTGCCGGCGGTCCGGCAACCAGACGGCGTCAACCTTGCGGCCGGCGGAGATCAACTGGCCGGATTGATCGACGCAATAGACGTCCAGCTCCTGTGTGTCGATCACGTAATTGCCCTTGCATGGACGCGTGGGTGGTTGCAGCATCGTCTTTTCGAGATAGACGCGGTCCTTTCCTGTTCGCGCCCGGATGTTTTTCCAGACCTCCTGGTCGTCGCGATCATTCGGTTGATCCGGATGCTCGATCACCGGACGTTCCGTGATCCACCACGGGTAGCGCGCGTATGCCTTGGGCAGCCAAAATGGACGTAGATTGATGTTCCGATCATTCGCATTGTTGAACGCAAACGCCAGACAGCCATCGTCGAGCGCACCAGGTGTCGACAAAATCGTTTGCTGCCATTGCGCCAGAAGGGCGCGTGCCGCGCTGGTTGGCGCGTAGAGCTGTACCGCGCCCGACACCATCAACTGGTCGGTCGCATAGTGGTCGACATGGACGCTTAGCTGGTAAAAGCGGTCGACCACCGTGGCGTTGCCGACGCGCAGCGAGATCGGTGAAAATCCATCGGTGCACATGTCCGCGAGCCAGTTGTAGGCCGCGAAGTCATGCCCTTCCGCCACGACGGTATCGATCAGCGTCGGATCCGAACGTATCTCGCAGTCGCAGTCTATGTACAAAACCGGCTTTTGATAGCGCTCCAGTGCCCAATAGATCATGGCCGCTTTTGTCGAGGCGGGATCGTCGCCGCCCCATACGCTGATCGATTGGTGTACCGCCGCCACCTCGCAAGCAATGAACGGAAGCTCGAACTGGCTGCAGGAGGCACGCAGCGCTTGACACTTGCGGGCATAGCTCTGCGTGAAAAGCGTGGCGACCAGATAGCCGCGTTCTCGGTCGCCAAGATCCTCGATCACGGATATTGGGTTGAAGGGACTGATGGTCACGCCTCTTTGCCGCCGTCTAAAGTCCGAACAGACTGAATATAGCCGCAACCACCGCGGCGATCGCTGCCAGAATGCCGAAGATGACGGCGGCAATGCCGTCCAGTACTGCCTCGACCAGGTCGGGGACGCTGCTCGCAACAATGATGACAGTGCAGCAATCCGAACCAATCAACAACGAAACGACAAAGCTGAGCGCCGTCAGCCACGGCACCAGAACGACGAGCATACCCAGGCTGACTGCGCTGGCGACGCGTCTAGCGGGGCTCACCGTCGGCGCAGATCGGGTCGTTGGCTCCGCGGGTGCGTTCATGGCCGGTTGCGTGAAAGGTGCCCCGTCGCCTTAAGTACGCGATCTGGTGAGCGAAATCCAATCGTACCAGCGACGGGCGGCATCCGCGCCTCGGCGCCGATGCACGACCGGAGGCGGCGGCGATACTTCGGCCGTGGTGAACTGACGCAGGTGTTGCGCTGTTTCTGGACGGCCGTATCGATACGTGGTGTCGTCCGATCAGCTTGGAGGTTAGGGCATGAAAAGAATCTCGCTGGCACTTGCGGTTGCGACAGTTATCGGTGTGATGAGCGGTGCCTCCGCGCAAACCTATCCGTCGCGGCCGATCACCGTCGTGGTGGCATTCGCGGCGGGTGGGTCAGGCGACACCATCATGCGCATCGTGGCCGATCACATGCGCAATACGCTTGGCCAGACGATCGTGATTGAGAATGTCGGCGGTGCCGCGGGCAGTATCGGCGTCGGTCGTGTCGCGCGGGCTGTCCCCGATGGATATATGCTCAGCTACGGCAACTGGCCGACGCATGTGCTGAACGGCGCCGTCTATTCACTCCCTTATGACGTATTGAAGGACTTCGAGCCGATCTCGCTGGTCTCGACCGAATCGATCGCCATCGTCGGCAAGAAATCACTGCCGGTAAATGACTTGAAGGGATTGATCGGCTGGCTCAAGGCCAACCCTGGCAAAGCGTCGGCGGGAACCACGGGGCCGGGCGGTGTCGGGCACGTCGTCGGCGTCTTCTTTCAGAAGGAGACAGGAACGCAGTTCGAGTTCGTTCCGTATCGGGGCCTCGGGCCCGCCATGCAAGACATGATCGCGGGACAGATCGACATCATGTTCGACACCGCTGCCAATTCGGTGCCGCAGATCCGCTCCGGGAACATCAAAGGCTTCGCAGTGACCGCAAAAGCTCGCCTGGCCGTCGCGCCGGACGTCCCGACCGCGCACGAGGCAGGCCTTCCAGGCTTCTACATGTCGAATTGGCGCGGCCTGTGGGCGCCGAAAGGCACGCCTGCGGACATCATCGCAAAGCTCAACGAGGCAGTCCGCAATGCCCTGGCCGACCCGACTGTCCGCAAGCGGCTCGTCGAGCTTGGGCAAGAGCTTCTTCCACCGGAGCAACTCACGCCGGAGGCGCTCGGGACTCTCCAGCGGGCGGAGATCGAGCGGTGGTGGCCCGTGATCCGCGCAGCCAACATCAAGGCAAAGTAGCGAAAGTCCATGACGCCATCATCGCCGATCGTCAGTTCATCGGCAGTACGTTCGTATATTTTACCTGTTCCAGCGCGAAGCTCGACTCGATCGACGCGATGCCTTCAAGCCGCGTCAGCTTCTGCTTCACAAAACGCTCGTAGGCTTCGAGATCGGGAACAACCACGCGCAGCCAGTAGTCGCGCGAGCCGGTCATCAAGTAGCATTCGAGCACTTCGGGCCAGCGCTCCACCGCCTTGGCGAAGCGGTCGAGCGATTCCTGCCTCTGCTTCTCGAGCTTGATCGAGACAAAGACGCTCACGGGCAGGCCTACCCGCCGCTGGTCAAGTACGGCCACGTAGCGGGCGATCACGCCGGCGCGCTCCAAGTTACGTACGCGCCGCAGGCAGGGTGACGGCGACAACCCGACCTTGGTCGAAAGCTCTGCCAAACTGATCCGCCCGTTGGTTTGTAAAGCTTCCAGAATTTTGCGGTCGACTGCGTCCAGCGCTGATTTTGGCATATCCAATCCACAGCTGCGCTTATTTTGGCAGATTATGCCAACTTTAGCCGTCCTTGTGAAGATATTTGGCAGCTTTCGCCCTATCCGTGGTGAAATACTAAAGCCATCGGCCGAACGGGACGATGCGCCATGAGCCAAATCTCTTCAGCGGACTTGCGCGTTCTCGGCGAGCTCGAGTCCAAGGTGCTGTGGCTTGCCAGCTGGACGATCCACAACGCCAATCATCTGCGCGAAAACAACGATGGACTGAAGGTCGGCGGTCACCAGGCGTCCTCCGCCTCGCTCGCGACCATCCTCACTGCGCTCTATTTTCGCGTGGTGCGTCCGCAGGATCGGATCGCGGTCAAGCCGCACGCGTCGCCGGTCTTCCATGCGATCCAGTATCTGCTCGGCCGGCAAACGCGTGCGCAGCTTGAAGATTTCCGCGGCTATAAGGGCGCGCAAAGCTATCCGTCACGAACCAAGGATGCCGACGACGTCGACTTTTCCACGGGCTCCGTCGGGCTCGGCGTTGCGCAGACGCTGTTCGCTTCGCTGGTGCAAGATTATGTTCGCGCGCACGGCTGGAGCAAAGAGCGCCCCGAAGGCCGCATGATCGCACTCGTCGGCGACGCCGAGCTCGACGAGGGGAATATTTTCGAGGCGCTCCTGGAAGGTTGGAAGCAGGGGCTGCGGAATTGCTGGTGGATTATCGACTACAACCGACAGAGTCTCGACGCGATTGTGCGCGAAGGCCTGTGGGAGCGTTATGAGGGGCTGTTCAAGAACTTCGGGTGGGACGTCGAGATCGTGAAGTACGGATCGCTGCAGCAGGCAGCCTTCCGCGAATCAGGGGGCGCGGCGCTCAAGCACTGGATCGACCGCTGCCCGAACCAGCTCTACTCGGCGCTCATTTTCCAGGGTGGCGCCGCCTGGCGCAAACGCCTGCTGGACGACATTGGCGAAGAACCTGCGGCGAAAGCCCTGATCAACGCGCGCTCGGATGATGAGCTGGCGCGGCTGATGAACAATCTCGGCGGCCACGACCTGCCGCTCCTGGTCGACCTCTTTGAACGGATCGACCATGATCGCCCGACCTGCTTCATCTGCTACACGGTCAAGGGTTATGGCCTGCCATTCGCCGGGCACAAGGACAATCACGCCGGCCTGATGACGCTTGCGCAGATGGAGCGCTTTCGCGCCGAGATGAACATTCGGCCGGGCCATGAGTGGGACCCGTTCGAAGGCCTGCCGACGGCCCCCGGCGAGCTGCGCGCGTTTCTCCAGGGCGTGTCGTTTGCTGCTTCCGGCGAGCGCCGCTTGCAGGCAGCGCGCATCGAGGTGCCGGATACCCTCGACGTGGTCATTCAGCCGGAAATGTCGACGCAGGCGGGGTTCGGAGCACTGTTGAACGAGATCGGCCGAGGCTCCACGCCGCTCGCCAATCGCATCGTGACCACGTCTCCCGATGTCACGATCTCTACCAATCTCGGCGCCTGGGTCAATCGCCGTGGCCTGTTCGCGCGCGAGCGCATGATGGACACGTTTCGCAGCGAACGCATCCCTTCGACGTTCACCTGGGAGTACTCACCGACCGGCCAGCACATCGAACTCGGCATCGCCGAGACCAATCTATTCATCCTGCTTTCCGCGCTGGGGCTTTCGCATTCGCTCAACGGCGAACGGCTCATCCCGATCGGCACGCTGTACGATCCCTTCATCGCCCGCGGCCTCGATGCTCTGAACTACGCCTGCTACCAGGATGCCCGGTTCATCGTGGTGGCGACGCCGTCGGGGATCACGCTCGCACCCGAAGGCGGTGCGCACCAGTCCATCGCCCAGCCGTTGATCGGCATGGCTCAAGACGGACTCGCGGCTTTTGAGCCGGCGTTCGTCGATGAGCTCGCCGAGATGCTCCGCTTCGCCTTCGACTACATCCAGAGGGACGGCGAGGACGATGCGGCCGAGCATAATTGGCTGCGCGACGAGACCGGCGGCTCGGTCTACTTGCGACTCTCGACCAGACCGATCGAGCAGGTCAGACGGGCCATCACGCCCGAATTGCGTCAGAGCATCGTCGATGGTGGCTATTGGCTGCGCGAGCCCGGGCCCAACTGCCAGGTGGTGGTGGCCTATACCGGCGCCATCGCCCCCGAAGCGATCCAGGCGGTCGGCCTGATGGCGGAGGATCGCCGCGACGTCGGACTCCTCGCGGTCACGTCGGCGGACCGGCTCAACGCCGGTTGGACGGCGGCGCAGCGCCGGCGCGAACGCGGCCGGCCGGAAGCGCGCTCGCATGTCGAACGTCTGTTCGACGCTGTGCCGGCGCAGTGCGGTCTCGTGACCGTGCTCGACGGTCATCCGGCAACGCTGGCGTGGCTCGGCGCGGTGCGCGGCCATCGCGTGCGGGCGCTCGGCGTCGAGCACTTCGGCCAGACCGGCTCGCTCCCCGATCTTTATCGCCACTACGGCATCGATGCCGACGCCATTTTGGCCGCGGCGCAGGCGGTCGCCACGGGCCGACCCATTCGGCATCTGCGGATGCTGTAGCCGGAATGTCCGATGGCATGCGAACCGACCATAGGTCACGCCTTTCGTAATGGGTGTTCATGAACGTGCCTTTTGCGGCGCTTGTGCCGGCCGCGGGGCGATCTGCGCGAGTTCGAAATGGTAGGGTATGCTGGCGGTAGGCCAGGGAGCCGGCGGTAGGCTAGGGAGTAGCCCGGCTGAGCCTGCATGGTCTCGACGGAACCAACATCTCGACGGCAACAAAGATAGAGACAGCTCAATGAAGAACACGCTCGACGGCGGCGACGCCATCCTCGAGGCCATTCGCGATCTCGGGGTGAAGCATATCCTTTCCTCCCCGGGCACGGAGTGGTCATCGATATGGGAAGCGATGGCCAAGCAGACCCAGCGAGGTCAGGACGGCCCCAGGTTCATGGACTGCTGGCATGAGACCCTCGCGGTCGATATCGCTGCCGGCTACACGCTCGCAACCGGTGAGATGCAGGCCGTTCTCCTGCACGCGGGCTCGGGGCTTCTGCAGGGAATGATGGGGGTGCACGGTGCGTTGATTGCCGGCGTCCCGATGCTGGTGATCTCCGGTGAATCCACCACCTACGGCGAGCAGCCGGATTTCGACCCCGGCCGCCAGTGGATAGACAACCTGTCGATCGTCGGAGGGCCTCAGTGTCTTATTCAACCGCTGGTCAAATACGCCTGCCAGACGTCGAGTCCTCACACGATCTATGAAAGCATCGTCCGTGCGGGCGAGATGGCGCAACGCACGCCGGTCGGCCCGACGTATCTATCGATCCCCCACGAGACGATGGTGGCAGCATGGTCAATGCCGGAACAGCGGCGGACCGTGCCGCCTGCGCCCAAGCTCGTGAGTGCACAGACCGACATCGCGCGGGTGGCGGAGTTGATCGCCAAGGCGCGCAACCCGGTCGTGCTGACCGAGGGAGCCGGCCGAACGGTGGAAGCGTTCGACGCGCTGGTTGCTCTGAGCGATCTCGTGGCGCTGCCGGTGGTTGAAAAGCCCGGTGCGACCTTCGCGAACTTTCCCAAAGATCATCCGATGCACCAGGGACACGACTTCAAGGAGTATTGGAACACGTCCGACCTGGTTATCGTGATCCAGACTCGTACGCCCTGGTATCCGCCGAGCGACAGGCCTCCAAACGCCGTGATCGTCGATATCGACGACGTTCCGCATCGGCCCTACATGGCCTACCAAAGCCATCAGGCGAACATCTATCTGGAAGGCGATACGGCGGCGGCGCTGCGCGACATTGCAAATGCGCTACAGGGCATGCCGCTCGACCGGAGCAAGATCAGCGAACGCCGTGCGAAGCTGACGGCGTCGCACGACGCGTTGATGGAGAAGCGGCGCGCACAGCAGGCCGCGGCGCGCAAGAAGACGCCGATCGATCCGATCTGGCTGTGTGCGGCATTGGGCGAAGCGCTGCCCGACGATACGATCTATATCGACGAGGTGACGACCCATACCGCGCTACTGCGCGAGCATATCCGCTGGAACAACCCGCAAAGCCTGTTCACGCGCCAAGGCGGTCTTGGACAGGGAATCGGGATCTCATTGGGCGTGAAGCTTGCCAAACCGGATCGGCCGGTCGTCACGCTGATCGGCGACGGCGGCTTCCTGTACAATCCCGTGCTTCAGAGCTTCGGCGCTTCGCGCGATTTCAGCCTGCCGATCATGGTGGTGATCTTCAACAACAAGAAGTACGCCGCCATGCAGAACATGCACAAGCGCATGTATCCGGAGGGCGTGGCCGTCGAAACCGGAAACTATCTCGGCACCCACATCAATGGCCCGGACTACGTGAAGGTGATCGAAGCGTTCGGCGGCTACGGCGAGCGCGTCGAGGACCCGGAGGCATTGGTGGGTGCACTTAGGCGCGGCCAGGAGGCCGTCCGTGCCGGTAGGACGGCTGTTCTTGACGTGGTAGTCGCCCGATAGCGCGAGGTGCTTCGACCGTTCGCAGCCGGGCTCCGCTCGACAAGCGCTCGGTCGTGGCTGGAGAGTTGCGACTTCAAAGCGAATCGCTTTCTCGTGCCTCGCGCAGACGCGCAAGATAGCGTTTGCGCTCGGCGGTCGGTGGCATAGCCCCGCGCGAACTAGTGACGCGGCTTGGTTAATCCTGAGGGGGCCGCATTAACCGCGTGCGACCGGTTTGCTTGCCGATACCGGCGGGGACGGCTAGCGATTCAACGCGGCTAGGAGGTCGGAGCGTCCGACGGTGTAGCGTGGCTTATTCAGCGTCCTGTTTTGCGGGCCGGCCATGGACAGCGTCACAGGGAGCACGCCATGCTGGCTTACCATTGTCCGAAGACCAAGGAACTCGTTCGCACCAGTCTCGAAACCTCGGCGGACCAACTCAAGCGACTTGGGGGATTTCAACTTTCGCTTTGGTGTCCGTATTGCCGAACCGGACATCAGGTCGCGGCGTCAGACGCGCTCGTTTGTGACGAGGAAATCGTTTCCGCTGACGAAAACGCATAACGTTTCTTTCCCGTCCAGATTCAGAAGACTGAAGATGACGGCGGCAATGTCATCCAAGTAGCGCTTCGACCAGGTGGAGACTTCGCTGCGGCGATTGAGTTCCAGGCCGGATTGATTCCGGAATCAATGATTGCGCGTGCGCAACGTTTCTCGCAGTGTCGCCCGAAAGAAGAACTAGACCCGAGGACACGCCGATGCGTCGCACCGCCGTTTTTGCGTTTGCCTTGCTGGCGCTGACTGTAACATCGTCCATGGCCGATCCGGTCGAGGATTTCTACAAGGGGAAGCAGCTTCGGTTCGTCATCCGCGCCGCGCCCGGCGGCAACTACGATCTCTACATGCGCCTCGTGGCGCGTCACATCGTCCGTTACGTGCCGGGCCATCCCGAAGCGCTGCCCGTGAACATGCCGGGGGGTGGGGGCCTCACCGCCCTCAACTATACGCTCAACGTCGCGCCGCAAGACGGCACGGTGCTCACCATGGTGACCTCCACGGCGCCGATGGATCAGGCGCTGGGCTACCTCAAGACGCCGAACATCGATCTACGGACGCTCCAGTGGATCGGCAACATGAGCGACGAAAACTATTTCCTGGTCACCAGCCGCGACTCCGGGATCGCGACGCTCGAGGATGCGACCAAGCGCGACGTGCTGCTGGCCGGCGCGGGCGCGGGCGACACCCAGCAAATCCTTGTCGCCATCTGCAACAGCATGCTGGGCACGAAGTTCAAGAGCATCGTCGGATACCGAACTGGCGCGGAAATGAATCTGGCGGTGGAGCGCCGCGAGGTGGACGGTCGCTCGACGACCAATCTGCCGGCGCTCTTCGCCACGCGTCCGGGCGGCGCCGCTGCCTTCCACGTGCTGCTCCAGGCGGGGCTCGAGAAATCGCCCGAGTTCAGGAACGTCCCGCTGCTGCGCGAGCTCGCGAAGACGCCGGACCAAAAGGTCGTGTTCGAATTCCTGTCGCGGGCCGTCAGCCCCGGCCGGCCGGTGGCGACGAACAATAAAGGACCACCCGACCGCGTCGCGGCGCTGCGCCGGGCCTTCGACCTGGCGATGAAGGATCCGCAACTGCTGGAGGACGCCAAGCGCCAGAACCTCGATATCAGCCCCTGGACCGGGGCGAAGCTGCAGCAGGTGGTGCAGGACATCCTGGATACGCCGGCGGCAGACATCGTCCGGATCAAGCGCGCGATCGACGCCGGCAATGCGGGAGAGGTACCAGCGAAAAAATGACCACAAACCGCGGGGTTGCATTGGCGCGTTGGTGATTTGGGTCTAAAAGGGGTCTACGGGGCATGCTCGACGAAGGTGAGATGGCTTCGGTAGGCCGCGTTCGAAGACCCGGAAACCAGCATCGTTTTTGCCGGCGACGACTATGTGTCGAGCCGCGATGCTCTGCGCATTCTCCAGGTCAAGCCGCAGACGCTCTATTCCTATGTCAGCCGCGGCCTGATCCGGCGGCGGGTGAAGCCCGGCCACCGCACCAGCTACTACAATCGCGAGGATATCCATCGACTCAAGTCGCGCAGCGTCGCGCGCTCCGGCCACGGGCCGGCGGCGGCAAGCGCGATGTACTGGGGCGAGCCGGTCCTCGAAACCGCGGTCACGGAGATCACGCCGGACGGGCCGCGCTACCGCGAGCATCTCGCGATCGATCTGGTGCAAGACAATCGATCCTTTGAGGCGGTTGCGGAATATCTCTGGAGCGGTATCGAGCCGCCCGCGGACAAGACGTGGACCAACATCGTGTTGCCGGCGTCGCTGGCCTTGGAGTTTGCCAAGGTCGACCCTTCGGACTTCCGCTTCGTGCTGACGCAGTCGATCGTCCTGCTCGCCAAGACATGGAGCTGCGATCCGGCACTGCGTGACGCGCCGTGTCCGGCCACCAGCATCCTCGGCGTGATGACGGGAGCATTCGGCTTCCTCGGCCCCAAGCGGGAATTCACGCCGATCGAAGACGGTGAGACAGTTGCCCATGGGCTGGCGCGCGCGCTCGGCATCAAGCCTTCCGAGAAGAACGTGCGCGCGCTCAATGCGGCGCTGGTCCTGACCGCGGATCATGAACTTACGACGCCGACATTCGTCGCGCGCATCTCCGCGTCGGCAGGCTGCGATCTGCCGTCGTGCATTCTGGCCGGGCTGCAAGTCCATTTCGGCTATGAGTTCGGTCTTTGCTGCGATCGGCTGGAGACGCTGCTTGATTGGAATCCGAAAGCAGCGAAATCAGGAAAGAGCGGCGCGCGACCCGCCGTGCCGCGCCGGGCGACGCCGGGCTTCGATAATCCGCTCTACGTCCATGGCGATCCGCGCGCGAACCTGCTGTTGGATATAGCGCTCGAATTGGAAGAGCGACATGATCGCGCGTCGGAAGCCCTGCAGGTGATCGCCAAGCATTTTCCAAGCGTGCAGACACGCACCAATTTGTGCGAGGCGCTTGTCACGCTATCGCAAGCATTGGGTCTGCCGTATCAAGCCGCCGGCGGCTTGCTGGCGCTCGCCCGCTCCGCAGGCTGCATTGCACATGTGCTCGAACAGCGCGCGCAAAACTCGATCATCCGGCCGCGCGGAAAGTTTGTCGGGCCGTCGGCCAATCCTGCTGGATAGTCGCCCGCGGCGCATCGCGGCGCTGCCATTGCGCTTCGTCATCATCCGCATCGCGCACATTGAGTCTGCAATCAACCTCGTTGCAGGTTGACCGGGGCAGCGTGGAATTGCAGTTTACGGCTCGATCTGTCGGTTCTGCTCAGGAGATGTTCCGTGCGAATGAAGCCTGCGCTCACGCTTGAAGACGCGATCAAGATGGCTGCGGCGAGCAAGGCCGCCGGCGCGAAGATCAAGCGCGAGCCGACGATCGCGGTCGTGGATGCCGGCGGGCACCTGCTTTATCTCGAGCGGCCCGATCACAACGGCGTCAATACGGTGGAACTGGCGACGCTGAAGGCGCGGACCGCCGCGGTTCGCGGCCGCCCGAGCGGCGCCTTCGCCGCCCGGGTGCAGGAAAAGGCGGGCTTCCTGATGATGCCGGATCTGCTCGCGGTCGAGGGCGGGATCCCGATCCACCACGACAAGGAATGCATCGGCGCGATCGCTGTTTCCGGGATCGACCAGGACGACGAGCCCGTCGCCAAGGCCGGTGCGGCGGCGTTCGGCAGCGAACGCCAAGGAACAAACAGTTGATTTTGCAATTGATCTTGAGGGGTGGCGGGCGTTTCCTTACCCCTAGACCGATCCACATTGGACTGCATGGACGGTTGGGTATCGGCTTGAGTGCCATGCCCGGTAGTAAGGTCCGAGGCTCCTATGAACGCGCAGCGTATTGAGGATCTCGTCACCGCGTATAAGATCCTCTTGAACGAGGACGTGCTCGACAGTTTCGGTCACGTCAGCGTGCGGTCGGCGACCGACGGCACGCGCTTTCTGATGCCTTATGCGCTTCCGCCGTCGCTGGTGAGGGCCGAGGACGTCGTCGAATACACTGTGGCAGACAGCCAGCCGGTCGATGCGGCCGGTCGCAAGGTCAATGGCGAGCGCTACATCCACGGCGAGATCTACAAGGTTCGCCCCGATGTGCAGGCCGTGATCCACTCCCATTCGCCGGCGGTCATTCCATTCAGCGTTGCCGGCGTAGCCTTGCGTCCTGTTGTTGCCCAAGCCGGCTTCCTGCCGCTTGAGACGCCGAACTTCGAAATCCGCGATGTGCGCGGCAATGGGCGCGGCATGCAGATCACCGATATCGCGCGCGGCGCCGCGCTGGCGAAGACGCTCGGTCAGGCGCCGGTTGCGCTGATGCGCGGCCACGGCAATGTCGTGGTCGGCAGTTCGGTGAAGCAGGCGACCGTCTACGCCTGCTACGCTGACATCAATGCCCGCATGCAGGCGGCGGCGCTCGCGCTCAAGACGCCGATCGTGGTCATGGACGAACCCGAGCTCTTCGACCCATCGGAGTTCGACATCAACCGCCCATGGGAGCATTTCCGGCAGAAGATCGTCGATGCCGACGCGCGCAAGAGCATGGATCGGACGCAGTTTGGCCTCGCGCATACGCAGGGCGTACAGGCCGGTTAGGGAGATATCTCATGGTTCGTGTCGCATTCATTGTCGGTGACTATCCGTCGGAAGAGAGCGCGCGGCGCGAGCAGGTCGCGCTGTCGTATTCGAACTCCGAGGTACAGGTGGGCATCGTGCGCGCACCGATCACGCCGTATTTCTACGGCATGACCCAGTGCGAGATGACGCTGGTCGCGCCGACGGTCATCGAGGCGTTCCACCGCGCGCAAAAGGAAGGCTATCAGGCGGCGGTGCCGCTCGGCTTTCTCGACCTCGGCCTCGACGGCGGGCGCGCCGCGGTCGATATCCCGGTGATCGCGCCGTTCGAGTGCTCGCTGCATCTTGCGTCGCTGCTCGGCGACCGCTTCGGCCTGGTCTGCTACCACGAGAACCAGTTCGGCAATCTCTCCATGCTGCTCAACCGTTACGGCATGGCGCACAAGGTGGTCGGCATGGAAGCGTCTGGATTCGATCTGCCGGACATCGCCGCCAACAAGGACGCGATGATCGAGGGTTTCCTCAAATCGGCGCGCAAGTTGATCAACGAGAATCGCGCGGAGGTGATCATCCCGACCGGCATCACCCAGTGCCCGGTGACGATGGATCCCAAGTGGCTGCGCGATCAGCTTGGCGTTCCGGTCGTCGAGGGCATCGGCGCACCGCTGCGGCTCGCGGCGATGTTCGCCGATCTCGGCATGACGCATAGCCGCAAGCGCTGGTACAAGTCGCCGACCTACGCCAACAAGTGATCGTCAGCGATGCTGGGCGACCTCATCGTGCGGAATTCTCGGTTGCGGCGTGACGCGCCCGCGATCATTTTTGAAGGCCGCACGATCACCCACGGCGAATTCGCCGGTCGCTCGTTT
This sequence comes from Xanthobacteraceae bacterium, assembly GCA_019745775.1. Lineage (GTDB taxonomy): Bacteria > Pseudomonadota > Alphaproteobacteria > Rhizobiales > Xanthobacteraceae > VAZQ01. The sequence goes on along the minus strand of JAIESR010000013.1, from coordinate 141,526 downwards.
CAGCTCGCGCGCGCGCTCCAGCGGCTCGGCCTTGGGGTGGGTGATCACCTCGCGATCCTGGCGCAGAACTGCCTGGAATATATGGAGGTTTATGCGGCCGGCGAGCTCGGCGGCTGGACGACCGTGACGATCAATTACCGTCTGGCCGAGCCGGAGGTCGCATATATTCTCTCGGACAGCAAGCCGAAGATCGTCGTCTGCGAAGCGTCGCTGCTGGATCGCCTCAGCGACGCCACGCGCCGCTCGCTCGAGCACGTCGTGACTTTTGGTGGGGCGGGGCCGGACGTCGACTACGAGACGGCGCTCGCAGCCGAAGAGCGGGAGCCGCCGGTAGCGGACTTCTCGCCCGACACGATCGCCTACCTGATCTACACCAGCGGTACGACCGGCCGCCCGAAAGGCGTGATGCTCTCGCATCGCGGGCAGATATGGTCGGCCTATGTCTCGGCGATCGACATGTGCGTTCGCCCGACCGATCGTGTTGCCGTCGCGATGCCGCTCTATCACATCGGGGCGAAGAACACCTGCCTGACCCGGTCGGTGCACGGCTGCACGGTGGTCCTGCATCGAGCGTTTCGCTTGGAGCCGTTCGTCAAGAGCCTGCAAGACTACGACGTCACCGAGACGTTGTTGGCGCCGACGATGCTCAATGATCTCCTGGACGCCTACCCGGACGCCCGCCGGGCGTTGCCGTCGCTGGCCAAGGTCTTCTACTCGGCGGCGCCGATGCCGGAGGCAACGCTGCGGCGGGGGATGAAAGCGCTCGGCCCGATCTTCGCCCAGGTCTACGGCATGACCGAGTCCGGTGGCCCGGGCACCTTCCTCCACCAGCACCAGCATGTCCTCGATGGTCCGCCCGAGGCCGTGCGCCGGCTCAATTCCGCGGGTCAACCGATGACCGGCTGCGACGTTCGCATCCGGCGGCCGGACGGCAGCGATTGCGCCGCCGGCGAGCGCGGGGAGATCGTAATCAAGAGTGAGGGGCTGATGCGGGGCTACTGGCAGAACGACGCTGCAACGCGCGAGACGTTGCGCGGAGGTTTTCTGCATACCGGCGACATGGGCGAAATCGACGAGGGCGGGTTCATCTATGTGGTGGATCGCCTCAAGGACATGATCGTCTCGGGCGGCGAGAACATCTATTCGCGCGAAGTGGAGAATGCGCTCGCAAGCCATCCCGCGGTGCTCGAGGCCGCCGTGGTCGGTGGGCCGGACGAGCGCTGGGGCGAGATCGTCGTCGCTTTTATCGTCCCGCGGCCGGGCCAGACGGTGAGCGCCGAGGACATCGGCGCGCATTGCGTCCAGGCGGTTGCTTCGTACAAGCGTCCGCGCGCGATCAAGTTCGTGGAGAGCCTGCCGAAGCTGCCAAACGGCAAGATCGAGAAGTACAAGTTGCGCGAACCGCTATGGGCGGGCAAAGGGCGCGCCATATGAACGCGTGCGATATGAATAGCGGTCGTCGAGAACAGACGTCATGGAGCACACATGTTGGGGAGTAGACATGGCCTATGAGACGTTGATGATCGAGAAGTCGGATGGCGTGGCGTTACTGTCTTTCAACCGGCCCGACAAGAAAAACGCCATGAATCCGCAGCTGCACGAGGACATGACCAATGCCCTCGAAGAGCTGCGCTATGACGATCAAGCACGGGCGGTCGTCATCACCGGCGCGGGCGACGCCTTCTGCGCCGGCATGGACCTCAAGGAGGTTTTCCACGCGCTCAAGGATCAGCCGGCGCGCTACGACAAGGTCATTCGCCTGGCGACCGAGTGGCGCGGGCGGACGCTGCGCTATTTTCCGAAGCCGACCATCGCGATGGTCAACGGCTATTGCTTCGGCGGCGCCTTCTCGATCGTCGAGGGCTGCGATCTTGCGATTGCGGCCGACGAGGCGACGTTCGGTCTGTCGGAGATCAACTTCAAGGGTTTCCCGGGCGGCGCGGTGTCCAAGTCGCTCGCCAATCTGCTACGTCCGCGCGATGCCCTGTTCTACGCGCTCACCGGCCGCCGGTTCGGCGGCAAGATCGCGGCCGAGATCGGGCTAGTGAATTTCTCTTTCCCGCTTGCGCAGCTAAAGACAGAAACTATGGCGATCGTGCACGACATCGCGGGTAAAGATTCGAGCGCGCTCAAGGCGACGAAGGACGCCTACCGCTTCTCGCTGGAAATGACCTGGGAAGCGTCGATGGACTACACCAACGCCAAGGAAGATGAACTCGCCGCCAGCCAGGCCGCCAAGAACTGGAAGGATGAAGGCGTCGGCGATTTCGTCGCCGGCAAGTTCAAGCCGGGCTTGGGCGGCCATGAAAACATCAAGAAATAGAACATCAAGCAACAGAAATTCGGACAAGACCAAGCGGATTCTCCGATGACCCGAGCGACCTACGGCCTTGACGACACCGTTCGTGACTACGTGGTCGCGAACCAGCCGCCCGAGCATCCGCTGCTGGCGCAGTTGCGCGAGATCACCGCGACCATGACCCGGTCGCGGATGCAGATCTCACCTGAGCAAGGCCATTTTCTCGCCTTTCTCGTTCGCCTGGTCGAGGCGCGCCGCGTGCTCGAGATCGGCACCTACACCGGCTACAGCTCGTTGTGCATGGCGCTCGCGATGCCGTCCGACTTCCGGATCGTCGCCTGCGACGTCAGCGAGGAGTGGACGGACGTCGCCCGGCAATTCTGGAAGAAGGCCGGGCTCGCCGATCGGATCGACCTGCGCATCGGCAGTGCGGTGGATTCGATGGAGGCCTTGGTCAAAGAGGGGCAGAGATTCGACTTCATCTTCATCGACGCCAACAAGGAAGATTACGACGCCTATTACGAGGCCGCCTTGCGGCTGATCAAGCCGAACGGCCTGATTGCGCTCGACAACATGTTGCGGGAGGGCCGCGTGGCCGATCCGAGCGTTACGCAGCTCAGCGTCAGCGCCGTGCGCGACCTCAATGCCAAGATCGCCAAAGACGAACGCGCCGACCGTGTACTGATCACGGTCGGCGACGGCATGGTGCTGGTGCGGCCGCGGTAACGGCGCGCGCCCTCAATGCGGCTGGACGCCGGCTTCCTCGACGATCACCTTCCAGCGCGGGATCTCCTTGCGCAGGTACTCGGCGAACGCGTCGGGGCCCATGCCGACCGGGTCGATGCCCATCTCGATGAGGCGGGTCCGGAACTTGTCGTCCTTGAGCGCGCGCGTGGTCTCTTCGTGGAGTTTGGCGAGGATGTCCTTGGGCGTTCCAGCCGGCGCCACGAACGCGACCCAGGCCACGATGTTGAAGCCCGGCAGGCCGGCCTCGCTCATGGTGGGGATATCGGGCGCAATCCCGGCGCGCCGCGGACCGGTCGAGGCGAGGCCGCGCAGCTTGCCTGCCCGGATGAGCGGCATCGCCGGCACGATGTCGCTGAACGTCATCGGGACTTCATTGGCTAGAACAGCGGTCAGGCTCGGGACGCCGCCGCGATAAGGCACGTGCGTCACCTCGACGCCAGCGCGCTTATTGAACTGCGCCAACGAAAGATGTGCCGTCGTCCCCTGGCCGGATGTGCCGGCCGAGAGTTCGCCCGGCTTCTTGGTCTTGATGTGGGCGATCAGCTCCTTGATGCTGGTGGCGGGGACCGAAGGGTGGGTCACCAGGACGATCGAGTTCTCGCCCGGCACCGTGATCGGCGCAAAATCCCGCACCGGGTCGTAGCCGACCTTCTGCAGCCAGACGTTCGTGGTCAGCGGCGAATTGGTCGACATATAGAGCGTGTAGCCATCGGGCGCCGCGCGGGACGCAGCCTCGGCGCCGATGCTGCCGCCGGCGCCGGGGCGATTTTCAATGACCACCGGCTGCTTCCATGCCGCGGTCAATCGCTCGCCGAGCGCGCGCGCCAGGATGTCGACGGTGCCGCCGGCCGTGTAGGGAACGATGATGCGGATGGCACGTTCCGGATATTGCGCTGACGCCTCCGAGGTGAGGACCAACGCAGCGAGCGCCCCGACAATCCATCCATGCCAGTTCTTCATTTCAATCCTCCCGCTAGCTATTGATCCACGCCCTGGCCTCTTCGACGAGGCGTTCGATCGCAGCCTCGGTCGTGCTCGTCGGCGTGAGCTTTCCTTCTTCGGCAGTGAGCCGCTTGTCGAATGCGTTCCAGGTTTCGTGCAGCATCTCGAAATCGAAAGTCGTCGGCGACAGCTTCTTGCCGAGCACGATGTCGGTGATTTCGGCCTGGTCGATCGCGACGTCGAGACCGGTCTCCGCCTTGATCAGCTTGTTGAGGTCGGGCGCGGGCTCGCCGAGGTGATGAGCCCGGACGAGGGCACCTAACAGCTTGTGCCCGGTGCGGAACGGCACGCCGAAATCGTACACCAGACGGTCGTGTGCCTCGCTCGATCCCGCATAGTCGAGGGTCGACTTGCGCTTCATTTCCTCGAGATTGAAGCGCCCGCCGCGCACGACGTCGGACATGTACGTCGTCCAGGCGACAACGTCGGCGGCGGTGCCGTAGAGGCTGGCCGACTGGTAGATCGGCTCGGAGCCTTCGGACGGGTTGATCGACGCCGCCATCTCGCCGGCCAGGCGGGTTGCGGCAATCGTCGCGCCGCCGATCACCGACTGGAGGCCGAACGGGACCTTGGCGTGTGGCAGCGCGCTGCTGCCGCCGGCGTGTTCGTCGGCGAGCGAGAACAGCGAGAACTCTGGCGTCATCCAGGTGCGCATGTCCTGCGCCAGGCGGGCAACATCGACCGCGATCATCGACAACAGGAAGAACGGTTCGGTGAACTGGCTGTGCATCCAGATGCCGTCGCGGCGGAGCTTCGCACGACGTGTGAATCCGAGACGCCTGGCGACCTTGTCGTAGAGCTCGCGGACGACCTTGCGGCCGCCGAACACCGAAGGGCCGCTATCCAGCCGCTGGTCGATCTGGTCGATCCGCTGGAGGTGCGGCTCGAACACGGCAGCCCATGACAACAGGTATTCGCCAAGCGTCGTGAAACCGGAGTGCTGTAGATGGTGGTAGTTGGGCGCGATGGCTTCGAGCGTCGGCTTGGCCTGCGTCAGCAGGCTGCGCAGCATGCCGACGACGGCGCGCCGTTCATCATGCAGCGTCTGCCGGAAATACATGCGCGGCAGGTAGCAGCGCAGGCTCTCGCCGCGGTTGCGGCCGAGATGGAGCCACGCGGCATCGGCGCCGCCGACCTTCTGCGCGATCCAAAACTCGCGCTGGGCGACGATATCGGAAGGCGGCTTGGTGGTGTCGAGATCGGGCAGTTGGCCCAACAGCTCGATCAGGGCCGCCAGCAGATTGCGCGCGTGGGCCGCGGGCGTGCATTTGAGTTCCGCCGCCGAAAGCACATAGGCGATGTCGCCCGCCAGCATATAACGAGCAGTATATCGGCTTGCCCGCGACTCCGGTTCGTTGACGGCACGGACATAGCTTGGCGACTTGCTACCCGCGAGACGTCCGGTCGCGTGACGAGGCGTATCAGACACGAGTTATGGCCCACTCCTGACGCACGCTTCGGCGAGCGCGCTTCGATGGAACAGTTTAACGGCGCGATGAACGGCGACCAACCGCCGGCCGAATTCTAAGGCAGCGTCATTTGGCCCCTCAAGGTTGATTGCGCAATCGATGATTGCAAGTCATTACACCGTCTTGCAAATTGGCCGCAGCTTGGATCTTCGTGATGGCTCCCCGCATAAACTTTCGCGCCGATACCCTCGGCAGCCTGCTGCGTCCACCCGCGGTGCATGCGGCGCGCGCCGACCATGCCGCGGGCAAGATCGACGCAGCGGCGCTGCGCAAGATCGAGGACGCCGCCATCCGCGACGTCGTGAAGCTGCAGGAGGACGTCGGGCTTCCGGTCGTGACCGACGGCGAGTTCCGGCGCGAGAACTGGTATGCCGATTTCATCGGCAAGCTGAAGGGCGTTGTGATCGCCGCCGGCTCCGGCGAGGGGTTCGCGCAGCAGGCCGGCCAGCCCAAGCATGTCCCCAAGCGCGTGCAGACCATCGGCAAGGTCTCGGCGCCGGCGCCCATCGTGCTCGACGACTATCGATTTCTGGCTTCGACCACGTCGCGGACCGCCAAGGTCACCATTCCATCACCGACGCGGCTGCACTTCCATGGCGGCCGGCATGCCGTCTCCCAGACGGGGTATCCCGACATCGAAGCGTTCTTCGCCGACATCGTGACGGTCTATCGCGATGAGATCGCGGCGCTCGAGCGGGCAGGCTGCCGGTACATCCAGATCGATGATCCGCTGCTGAGCTACTTCCTCAGCCCGGCGCTGCGAAAGGAAGTCGTCGACGAGGGCGACGATCCCGATCGGCGGCTCGCCCGCTATGTGCGGCTGGTCAATGATTGCATCAGCGTCAGGGGGGCCGACACGATCATCGGTATCCACATCTGTCGCGGAAATGCGCGCAGTTCCTGGATCGCGCAAGGCGCCTATGACGGCATCGCGGAAGCCTGCTTTGCCGGCCTCGAGGTCGACCGGTTCCTGCTTGAGTTCGACGACGAACGCTCCGGCAAATTCGATCCGCTTCGATTGATCCCCAAGGGCAAGCAGGTCGTTCTTGGGGTGATCACGACCAAGACGCCGCAGCTCGAAAACAAGTCGGCGGTCCTGAAGCGGATTGATGAAGCCACGCGCTTCATCGACGCCGACCAGCTCTCCGTCAGCCCGCAATGCGGATTCGCAAGCGTCGTCGAAGGCAACCTGATTACGCCGCAGGACCAGCTCGCCAAGCTCCGCCTGGTCGTCGAGATCGCATCGGAGCTGTGGGGCGAGCTATCGCCCCGCTGATTGCGCGATCATTCCTTGGCGCCGGCATAAAGCTTGCGCAAATACTCGAGGTGATCCGGATTGGCCTTATCGACGCTCCTGAGCGCGGTGAGGACTTCGTCCGGCCCGATCGGGCTGATGTCGAGGTCGAGGTTCTTGGCCTCGGCGATGAGCTGCGGATCGCGGTGGGCATCGCGGAACGCGGTTTGGAGCATCCTGGCGCGATCGGCCGGCACGTTGGGGGGCGCAGCGAACGGCCGGGACAGCTCGAAGGGAATCTCGACGAGATTGATGAGGTCGCGGGACGAAGCATTGAGCGCAAGCTCCTGCGCGGTCGGGACGTCCGGCAGGTCGCCGATCCGCGTCTTTCGCCCGAATTGCAAAAGGATCTTGTAGGGACTGCCCGGCTTGAGCCAGTCCGCCCTCACGGCTTTCAAGCCCGTCAGGTTGACCATGCGGGCCTCGGTTTCGTTGCGCTCCATCGCCAGGAAGAGATCGGCGCTGCCGGGATAGCCGGCTACCATCTTGTAACGCAGCCCGACGGTGTCGCGCAGGACCGCCGGAATGTCATAGCTGCTCGAACCCGGCCCGGATGACCCGATCACGAGCAGCGACGAACCCTCCGCGCGGCGTATGGCGTCGATCGTGTTGCTGGGCGCGTCGGCGCGGACCGCGAGCAGATAGGCATCGCCCGCGAAACTCGAGGACGATCCGAGCCATGTCAGCTTGAGCGAGTCGAACTGAACGCTCTTGTTGCCGCCCAGGATCGAGCGCACCGGCATGCTGGACGAAAACATCGCGAAGGCCGTGCCGTCCTTCGGCGCGACGTTATAGATGTAGTTGATCGCGCGCAGGCTGCCGGCTCCCGGCATGTTCTGGACCACGACCGCCGGGTTGCCCGGGATGAATCGCTGCATGTGCTTGGCGACAAGGCGGGCATAGACGTCGTAACCACCGCCGGTGCCGTAACCGACAATGAGAGTGACCTGCTTGCCTTTGTAGAAGTCCTCCTGCGCTTGCGCGGACGTCGCAAGCAACATGGCGGCTATGAGAAATACCAGGGCAGCGGCGGCGAGGCGGCTCTTAATGTGTGTCAGCATCGGGCCTCTTCTTGGTCTTCCGTGCTGGCGCGCTCACGCACCCTTGCGTTCGATCTCGCGCCAGGGCGCAAACAGCTCGTCGACGGTGAACTCTTTCGGAATGATCTGCTGTTCCGCGGCAAGCTTTATCACCAGCTCGAGGGAGGGGCGGAGCGCCTCGATCCCGATCGGGCGCATGTCCGGCCCTTTCGCCGGGGCCATATCCTTGGCGCGCCGCAAGAGATTGTAGGTCTCGAGCACGAGGTCGGGCCGGCTGACAGCCAATTTGGTTGTCGCTACGAACATATGATTGATCGGAATGAGCCCTGTCGCCTTGTGCCAGGCCGGGCCCGCTTCCTTCGCATTCGGAATCACCGGGCGGAAGCGCGGATCGTCCGGCAGGTCGTTGCCGAGGATAGCGGCGTCGACCTCGCCTTTCACCAGCATGTCGATCAGCTTCTTGCCCGTCACGCGCGTTACGAAAGGCGGCTCGCGATATTCCGCAAGATGCGCGCCCTCCGTGCAGACCCATTCCACGGAGTCGAGCTGGAGGCCATGCTCCCGCATCAGGATGTTGCGGACCCAGGCGCCGGTGGTCTGGGTATAGGCGCGCACGCCGACCCGTTTGCCGGGGAGATCGGCCGGCGTGAGATGCTTGTGGAATTCGGTGTTGAAGATGATACAGCCGTGCTGGTGGCGCGAGGCCATGACGACGGGCATCAGGACGAGCGGCTTGCCGTAAGTGTGCGCCTGAAGATAGGTGAACACCGCCATTTCGCTGAGGTCGTAAATCTGCCGCTGCGCCATTGGCGCGAAGGCGTTGTGGATCGGCTCGACCTCGTCGAACCTGGCGCTCAGCTTCGCCGACGGGACTTTCCCATCGAGCAGCGCTTCATTGGTCGGATAGCGCTTGATTGCGATGTTGAGCGTCGGGGTCTCGGTGATCGCCGCCATCGTTCCTCACTTGAGCGTCGGGTAGATTCGCTCGGCGGTGCCGGCAAGGATCGTCGCCTGATCCGACGGATCGAGCACGCTCAGGACATGCTGGGTCTCTTCCAGGATATGCGGCAGCGTGTCGTCATGGGCCGGGAAGTTCGAGCCCCACATGATGCGCGCCGCGCCGAAGGCCTGCACGAGCTTCGGCATGAAGGTGGCCGGCGTCGCGTGTCCGCTCTGGCAATGCTCGACGGTTCGGCTCGTGAGCTTGAGATAGATGCTCGGGTGGGCGCCCAGGTCGAACAGGCTCTTGGCCTTGGCGTAGGGTGGTCCGTCGGTGATCGCCGGCCGCGCGAGATGATCGAGCAGGAACAGCGTCTCGGGAAACTTCGCGACAATCTTCAAGAGCAGCGGAATGCCGTCGGCGGTCATCTGCACGGCGATCGGCAGGCGCTCCTTGCCGGCTTTCTCCCAGACCGGGAAGGCGCGCTCGTCGTCGAGCCACGTCTGCTGGCCGGGCATGGTGGAGCCGGTGGTGAAGACGCGCATGCCGGTCATGCCACGCCTTTTCCAACGGTCCATCTGCTTCACCGCGTCCGGCTGCAGCGGATCGAGCGAGAACACGCCGGTGAAGCGCGCCGGATGGCGCGCGATGCTGTCGGCGAGATACGAGCTGTCGTGCCCGTAGGCGGTGGATGCCTGCACCACGGCGGCCTTGGCGACGCCGGCGCGATCCATCGCTTCGATGAGCTGCTCGGGCGTTGTCGGACGTTCGGACGACCAGTCGGACTGCTTGCCGCCGATCGGCGCGGGCGGATAGCGGGTGCGGTCGGGCGAGACCACGTGACAATGGGTATCTATAACTTTCATGCTTTACCAGAGTTGCGCGCGGCCGGGCTCGCGGACCATTGCGTCACAATAGCCCGTGCCCGAGGCTGTGACTTTGCGTCGTTTTAGCGCGCCCTCGTTTTCGCACGGCATGCGCGCCGAAGGCTATCAAATCGCGGATAACGGATATAAAATGTCACTAAGTATAGACGCGGAAGGAGGGCGATTTGCAGTCGCTCGGAACGCTTCCAAGCCTCGGCCGGCTGAGGACTTTCACGACCGTCGCGGCGACGGGCTCGGCGCTCGCGGCGTCCGCGCAGCTGCGGATAAGCCAGCCTGCGGTGTCCTATTCGCTCAACCGGCTTGAGTCGGAGCTTGGCGTCCGCCTGTTCGAGCGCAAGGTCTCCGGCAGCTACGTCACGCCGGCGGGCAAGCTTCTGGAGAACCGGACCACGCGATTGTTTGCACAGTTGATCGAGGCCGTGCGCCAGGTGATCGCGCCCGACGGGTTCGGACAGGACAAATCGGAAGCGCTGGCCTGGAAGGTGCGGGAGACGCAGGTCAGGGCGCTGATCGCCATCTGGCGTACTGGAAGCTTCCGCGCCGCCGCGCAAGAGCTCGGCATGACCGAGCCCAGCCTGCAGCGGCCGGCCCGCGAGCTCGAGCGGCTGCTGCGCGTCAGCCTCTATCGGCGCACCGCGAATGCGGTCGAGGTCAACCCGACCGGCGCGGAGCTGGCGCGCCGTCTTTCGGTCGCGCTGACCGAGATCTGGTGCGCGGTCGAGGAGATTGGGGCATCGCTGCAAACGTCCCGCGCCGGCCTGCGTGTCGGCGTATTGGCGCTGTCGCCGAGCATTGTACTCGCCGATGCAACGACCGAGCTGCTGGTGCGGCAGCCGCAACAGCGTATCGACGTGGTCGAGGATTCCTACGAAAACCATGTACGGGCGCTGCGTTCCGGCGACATCGACGTCATCTTCGGCGCTCTGCGTGGGCCGCCGATCCCCGATGGTCTGATCGAGCAGCGCCTGTTCGACGATCCCTATGTCCTGGTCTGCAGGGAAACCCATCCGTTGGCCGGCAGGACTACCGTCGCGCCGCGCCAGCTTGCGCAGTATGATTTTGTGCTGCCGCCGCAGGGTCTACCGCGCCGGGATGTGCTCGACCGCATGCTGGCGCTTTGGAACATTAAGCCGAAGGCGCGTGTCGAAACCAGCTGTCTCAGCACCATCCTTGCTCTCCTGCGCGGCAGCGACCGCATCAGCCTGCTGTCGCGCTGGCATGTCGATCGTGCTCAACCGCGAGATCTGCGTGCAATCACGGTGGCGGGCAGTGCCTATGAGCTGCGCTTCATCGGCCTCACAACCCGCGCGGACTGGCTGCCGACGCCGTTCCAGCAGGAATTCATCAAGCTAATTCACGATGCAGCGAAGCTTTACGGCACGCAAGCGAAGCCCGCGCGGTCTCGCGATCGCGTGACGTCAAAGCTGACTGAGATCGGCTGAACGCGCAACTCACTTCGGCCAAGTGATGTCCAGTCCGAACTCGTCGTAGGTGCTGTAGCGGCGGGAATTGCTGATGTCGTGGCTGAGCGAGATGCTGTGGGTTGGGCAGTCGTCCTCGCAGAGATAGCAAACCTGGCAATCGCGCGGGTAGGCGATCGCCGGCTTCGCGGTGGCAGCATCCATGCGGATCACGTCGACCGGGCAGGCGAGGACGCACAGGCCGCAGCCGGTGCAGGTCTCGTAGTTGATGGCAAGCTTGCCGTCGGCCGGTTCGCTCATGCGTGCACCAGTGCTTCGTGCTCGCCGCGGACGATGGCGCCGATCGGGCCGAGACCACCCGCGTCAGGCAGTTGCGGCGCAAAGCGGATGCCTTCGGTCGGAAAGCCCTGGCGGTCGAAGACAACCTTGCCGTCGGCCGCCAGCGTCGCGCCATGCCAGCAGAACCAGGTCGGATCGGCCAGCGGGAAGTCCTCGCGGAAGAATTGCTCCCGGCTTTCGGTGCGGTCGAGCGCACAGCGGTAGACGACGCCGGAGCAGGTCGCGACATTGCGCGCTTCATGCAATTTGACCAGGTCGTGCAGATCACTCGCGCGGCTGGCGCGGCCAGCGTCAAGGACCGCTTCGGTGGTGTCGAGCATGCGCGTCAGCTTGTCGGCATTGAGGATCATGCCGTTGACGACGCTGGCTTCGAGCCGCGCGAGATCGTCATGCAGGTCGTCAGCGGTCTTACGGGTCGGCGTGCGGTGGAGCGGCGCCAGCGCCTGTTCCTGCAGCATCATCAGGACATCGCGCGAAATCACCGGGTGCTGGCTTTGCCGGCTTTCGGTCGCAGCGGTCTCGCCGGCGTGCCAGCCGGAGACCTTGCAGAACGCGGTCGGCGAGCCGGCGCTCGCGTGCGTCCCGGTCGCGTCGTTCTTGGCGACCGAGCCGGCCGCCAACAACCCGCAGAGATTGGTGCGGGCGCCGAGGTCGATCTGCAGGCCGCTGCGGCCGCTCGCCCACAGGCCCCAGGTCGGCTCGATCGGCAGCGGATTGCTCTTCGGATCGGGCACATGATCGGTCAGGAGGATCGAGCCACCGCGATGGAGCTTCGCGATGTCGCTCCAATAGGAATCGTCGACATGCCGCAGGTCGACATAGACCGGACCGCGACCGTCGATGATTTCCTTGGCGAATGCCGCGACCACATGCGACAGCTCGCTGCGCTCCAGCCGCTGCGGATCGTATTGCTGCATGAATCGCTCGCCGCGCGCGTTGATCAGGCGCGCGCCATGTGCGACCGCGACGTTGTAGCTCGGGAAGTCGAACTTCTTCATCAGGACGTTGAAGGTGCCGCCGAAGGTGAATTCCATGTCGACCAGCCGGCCGCCGGCGCGGAACGCCATCGCGGCGCCGTCGCCGCAGTCGTTGTCGACCCGGTGCGTTCCCTTCATGGCGATCATGCCGGTCGACACGATCGTGCGCTTGGCCTTGATCACGACGAAGCGGCCGGTGTAGACGTCGAAACCGACGGCACCGGCGATGCCGGTCCGCGTAGGCCATTCGCCATCGGCGGTCAGCAGCTCGGTGACGAACAGGCGGTCGAGGATGCGGGCGCCGCGCGCCGTGATCTGGCGGCGCAGCTCGCGCATTGCGACCTTGGGCTGGTATTGCATCCCGCGGACGTTGACCATGCCGCGGCTGGCGAAGCGGCGGATCGAGCCGTCGGCATTCCGGGAAATTGGCACGCCCCAGCGGATGTAGTCTTTGATGCGCTCGCGCTGACGCTCCAGCAGCTGGTAGGTCCAGCGCTGATCGCACATGTAGCCGCCGCGGACGACGAACTCCTCCGCCCAGATATCGAGATCGTCGGAGTCGAGGGGACAGGTGGTGATGCCGCCAGACATTGTCGAGGCGCCGCTGCGGCTCACATAGGCCTTGTCGACGAGCGTGACGGTCGCCTTCAGGTCGGCGGCGCGCAACGCCGCCCAGCAGCCGGCAAAGCCGCCGCCGATAATCAGGACATCCGTTTCGAGGATGTCCATGCCCGCCCGTCCTTCCATCAGCGCATTCTCCGGGTGTCAGCAGCGCGCGTTATTGCTTGGGAATTCCGACCGCCTGCACCATCGTCGACCAGTTCTTGATGTCAGCGGCGAACAGCTTGGCGGAGTCGCCGCGGTTGCGGACCGTCGTCTGCAATCCCGAGGTTTCGATGCGCTTGGCGATCTCGGGCTCCTTCAGCAGCGCGTTGATCTCGCTGTTGAGTTTCACGAGGACGGGTTCCGGCGTGCCGGCAGGCGCGAAGAAGCCGACCCATGAAGACGCCGACATGCCGGGATAACCGGCTTCGGCGAAGGTCGGCACCTTCGGCAGGATCGGCGATCTTTCACTTGCGGCGATGGCGAGGCCGATGGTGTCGCCGCTGTTGACGGCGCGCGAGATGTTGCCGGTTGCGGTGGCGGCCAGCACGTTCACGTCGCCGGACAAGAGACCCATCATTGCCGGCGCCCCGCCGGGAAAAGGAATGTGCTTCACCGGCGCCTTCGCCAGCACCTTGAAGAAGTATTCGGCGGCAATGTGCGAGCCGCTGCCGATGCCGGCCGAGCCCATATACACCTTGCCGGCTTTCGCTTCGGTGACGAGGTCAGCAATATTCTTGATCGACCCCTTCGTGCTGGCGGAGAGCGACTCCGGCGCCGAAATCGGCAGTGCCAGGGCTTCGAGCTGGCTTGCGGCGTATCCGCGATCGGGAACGAGCGACTCGTTGATCGCGAGCGACGTGGTGGTCACAAGAACGGTGTAGCCGTCGGCCGGTGTGGTCAGAACACGCCGCGTGGCGCGGATGCCGCCGCCGCCTTCGAGGTTCTGCACCACGACGTTCTGTCCGAGGCGCTCCCCCAGGCGCGCCGCGACGATGCGCCCGATGGTGTCGGCAAATCCGCCTGCGGCAAACCCGACGAAGAAATTGATGCGTTGGTTCGGAAACGCCGCGCTTTCCGCGCTGCCGCGGGTCGGCCCCGCGACGAGCAAGGCGGCGATTGAGAGCGGCAAGATCGATTGCTTCGCGATGTTCCTCATGGCGTTCCCCTTGGATGCTTTTCGTTTTGGTGCTCGTTATCGCCTTGATTGTTCCGCGACGACCTTGCTGCGCAGCATTCCGATGCCGGTGATGTCGATCTCCAGCACGTCGCCGACTTTCAGGTTGTGCGGCTTGTCGTCGGTGCCGAGCCAAACCACGTCGCCGGGACTGAGCGTGTTGTATTTCGATATCTCGCTCACGACTTCGGCGGGACTGAAGATCATGTTGCCGGTGTCGAACCGGTGGACCTGGCTGCCGTTGAGGCGCACCTCGGTCTGCATGCCGCGCAAATCCCGGCCTTGCAGGATGAAGGGGCCCATCGGCTTGAAGGTGTCGCAGTTCTTGGCGCGGATGTTGGTGGGGTCGCTGCGCTGCCAGGTCCGCTCGCTGACGTCGTTGCCGATGGTCCACCCGAAGATCAGATCCCACGCCTGCTCGGGCGTGACGTTGCGGCCCCGTTTGCCGATGACCGCGACAAGCTCGGCCTCGTACTGGAACAGCTCGGTGGAGTCGGCGGGCTTCACGATGTCTTCATCGTGGGCAATGAGCGCGCTGTTGGCGCGATAGCCGACGCGCGGCCGGTCGTAATAGATCGGCTTGCGGTTGGCGGCCTGCGCCATCTTCTCGATATGGTCGCGATAGTTCGAGCCGATCGCATAGAACGTGCCGGGGATGACCGGCACCAGCAGCTGCGACTGCGCGAGCGGCAGCGTCTTGCCGGTCTTCCTGGCGCCATCAAAAGGCGTACCGTCGATCAGCGCGATCGTCTCGCCTTCCACCATCCCGAAACACGGACCGTCCGGGGTCCGAACGCGACACCATTTCATGTCTGCTGTTCCTGTTCGTGAATGGTGTCGTTAGCGGCGGAGCAGGCGCGTGTCCGTGAGCCGGGTGTCCTGGCCGCGCACCGGGTTGTCGATCGCCTCCTCGAGAGATTTCGCCGGCCGCCACTCCGAGCGTGGACGGATAACGTCATCGGCGCCGACCTTGTCGAGTCCCCAGAACAGTTCGAGCTGGTGGCCGTCGGGATCGGCGAACTCGACGGCGATCTGCCCGCCGGCCCGCCGCCGTCCTTGGAAGTCGATGGTGACGTGCTGCTTCTCGAGATGTTCGCGCACCCGAAGCAATTGATCGAGGCTCGCCACCTCGAACGCCAGATGATGCAGCTCGATATTCTCGGCCTTGCCCGGCATCGCCCCGACCAGGCCCACGCCGTGGTGGTCCTCGCCGAAGCGCATGAACACCATGCCACCCGGCACCATGTCGGGCTCGTAGATGTCGGAGATCTTGAAGCCGAGGATTTGCGTGTAGAACTTCACCGAGCGCTCGAGATCGCGACAGCCGAGCACGATGTGTCCGATCTTGGTGATCGCGAATGGAATGTCTTTTCCGGGTGCGGCTCCCTGAAGCCTTTCCGTGATCGTCTTAGCGGTCATGCGATCCTCCCCACAGCGTCTAAGCTGTCTTTGATTGGTTGGCCAGATTGCCGCGCAGACGCTGCAAGATCGCGAGTGCTTGATCGATCTCTTCGTGCGTGACGCCGCGTAACGCACGTGCATCGACTTGAAGGGCGAGCGCGGTGGCCTTGGTGCGCAATTTCCGTCCTGTCGCGGTCAGGAAAACGTTGTATATGCGGCGGTCCTTGCGTGTGCGTTTGCGCTCAACCAGCCCGGCAACTTCCAGCGCCTTCAGCACGGCGACGACGGCGGCAGGATTGAGCTCGATCCGGCGCCCTAGCTCGGCCTGGCTCTGACCGTCGGCTTCCCAGAGGCTGCGCAGCGCAAACCACATGCTCAATGTCAGCCCGAGCGGAGCCAGATTCTGCGACAGCGCGCGCGCGAACGCGCGATAGGTTTCCCGCAATGCGGTGCCGATATGCCGCTCGGCGGAAAATGTGGGCGTGAAGCCGGGCGCGTTCGGATGCCAGGCGGTGCGCTTGCGGTTTGCTGAGCGGGAATTCCTCCCGGCCAGGTCGGGCAGGCGATCAGCGCGTGAGGACACTGCGGGTCGTTGCGGCATCAGCGAAGCTCGCGCTAGGCCCATGTTCATGGGCTGTCTTGAGCATTACGTTATTAAATAAACGAGTCAAGTGAACGCAAGACGCTGCTACGCGCGAATCCACTCGACGGTCGGTTCCGTTTCGAGCTTCAGCAGGCGATCGAACAAGCGGGTCATGGCGGCGGCATCGTAGTCCCGCGTCAGGAGCAAGGCCTTGTCGCGCAATTCGCGCGCGCTGAGCGGATTGTCCGGCGTACCCTTGAAATCCGCGACTTCGGCTGTGAGGGTCGTGCCGTCCTGCTTCGTCACGGTGGTGGCGCTGGCGATCGGCGAGGGCGGCTCCCGGTCCCAGGGGACGAGTCGGATCTTCTCCATTAGTGACACCAGCCGCGGAGAATTGACGTCGGCGTCGCGGAACGTCCGCGGATCACGGGCATCCGACACGATCGCCAGCGCGACCGAAAACGGAACGCTGTACTGGCCGATCATGACGTCGCTCGGCGCGCGGATATCGTGCCGGCGCAGCTCCTTCGGCCCGACCTTGATCTCGATCGACTTGACGTCTTGGCTGTCGATCTGCCCGTTCGCCTTCATGTCGACGATCGCTTGCACTGGCGTGTGACACGCGGTGTGGCAGGCATAGCGTTTCATGGAGATCCGCTGGGTGAGCCACGTTTTCCGGAGTCCTTCGGTGAGCTCGGCGTCATCGCGTTCGTTGCAGAACGCGCTCAGGAAGCCGCAATCGCCCTCGATGACGGTTGAGGGTCCGGTAAAGCCGTCGGCGGCGAGACTCGCCGCGAGTAGTCCGCCTTCAGCGGCGCGCCCGAAATGCAGTCGCTTGACCATGGCGCCGTCGCCGGAGCGCGCAAATGCGACCAGTCCGCTCGACAGCGATCCGGCGATGCCGAGCGCATTGGTCATGCGCTTCACGTCGAAGCCCATCAGATGTCCGCACGCGATGGCGGCGCCGAACGGGCCGGTGGTGCCGGGCGCGTGGAAGCCGCGCGTCTCGTTGCTGTGGTGGGTCGCCCGCCCGATACGGATCATGACTTCCGCGCCGGCGACGAACGCGGCGATGAGCGCCCGTCCGCTGAAGCCGCGCTCCTGGGCCAGCGCCAGCGCGGCCGTGAAGATCGTCGCGCCCGGATGGGCGCCGGCGCTCGGCCGGGTCGCGCCGTCGAGCTCGAAGGCGTGCGCGAGCGAGCCATTGGCGAGCGCGGCGTAGGGCGCCGTTACCGGCCTGTCACCGTCGCCGAGAATCTGGCTACGACCGCCGCCGCCTACGCGGCGCGAATGGCTGACGATGATGTTGCTCCACGGCAGGCTGCGGCCGAACACGATGGTGGCGACGGTGTCCGTGATCGAATCCTTGGCCCGCTGGACGACCGGCGGGGGGAGGTCCTCGAACTGCAATTGAGAAGCGAATTCAGCCAACCGGATTGTCTCGCCGCTCATGTCGTTCCCCGCGTCGCGAGTTGCTTATTTCAGCAGTGCCTTCAGGCTCGCGATGATGTCCGCCGGTGCCGCGTAGATGTTGGAAACTATCCGCGTGCTTTCTTCGCCGCCGATCGGGCTGATCGGTAACCTCTGCTTCGACGCCTCCTCCAGGAGGCTGCGGTCGGTCATGGCTCTGTCGAAAGCGGACCGCAGGACCGCTACGCGCTCCGCCGGCACATCCTTCGACGCGACGAAAGGCCGCCCGAGCTCGGTGGCCGCGAGCGTCACATCGAGCAGTCGCCGCTCATGCTCGGTCTGCACGAGATCGCCGACAAACGCCACCGCCTCGGGCATTTCCGGGGGGCGGGCGCGTGAGAAGCGGACGAAGGTCGTGGCCTTCGATTGCGCGGTCCATTCCTCCGGAACACTGACCCATGCGCCGCAATGGCCGTCGAGTTCGCCGCGCTCGATCGCCAGGCGGCTTTCGGCGCTGCCGGTGTAACCGAGCACGTAGCGCACATTGACCTTGAAGATCTGCTGGAGGATGGCGCTGTTGATGGAGGACGAGGAGCCCCTGGCCGTGCCGCCGATGATGAACGAGGCGCGCTTCTGGGCGTCGGCGAGCGTCTTGATGTTGGTCGTGTGCCACGCATAGCAGACGCTGAAGTCCGGCGTGGCGGAGCCGATCCATGCCAGGTCCGAGAACCTGAACTTGAATTTCTCGGGCTCCGACAGCGCCGCGGTGATCAGCCCGGCGCTGAACGCCGCCATCACCGTGCCGTCCTTGGGCGCACTGGCGTCGAGATAGCGCACGGCCGTCAGGGTACCCGCGCCGGGCATGTTCTGCACGATGACCTTGGGCTGGCCGGGATGTAGCGCCCGATGTGCCGGCCAAGCAGTCGCGCATAGGCATCGTAGCTGCCGCCCGGCGCGAAACCGACGACGATGGAGATCGTCTTGTTCTTGTAGAAATCGGTCTCGTCCTGCGCCGCCGCGGGCGTCGACAGCGTCAGCAGCATCAAGGCGGCCAATCGAACGGTCCGTCGCACGGATAACCTCGGTCTGGCGGTGCTCAATCGCGGATATCCTGCAAGAACCACTCGGTCGGGATCTCGCGGCCGAGACCCTGCGCTTTGGCAAGCTCGTAGATACGACCCGCCAGCGCCCAGAACTGGTTGCCCTGCAGGTTGCCGCGCTCGGAATAGGAAATCTGGTCGTCGGAGGTGCGGCCTTTGCCATTGGCGGCGACGAGATCGGCGAAGGTGATGGTCCGCTCGGGCGCAAAGGACGCGCCGTTGCCGCGGTGGCCCGTGGTCTTGCGCTTGAAGCCGGTTTCGATGTCCGGACGCGCCGCATAGGTGAAATACTCGTCGTCGATGCCGGGCTGTGCGCCCCACGGCGTCGTGGCGTTGCCGAAGCGCAAATAGATGTCGATGCGCTCCAGCACGCGCGGATCCTTGATGCCGCCGCCGGTTCCGGGCGCGACGATGTGCACGCCTTTCGCGAGCTTGGCGCCATCGATCACCGAGACCGCGGAGTCGGTGAGGGCGGCGACGATATCGGCATCGCGGTAGATTTCGTCCGCGCTGTCGCACACCTTCACGTCGAGACCGTATTTGTCGGCCATATCGCGCCCGAAGCGTTCGCGGTTGGCCTTGGTCGGGCTGTAGACCTGCAGCCGCTTGAGGCCCGGGCGCACATGCATGAAGGCTTCCATGTGCGTCTGCGACATGCCGCCCGAACCGAGCATGCCGATCACTTCGGCATTCTTCTTGGCGAGATATCTGACGCCGATGCCGCCGTCGGCACCCACGCGCGTGAGCTGGGTCAGCCCATCATTGAGGATAGCGAGCGGCTCTCCGGTCTCGGTGGCGGTGAGCATGATGAGGCCGCAATAGGTGCCGGGCTGGATGCAGTATTTCTCCTGCGTTCGGGCGCCGTTGTATTCCTGCTCGTAGATGATGTCCGACTTGATGCGGATCGCGAAGTATCCGCTGGTCGAGCCGCCTTCGACGCTGCTCCACTGGTACACCTTGCCGGGATTTCTGGTCGGGATCTGGACGTCGGTGCGTGGCTTGCACACGGCATCGGTGGTCACGAGCTGACGATAGGCTTGGTCGAGGGCGTCGATCGCGGCGCCCATCGTCAAGAGCTTGGCGACGTCCGCATTGCTGATGATCAGCATGAATTCCCTGCACTCTTGTTCAGCGTCCGACCATGGACTACGGACAAGCCGATATCTTATCATTATCGATCGAGCGGCTACGGTTCAACACATCGCCCAAAAATCCGGAAATTCCAGCCCCTCAGGAGGAGACAATGGACGAAATCAAGCAGGATGCAGTTGTCCCGCCCGGCCGCTTCGACAACAACAATGCGACGCCGACGCGCGAGCGCGCTGTCGCCTCCTATCCGGCCCGCCGCGGTTATAAGCCCTACATTCAGACGCCGCCGAAGGTGCACGCCGTCGAGGGCATGATCGACATTCACTGTCACGCCGAGCATGGCCAGCAGGATGCGCTGGCGGTCGCCAAACTCGCGTCGGAAAGCGGCATGTACGGCATCCTCTACAAATCGATCGGCAAGGAAGACAAGCGTTCCGCCGGCCCGATGGAGGATGTGCGCGCGCTACTGCAGGAGCTTGATCGCTGGTCCGACGACACCGGCATCGCGCCGATCAAGGCCTGGGGCGGCTACGCGCTCTGCCGCGACGGCCGGCCGCCGAGCCGCGAGAAGGTGGAGACGCAGGTCAAGGCCGGCGTGTCGTCATTCTGGCTGGCGCTGGCCAACCACGCCAATACCTACTTCATTGTCGGCGGCAAGACGCGCCGCTGGGACCCGACCGCCGATCCCAAGGCGCATTCGGAGCCGCTTCCCTGGGACCTGGCGCTGAAGTACGGACATTACGCGCTCGACGCCAAGGGCAGGCTCAAGCCCGAATACGAGGAAGCAATCCGCATGATCGCGGACAACGACCGCGCGCTGTCGTTCGGTCACTCGACGCATCCGGAGATCTACGCGCTCGCCGAGCTGGTCGACAAGCTCAACTTCAAGCGTGCCTTCATTGACCATCCGTTCAGCCCGTTCGTCGACATCACGGTGTCGCAGATGCGCGACCTGTCGCGGGTCGGAATCAAATTCAATTTCACCTATGACGAGCTGTCGCCGATGCTCGGGGTCGATCCCGGCAAGATGTACCAGGCAATCCGTTCGGTGGGCGTGAAGAACTTCACGCTGTCGAGCGATGCCGGCGACACTGTGTTCCCGAATTCCGTGGAGTCCATGCGCCAGCTCACCGGCTACATGAAAGCCTTCGGCCTTACACAAGATGAGATCGAGACCGTGGCCATGACGAACCCCGCCTTTATCGTGGGCGCCGATCCCGCGGAGGCAGTGCAGCGCAGCCGCGGAGAGTTGCGGGCCGCTGAATGACGGCGTTGTTTGCGCCGCGCACACGTAAGGCAATCGTGGCCGGAGGTCGTGCCGGCAGCGAATGCCATTGTCGGCATGCAAATGTGTCCTCGGGTTCTGATAGGTGACCATTATCGACGCCCAGGTCCACGTCTGGCTGCCGGAGACGCCGGAGCGGCTGTGGCCGCCCGGCGGCGCCGACCGCGTACAGCTGCCGTACGCCCTCGACTACAGCAAGCTCCTCACGTTCATGGATGAAGCCGGCGTCGATCGCGCGATCCTGGTGCCGCCGTCGTGGGAGGGGTTCCGCAACGACCATGCGCTCGAAGCGGCGGCGCGCTATCCCAACCGCTTCGCGGTCATGGGCCGGCTCGCTTTGGACAATCCGGCCAACGCCGAGCGGCTGCGCCATTGGAAAACCTATCCGGGCATGCTCGGCATCCGCCATGTCTTCATGGGCAAGCGCGAGCGCGCCTGGCTGAGTGACGGCACCGCCGACTGGTTCTGGCGCACGGCGGAGGACGCCGGCGTTCCAGTGATGTTGCATGCCGCCGGCTTGATGGAGCAGGTCAGCGCCATCGCCGAAAAGCATCCGGGCCTGACGCTCGTCATCGACCACTTCGGACTGTCCTCGGGCCTCGTGAAGGAAGGCCGCACCAAGGAAGCGATCGAGGAATCGGCCGCGCTGGCGAAGCACGCCAATGTCTGTCTGAAGGTGTCGGCGGCGCCGGTCTATTCGCAGGAGGGTTATCCGTTCCGCGATCTCGATGCGCACATCAAGCGGTTGATCGACTGCTATGGGCCGACGCGCTGCTTCTGGGGCACCGATCTGTCCCATGCGATCCACCACGCGACCTATCGGCAATGCGTCACGCATTTCACCGAAGCGCTGGCGTTCCTGAGTTCTCAGGACAAGGAGTGGATTAGGGGGCGAGGCCTGGCGGAATGTCTCGGCTGGCCGGTCTAGAGTTGGTTCGACAGAAAGATGGGAATGAACAAAGAAAAGCGGGGACGTACAATGCAGGGCAGGATCGGTTCTTGTGCGCTGGCCGTGGCCTTTGTCGCGCTGACGTCGTCCCTCGCCGCCGCGCAGGCCTGGCCGTCGCGTCCCGTCACGATCGTGGTTCCGTTCGGCGCCGGCGGCTCGGTCGATCTCCCGGCTCGGCGGCTGGCGGCGGACCTGACTACCAAGCTTGGGCAGCAGGTCGTTGTCGAGAACCGCGCGGGCGCGAACGGCAATATCGGCGCCGGCTACGTCGCCAAGGCCAGTCCGGATGGCTATACGCTGATGCTGTCGCCGCCCGGCCCGCTGGTGACCAATCGTTTCATGTACAAGAACATGCCGTTCGATGCCGATCGGGCATTCGCGCCCATCATCCTGCTGGCGAAATCACCGCTGGTACTGGTGATGCATCCGAAGGTGCCGGTCCGCAATCTTCAAGAACTGATCACGCATGCGAAAGTCAATCCCGGCAAGATCTCCATGGCGACGCCCGGCATCGGCTCACAGGGGCATCTGACGATGGAACTGCTGCAGAAGAGCAGCGGCACGAAGATGAACTACGTTCCCTATCGTGGTGCCGCGGGATCGAGCACCGACGTCATCGCCGGCCAGATCGATCTCAGCATCAATTTCACGCCGGCATTGGTCGGTCCGATCCGGGATGGATCGTTGCGCGGGCTTGCGGTGACGACATTGCCGCGCTCGAAGCAGTTGCCGGATGTCCCGACGGTGAACGAATCCGGTTTTCCCGGTTTCGAGGCGGTCGCCTACTACAGCGTCGTGGCGCCGGCCGGCACGCCGCAGGAGATCGTCCTGAAACTCAACAGGCTGATCAACGACTACATCGACAGCGAGATCGGCAAGCAGCAGCTCGATTCCGGGGACATGCAAGCCGCCGGCGGGACACCGGAGGATTTGCAGAAATTCATTGCCGGCGAAGTCGCGAAATGGGGGCCGATCATCAAGTCGGCCGGCATCGCGATGTAGGCCGCGCGGCCGCAAGGTGCCGTGAATGGCTCGTGGCGCTCGGTCGATCTTCGGTTCCCCGTTTTTGACCCGATAGCGGCTGTACCCTCGCGCGCTTTGCGCGTATTTAGGCGCCGATCCGCATGGCGGCGTCCGGCGGCTTCTTTAAGGAGTCTCGTGGGCGGCTGTCGGCGGCAATCGCTTTCTCGAAGAGAAGCTAAATCGTTCCAATACGTTAGCCGCTCAGGGCGATTCCGCTTCTGGGCATTGTGACCTCAAGATCAAGCAAGGTTAGACCAATGAACTCCATGAATGACGCGCTGCCGTCGTATGTCGTGACCCCCCCTGCGGTCACGTCGCTCCCGGTGCGCGGGACCAAGGCGCGGTTTCCGATCCGGCGCGTCTACTGCGTGGGGCGCAACTATGCCGCCCATGCCATCGAAATGGGCCGCGACCCCAACAAGGAGCCGCCGTTCTTCTTCCAGAAGAACCCCGATAACGTGATCCTGGCAGGTGGCGAGACGTTCCCGTATCCGCCGCTGACCAACGACCTGCACTTCGAGATCGAGCTCATCGTTGCGATCGGGAAGGGCGGCTCGAACATCACGACCGCGAAGGCGCTGGAACATGTGTACGGCTACGCCGTCGGCCTCGACATGACGCGGCGCGACCTGCAGACCCAGGCCAAGGACCTGCAGCGCCCATGGGAGGTCGGCAAGGCATTCGAAAAGTCGGCGCCGATCGGCGAGATCGTCCGTGCGTCGGAGATCGGTCATCCCGATCAGGGCGCGATCTGGCTCGATGTCGACGGCAAGCGCCGGCAGACCGGCGATCTGAACCAGCTGATCTGGAAGGTGCCGGAGGTGATCCAGCATCTCTCGGCGCTGTTCGAGCTCGCCCCCGGCGACATCATCATGAGCGGCACGCCGGCCGGCGTAGGCGCCGTGAAGAAGGGCGAAGTCATGCACGGCCACGTCGACGGCGTCGGCGACATCAAGGTCCCGGTCGGCTGAGCCCTGTGCTGCCGGTCTCGCTATTCCCGGAGACCAAACGCACTTGCTACGTCGCGGCCGCGCTCGCCACAGGTGAGTGCGGCCGATGACTTATATTGGCTGCGCGGTGACCGACGCCTGGTCGCCGGCTCGATCATCCTCTACGCGTCGCTGGCGCACGCGTAGCCCAGGCGCTACTGCTGATCGGCGGCGAGGCCCAGGAATTCCTCCGTCACTCGTAATAGGCTGGGGCGTATTTGCGGTTCGGCACCTCGCTCGGCTCGTGACCGATCCAGAGCACGGCATTCGCCTGCTTGAGCACCGTGCGCATGCGCTCGAGCGCTTCGAGCGACTGCGGTACGTTGAAGTTGCGCTGTGGCACGCGGCCGCCGTCCCAATTGGCTTTGGTGTGGACGGAATCGCCCGTGAACATGATGGCGCCGGTCTTCGGCAGCTTGATCAGCATGTTCTGATGCCCGGGTGAGTGCCCATGGGTGGCAATAAGCATCACGCTGCCGTCACCGAACAGATCATGGTCGCCGTCGGGCGTGATCGCCTTCATGCCGGACTGCGAGATCGGCGTGCCGACCGGCGGCTTCCAGTCCCACTCGGCCTTCTGCACGACCAGTGTGGATTGTGGAAACAGCTTGAGGTTGCCGACGTGATCGCCGTGCGAATGCGAAAGCGCGACGTAATTGATGTCGGCGGGCTTGAGACCGATTTCGCCGAGTTGGCTTTCGAGCGTCTTCTTGACGGTCCAGAAGCCCGCCTGGCTCTTCTGACCGTCCGGCATGTTGACGATATGGTCGCCGACGCCGGTGTCGAACAGGACCCAGCCGCGCGCGTGCTTGATCAGATAGCAGGTGACGCTGAGATGGCCGGGGCCGCTCGCGCCCGGCGTGAAGCTCGACGCGTCTTTGAGATGGATGTCGCCACAGTAAAGCACGTACATCCGTTCGATGCCGGGCTTGCTCTGGGCAAGAGCCGATTGCGCCAGGGTCGCCAGTGCCGAGAGCGCGGCGAGAAACGCCAGGACAGGCAGCAGGGATCGCTTCTTCATTGTTTCCTCCCGTGTTTTTGCAACCACGCGATCAAGCATAGCATTCGACCGCGGTTACGCGCGATATGGTTGTCTGAATAGCATTTCGCGTGGTTGTGAGCGCTATCCGCGCTGAGCCGCTTACGACACATGCGGCTGGCGCCGCTGAACGGCGCGCGAGCAGTAGCGTCAGCGCGCCAGCGCCCGCGCCATCCCGGTGACGATCTCCTCGAAATCGGCGAGCGCGTTGAGCCGCGGCGCGCCGGCGAGGTGCGGCACCATGATGACATTCTTGAGTTGCAGCAGCTCGTCGTCATCGGGCGTCGGTGCCTGATAGAGCGGATCGAGCGCAAAGCCACCGAGCCGGCCGGATCTCAGCGCGTCGATCAGTGCCGCGCGCTCGATCACGTCCGGCCGCGACACGTTGACGATGAAGGCGCCGGGCTTCAGGCGTGCGAGCTGCGGCGCGCCGATCAGGTGTCGGGTCGCAGGCCCTTCCGGCAGCTGCGGGACCATCCAATCGGCTTCGGCGAGGAGCGTATCGAGTGGCGCATAGGTGACGTCGCGCGCCTTCTCCTCGTCCTCGGGCAGGCGCCGCCGCTGGAAATAGAGAACGCGCATCCCGAAAGCGACGGCGCGGGATGCGATCTCACGGCCGATCTCGCCAAGGCCGATCAGGCCGAGCGTCGCGCCGTGGAGCATGCGGATGCCGCCGACGCGGCCCCAGTTCGAATACGGCGTGTGCCGCCGGTCGAACGGCTTGTAGTGATGGCCGATCTCCGCGAGCCGGTTGACGGTGACGCGGCCGATGAAGCGGTCGAATTTGCGCGCCTGCGTCAGCATCAGTGCCAGTGCGTGCTCGGCGCAGGCGATGTTGGCGCGGCGGCGGATGGTGAGCACGGCGACGCCGCGTTCGGCGCAGGCGGCGGTATCGATCGGTGCGGGTGCGAGACCGTATTTTTGCGCGAACTTCAGCTTAGGGGCTGCCGCGAGCTCCTCGCGGCCGACGGTGAGCGCCTCGACCGCCACGCCGTGCGCCTCGGGAAGCGCCGCGCGCAATTCTTCCTGCGTCTCGACCATTTGCACGCGCGCCGGAAATAGCCCGGGAACGGTCGCGCGCACGCGCGCGCAGTAGTCGTCGAGATCGGCTTCATGCGCGAAGAAGTCCTTGAACGCCGCGTAGCGCTCGGCCGGTATGTCCGGATCGAGCACGACCTGCAGCATGCGCAGGAATCGATCTTCTTCGACGACAAGGAGCGGCGTTTCCGGCATGGCGCTCCTCAGGGATGATGCGGCTCGGGGTCGATCTGCAGCGCCTGGCCGACCCGCGTATGCATATTGTAGGTGCCGATCAGCACCGTCAGCTCGACGATCTGGCGCTCGTTGAAATGCTTGCGCAGCTCGGCGAACACCGCCTCGGGCACGTCGATTTCGCGTGTGACGGCATCGGCATAGGCGAGGGCCGCACGCTCGCGGGCACTGAAGAACGGCGAGGGGCGCCAGTCGGCGAGCGCCGCGCATTCCTCGTTCGAGAGTCCCTCCGGCGCGGTGAGCTCGGGCACGTGCTGGTTCACGACGTAGGGGCAGCGGTTGAGATAGCCGATGCGCACGATCACCACCTCGCGCAGCCGTCCTTCGAGATCGACCTTCCAGCGCACCACATTGACGAGGTCGAGCCAGACGCTGGCGATATCCGGGCTGTGCAGCAGCGTTTTGTAGACGTTGATGACGTTGCCGCGCCGGCCCTTGCGGATGCGATCGAGCAGGGCGGTCTGATCCGGACAGTCCTCCGGCTGGAGCAGTTTCACACGGGCCATGCGTCTTGTCCCTCCCTCCCGACGCATGATCACGAGCGACGGCGGTCGTGGATGTGCCCCCCGCAGGGGAAGTGGTACACGCGTTAATCTTCAGAAGATTCGCTTCATTGTCCATATCATAGGCGACACAAGCTCCCGGCTTCAGGCGGCGCACGCCGCTATCTGGCAACGGGACGTCCTGATCATCATCCGGCCTTCAACAAAGCATCCATCAACAAAGCATCCATATCGTATCGGCTCATGGAAATTGATGCTGATCAAATCCATTTCGACGCCAGAGCGCACAAAGTCAGGACGATGCTGGTCATTGGTGCAAAGACTTCCGTCGTCCGATCGCTCGTTGAGGACCATCCTTCATGAACCTGACGCTCTCTTTCCTGGGTGGGGCCGGTACTGTTACCGGCTCGAAATTTCTTCTTCAGCGCGATGCGCATAATGTGTTGGTCGACTGCGGCTTGTTTCAGGGTTTCAAGGCGTTGCGTCTCAAGAACTGGGCACCATTTCCGATCGAGCCCCGCACCATCGATTCGGCCGTTCTGACGCATGCCCACCTTGATCACAGCGGCTACCTGCCCCTTCTCGTCAAGCACGGCTTCAAAGGGCCCGTTTATTGTGCCCGCTCAACGGGTGACCTATGCGCGGTCTTGCTGCCGGATGCCGGGCACCTGCAGGAGCGGGACGCGGAATTTGCCAACCGCCACAAGTTTTCGAAACATAAGCCCGCGCTGCCGCTCTATACCGAAGAGGACGCTTGGGCGGCGCTTGAGCAACTGATGCCAGTGCCCTTCGACGATGAGGTGGCACTGCCCGGAGCGGCCAAGCTGCGGTTGCGCCGGATGGGCCACATCTTGGGCGCTGCGTCTGTTCAAATCGATTGGGGTGGCACCACTGTTGTTTTCTCCGGCGACATCGGCCGCTACGACGATGCGACCATGGTCGATCCCGTGCCGGTCGATCGGGCCGACTACCTCCTGGTGGAGTCCACCTACGGCGACCGCAAGCACGACCGGAAAGCCCCCGCCGACGCCCTTGCCGCAGTCATCGCCGAGACCATCGGTCGCGGCGGGACGATCGTCATTCCGGCCTTTGCGGTCGGACGCGTTCAGAGCATCCTGTTTCACCTCCAAACCTTGAAAGCGAGGGGCCAGCTCGTGAACGTACCGATTTTCCTTGATAGCCCGATGGCCGCGGATGCCAGCGAGATCTTCTGCAAAAGCGTCGGCGATCACAAGCTATCCAAACTCGACTGCAGACGCTCCTGTGCCGTCGCGGAGTACAGGCGCAGCGTTGAGGACTCCAGGGCGCTAACCGCCAATCCGCTGCCAAAGATCATTGTCTCCGCAAGTGGAATGGCAACGGGTGGTCGCGTGCTGCACCATCTGAAGCGATACGCGCCCGACCCAAGGAGTACGATTCTGTTTGCGGGCTTCCAGGCCGCGGGCACCCGCGGTGCTTCAATGGTGTCAGGAGCGGGAAGCATCAAGATTCACGGCGATTATGTGCCCGTTCGTGCGCAAGTGAAGAATCTCGACATGCTGTCTGCACACGCCGATGCCGATGAAATCCTGCGCTGGTTGCGCGGCTTCAAGGCTCCGCCAAAAATCACGTTTCTGGTGCACGGTGAGCCGACCGCGTCGGACGCTCTGCGCCGCCGGATCGAGGAAGAACTCGGCTGGCCATGCCGTGTCCCCGCTCTGGGGGAGAAGGTCGACCTGACATGAGCAAATCGGACAAAAGTGGGATTGCCCCGCGTGGAATGGGTTCGAACAGTGTTCGTGCGCGGCGCCTCGGCCTGGACACCCAGTACGAAGCCGTCGTGGTCATGCACAAGGATTGCGCGGTCTGCCGATCCGAGGGGTTTTCCGCCCATGCGCGCGTCCAGCTCTGCAACGGCAAGCGGCGGGTGATCGCCACCCTATACCAGGCCACCGGCGATCTCGTCGCGCATGACGAGGCGGCACTGTCCGAATCCGCATGGAGACGGCTTGGCCTGACCAACGGCGGCAGCATCACTATCGCTCATCCTGCACCGCTCGATTCCCTCAGTCATGTCCGCAGCCGCATCTACGGTCACGACCTCGTCGAATCCTCTTTCAACGCCATCATTCGCGATGTCGTCGATGGCAAATATTCCGACATCGATCTGTCGTCCTTTCTGACGGCTTGCGCGGCCAAGCCGCTCGACCATAAGGAAATACTCGCGCTGACCCACGCGATGGTGGAGACCGGGGAGCGGTTGCAATGGCCCGCCGGGATCATCGTCGACAAGCATTGGGTCGGCGGCCTGCCTGGAAATCGGACGACTCCCATCATCGTGGCAATTGTAGCCTCACTGGGTCTTACGATGCCGAAGACGTCCTCGCGAGCAATTACGTCGCCGGCCGGGACCGCCGATGCCATGGAGACGATGGCCCCGGTCGATCTCGATACCCCCGTGATCCGACAGGTGGTCGAGCGCGAAGGTGGTTGCGTGGTGTGGGGCGGTGCGATCAAGCTCAGCCCGGCCGACGACATCCTCATCCGGGTCGAGCGCGCTCTCGACCTCGATAGCGAAGGGCAACTGATTGCATCGGTCCTATCCAAGAAAATCGCCGCGGGGTCGACTCATCTCGTGATCGATATGCCCGTGGGTCCAACGGCGAAGGTGCGCGACGCCAAAACAGCCGAGACCCTGTCCCGCGATATCATCAGTGTCGCCGAGACATTCGGACTGCGGGTCAAGATCGTGACCACAGACGGGTTGGAGCCGGTGGGGCGCGGAATCGGTCCGGCGCTCGAAGCCCGCGATGTCCTGGCCGTCTTGTGCGGCAAGGCAGACGCGCCGCAGGATTTAAGGCAAAGAGCAATAGCGCTCGCCGGCGCCCTTCTGGAGCTGGCAGGCGCAGCGCCTGCGGCCGGCGGCGATGCAATGGCGGCCCAGGCGCTCGACGACGGCCGCGCGTGGGCGAAGTTTCAACGGATCTGCGAGGCGCAGGGAGGAATGCGGGTGCCGCCGACTTCAAACCAGCAGCGGCCATTGCTGGCGGATCGGCCGGGTCTCGTGCAAGCCATCGATAACCGCAAGATTGCGCGGTTAGCAAAGCTCGCCGGCGCCCCGGACGACAAGGCTGCCGGCGTCGATCTGCACGTCTCCCTCGGCGATACCGTTACGGCGCGGCAGCCGTTGTGCACCGTCCACGCGGAATCGCCCGGGGAGCTGGCGTATGCCTTCGACTATGCCGCGGCCAACCCGGGCATCGTCATGGTCCGCGAACCATGACTACGCCACTCTTCGTTGGGATGCCTGGCAACGAAACGATGACGGTTGCGCTGGCGCGGAAGCTCGGGGGTGACATCGGGCAATTGGAGCTACACGCGTTTCCCGATGGCGAGACATATTTGCGGTTGCTCACCGATGTCGCGGATCGTGCACTCGTCATCGTATGCACGCTAGATCGACCGAATGCCAAATTGCTGCCCTTGCTCTTCGCGGCGGCGACCGCGCGCGAGCTCGGTGCGGCCAAAGTCGGGCTGGTGGCGCCTTATCTCGCCTATATGCGGCAGGATCGGCGGTTCAAGCCCGGAGAGGCCGTGACCTCCCGGCAGGTTGCCCAGCTGCTGTCGAACGCGTTCGACTGGCTGGTCACGGTCGATCCGCACCTTCATCGCTACGGTTCACTCGGCGATATCTATCGCATACCGACCGGCGTCGTTCGCGCCGCTCCGCTGATTTCGGGGTGGATCAGAGGCAATGTCGGCAATGCCCACATCATCGGTCCCGATAGTGAGAGTGAGCAATGGGTGGCGGCCGTCGCCGCGGACATTGGTGCATCCTACGCGGTGCTGGAAAAGACGCGCCTCGGGGATCGGGACGTGGAAATCTCCGCGCATGGATTGCAAAATCTCGGGGCCCGCACGCCGGTTCTTGTCGATGACATCATTTCCAGCGGGCGCACCATGCTGGAGGCCGTCCGCTTGATTGTTGCTCTTGGGGCGGCGACCCCCATATGCATCGCCGTTCATGGCTTGTTTGCCGATCACGCGGATGCCCTCCTCGCTCAGGCAGGCGCGCGCGTAATTACCTCAAACAGCATCCCTCATGGCTCCAATGCCATCGATGTGAGCGAGAGCATCGCGGCATCGGTCCTCGAACTGGTTCGAAGCGCAGGGGAGAGTGGCTCATCTCAGCCTCTCGAATAGCGCTCTGGAGCTTTCGCGCCTGAGACCAACGTAAGGCGGGCCGCAGCATCAGGGCGGCGGCAGGATCGCATAATAGGATACAACAGCCTTGATCTCGTTATCGGTCAGATCTCGCGCGATACCTTTCATCGGAGGATGTCGGCGCGTTCCGTTCCGGAAAGCCATGAGCTGATTGTACAAGTAGATTCCGCTTTGACCGGCAAGATTGGGCGTTTCGACGTCGCGTCCCTTGCCATCGGTGCCATGGCAAGGAGCGCAGACGTCGATGATAGTGGGATAGTTGGCCGCTTGTGATTTGGCGTCCCGGCCCGCCGCGACTGTGACCATCGCAGCTGCCAACGCAATCGCTGATCGTCGACACCATCCATGATCAAGAAAAGTCATCTTAAATCTAAGCCGCAGCCACCCGAGAAACGCGTTGATGTATGTCAACCGCTGGCCGTTGCAACGGCGCATGTATTTTTGGTTTTGTCGAGAAGCGACCGGGACCGAGCCCACCGGAACCTTGATGCAGGTCAACAACGGTCTGGGAACGACTGCTATGAATTACCGATAGGCTGCCGATGCACAATCCAAGCCGATCGGAAACAATCTCTGCTCCAAGTCTCTTCGCGAGGTTACATCGATGATCCTGCCGCATGGCGCTCTGGTTGTGGTTGCAGATGGATCGAATCTCCATCTGTTCATGAACAAAGCCGTTGAGCCGGAAATTGAACTTGTCCCATTCTCGCATCCGGCAATCCTGCCATCCAATGCTGGATCGGGCTTGCGCCATCACAGTGAATCTTCCAATCCGGATGCCCATCGAAAGGCGGAAGACGGCTTTGCAGCCGCAATTGCGGGACAGCTAAACCGGATGGCGCTCGATGGGGCGATCGACCGGATTTTTGTCGTCGCTGACCCCAGAACGCTGGGTGAACTGCGAAAACATTTCCACGCTGCGTTAAGGAGCAGGATTGTCGGCGAACTCTCGAAGGATCTTACCGGACATTCCTCCCACGACATCGCGCTCGCCGTGCGGAAAGCATGATCGGCGCCCTTTCGGCGCCTCGATCCAGGTCATTTCACCCGGAACCGCTCGACCGCCGCCTCGTCGACCTCGACGCCGAGGCCGGGACCTTGCGGCAGCGCGACGGTGCCGTCGCGGATCGCGAGCGGCTGCTTCACGATGTCTTCGGCGAGATAGAAATGCGTGAGGCTCACGCCCCAGTCGACGTTCGGCGCCACGCAGGCAAGATGCACCGCGGCAGCGGTGGCGATGCTTGATTCTGCGATCTTGGCCGCCACGTTGATCTTCAGCCGCCGCCGTCGGCAGAGCTTTGCAGCCTCGTAGGCGGCGGTGAAGCCGCCAAGCTTGATCAGCTTGAGCGAGACGCCGGCGGCGCCAGCGCGGGCATTGGCGGCGACGTCG
The DNA here is from genome assembly GCA_019745775.1 of Xanthobacteraceae bacterium. Taxonomy (GTDB): domain Bacteria; phylum Pseudomonadota; class Alphaproteobacteria; order Rhizobiales; family Xanthobacteraceae; genus VAZQ01. The sequence goes on along the minus strand of JAIESR010000013.1, from coordinate 109,095 downwards.
GCGAGTGAGTGAATGCTCTCGTCGACACCGACGGGCACGCGCAGCTTTGCGAGCGCCTTGAGCCCGGCGAGGTCGTCAGGCGGCAGCGGCTGCTCGATGAAGGCGAGCTTCGCGGGCCGCGTGCGCTCGACATAGCGCTTGGCATTGGTGAGCGTGAGCCCGGCATTGGCGTCGGCGCAGAGCGGCATGTTGCGGCCGAGCGCCTGGCGGATCGCATGCGCCGCCGCGATCTCGTCCGCGGCCGGCTTCACCCCGATCTTCAACTTGAAGAAATGGAAACCCTCGCGCTCCTTGGTGTGGGCTTCGGCGATGTCCTGCTCCACTGTGCCGTTGCCGAGCAGCCACATCGGCTTGACCTGCGTGCGTAGCGGCTTCGGCGCGACCGCATCGACCAGCCGCGTATTGCCGGCGTGGCCGGCGAGATCGAGCAGCGCCATCTCGATCGCGGAATGCGCGCCGGCGTTGCCCATGAGCGCGCGGCGCAGCGCCGGGATGAGGGCAGGGCGGTCGAAGGCGTCCTGTCCGGTCAGCAGGGGCGCGAGATAGCGCACCGCTGCCACCAGCCCGCCGAGCGTGTCGCCGGTCATGGTCGGCGCCGAGGCGGCCTCGCCCCAGCCGACGCGGCCGTCGGCGGCCTCGATCCGCACCAGAATATTCTCGGCGGTGGCGATGGTGATCCCCGACATTTTCATTGGGGTCTTGAGCGGCAGCGCCACGGGAATGGCGTCGACCCGCCGGATCGGCAGCGGCGAATGCGCTGCGACGCCCTTCCCCTTTGCCTGCGGCCGCTCCAACATGCAGCGGAGCTTACACCTTGAACCGTGGGTCGAGATAGTCGCGCAAGCTGTCGCCGAACAGGTTGAAGGCGAACACCGCCAGGCTGATCGCGAGGCCCGGAAACAGGATCATCCAGGGCGCTTCGCGATAGAAATCGGCGGCATTGCCGGAGAGCATCAGCCCCCAGGCCGGGGTCGGCTCGGTGACGCCGAGGCCGAGGAACGAGAGCGACGCCTCGAGCAGGATCGCCTGTGCCATGAAGGCGGTGAACATGATCAGGTACGGCGCCACCACGTTCGGCGCCATGTGGCGGAAGATGATGCGGCTGTCGGAATAGCCGGCGGCGCGGGCGGCATCGACATAGGGCATGACCCGGATGGTGAGCGCCGCCGCGCGCACCACGCGGCATACGCGCGGGATGATCGGGATCGCGACCGCAACGATCAGGTTGATGTCGATCCCGAACAGCACCGCGGTCTTCAGCGCCGCGACCACGACCAGTGCGAGCACGATGATCGGGAACGCCAGCAGGATGTCCATGAAGCGCTGGATCCAGTCGTCGATCCAGCCGCCGAAATAGGCCGAGGCGATTCCGAGGATGGCGCCGATCGTCGAGCCTAGGAACGACGAGGTCAGGCTGATCACCAGCGCGGTGCGCGCGCCGTAGATGATGCGGGAAAAGATGTCGCGGCCGTAGGCGTCGGTGCCGGCCCAGTGCTCCCACGACGGCGGCTGCAGGATGGCGGCGAAATCGATGTGCAACGGATCATAGGGCGACACCCATTCCGAGAAGATCCCGGCGATCGTCATCGAGAGAATGACGACGAAGCTCAACGCGCCGAGCGGCTGTTGGTTGATGAAGTCGCGGATGACGCCGCGCGGGCGGGCGGCGCTCGTTGGTGCAGTCGGTGCGGACGACGTTATTGCGGTCATGCCATCACCCGTAACGAATGCGCGGATCGAATACTGCGTAGAGGAGATCGACCACGAGATTGACGAAGATGTAGAAGACGGCGAGCATCATCACCATCCCCTGGATCAGCGTGAAGTCGGAACGCGACACGCTCTGCACGAACAGCTTGCCGATGCCGTTGAGGTTGAACACCTGCTCGGTGACGACGAGCCCGCCGATCAGGAAGGCGAACTCGATGCCGATCACGGTAATGGCGGGCAAGAGCGCGTTGCGCAGTGCGTGGCGCGAGATCACGATCTTCTCGAACACGCCCTTGGCGCGCGCAGTGCGGATGTAGTCCTCGTTGAGCACTTCGAGCAGAGACGAGCGGATCATGCGCGCGACCACCGCGCAGTAGCGGTAGCCCACTGCCATCGCCGGCCAGATCAGTTGCGTCAGGTTGGCGATCGGATCGACGTAGATCGGTGTGAACGTGATCGGGGGCAGCCAATTCCAATAATACAAGAGCCCCATCATGATCAGCATGCCGAACCAGAACGAAGGGATCGAGAGGCCGCCGATGGTCACGATGCGCACGACATAATCCACCCAGGTACCGCGCATCAGCGCCGCCGTCGTCCCGAGAGGTATGGCAAGCAGCACCGCGAAGATGGTCGCCATGATGGCGACCTGCAGCGACAGTTCCAGCCGCAGCGAAATCTCCTCGGTCACCGGCCGCTCGGTCCACATCGAGGTGCCGAGGTTTAGTGTCGCGAGGCCGTACATGTAATCGCCGAACTGGTAGATCAGCGGCTTGTCGAGGCCGAGGCGCTTGCGCTCGGAGTCGATCACCTCCTGCGAGACCGTGCCGCCATCGCCGCGAAGCTTCACCTCGACCACGTCACCCGGCACCACCCGCAGCATGAAAAAGACGAGCACCGCCACCCCGATCAGGGTCGGGATGGTCATCAACAGGCGTTGCAGCGTGTAGCGCAGCATCTCGATTTACCTCGTGTCCCGGGCGCAGTGCAGCATGAGCGAAGCGAAATGATGCGCTGCAGACCCGGGACCCCGGTTACCTTCAGCAAGCTAACGAATAGGGGTCCCGGATCAGCAGTGCAGCGCTTCGCACAGGGCTACGCGCTGCACGGCGTCCGGGATGCGCCGGCACTATTGGTTCAGCCACACGGTTTCAAGCTGGGCGCCGAGGTTGTGGCTCGGCGACATGTCCCAGCCCATCAGCACCTTGTGCGTCGGCACGATACGGTGCCACCACAGAATCGGTTGCTGATAGGCCTGCTCGAATACGCGGCGCTCGAACGCCTGGATCATCGCCTTGCGCTTGCCGACGTCGCGCTCGCGCACATGGGCGTCGTAGAGCTTGTCGAGCTCGCGATCGATCGCGCGCGAGAGGTTCTGCGGCGAGCGGTCGAACGACAGGTACTTGGCGAGTGAGAGCGTCGAGTCGTCCATGAACAGGTTGGAGAAGTCGATCGCGACTTCATAGTTTCCGGAGTTCAAGGTCGCGAGGTAGGGAGCGGTGTCGTACTGCTTGTGGTCCGCCGTCACTCCGATCTGCCGCCATTGGTCGACCAGGAAGATGCCGGCCGGGGTGTAGGGCTGCGCCAGGTTGCGATTGTGCAGCACGAACTTCAGGTTTGGCACGCCCGCTTCCGTGAGCAGCTTGCGGGCTTCGGCGCGGGAAGCCGCCATGTTCTTGGAATAGCCGGGGAGCTTCATAAGTTCCTCGGGCGGCGTCGCCAGCGGCGAACCCGGCCGGATCAGGCCGCCGACCGAACGCAGGGTCGAAATCTTCGACAGGCCGGCGCTGCCGCCCCAGCGGTCGATCGACATCAACAACGCCTTGCGCACCCGCACGTCGTCGAACGGCTTTTTCTCGACGTTGAAGGCGACCAGGAGGTTGAGCGTCCAACTCTCCTCCTCGATGCGGATCTTATCGCCCATCGCGGCGACCAGCCGATCGCGTTCGGCCGGCGAGATGCCGCGGAATTCGCCCAGCAACTGGCCGCCCTGCACGGCGTTCAGCATCGCCGCGGCCTGCAGCGTGAACACGCCGCGGAAGCCGTCGAGATAGGGCAAGCCTTTCTTGAAGTAGTTGTCGTTGCGGCGGCCGGTAACGTGGCTGCCCTTGACGTGCTCACCGAACACATACGGCCCGGTGCCATTGATTTTGGTGCGCGGCGAATTCGGATCGGCGGCGAGGTCCTTGGCCGAATAAATGCAATTCCACGGCGATGCGAAGTGCTCGATCATCGAGGCGTTCACCGCCTTCATCTTGAATACGACGGTGTTGGCGTCCGGCGTCTCGATCGTGCCGATATCGGCGAAGGTCGCCTGCCGCGGCGACACCACGCCCTTCGCCGGGGCGCGCATGCGGTCGTAAGTGGCTTTCACGTCATTTGAGGTCAGCGGCGTGCCGTCGTGAAATTTCACGTTCTGATGCAGCTTGAACGTATAGGTCATCAGGTCGGGCGCGATTGTCCAGGACTCGGCGAGGTCGCCTTCGATCTCGGGGAATTTCTTGAGATTGAACCGTACCAGCGTCGAGTAGAACGGCGCGGAGAAATGCAGCGTCGCGTAGGTCTCGCTGCCATGGCAATCGTAGTGCGGGGTCTCCGCGCTGATCGCGAAATTCAGGGTGCCACCGCGTTTCGGCTGTTGCGCGTCGGCGGGAGTGATGGCGCCGGCAAGCGCGAACGCGATGAGGCCGGCGAATCCGAGGACCGATTTCATCCTTGTCTCCTCCATCCGTTATCGGCGCCGGAAAACCGGCGCCGCTGTCCCGTGGTCATGCTTTATGGCAGGCAACGATGTGTCGAGGACCAATCTGTCGCACCTGCGGAATTTCGCGCCGGCAGTGCTCGTCCGCGATCGGACAGCGCGTGTGGAACACGCAGCCCGACGGCGGATTGAGCGGTGACGGTATCTCCCCCTTGAGCGCGCGCGGGGCGCGGGCGCGCTCGACCCGTGGATCGGGGATCGGCGCCGCGTCGAGCAGGGCCTTGGTATAGGGATGCTTGGGATCGGCGTAGAGATCGTCGCGATCGGCGACCTCGGCGATGCGGCCGAGATACATCACCGCCACGCGGTCGGAGATGTGGCGCACCACCGCGAGGTCGTGCGCGATGAACAGGTAGGAGAGGTTGAGCCGCTCCTGCAGGTCTTCGAGCAGGTTGATGATCTGCCCCTGGATCGAGACGTCGAGCGCGGACACCGGCTCGTCGCAAACGATGAAGCGCGGCTCGAGCGCGAGCGCGCGCGCGATGCCGACGCGCTGGCGTTGCCCGCCCGAGAGCTGGTGCGGATAGCGTTCCGCCATGTAGTCGAACAGGCCGACCTGCCGCAGCAATCCGGCGACGCGCTCTTCCTCTTCCTTCTTGTCCTTGACCAGTTTGTAGACGCGCAGCGGCTCGCCGATGATCTGTCCGACGGTCATGCGCGGATTGAGCGACGAGTAGGGGTCCTGGAAGATCACCTGGATGCCGCGGCGCAGCTCGCGCATCTGCTTCGCATTGCGATGGGTGATATCGACGCCGGTATAGGTGATGGTGCCGTCGGTCGGCTCCTCGAGCTTGAGCACGGTGCGCCCGACCGTGGTCTTGCCGCAGCCGGACTCGCCCACGAGTCCAAGCGTCTCGCCCGGCGCGATGGTGAAGGAGACGTCGTCGACCGCCTTCACCGTTGCAATCTTGGAGGAGAACACGCCCGACCCGCTGAGCGGCACCGTGAAGTACTTGCGCATCCCCTCGACCTTGAGGATCGGCTCGGCGGCGGCTTCCTTCGCAGCCGCGGTCGCAACCGGTTTTGCCGGTGGTAACGCTTGCACCAGTGTGCCGGCGACGATCTCGTCGGCGCGGATGCAGGCGGTGCCATGCCCCGGCGCGATATCGCGCAGCATCGTGTCGGCCTGTATGCAGGCGTCGAGGCGATAGGGGCAGCGCGGCGCAAACCGACACCCCAGCGGCGGCGAGCGCAGGTCGGGCGGCAGGCCCTCGATGGTCTCGAGCTTGATGCCGCGCGGCAGGTCGAGCCGCGGCACCGAGCGCATCAGGCCGATGGTGTAGGGATGCAGCGGCCGCAGGAAGATGTCGTCGGCGGTGCCGTTCTCGATGACATGCGCCGCATACATCACGTTGACACGGTCGGCGTAGCGCGCGACCACGCCGAGATTGTGGGTGATGATGATGAGCGCGATGTTGAGGCGGCGCGACAGGTCCTTCATCAGCTCGAGGATCTGCGCCTGGATGGTGACGTCGAGCGCCGTCGTGGGCTCGTCGGCGATGATGAGCTTCGGATTGCAGGCGAGCCCGATCGCGATCATCACGCGCTGGCGCATGCCGCCCGAAAGCTGATGCGGAAATTGCTCCAGGCGCCGCGCGCCGTCGGTGATGCCGACGAGTTGCAACAGTTCGAGTGCGCGCGCCTGCGCTTCCTGCTCCGTCATCTTCAGATGGATGAACAGCGGCTCCTTGATCTGCTCGCCGACCGAGAGGACCGGGTTGAGTGAGGTCATCGGCTCCTGGAAGATCATCGCGATCTCGCGGCCGCGGATCGCGCGCATATCGTCGGCCGAGAGTTTGAGCAGGTCGCGGCCTTCGAACAGCACGCGACCTTTGGTCACTTTACCGGCGGGCTTCGCCAACAGTCCCATGATGGCGAGCGACGACACCGACTTGCCGCAGCCGGACTCGCCGACGATGGCAACCACTTCGCCGCGATTGACCGTGTAGGAAATGCCGTCGACCGCGTGCACGACCCCGCGCGAGGTATCGAACTGGACGTGCAAATCCTCTACCGCGAGCAGCGGTGTGGCCGTGCTGGCGGCCGCGGCGGCGTCCCTCGGCGCCGCGGTCCTCGCTGTCGCTTGCTGATCGAGCAACGTTTCCTTCCGCGCGGATGGTGGGTTCTTTTTGTTACTGTAATGCCAGCCTATACCGGATCGACACCGGGCGAACCACCCCGGAGCAAAAGTGCCGCGCTGCTACTTTGGTCGGGCTTGCCGTATTGAAGCTTGTTCCGTCCTGGCGTGAGTTTCAGGGCTTCGTTGCACTGCGGCATGAGTGCATGATCCCGAAAAGCGCGAGCCGGCTTTCGAAGAAGATCATGCACAAAGATGCGCAATAAGGTGCCGTTCTACGGCGAGGCGCCGCCAGCACGCGCAAATGCGAAGCACCGGGTGAGAGTTATTCTCCAATCTCCCGCAAAATCTCCTGCGTGTGCTCGCCAAGCCGCGGCGAGGGGCGTTCGTGCGCCATCGGCCGCCCGCCGATGACCAGCGGCGAGCGCACGCCCGGGATGGTGCCGCCCTTGGCATGGGCGCTCGGCAGGTTGAGCTTGACGCCACGATGGATCACCTGCGGATCGTCGAACACCTGATCGAGATTGTTGATCGGCCCGGCCGGTACGCCAACCGCTTCAAGCTTCGCCAGGATATCGGCGCTGGTCATGCGCTTGCAGAGCTCGGTCAGTCGTCCGACCAGGACCTCGCGATGCGCGAGCCGGCTTTTATTGTCCTTGTAGTCCGGGTTCTCCGCCAGCGACGGCTCGCCCAGCACCCCGCACAGCTTCACGAATTGGCTGTCGTTGCCGGTGGCGATGATGACGTGGCCGTCGGCGACCGGGAACACCTGGTAGGGCACGATATTAGGATGCGCGTTGCCGATCCGCACCGGCAACTCGCCGGAGACGAGGTAGTTGAGTGCCTGGTTGGCGAGCATGCCGACCTGGGTATCCACCAGCGCGCCATCGACCAGCGTGCCCTTGCCAGTCTTGTCGCGTTCATGGATCGCCGCGAGGATTCCCACCACGGCATAAACGCCGGTCATGATGTCGGCGATCGGAATGCCGGCGCGCGTCGGCTCGCCGTCGGCCTCGCCGGTGAGGCTCATGAAGCCGCCGATGCCCTGCGCCATCAGGTCGTAGCCGGCGCGTGACGCATACGGTCCGGTCTGACCAAAGCCGGTGACCGAGCAGTAGATCAGTCGCGGGAACTCTTTCGACATGCTGGCGTAGTCGAGGCCGAACTTCTTCAGCCCGCCGACCTTGAAGTTCTCGATCAGCACGTCGGAGCGCGCGGCAAGCTTCTTCACCAGGCGCTGGCCTTCCGCAGTCTCGAAGTCGAGCTCAATCGAGCGCTTGCCGCGGTTGGCGCCGTGGAAATAGGCGGCGCCCAGGTGGCCGCCGTCGGCGGCTGGCACGAAGGGCGGGCCCCAGCCGCGGGTGTCGTCGCCGGCGCCCTTGCGCTCGACCTTGATCACGTCGGCGCCGAGATCGGCCAAAAGTTGCCCGGCCCACGGGCCCGCCAGAATGCGGGCAAGTTCGAGGACACGCAGACCGGAAAGCGGACCCGGCATGGACTATTCTCCTTAACGCTAATGCGGCCCTGACTCGATCCGGCCGCCGAATCGGTGTTCTCTGGCGTGCTGGCGTGAACTTGTCCAGGGCTTGGGCGTTGTCGTGCGCGAGCCCAAGTCCCGCGCGTCCAAGCCCCGCCAGCGGTGAATTTGCGTGCCTGTCAGGACGTACCTATCTTTATTGGCCGGTCCAGCGACGGAATTTGTGCCCGTGAACAACTCTTTTTTCGGCGATATGCTGCAGACAATCGCAGATCGCGGTCGCGCGCTGATGGCCCGCGATCGCCGGCCGCCGTCCGAGCAGCTTTCGGCCAATCTGATCGACCTCTGCGAGCAGCTGCTGTCGGGGCGCGGCGAGGCGTCCGGCGTGGCGCTCGCGAGCGAGATCCTGGCCCGCTACGGCGAGTTGACCTCGGGCTCGCGGATTGCGTTTTTCGAGAGCCTGGCCTCGAAATTCGGTCCCGACCATAAGCGGCTCGAAGTTGCGATCGAGACCTGGCGCGCCGGCCCGACCGACGTGACCGCCGCCGGCGTGCACAAGGCCGCCGAACCGCGCCGGCAGGAATTGCTGCGCCGGCTCAACCTCGCGCCCGGCGGCACTGCGGCGCTGGTGCGCATGCGCGAGCATCTTCTGGACGCGCTCGGCCGCCGTGACGATCTCACCGCCGTCGACCGCGACTTCGTGGCCTTGTTTTCGTCGTGGTTCAACCGCGGCTTCCTGGTGCTGCGCCGGATCGACTGGTCGACGCCCGCGAGCATCCTCGAGCGGATCATCCGCTACGAGGCGGTGCACCGTATCAACGGCTGGGACGACCTGCGCCGGCGCATCGATCCGCCCGACCGGCGCTGCTACGCCTTCTTCCATCCGGCGCTGGTCGACGATCCGCTGATCTTCGTCGAGGTGGCGCTTACGCGCGAGATTCCGGGCGCCATCGATCCGATCCTCACGTTCAACGGGCAGCCGCTCGATTCGCGTGAGACCACGACGGCGGTGTTTTATTCGATCTCCAACTGCCAGCGCGGCCTCGCCGGGGTTTCGTTCGGCAACTTCCTGATCAAGCAGGTCGCCGAGGAGATCGCGCGCGAGTACCCAAAGCTCACGCGCTATGTGACGCTGTCGCCCGTCCCCGGATTTGCCGCTTGGCTTCGCCGCGAGCTGTCGGCGGAGAATTCGAAGGCATTCAAGCCGGAGGATCGCGACGCGCTCACGCAGGTCGAAACCGCCGGCTGGTGGCGTGGCGATCCCGAGTCGCTCAAGGATCCGGTGCTACGCGCGGCGGCCTGGTATTTCCTCTATGCCAAGACGCGCAACGGCGCGCCGATCGATCCGGTGGCGCGCTTTCATCTCGGCAACGGCGCGCGGCTCGAGCGCATCAACTGGCTCGCCGATATGTCCGAGAACGGGCTCGGCCAATCGCACGGCCTGATGGTGAACTATCTCTACGAGCTCGCCGACATCGAGAAGAACCACGAAGCCTTCGCGCAGCAGCGCACCGTGGTGGCATCGAGCCAGGTGACCAGGCTCGTGAAGGCGCCCGCGTTCGATCTCACGTCGTTCGTGGGGTAGCGGCTACGACTTCCCATACACCGGCACGATCGCGCCGCGCGTCACCTTGTTGTCCGGTGACGCCAGGAACAGGATTGTGGCCGCGACCTCGTCGAGCTTGGGCCACAGCGCGTGATCCGCTTTCGGCATCGCCTCGCGGTTGGCGGCGGTGTCCATGATGGATGGCGCGACCGCGTTGACCAGGATATCCGATTTCGCGACTTCCTCCGCCAGTGCCGCCGTCAGCGCGGCGACCGCCGCTTTGCTCGCGGCGTAGGCTACCATGCCGGCGCCCGTGCGCCATTCGAGCGCGGGACGTGCAGCCACATTGACGATGCGCCCGCCTGCGCCGGTCCGCGCCATCGCGTTGACGGCCGCGCGGCAGCACAGGAATGACGTGACGAAATTCATGTCCACCTGCTGCATCAACTCGGCGCGCGTGGTCTCGGCGAACGGCTTCATGGCGAAGCCGCCGGCAATATGGATCGAGGCCCATAGCGGCGACACGTCGTTGAACAGGCGCGTGACCGACGCTTCGTCCGACAGATCGGACACCGGGATCAGCTTGACCTGCGCATGGCCGCGAAGGGTGAAGCGCTCCGCTTCCGCCGCCTCCACATAGGGCACGTGACAGAGGGCGCCGGCCTTGACCAGCGCAGCGGACACCGCCGATCCGAGCGCGCCGGTGCCGCCGGTCACCACCACATGGCGATCAGAGAAATCCATCGATACGCGCTCCTCTAACTGCCGGTCGAGTCTAGCATCAACCGCGCAGGTCACGCACCGGCTTGAGCACCACGGTGTGCTGCGCGATGCTGCGCCCTGGGAGCGAATCATGAGCGATTTCGACCTCGCCGTCATCGGCGGCGGCATCAACGGCGCCGGCATCGCCCGCGACGCCGCTGGCCGCGGCTTGCGGGTGCTCCTGGTCGAGCAGAACGACCTCGCATCAGGCACCTCATCCGCCTCCACCAAGCTCATTCATGGCGGGCTGCGCTACCTCGAGCACGGCTGGCTGCGCCTCGTGCGAGAAGCCTTGATCGAGCGTGAGGTGCTGCTGCGGATGGCGCCGCATTTGATCCGGCCGATGCGCTTCGTGCTGCCGGTCGAGCCGGGGATGCGCCCGCGCTGGATGTTGCGACTTGGGCTGTTCGTCTACGATCATCTCGGCGGTCGCAAGCTGTTGCCGGCGACCAGGACGATCGATCTGGCCCGCGACGCGCTCGGCACGCCGCTCAAAGGTCGGTACGAGCATGGCTTCGAGTATTCCGACTGCTGGGTCGACGATGCCCGGCTGGTGGTGCTCAACGCGCTCGACGCCGCCGAACGCGGCGCGGTGATCCGCACCCGCACCCGCTGCGTGCGCGTCGAGCGCAGCGCCGAGTGGAAACTCGTGCTGGAAGTGCGCGGCCGACGCGACGTGATGACGGCTCGCGCGCTGGTCAATGCGACCGGCCCGTGGGTCGGCAGCTTCAGTGAAACGGTGTTGCAGAAGCCGTCGCCCGGCAACGTCCGTCTGATCGCAGGCAGCCATATCGTCGTGCCGCGGCTGTTCGATCACGATCGGGCTTACATCTTCCAGGCGCCGGATGGGCGCGTGGTCTTTGCAATCCCGTTCGAGGACGACTTCACGATGGTCGGGACGACCGATCATGAGTTTTCCGGCGACCCGGCCAGGATCGAAGCGAGTGCCGAGGAGATCGGCTATCTCTGCAAGATCGCGACCGATCATTTCCGGACTGCGATATTTCCCGCCGATGTGATCTGGTCGTTCGCCGGTGTGCGACCACTTTACGACGAGGCCACCAACAAGCCGCAAGAGAAGGCGCAAGACACGCCGCGCGACTATGTCCTGGCGCTCGATCGCGTGGCCGGTGAGGCGCCGCTGCTCACGGTCTACGGCGGCAAGATCACGACCTATCGCCGCCTCGCCGAAGAGGCGTTCGAAAAGCTCGCGCCGGTATTTGGCCCACGGCCGAACTGGACCAAAGGCACGAGCCTGCCGGGCGGCGATTTCGATGTAGCCGGCATCGAGCAACTGATCGCGGGGTTGGGCCTCTCGTTTCCGTTCTTGAGCGGAAGCCACGCGCGACGGCTGGCCCGCGCCTACGGCACCCGGTTCCGTCACATCTTGGGGTCGGCAAGTAGCTTCAACGACCTCGGGCCCGGCTTCGGCAGCGAACTGACGGGCGCGGAAGTCCGCTACCTGATGACGCATGAATGGGCGCAGACGCCTGACGACGTGTTGTGGCGGCGTAGCAAGCTCGGCTTGCGCGTCTCTCGCGACGAGAAGGCGAGGCTGTCGTCCTTCATGACGAACGTGTTGGGCAGTACCGCGTCTGGCGGCGCTGATCGTTAATATGTCTTAGCTGTATTTGTGCGCTGCCCTTTACGTCGAAGAAATCCGAAATTGCTTCGATAATTGTCGCAGGTTTTGTTCGTGCAATTTAGGTTCGTCGCAAGTCTGAACGTAAGAGCCCCCCGATGGGCGCCAGCAAGACGCAAGACATCAAGACGTTGATGGCCATGCTCAAGGTCCTCATTGTTGAGGACGAGCCCTATTCCCGCAAGGTCGTCCGCACCCTCCTGCAAGCCATCGGCGTCACCAAGATTTTCGAAGCCAAGGACGGCGCCAGCGGCCTTCAAGCGATCGGGGCGTATAGACCCGACGTCGTCCTGCTCGACTGGGAAATGCCCGGCATGAACGGCGCCGAATTCATGCGCCACGTACGCTCGCCAAGTACATTCATGTACCCGGCAGTGCCGGTTATCATGCTCACCGGCCACAGCGAGAAGTCCCGCGTCATGGAGGCGGTGAACCTCGGCGTCCATGAATTCCTGGTGAAGCCGGTGTCGAGCACGGCGCTGCTGACTCGCATCGTTGGCGTGTTGGCCCAGCCGCGGCCCATGATCCAGCGCGGAGCCTACTACGGCCCCGAGCCCCGCAAACTGTCGACCTACAAGCCGGAGTTCGACCAGGGGATCAGCCTGCCTGAAGTTGGAGCCGCAAACGATCGCTCGCCGAGCCAGTTGCCGGACCGTATGATATTCGTCGACTGAAGAGCGCGCGCCCCGCCTGGGCGCCGCGCGAAACGTGGCGAAGCGGACCAGGGCATCTTGGCGAATTATCTCCTCGCAATCGATCAGGGCACCACGTCGACGCGCGCAATCGTGTTCGATGCCGCGCTCAAGCCGGTCGCGTCCGCGCAGCGGGAGTTCAGGCAGATCTATCCTGGGCCAGGCGAAGTCGAGCACGACCCGGAGGAAATCTGGGCGGCGACCGTGGCGACCGTGCGCGGCGCCATGGCCAAGGCCAATGTGGACGCGCGTGCGATCGCCGCGATCGGCATCACCAACCAGCGCGAGACCACCGTCATCTGGGATCGCGCCACCGGGCGACCGATCCACAATGCCATTGTTTGGCAGGACCGCCGCACCGCCGATGCCTGCGCGGCGTTGCACCGGCAAGGCCACGAGCCCCTGATTTCCGCCCGCACCGGCCTGCTGCTCGATCCCTATTTCTCCGCGACCAAGATCGCGTGGTTGCTCGACCACGTCGATGGCGCGCGCGCCGCGGCGGAGCAGGGCAGGCTGGCGTTTGGCACCATCGACAGCTTCCTGCTGTGGCGCCTGACCGGCGGCAAGCTGCACGCCACCGACGCGACCAACGCGGCGCGCACGCTGCTGCTCGATATCGGTATCGGACGCTGGGCTGACGAGCTGTGCCGGCTGTTCGGCGTGCCGCCGTCGCTGCTGCCTGAGGTGCGCGATTGTGCCGGCGACTTCGGCACCACGGCGCCCGAGCTGTTCGGCGGTCCGATTCGGATTCTCGGCGTCGCCGGTGATCAGCAGGCCGCTACGGTCGGGCAGGGCTGCTTCAAGCCGGGCATGATGAAATCGACTTACGGCACCGGCTGCTTTGCGCTGCTGAACACCGGCGAGACGCCGGTCGCGTCAAAGAACCGGCTGCTGACGACGATCGCCTACCAGCTCAATGGCAAGCGCACCTATGCGCTCGAAGGCGCGATATTCATCGCCGGCGCGGCCGTGCAATGGTTGCGGGATGCGCTGAAGATGATCACCGCCGCACCGGATGTGAACGCGCTTGCGGCTGCGGCTGATCCCGCCGAGCAGGTCTATCTGGTGCCGGCGTTTGTCGGGCTCGGCGCGCCGTGGTGGGACGCGAATGCGCGCGGCGCCGTCTATGGCCTCACGCGCAATGCCGGCGTTGCGGAGCTCGCGCGCGCCGCGCTCGAAGCGGTCGGCTATCAGACCCGCGATCTGCTCGACGCCATGCGCGCCGACTGGCCGGCTGCCGGCGACACCGTGCTGCGGGTCGATGGCGGCATGGCGGCGAGCGATTTCACCATGCAGTTCCTTGCCGATATCCTTGCCGCACCGGTCGATCGTCCGGCGGTGATGGAGACAACCGCGGTCGGCGCTGCCTATCTCGCTGGGCTGGCCGCCGGCGTCTGTCCCGGTCTCGCCGACTTCGCTGCGCGCTGGAGAAACGAGCGACGATTCATGCCGCAGATGGACGCGGCGACGCGCGAGCGGAAATTCGCGGGCTGGCGCGACGCCGTAGCGCGGACCTTAAGCGGCCGTTGACGTTAACGCTTTGCCTCCAGGCTAGCGAATTCCTGCGAAATCCTTGCCGCGGATGGAGCAAATGCAACGATCTCATTTTACCTCGGTGCAATCCGAGTGTGTTTGAATGAGATCGTCGGCCAATCTCGTGAGCCGGCGTTTTTTTGGGCCGATTGGATGCCGATCTCGTTGTCGAAGAGCGAGCTTGAGGGGATGATCCAGGATCTCAGCATCCTGCTCGTCGACGACAACCAGTATATGCGCAAGATCGTGCGCAGCCTTCTCATCAATATCGGCGTGCGCAGGGTCTACGAGGCGAGTGACGGCATCGCCGGGCTCGATGCGATCCGCATCGTCACCCCGGACGTCGTGATTATCGACTGGGAATTGCCGCTACTCAACGGCGCCGAGTTCGTGCGGATCGTGCGTTCGCCCGGCGTGTTCCCGTTTTCGGATATCCCGATCATCATGCTCTCGTCGCATGGCGAGCGCTGGCGCGTGGTCGAGGCGGTGCGCATCGGGGTCAACGAGTACCTGCGCAAGCCGGTCTCCGCGCAGGCGCTGCTTGATCGGCTGACGGCTATTGTCGCCAAGCCGCGCCCGGTGGTGCAGCTCGGCGACTATTATGGCCCCGAGCCGCGCAAGCTGGCCGGCGATCCGGTCACGGAACCTTCGGTCGCGCTCGCGCCCGACGGCACGGCGCTGAATTGATCTAGCGGCGAATTCATCCGATAAAGTCCCACGGGGACTTTCGGATGAACGGGCAGCATCAATCTGACAATCCGGTGACGACGCGCTCGGGCGATCCTGCCGCCAGCCCGCTGGTGCGTTTCGACGCCGTTAGCAAGCGCTTCGCCGGCGTGACCGCAGTCGACGGCGTGTCGCTCGACATCTATCCGGGCGAGTTCTTCGCGCTGCTCGGTCCGTCGGGCTGCGGCAAGACCACGCTGTTGCGCACGCTCGCCGGCTTTGAGACCCCGGATTCCGGCCGTGTCCTGCTCAACGGCGAGGACCTGACCCGCGTGCCGCCGCATCGCCGTCCCGTCAATATGATGTTCCAGAGCTACGCGCTGTTTCCGCATCTCACGGTCGCCGGCAATGTCGCCTTCGGCCTCAAGCAGGATGGCCTGCCGCAGGAAGAGATCGCTGCCCGCATCGCCGAGATGCTCGCGCTGTTGCGGCTTGAAGGGCTCGAGGCGCGCAAGCCGCATCAGCTCTCCGGCGGCCAGCGCCAGCGCGTCGCGCTCGCGCGCGCCCTGGTGAAGCATCCGCGCGTGCTGCTGCTCGATGAGCCGCTGGCGGCGCTCGACAAGAAGCTGCGCGGTGAAACCCAGTTCGAGCTGATGCGCCTCAAGGAGCGGCTCGGGCTGACCTTCGTGATCGTAACGCACGATCAGGAGGAGGCGATGACGGTCGCCAGCCGCATCGGCGTCATGAACCACGGGCGCCTGGTCCAGGTCGCGACTCCGTCCGAAATCTACGAGCAGCCGAATTCACGCTGGGTCGCCGATTTCATCGGCGACGTGAACCTGATCGACGGGCGCGTGGCTGAGAAGACAACGGTTGTGACCACCGTCGCGACCACGCCAGCCGGCACGATCCGCGCTGCGGCGTCGGATGCGAAGCCGGGCGACAGTGTCGCGGTCGCATTGCGCCCGGAAAAGATCAGGATCGGACGCGAGGTGCCGCCGGCCAGCCTGAACGCCGTCGAAGGCGAGGTCGCCGCCATTGGCTACCTCGGCGATTTCTCGATCTACAAGGTCAGGCTCGCGGACGGTTTCGTGATGGAAGCCGCCGCAGCCAACGTGGCGCGCGTGATCGAGCGGCCGGTATCGATCGGCGATCGGGTCTGGCTGTCGTGGGCAACCGACGCAGGCGTGGTGCTGACGCAATGAGCGCGCGCTCGCACTCAAAACGCTCCTGGGGCCAGCGGCTGGTCATCCTGATTCCCTATCTGTGGCTCGCCGCCTTCTTCCTTGTGCCGTTCCTGATCGTGTTCAAAATCAGCCTGTCGCAATTCGCAACCGCGCAGCCGCCTTACCTGCCGCAGTTCGACCTCGACGAAGGCTTGGCGGGGTTGAAGGAATTCTTCAGCGAGCTTTCGTCCGCGAACTACGCGCGGCTGGTGAGCGACTGGCTCTATCTCTCGTCCTATGGCCGCAGCCTCGCGATCGCATTCGTCTCGACCGCGATGCTGTTGGCGCTGGGCTTGCCGATCGCCTACGCCATGGCGCGCGCGCCGCGCCGCTGGCAGGGCGTGCTGTTCCTGTTGATCGTGCTGCCGTTCTGGACCTCGTTCCTGATCCGCGTCTATGCCTGGATGACCATCCTCCAGCGCGACGGGCTGCTCAATCAGGCGCTGCTCGCGATCGGCATCGTCGATGCGCCGCCGGTCTGGATCTCGACCGATGCCGCGATCTTCATCGGCATCGTCTACACCTACCTGCCGTTCATGGTGCTGCCGATCTACGCCACGCTCGAGCGCATGGACGAGACGCTGCTCGAAGCCGCAGCCGATCTCGGCTGTCCGCGCTGGAAGGCGTTCTGGCTGGTCACCGTGCCGCTGGCGCTGCCCGGCGCTATCGCCGGCTCGATCCTCTGCTTCATCCCGATCGTCGGCGAGTTCGTGATCCCGGACCTGCTCGGCGGCTCCGGCACGATGATGATCGGGCAGACGCTGTGGCTGGAATTCTTCAACAACCGTGACTGGCCGGCTGCATCCGCAGTCGCGGTCGTGTTGCTCGCGCTCTTGATCGTGCCGCTGATCCTTTTCCAGCACGTGCAGGCGCGGCGGCTGGAACAGGGAGGCTGAGATGCGGCGCGGCCTCTCGTTCGTCAACGTCACCGCGCTCGCGCTCGGCCTCGCGTTCCTCTATCTGCCGATCCTGATCCTGGTGATCTACTCCTTTAACGCGTCAAGACTCGTCACGATTTGGGGCGGCTGGTCGACGCGCTGGTACGTCTCGCTGCTCGGCAACCAGGCGATCCTTGACGCCGCCTGGATTTCGCTGCGGATCGCCTTTCTCGCCGCCTGTGTGGCGACCGTGCTGGGCACGCTCGCCGCGCTCGCGCTGGTGCGCGCCGGCCGTTTCCGCGGGCGCTTGCTGTTCAGCGGGCTCGTCTACGCGCCGCTGGTGATGCCGGAAGTCATCACCGGGCTTGCGCTGCTGCTGCTCTTCGTCGCGGTCGACATCGAGCGCGGGTTCTGGACCGTGACGATCGCGCACACCACGCTGACCATGGGCTTCGTCACCGTGATCGTGCAGGCGCGGTTGCTCGGCTTCGATCGCAGCCTCGAGGAAGCGGCGATGGACCTCGGCGCGCCGCCGCTGCGCACCTTCATGACCGTGACGCTGCCGCTGATCGCGCCCGCGATCGCCGCCGGCTGGGTGCTCGCGTTCATGCTGTCGCTCGACGACTTCGTGATCGCGAATTTCACCACGGGCCCGGGCGCGCGGACCTTGCCGATCCATATCTATTCGGAAGTGCGTCTCGGCGTGAAGCCGGAGATCAACGCGATATGCACGATCATCGTCGCCGTGGTCGCTCTCGGCATCGTCGCGGCATCGCTGCTGACGAAACTATCGGGCGCCAAGCCGGAATCATCCGGCGCACCGCTTTGACGCCGTCGTTTGCGTGGGCGCATGTTCTTTTCGTAAAGCCGGCGTACCCTTTGCCGCGCCATGCGTCAGTCACTCCGCGCGGGCGGCGGGCGGAAAGGCCCGACTATCGCGGGGAACCCGGCGTGGCGGCGGGGGGCGCGGCCGCGGGCGGTGGCGCCGAAGCCTCGCCGGCAAGCGTCGGCGCCTGCTCGCGGTTGAGGCGGTTGCGCACGGCATCGAGCAGGGGGGCGGCGGCGCCGGAGCGGCGGATCAGCAGCTGGATGTCCGGCCAGAACAGCGGGTCGTCCCAGGTGCCCATCACCACGAACGGCAGCTGGAAGGCGTCCACCGCGCCGCCGGCGCTCAGGCTGGCGGTGCCCTTGAGGTCGAAATCGCGCGCCGCGATCGAGGAGGAGCCGGCGAGGCCGACCCGCATCGCCGGCGTCTCGATGCGGACGTCCTGGGCGTGCGCGGTGCCGTCGGTGACCTTCAGCTTCACCGCGAGCTCGTCATAAGGCGTGCGGCCGCCGCGGAAGTCGGAGCCGCGCACCGCCAGCGGATTGCGCTCGAGCCGCTTGAGCGACTGCTCGACGTTGAAGCCGGAGATCGCGCCCTTGTGGCTCGCCATCGTCACGGTGCCGTTCAGTCCCTTGGCGAGATCGTAGATGCTCGCGCCGCTGCTCGCGACCGCGACCGCGATGTCGCCGCGGCCTTCCACCCGGCGCACGCCGAAGAAGGCGTCGAGCGCCTGGTCGAGCATCACCTCGGTGAATTGCAGCTGAGCCTGGAGGTCCGCGCCGGCGGTCGACTTCGCGAGCGCGAGCGAACCCCGGATGACGCCGCCGAACGCCTGCGATTCGCCGATCGCCAATGTCAAGTTGCCGGAGCGCAGATTGGTCGCGACCGCGGTCTGCCCGAGATTGAAGCCGTCCGCCGTCACCCGCGCTGCCGAGATGCGCAGATCGACGTCCATGCCGCCGAGCGCGTCGAGCTCGAGCGGCAGCCGGCTCCAGCTCCGCTCGGCGTTGAGCAGGCGGAACGCCGACATGTACGGTGTCAGATTAAGTCTCTCGACCGCGAGCGTGCCCTGCAGGGTCCGGCGGCCGTCCGCCACATAGGTGAGGACGCCTTCGCCGACGTTGCCGTCAAGCTCGAGATTGACCTTGGACAGCGCGATGTTGCGGCCGACCACGCTGGTCTGCGCCTTCAGCGCGAAGCGCTGGAAGGCGCCGCCCGGGGTCGGGCGGTCGATGATGGTCGCGGCGGTCCAGCTCAAGGCGTCGCGCAGCGACGGCGCATCGGCGGCGACCACGCCTTCGACCCGCAGCGTCGGCCGGCTGCTCATATTGCCGTCGAAGGCGAACTTGAGTGGTGCGCCGGTGAGCCGGACCTTGACGCCGGTGCGCTCGCCGGTCAGCGCGGCGAGGAAGTCCGACAGGCTCAGCGTGCCGTCGAACAGCTGTCCGTTCCAGCTGAACTGCCCGGTGGCGGCGAAGGTCTTCGAGATCGACGGCCAGGCCAGCGCGAATTCCAGGTGGTTCAGCGTCTCGACGATGCGATAGGCCTCATCGCGAATGATCGCGGTACCTTCGCTGATGCGGATTTCCGAGAACGACTTGGCCCGCTCCAGGTTGGTCGGCGTCAGGGCTTGCGCCAGGGTGCCGATATGCTCTCCCCAGTTCGATGTGCCGTCCGAGGCGAACGCAATCATGATGGTCGGACGCACCAGCGTCACGTCGGCGATCTCGATCCGGCCGAACAGGAAGGAGAAGAAGCGCAGCCGCACCAGCAGCTGCTGGGCGGAGAGGGCGGGGGCGCCGGTGCTGTCGCCCAGGCTGACGTCGTTGAAGCGCACGCTCCCGGTCGGGAATAGCGAGACCGACACGTCGCCGCGCAACACCGGATCGAGGCCGGTCACGGCCCGGATCTGGCTTTTGACCGCGTCGCGCACGGCATCGGCGGGGATCACCACCGAAAGGATCAAAAGAAGCGCCAGTCCCGCCCCGAGCAGGCTTGCAACCGCAAGTCCAACACGCTTGATGCCGGTTACGGCGGTCACGAGAAAACCTGGGTTAAGCGGCCGAGCCGCAGGACTATGGCGGCGAGGATTGAGTGCGCAATATTATCGCGGTTCGTGACCCTTTTGGGGCCGGCCTGGGGATGTTTCCGGGACACACTGAGATTCAAGGAGTTGGAAGGAAAATGAGCGACGCGCCCCTGTGGATACCGCGTGCCGACCGCGCCGCCGCGAGCCAGGTGCAGGCCTTCATCACCGAGGTCGACCGCCGCCACGGCCAGCGCCTTGCGACCTACCGCGACCTGCATGCCTGGAGCGTCGCCCATCCCGACCTGTTCTGGAGCCTGGTTTGGGACTTCTGCGATGTCATTGGCGATAAAGGCGAACGGCTGGTCGCCGACCACGGCAAGATGCCGGGAGCACGCTACCTGCCGGACGCCACGCTCAATTTCGCCGAGAATCTGTTGCGGCGCACGGACAATGCCGAGGCGGTCGTCTTCCGCGGCGAGGACAAGGTCTCGACCCGGCTGACCTTTGCCGAGCTTGCCGCGCTGGTTTCGCGGGCGCAGCAGGCCTTGCGCGCCGCCGGCGTCGGGATCGGCGACCGGGTCGCCGCCATGCTGCCGAACGGGCCGGAGGCGGTCGCGCTGGTGCTCGCGACGACGTCGATCGGCGCGATCTGGTCGTCCTGCTCGCCCGATTTCGGCGAGCGCGGCGTGCTCGACCGCTTCGGCCAGATCGAGCCCAGGGTGTTCGTGACCGTCGACGGCTACTGGTACAACGGCAAGCCGATCAGGCTCCTCGACAAGCTCAGGCCGATCGTCGCGCACCTGCCGTCGGCCAAGGCGATCGTCATCGTCGATTATCTCGGCGAGGCCGAGGAGGTGGCGAAGGAATTGCCGCGCGCCACGACCTTCGCCGCCTGGCTCAAGCCGTTCACGGCCAAGACCGTCGCCTTCGAGCGGCTGCCGTTCGACCACCCGGTCTACATCCTGTTCTCGTCCGGCACGACCGGCGTGCCGAAATGCATCGTGCACGGCGCCGGCGGCACGCTGCTCCAGCATCTCAAGGAGCACCGCCTGCAATGCGACCTGCGGCCTGCCGAGCGGCTGTTCTATTTCACCACCCTCGGCTGGATGATGTGGAACTGGCTGATCTCCGGCCTCGGCACCGACGCGACGCTGATGCTCTATGACGGCTCGCCGTTCGCCCCGACGCCGAACGCGCTGTGGGACTACGCCCAGGACGAGCGCATCAACGTGTTCGGCACCTCGGCCAAGTACATCGACGCCTGCGCCAAGGCCGGCGTTGCGCCCGCGCGCACCCATGACCTCGCGGCGCTGCGGATGATCTGCTCCACCGGTTCGCCGCTGGCTCCGGAGAGTTTCGAATACGTCTACCGCGACATCAAAGCCGACGTGCACCTCGCCTCGATCTCGGGCGGCACCGACATCGTGTCGTGCTTCGTGATCGGCGATCCGACCTCGCCGGTGTGGAAGGGCGAGATCCAGGCGCCCGGGCTCGGCATGGCGATGGACGTCTATTCGGCCGACGGCAAGCCGCTGCCGGAAGGGAAGGGCGAACTCGTCTGCACGGTGCCGTTCGCCTCGATGCCGGTGAAATTCTGGAACGATCCCGACGGCAAGAAATACCGCGCCGCCTATTTCGAGCGCTTCCCCGGCATCTGGCATCACGGCGACTTCGCGGAATGGACGCCGCATGGCGGCATGATCATCCACGGCCGCTCCGACGCGACGCTCAATCCCGGCGGCGTGCGCATCGGCACCGCCGAGATCTATGCGGCGGTGGAGCAGATCCCGGACGTGGTCGAGGCGATCTGCATCGGCCAGGACTGGGACGGCGACGTGCGGATCGTCTTGTTCGTGCGGCTGCGCGAAGGTGTTGCGCTCGACGACGCGCTGAGGGAGACGATCAAGCGCACCATCCGCGCAAGCCTGACGCCGCGCCACGTGCCGGCTAAGATCGTGCAGGTGAATGACATTCCGCGCACGCGTTCGGGCAAGATCACCGAGCTCGCGGTGCGCGACGTCGTGCATGGGCGCCCGGTGAAGAACACGGAAGCTTTGGCCAATCCCGAAGCGCTGGCGCTGTACAAGGATTTGGTGGAGCTGCGGCGTTAGGTCGGGCTCTTGTAGCCCGGACGAGCGAAGCGAAATCCGGGGTGGAAAGTCCCGCGTATCGCCACGATCATGCGGGCTACGAACGGCCGGCAACTTGCGGTTTCTTACAGCGAACGGGCCCCCTGTAAGATCGGCAAAACGCCGAATTGTCGTTTTCTGCGAAGGTCTTAAGGCTCTCATCTTACATTCTTACACCTCTTACCACTCCTTGCGCCTTTCTTCCGGAGCGCGGGCAACCTCCGTTTACACATCATCGTTCTCGCGAGGCATATGCTCTCCGAGGCTTGCCATCTTTTTTCCCGCACACCAGGTGAGGGAAGCGGAGCGCCGACAGGCGCCCGGGTGCGGCGGTATCCGTTGTTGTGGGCGGATCACTCACGCAATCCGCGCGCGTCCCCGCGCAGGGAGGCTTTCACCGTCTGCGCGCCGGGGGACGCTCGCCTCTCGGCGCTCCACCGCGGCGGTTTATTGGCGTCCGGGCCCGCCTAGGCCGGACCTTGGCGCGTTGCACATGAGCGGTGCCCTTCAGTCCAGCCAAGCTGCGTTCACAGGTCCCGCTCGTAGTGGCGGGAGGGCGGCGTTGCCCGGAGGCCTCCCGGGCGTCGGTGTGCATGCACCAACTCGCGGGACGCCGCATCCCGTCCTGCTTAAGCAATGCCTCGCGATAAGCACCCTCGGCGGACGGGACATGGCGAAGGTAGGTGAGCGCAGAGCAGTGTCAAACGCGCTATCAACAGAAACCGTATGATAACGCGTCCATGAAATGTGGCGCGCTTCGGCAAGGCGGGGCGGCATCTGATGTTTTCGCTGCAATTCTATCACAAGATTTTTTTCGTCATTGCGGAACCGCGAGCAGCACAAGCAGCCACCAACGACACATCGCAGCCGACGGCGCGTTGGTGCATAGTGTCGAGGGGAGGGTCCGATGTTCAAGAAAGTCGTCCTGGCTTTGCTTGCCGCCACCGCCTTGGTAGCAGTCGCGGTGTTCGCAGCGTTTCAGCTCAGCCCGTGGCCGTCGGCGCTCGTGTTCCGCCACCTGATGGACCGTGGCGGCGTCGCCGCCGCCAACGCACTCGAGAAGCACGTGCCGCCGGGCGTCGTTGCGCGGCTCAACGAACGCTATGCCGACGACCCCGATGCGGTGCTGGATGTTTTCCATCCGGCCGCGATCGAGAGGACCGACCGCGCGCTGCCGACCATCGTCTGGGTGCACGGCGGCGGATTCATTTCGGGCAGCAAGGACCAGATCGCCGGCTACCTGAAAATTCTTGCGGCCGCCGGCTATACCGTCGTCGGTGTCAACTATTCATTGGCGCCGGCCGCGACCTACCCGACGCCGGTCCGGCAAGCAAACGCGGCGCTCGGATTTCTCAAGGCGAACGCGGCGCGCCTGCACATCGACGCGTCGAGGCTGTTCCTTGCCGGCGACTTCGCCGGCGCCCAGGTCTCGGGGCAACTGGCGAACATCGTCACGGCGCCGGACCATGCCAAGGCGCTGGGCATCGAGCCCGCGATCGATCGCGCCGCGCTGCGCGGCGTGATCCTGCACTGCGGCCTGCTCGATCCCCGTGCGCTCAGCCTCGATGGGCGCATGGGCGGCTTCCTGCGCAGCGTGGGCTGGTCGTATTTCGGCGTCCGGGACTTTCTGAACGATCCGCGGATGGCGCAGTTCTCGGTCGCGCGGAACGTGACGGCGGCATTTCCGCCGCTATTCATCTCGGTCGGCAATGATGACCCTCTGGCGCCGCAGTCGCGGCTGCTCGCTGCCAACGCCGGCAAGCTCGGGGTGAGCGTCGATGCGTTGTTCTTTCCCGCCGACTACAAGCCGCCGCTGCCCCACGAGTACCAGTTCAACCTCGACATCGAGGCCGGCAAGCTGGCGCTTGAACGGACACTCGCGTTCCTGAAGGAGCGGGCTCACTGAGCGTTGTTGTTCGGGCGATCGAACTCCGCGCCCATCTCACTTCTGCGGCGCCCCACTCACCACCTTCCATCGCTGGATGCGCTTGCCCTCGTAGACTTCCGAGGTGAAGACATTGCCGCGCGAGTCGATGGCGACGTTGTGCACGCCGAAAAATTGCCCCGCCATGCGGCCGTAGCGGCCGTAGGTTCCGACCACCTCGCCGTCGGCGCGGCGCACGAGGCGGAACTCGTTGTTGGTGCCGTCGACGTTGATGAAGAAGGATTGCTTGCGGTCGGGCCAGAAATACATGTCCCACACCGAGCCCGAGGCCAGCGTGTCCTTCAGGAAGATCCATTCGCGCACGAAGGTGCCGTCCTTGCGGAACACCTGCATGCGGTTGTTGACGCGGTCGCACACATAGACGAGCCCGTCCTTCGCGATCTTCACGCAATGCACCGGATTGCGGAACATGCCGAACGGCGGCGCCTTGGGATCGTAGCCGCTGGCGCCGCCCGGCTCATGCGAGGCGACCTCCTTCTCCACCGGCGGCGTCTTGCCGTAGGCGCCCCAGTGGCGCTTGTACTGGCCGGTCGCGGCGTCGAACACGATGACGCGGTGATTGCCGTAGCCGTCGGCGATGTAAGCCTCGTTGGTGTCGGGATCGATCCAGATATCTGCCGGCTGGCCGAGCTGGGTCGTGTCGTGGTCGCCTTTGCGCGGACCGGCCCTGCCGATCTGCATCACGAACTTGCCGTCGCGTGTGAACTTCAGCACGAAGCCGTCGTCGCGGTGGTTGCCGCCGAACCAGACGAAGCCCTGGTGATCGACGCGGATGCCGTGTTCCTGCTTGGGCCAGTCGTAGCCCGCTCCCGGGCCGCCCCACGCCTGCACGACATTGCCTTCGGGATCGAATTCGATCACCGACGGCGCCGGCAGGCAGCATCTGGCGGCCGGCGGCTTCGCCGAAGCAAGCTTCTCGTTGCGCGCGAGGCTGTTGGGCCGCTGGATGATCCAGACATGGTCGCGCGCGTCGACCGCGACGCCGGCGACCTGGCCCAGCGCCCAGTTGTTCGGCAGCGGCTTGGGCCACGACGGATCGACCTCGAACCGCGGTACCTCCTGGGCCGGCGCCTGCCGGGTCAAACCGCTGGTGGCGATGAGCAGCGCCAGCATGCCCAATGCAAGACTCCAGCGTCGCGCCGAAGTCTGTCGCCCGCGAGTCCCGTACATGATCAATCCTCCCGCTGTTTGTTTTTTCTTCTCAGAGTCTGGAACGCCAATGATACTTTAGAGTCAGAACCCACAAAAGGGCCGGTTCATCGTCTCGTTCGTCTTTGCAAGGAGCGAAGCGACGAAGCAATCCAGTTCGCCGCCGCATTTGTGGATTGCTTCGCTTCGCTTGCAAGGACGCATTGAGGGAACGGTGCCTTGAGGTCCCGTCGGCGCGGCCTGATTTTCGGCGGGGCATCAATACCGCCCATAACCCAGGCCTGATTGCGCGCGCGAGACTGCTACCGCCTGCGCGGGATGAAGCGCGCGTCGGCATGGCGGGTGATCATCAGCACCGCCGGGATGCCGACCGCGACGATGATCAGCGCCGCCAGCGCGCCTTCCTCGAAGCTGCCCCGGGTGGCGAATTGATAGATATAGGTGGAGAGCGTCTCGACATTGAGCGGCCGCAGCAGCAGCGTCGCCGGCAATTCCTTCAGGCAATCGACAAAGACCAGCAGCGCCGCGCCCCATATCGCCGGGCGGATGAGCGGCCAGTGGATGGTGCGCGCGAGCGTCGCGGGGCCGGCGCCGAGCATGCGCGCGACGTCGTCGAACTCGGGCGCGATGCGGGCGAAGCCCGCCTGCCCGAAACCGAGCGCGATCGCGAGGAAGCGGATGACATAGGCGATGATCAGCGCCGCGACCGAGCCGGCGAAAATGAGGCCGACGCCGGCGCCGCCGAACGCGCGGGCGATCGCGTTGAAGCCTTCGTCGACCAGCACCAGCGGCGTCAGGAGGCCGAGCGCCAACACGGTGCCGGGGATCGCATAGCCGATGCCGGCGATGGCGACGCAGGCATCGATGAAGGCGTGGCGCAGATAGCGCGCCGCCGCGATCGCCGAGAAGGCCAGCGCCAGCACCAGCAAGGTTGCGGCGGCGGCGAGCGCGACCGTCGTCAGAGCAGGGCGGATCAGACCGGGGTCGAAGCCGACGAGAAGCCCGCGCTCGATCACCTCGGCGACGAGGTAGCCCGCCGGCAGCAGGAAGCCGAGCACGACCGGCGCGAAGCAGGCGAGCGCGGCGACGAAGCGCGCTGGTCCCTTGAGCACGATGCGCGACGAAAATCGCGCGCCCTGCTGCGTCATCGCGGTGAAGGAGCGGCCACTCCGCCCATAGCGCTCGAGCAAGATCAGCGCGGCGACGAACACCAGCAGCGCGCAGGCGATCTGCGCCGCGCCCGGCAGGCTGTTGCGGTTGAGCCAGGTGGTGAAGATCGAGAGCGTCAGCGTCTGCACGCCGAGATATTCGCTGAGCCCGATGTCGTTGAGCGTCTCGAGCAGCGCGAGCGCAACGCCGACCGCGATCGCCGGACGCGCCAGGGGCAGCGAGATCTGGAGTGCCAGCCGCAACGGCCTCGCGCCGAGGACGCGCGCGGCTTCCGCGAACTGCGCGGCTTGCGTCTGGAACATCGCGCGCGCGGCGAGATAGACATAAGGATAGAGCACGAGCCCCATCAGCAGGATCGCGCCGGGAAGCGAGCGCACGCTCGGGAACCAGTAGTCGGCCGCACTCTTCCATCCAAACGGCGCGCGCAGCGCCGCCTGCACCGGGCCGAAGAAGCCGAGCAGGTCGACATAGACATAGGCGACGATATAGGTCGGGATCGCGAGCGGCAGCGCCAGCATCCAGGTCAGCGTGTCGCGGCCGGGGAATTGGAACGTGGTCACCGCCCAGGCGGTGCCGACGCCGATCACGATCGTCACCGCGGCGACGCCGACGAGCAGCAGCGCGGTCTGGACGAGCGCCGGCGGGATGACGTAGCGGATCAGGTGCTGCCACAGGTCGTCGGTCGGGCCGAACGCGAGCACCGCGAGCGAAGCGAGCGGTGCAATCGCAAGCAGCGCCGCGCCGACCGCGATCGCGCCGGCGCCGATCGCGCCGAAGCGCAGCCGGTTCGGCGAAAGAACCGGCCTCCGTTTCAGCGAGGGCCGGCCCGTGGCGTGTGCAGCGATCATCTGGTTTGCCGGCGTCGGAGCGAGCTAGTGCTTAGCGATCGTGGCGGTTGAACAACGGCGGAGCCGCGAACTCGGTGCGCTCCCTCCCCCCTTGTGGGGGAGGGTTGGGGAGGGGGGTGGAAGTTTTGACTTCGGCGCCTCCCGTCATCGGAACACCCCCACCCCTAACCCCTCCCCACAAGGGGGAGCGGAACAGACCGAGCTTGCCGCATCCACTCGGATCAATTGTCGAAGCCGACCTTGTCGACCAGGTTGGCCGCCGCCTTCGACTTCTCGGCGATCGAGGACAGCGGCATCGGGTCCGGGTTGAGCGCGCCGAAGGCCGCGATCGTCGCGTTGATCGGAACGCCGGTGCGGATAGGATACTCGAAGTTGAGATCGGCGTGCATCTGCTGGGCCTTCTCGCCGGCCAGCCACTCGATCAGCTTCATGGCGTTGGCCTTGTTCGGCGCGTGGCGGGCGAGCACGACGCCGGAGACGTTCACATGGGTGCCGCCGCCCTTGAAGGTCGGCAGGATCACGCGGGTGGCGTCCGCCCACGGCTTCTGCGCCGCGCTGTTGAGCATCAGGCCGTAATAATACGTGTTGCCGATGCCGAGGTCGCACTTGCCAGCCGCGACGTCGCGCGCGGCCTCGCGGTCGCCGCCGGAGGGGCGCTGACCGAGATTGGCCTTCAGTCCGCGCAGCCACTGTTCGGCCTGCGCTTCGCCGTGCTTGACGATGTAGGCCGCGAACAGCGCGGTGTTGTAATAGTGCTGGCCGGAGCGGATGCAGATCTTGTGGTTCAGCCCGGCGCTGCCGAAGTCCTCGTAATTGAGCGCGGTCGCTTTCACGCGCTCCTTCGAGGCGTAGACGATGCGCGCGCGCATCGACACCGCGTACCAGTGGCCTTCCGGATCGCGGTAGCGGGGCGCCACCACCTTGTCGAGCAGCTCGGACTTGATCGGCTGCGTGATGCCGGCGCGCACCGCCTCTTCCAGGCGGCTGATGTCGACCGTCAGAAGCACGTCGGCCGGCGAGTTGGCGCCTTCGGTGCGCACGCGCTGTTCGAGCCCGTTGGCGGCGGAGACGACGTTCACCCTGATGCCGGTATCTTTGGTGAAGGCATCGAACAGCGGTTGAATAAGCTTGGTTTCCCGATAGGTGTAGACGTTGACCTCGCCCTGCGCGAGTGCCGACGTGGTGGTCATGCCGGCCGCCGCCAGCGCCAGGCACGACAGCACGCGCCCGCAAACGCTCTTCATCGTCCATCTCCCTTGAACGGGTGCCGCCGGCGCGCGCGGCGGTAAAGCTCCCGCGCCGTTCTTGTCTCTGAGCTAGGGTGCAGGAGATCGCGCGTCAACTTGATTTATACAACCAATTCAATTGCTTAGATCGATTCTAAAGTGTCGTGAGAATGGAATGAATCAAAAAGACAGCCTTGCCGTCTGATCTCGCTTGGATCCGGAGGTCTTGCCTAGCGCGCGACCAGACGGCGACCGCGCGGTGCGACCGCAGGCAGCAGCGCGATCTCCGCGATCATCTTCTTGATGATCGCCTTGCCGAACGACTCGAACCCCTCCGCCGCCACCACGAACGACCCCGGCCCGCCGGTGACGTTGTCGCGGTAATACTTGTCGAGGCCGCCCGGCGGATTGGTATGCTCGGGGTTCCACGGCACCTGGCTCTGGCTCAGGATGACGAGCCCGTTGATGGTGACGCCCTCCGCCACCGCTTCGTCGCGCGCGAGGCGCACGTCGCGCCCGGCATTGTTGGTGCCGTCGCCGGAGACGTCGATGGTGCGGCGCGCCGACTTGAACGGCGCGCGCTTGAGCTGCACCATGGAGAATTCGATGCCGCCGGAGATCGAGGTGCGGTCGGCGAACGAGCGCGGCGCTTCGACCAGCTGATCGCCGAACCGGCGCGCGGTTTCGGGTCCGTCGATGAGGGTCCAGTCGATCACGACCTTCTGCGCGCCGACGCCCGACCATTCGAGGAAGTTCAACCCGATCCTGCCGTGGGTGCCGGAACGGATGGCGTCGAGCACCTGCGGGTTCGAGATCGCGGCGGCGTAGCCCTGCCGCTGCAGCTCGAACTTTTGATGATCCACGCTGCGAGACACGTCGGCGGCGAGCACCAGCAGCAGATCGACCTCCTGCGCGCGCGCCGGCGCCGGCGCGAACTCAATGAGAGCCAGCGCGAGGAAGGCGAGGGTGGTGCGCAGGAATGCGATCATCGTTGTCGTCCGGGGTCATATCAAAGAGCCTCGGCTGCAACGCCGCCAAGACGGCCAATGTTCCGGCACGCGGGAATCCTAGCCGATTCCAGAGTTCCAGCGAATGGCTGAAACGGCGCTTTTACAGGGAATTAACGCGCTCGCAGGGAAGCGCTCAGCCGGGAGTCATCGCGCCGTCGCATCAATGTCGGGGTGCCGTCGCGCGGCGCAGGCATGGTCGCACGCGAATCGGCTTGAGGAGGCCCCATGGTCGATCGCATGCGTGCCGGCGCGGCTTTGTCGCGCCGAAGGTTCCTGTCGTGTGCAAGCGCGGCGGCGGCGATCGCTATGGACGGTGTCGCGCGACCGTATCTGAGCTTCGCGGGCGATCGCCCGCGGATCACCCACGGTCTGCAATCCGGCGACGTCTCGGTCGACTCGGGCATGGTGTGGGCGCGCGCCGACCGCCCCGCGCGCATGCTGGTCGAGGTCGCGACCACCGAGAGCTTCAGGCACATCCGCCACCGGGCCTATATCGACGTGCTGCCGGAGACGGACTTCACCGGCAAGCTCCTGCTCGAAGACCTGCCGGCGGGACAGGACATCTTCTACCGCGTGCGTTTCCAGGATTTGTCGTTGCCGGCGATCGTCGGCGAGCCGCAGGTCGGTCGCTTCCGCACCGCGCCGGCGCACCGCAAGAACGTGTCGTTCATCTGGTCGGGCGACACCGCCGGCGGCGGCTACGGCATCGACCGCGCGCGCGGCGGCATGCGCACCTACGCGACCATGCTCGCGAACCGCCCCGACTTCTTCATCCACTGCGGCGACATCGTCTATGCCGACGAGCCGATCAGACGCGAGCTCCAGCTCGCGCCCGGCGAGATCTGGAACAACGTCGTGACCGAGGAGAAGTCCAAGGTTGCCGAGACGCTCGCCGAGTTTCGCGGCAACTACAAATACAATCTCCTCGACGCGAACCTGCGCGCGTTCAACGTCGAAGTGCCGATCTTCGCGCAGTGGGACGACCACGAAGTCACCAACGATTGGATTCCCGGCGGCAAAGTCCGCGACGGCGACGGCTATCGCGAGCGGAGCCTGCTCAACCTGATCGCGCGCGGCTCGCGCGCCTTCCATGAATTCCTGCCGCTGCGGCAGCAGCAGGCCGAGGCCGGCCGCGTCTATCGCAAGGTCTCCTACGGCCCGCTGCTCGATGTGTTCATGCTCGACATGCGCTCGTATCGCGGCGCCAACGCCGACGACGTCACGCGCTATGGCCCCGACGCCTATCTGCTCGGCCCGGCGCAGCTCGCCTGGCTCAAGCGCGAACTGCTTCGTTCGCGCGCGACCTGGAAGGTGATCGCCGCCGATCTGCCGATCGGCGTGTTCAGCCACGACGCCATCGCGCAAGGCGACGGCCCGGCCCGCGGCCGCGAGCTCGAAGTCGCGCACCTCCTGTCGTTCATGAAGCACGCCGGCATCGTGAACACGATCTGGGTCACCGCCGACATGCACTACACCGCGGCGAACCACTACGATCCCAACCGCGCGGTATTCCAGGACTTCGACCCGTTCTGGGAGTTCGTCTCCGGCCCGATCCATGCCGGCACCTGGGCGCCGGGCCGGCTCGACAACACCTTCGGTCCGCGCGTGGTGTTCGAGATGGGCTGCGGCAAGGGTCAGCCCGACAACCTGGCACCGTGCTTCGGGCTGCAGTTCTTCGGCCACGTCGCGATCGACGGCGAGACCGAGGTGATGACGGTGACGCTCAAGGACGTTAACGACCGGGCATTGTGGTCGAAGGCGATCGAGCCGAAATGTTGCAATCTCGTGCCGCTGGATATGTCCTTGGCGGCTCGAACGTTCTAGACTGATCGCAGGGGGCCGGCACGATCGGAGCGCTTTTTGGGCGCTTCCGATCAAGGGGGCCCTATGCGAACAACCATTTCGTCCTTCGTCCTGCGCGAAGAATCCGAGGACGTCGGCCGCAACCCGACCGACAACCCGACGATCGGCGACGTGATCGCCGCGCGCTTTGCGCGCCGCGACATTCTCAAGGGTGCGCTCGGTGTGGCCGCCATCGCGGCCACGGTGTCGCCTTTGGCGCTCGCCGCGACAGGCAGCGCCCGGGCGGAGGCGGCGTCGCGCTATCGCTTCGACGAACTCGAGGCCGGCGCCGACGAAAATCATCACGTCGCGCCGGGCTACGACGCTGACGTCCTGATCCGCTGGGGCGATCCGGTGCTGCCCGGGGCGCCGCCCTTCAATCCGACCGCGCACACCGCCGCCGCGCAGCGGGCCCAGTTCGGATACAACAACGACTACCTCGCCTATTTCCCGATGCCGGGTGCGGCCGACCCGTCGGCGCACGGCCTCCTGGTGGTCAATCACGAATACACCAACGAGGAATTGATGTTCGCCGGCCTGAAGCGGCCGGAGTCCAAGGACGCGCCGCGCACCGGCTCGACGCTCGCGCGCACCGACATCGAGATCGCCGCGCACGGTGGTTCGGTCATCGAGGTGAAGCGCGAGAACGGCAAGTGGCAGGTGGCGGCCAATTCGAAATACGCGCGCCGCATCGACGCCGACACGCCGATGGAGATCACCGGGCCCGTCGCCGGCCATCCGCGCATGCAGACGCCGGCCGATCCCGCCGGCCGCCGCGTCCACGGCATGGTCAACAACTGTGCCGGCGGCGTGACCCCGTGGGGAACCTGGCTCACCTGCGAGGAGAACATCCACCACTACTTCACCGGCAAGCTCCCGGACGGGCACCCGGAAGCGCGTAATCACCGGCGCTATGGCGTGCCGTCGGGCTTCTACCAGTGGGGCGATTTCCACGATCGCTTCAATCTCGGCAAGGCGTCGAACGAGCCCAACCGCTTCGGCTGGGTGGTTGAGATCGATCCGTTCGATCCGGCGTCGACGCCGAAGAAGCGCACAGCGCTCGGCCGCGGCAAGCACGAGGGCGCCGCCGGTGTGGTCAACAAGGACAGCCGCTACGTGGTCTACATGGGTGACGACGAGCGGTTCGAATATGTGTACCGCTTTATCACCGCCGGACGCTTCGACCCCGCCGACCCGCGGGCAAGCCGTGACCTCCTCGACGAGGGCACCGTGTCGGTGGCACGCTACAACGCCGACGGCACGCTCGACTGGCTGCCGCTCGTGTACGGCCAGGGTTCGCTGACCGCGGAGAACGGCTTTGCGAGCCAGGCCGACGTGCTGATCGAGAAGCGGCGCGCCGCCGACCTGCTCAAGCCGACCCGCATGGATCGTCCCGAGGACGTCGAGGCGAGCCCTGCGACCGGCAAGGTGTATGTGATGCTGACCAACAACGATCGTCGCACGGCCGAGCGGGTCGATGCCGCCAATCCGCGCGCCGCCAATGATTTCGGGCACATCATCGAGATGACGCCGCCGGACGGCGATCATGCGGCGCCGCAGTTCCGCTGGGAAATCCTGGTCCGCTGCGGCGACCCCGCGGTCGCAGCGGTCGGCGCCACGTTCTCGACCGAGACCACCCGCAACGGCTGGTTCGGCATGCCTGACAATCTCGCCTTCGACAATCAGGGCCGGATGTGGATTGCGACCGACGGCAACACCCGCAAGCGCAGCGGCCGGACCGATGGGCTTTGGGGGCTCGAAACCGAAGGGCCGCTGCGCGGCACGTCACGGCATTTCTATCGCGTCCCGCTGGGCGCCGAACTGTGCGGTCCCTGCTTCACGCCCGACGACCAGACGCTGTTCGTCGCCGTGCAGCATCCGGCCGAGGGCGGATCGGCCGACGCAGTCTCCACCTTCGAGGAGCCGATCACGCGCTGGCCCGATTTCAAGCCCGGCATGCCGCCGCGACCGTCGGTGGTCGTCATCACCAGGCGCGGTGGCGGCAAGATCGGCACGTAGGCCCGACGACCGTCGCCGTCGCCACGCCGCGGGCGAAGAACCAGCGCTAGTTGGAAAGGAATATCTTGGCGCCGAAGGGACCGACGCCCATCGGCACGGGGACGTTGGTCGCGCTGTAGTCGGTGTTGAGAATCAGATTCGGACCGGAATAGAGGTGGAGCTGCCTTACCACCAGGACCGTGTAGGCGGACTTGTCCGCGATCGGCTTCGTCGCGTCGATGATGATCTCACCTTGCGGCATGTAGATGGTGCCGAGCAGATTGCGGGTGTTGTCGCTGAGGATTTGGTGTTGGCGCGGCGCCCCCGTCGTGTTGGCCCGGCCGCTGGCGCCTCGGCCACTCTTGGGCGCTTTGGCAGCGGCACTGGCGCCTGAGCGATCGTCAAAGATCAATATGCCGGCAAGGGGGCCGTCCTTGGGGGCGGAAAGGCTGACCGTGGAGTCGGCATCGAACGTCAGGTTGGCTGCGCCGCCCGTGAGATAGATGCCGACCTCGGTGCCGGACACGGATGCGCCGCCGTCGACCGTCAGCGGACCGTCCTTGATGATGAATATGCCGCTCGAGAGCTTGACCACAGCGCCGTTGGTCAGCACCAACCCACCGCAATAGACGCCAGGTGGCAGCGTGACGGTGACGCCGTCGACGACCTTGTTGTGATGGCTGCAAGCCCCCACGGGCGGCGCGGCACGGGAGCTCAGGGGATCCGGTAGCACCGGACAATCCGTGGTGGGGGTCGGATAATAGTTGGCCTTATGGGTATCAACTTTTCCGCCGGCGGAGCAGATCATGCCGGCCTTCATGACGGCGTTATTCTTCGATTGCAGTCCGGCGGCGCTATTGGAATTCGACTGTACAAGACAGCCGGGAGCGGTGAGCAATGCCGAGTGCTCCAAACCGATCGTGTGCGCAGCCTTGGGATCGAGCCCGAGCAGACATAGCGGCATGGATCCGCTCATTTTCGCCGTGGCGCTGACGTCCAATTTGGTCTCAGACGATACTCGGAAAAAGTGCGTATATTGTTTCTCGATCGCGACCCGGACCGTCATGGCCTTGAAATCGACCTTGACCGCCGTCGTCACGTTCTGAAGCGAGCTGTTGACGACATTGTTGGCGATCACGGTAACTCTGTTCGCATCGGTGTGAGCGAGCTGAAGCTCTCGGACCGAGGCCAGCGCCGCCGAGTCGGCAACAGATTGCATCTTGCTTCGGGTCGCTGCCGCGACACTGTAATCGACCGCGGCCCCTGCCGCGGCCACGAGAACCGGCAAGGCCAGTGCAAAAACGATGATCGTATTGCCCGCTTCGTCGGCAACGAAGCGTCCGCCTCGCCGCCGTACCGAGCCGGCCGGGGCGCGTCCATCCCAATCTTTGCATATCCACGACATCAGCAGACTTTCTGTCTGTGAGCGCTCGACTATGGCAGTGCGGTCGTTTGAGGGGCGCCGTCGACCATGGCCATCGGCACCTGTCCGGCATATGCGGCAAGCGCCTGTATCGCAATTGAACGGATCTCATCGAGCGGTTCCGACCATCGCGCACGATCGAGGACAGAGAGGCTCGCCTCGATCGAATTCACGCGATGAACGATCGTCTGAAGAAAATCACGAACGTCGCGCTCCGCCGCCGGTGCGACGACGCGACCTTCGCTCGGAGCGTTCCCGCCATCTTCTTGCAGGCTTTCAAGCCGGGTGGTGCGGAGGACGTATCGAATCTGATAGCTGAGCTGGCGCCAATTTACCGGCTTCGTGGCGAACGAATTGGCGCCGGTGTGGTAGGCCCGATCGATCGACGCAATATCGTCGTGGCCGGTCAGCATGATGACAGGCAGATGCCTCAGCTTTTGGTCCGCCCGGATTTCATGGAGAAGTGAAAGCCCATCGAGCTGAGGCATCTCTATATCGAGCACGATGATGTCGTAGGACGCCTGGCTAAGCCGGGTGCGCGCCTCGGCGCCATCGCAAGCCGTGTCGATCGAGGTGTATGGCGTGGCGAGATAGACGCTCGCGAACTCGCGCAAAATGGGATCGTCGTCCACGACGAGAATCCGCGTGGGTTCGTCCAGAACGAACGTCCACGGCGTCGATCGGTTCGCTGCTAGTGCCATGACATGAAACCTTCCACGATCGTGACACTAGGCAAAATCATCTAAAATTGCCTCAAATTCGAGCGTAAATGATGGGTTAGGACTTTAGTGATTTATTTACGGATGAAGACCCCGATTATCCCGGAACATTTCCGTGCGCCGCCAGTCGCTCGTTCGAAAGCTCGTCTTGCTCGTCGTGACGGCCGTGACGGCAGGAGCGGCCGTCAACGCGCTGCTTTCGGCCTGGCAAGAGGTCGAGCGCTACGGCGACGCGCGCCGGCAGCTCATGCTTGCGACGGCTCAGGTCTTTGCGGCCGCGGCCGCAAGCTCGGTAGCGGAACACAAGCAGCAGGAAACACTGGATGCCATACGTGCGATTGGGCGGGTGCCCGGCTTTCTGTTCGTCCAGGTGAGAACGCCGGATGGCCGCGTGCTGGCAGCGCTCGGCGGCGCATCACGTCTGTTAACCGATCCTTCACTAGGCGCCGAGGAGTCGCCGTCCGTATTCGATCTGCTGCGCAGCGGAACGGTCTTCGTCTCGGTGCCGGTCATCAATGGCGGCAAGGAGGTTGGGCAGATCAACTTGATCGGTGACACCGCGGATCTTTGGCCCCGCCTGTTGTCGATGTTGTGGTTGAGTCTGCTCGCCTCGCTCGCGGCGCTTGCGGTCGGCCTGTTCATAGCATTGCGGTTTCAGCGGGCGATCACGCATCCGTTGCGCCGCCTGCTGGGAGCCATGCAGGAGGTCCGAAGGGACCATCGCTACGATGTGCGCGTCGAAGGGACAAACGATCAAGAGATCGGGCTTCTGGTCGATGGCTTCAATGAGATGCTGAGTGAGATCCGCAACCGCGACGAGCGCCTGGCCGCACACCGCGACACCCTCGAGCAAAAAGTCATCGACCGTACGCGCGAACTGGCCAGCGCCCGCGATGCCGCCCAGAAGGCGAATGACGCCAAGTCGGACTTTGTCGCGACCATGAGCCACGAAATTCGCACCCCGATGAACGGCATCATGGTCATGGCGGATCTGCTGGCGAATGCGGACATCCCACCGCGCCTGCATCGATATGCGGAGGTTATCGCTACATCCGGACGAAGCCTGTTGTCGATCATCAATGACATCCTGGATTTCTCCAAGATCGAAGCCGGCAAGCTTGAATTGGAAAGCGGCGAGATTTGTCTCGACGAGGTCGTGGAGAACGTGACCAGCCTGTTCGCCGAGCGCGCGAGTTCCCAAAATATCGATCTTGCCGCGGTGATCGATCCGGATGTCCCGCGAATAATTTCGGGCGATGCGGTTCGTCTGAGCCAGGTCGTCGGCAACCTCGTCAACAACGCGCTGAAGTTCACCGAAACCGGGTTTGTCAAGCTTGCGGTCAGCCGGTGTGCGGTCGATTCGAGGTTTATCGACCTTTCGGTCGAAGACAGCGGGATCGGAATTCCAGAGGAAAAGCTTGCGACAATCTTCGAAGCGTTTTCGCAGGCCGACCAGTCCACGACCCGTAGATTCGGCGGCACCGGCCTGGGATTGGCAATCTGCCGGCGCATCGTCGCCGCCATGGGCGGCGACGTCGAGGTTTCCAGCACAGTCGGCGTCGGCTCGACGTTTCGCGTCCGGGTTCCGGCTGGAGAGACGACCAGCCGACGGTGGCCGACGCTCGCCGTGAAGCCGTCGGAGCAACCCGTGTGCATCATCGACGTATCGGGGGCGGCGACCGCTTCGGCGTTATCGAACTATTTTGGCGCCTTCGGCTATGCGGTCACTCGCGCCGAGGAAGGGACGTCGATAGCCGACTACAGATCGGCTGCGATGGTGTGCGCGGACGCCGACCGCCTGCGCAACCGCCCACTCGGACAATCCACCGGCCAGCGTCCCATCGTCGTGGCGGTGACGCCATTCGGGGATGCCACGGTTGATGCCGTCATTGCAACTGGACTGGCCGATGCCGCGATCAGCCGCCCGCTGCTGCGTTCGGAAATCGAGGAGCTGCTGCGCCGTGTTGCCACCGGAGAAAGGCAACTGCATAGCCGTGCAGCCCGGGTCCGTCGTGGCGGCCTCCTGCCGCGATTCGCAAATCTGAGAGTCCTGGTCGCGGACGACAGCGCGGTCAATCGCGAGGTCGCCATCGAGGCATTGTCCCGCTTGGGAGCGCACGTCGACACGGTCGAAAACGGCGCCGAGGCGGTCAGCGCCGCCGCACGGTGTTCGCATGACATCATCCTGATGGACGGCAGCATGCCGCAAATGGATGGTTATACGGCGGCCCGCGTTATTCGGCAGGCGGAGCAGGCGGAAAACCGCGCCCGTGTTCCGATTGTCGCCTTGACCGCGCATGTCGTCGGCGCTGCCGCGGAGGAGTGGCGGCTTGCCGGCATGGACGCTATCGTCCACAAGCCGTTCACGATCGCGCAGCTCGCCGATTGCTTGTTGGATCAGGTGCCGCAATTCCAGTCGCCGGTTGCCGAACCGGTGGCAGACAATGATGACCGTTCGATCAAGCGTGAGGTCGAGACAGCGCCGTCCAACCTCGACGTCGACTCGCGGCCTCTCGATCCTGTCACCTTGGGGCAATTGAGATCGCTGAACGAGGCCCGGCAGGGTGACTTCCTCAAGCGCGTGGTGAACCTCTATGCCGAGCATGCGCCCAAGGCCTGTGATCAGCTGAGGGAACACGCGAAGTCCGGCGAAGCCGAGGCGTGCGGCTCACTCGCTCACTCCTTGAAGTCAATGAGCCTCAATATCGGCGCGACCGAAGTCGCCAAGATGGCGGCTGCATTCGAGCAAATGGCGAGGGCGGAGGGCAGAGTCCCCGATCAAGGCGAATTTGCCGCGCTGTCGAACGCGATGGAACGGGCGCTCGCGGCTTTGGCCGATGAAATAGGCGAGACATCCGCCGATCAGCGATTGCCCCAGACTGGCGATGTGTCGCCGGCGCCGGTTGTACCGGCAGACGACATCGAGAGGGATCTCCGCCGCGCCATCGAGCGTCAGGAACTCGACATCGCGTACCAGCCGTTTGTGGATCGCGCCGGTCAACGGGTTCTCGGCGTCGAAGCTCTGGTGCGCTGGAGGAGAGGCGGAGCGTATGATGTGCCTCCCTCGGTATTCGTGCCGATCGCCGAACGGACCGGGTGCATTGATCAAATGGGCGAATGGGTGCTCCGGCGGGCCTGCGAGGACGCGCTCGCCTG
Organism: Xanthobacteraceae bacterium; assembly: GCA_019745775.1. Taxonomy (GTDB): domain Bacteria; phylum Pseudomonadota; class Alphaproteobacteria; order Rhizobiales; family Xanthobacteraceae; genus VAZQ01. Next base: position 70,655 of record JAIESR010000013.1, on the reverse strand, counting down.
GCCCAGGCTCATCGTCGCCGTAAACATATCGGCCATTCAATTTCGCCAAGCGAAGCTGGCGGATCGCATCGAGCAAATTCTATCGGAGTCGGCCATCGAGGCCGGACGCATCGAGCTCGAGATCACCGAGACGGCCTTGCTGGATGCCGAAGCCGCCGTGCTGAGGACCATGGAACAGTTGCATCGGCGCGGCGTGGCGTTTGCGCTCGACGATTTTGGTGTCGGATTTTCAAGCCTTGCCTCACTGCGCCGCTTTCCATTCGATAAGATCAAGATCGATCGAAGTTTCGTATCGGATGTCGGCTCCGCCACTGACGCTACGATTGTCCATGCGGTCGTGAGCATTGGCCGTGCATTGGGGTTGAAGGTCGTGGCCGAGGGCGTGGAAACCGTCGAACAACAGCGGTTCGTCGCGGCAGCCGGGGTGCACGCTCTGCAGGGCTACTTGTTTGCGCGGCCGATGAAAGGGGCGGATGTGGCCGCCTTCGTCGCCGCGTTTGAGGGCCGCTCGGAACTTCCTACGGTTGCCACCGGATCTTAGCGAAGTTCTCTTCGAATTCAGCGCGCGACAAGTCCCAGTGCGAGCCCCATCGGCCGGGCTCGTACGCTTTGCGGACAATTACAAGGCTGGCGCGGCGCGCTACACTCCAGCCCCAACAACGCCGGCCGCTAAGCCGGCACGGGGAGGGGCCATGCGCTCATCGATCATCAAGGCATGCGCGTGCTTCGCGGCGCTGGGCGCGTGTGTGTTGCTTGCATCGCTGACGCCGGCGCAGGCGCAAGGCTATCCGTCGCGCCCGGTGCGCATCATCTGCACGTTCGCGGCCGGCGGCACCACCGATGTGCTGGCGCGCGGCGTCGCGCGGCAGCTCTCCGAGATCTGGGGCCAGCAGGTCGTGGTCGAGAACCGCGCCGGCGCCAACACCCAGATCGGTGCGGAGCACGTCGCCAAGTCGCCTCCCGACGGCTACACGCTGATGGTGACCTCGGAAGGCACCTTCGTGATGAATCCGAGCCTCTACGACAAGCTCCCCTACGATGCGGCGCGCGATTTCATCCCGATCACCACGCTGGTCGAGCTCAAGCAGGTGCTGATCGTCAGCCCGAAGGTGCCGGTGAGCAACATCCAGGAGCTGATCGCGCTCGCACGCAAGCAACCGGGCAAACTCACCTACGGCACGACCGGCATGGGCTCGTCGTCGCATCTCAACATGGAGATGCTGCAGAACATGGCGCAGGTGAAGCTCACCGCAGTGCATTATCGCGGTGCTTCGCAGGCGCTGGTCGACATGCACGGCGGGCACATCGACATGATCTTTGCAGCGTCGGGCATCGTCGCCGACCAATACCGCGCCGGCACCTTGAAAATCCTGGCGGTGGCAAGCCGCACCCGCGTCGCCGGCTTGCCGGAATTGCCGACCATCGCGGAAGCCGGCTTGCCGGGCTTCGACGGCACGTCCTGGTTCGGCTTGTTTGCGCCGCGCGGCACGCCGCCGGACGTCATCGCGAAGATTCACACCGATGTCGCGAAGAGTTTTGAGAACGAGGCTTTCCGCAAGGGCTTCCTCGAGCCGAACATGCTCGAGCCCAACATCATCGCACCCGAGGCGTTCGCGCGCTCGATCAACGACGGCCGCGAACGCTGGGCCAAGATCATCCGCGCGGCGGGATTGAAGGGAAACTAGGGTCCGGCACCCGCGCGGCCTCTATCGTGCAATATCTGCCGAAGCGGGCGGCAACGCTGCGCGAGCGCTCGACGCTGCCGGGACAGGCGGGCTGGTCGTCGATCGCGACAGGCCGCGCGGACATCGCGGTGGGCTCCGGGACGGATCGACGCGGGCTGGACGTTCCTGCTCATAAGCGTTCGATGCGCGAAGTCGCGTCGGATGACTTGAGCTTGGGGCCGTGATGCGGGTATGGACGGTGGGTGTCCCCGCCCGTCGCCAGCCCCACTGCCAGCTCCACCAGCGAAGAAGTACCCTGGCGCATCCAGGGCGCCGTCTACGGCATCGGCCTGTTCTCGACCTCGATCTTCCACATCGCCGCGGTGATCGTGCCGCTCTACGCGGCGACCATGACGTCGTCGCCGCTGATGTTCGGCCTGGTGTTCAGCGCCGCGCATTTCCTGCCGCTGTTCCTGTCGATCCATACCGGTGCCCTGATGGACCGGCTCGGCGCCCGGCGCGTGATGCTCGTCTGCACCGCGCTCGGCGCGATCACGCCGCTGCTCTATCCGGCGTTTCCATGGATCTGGGCGCTGGTCTTCCTGCAGATGTTCTTCGGCCTGTCGGAATCGATGGGCTGGCTGGGCGCGCAGACCATGATCGGCCAGCTGATGCACGGCAAGACCGTCTATGCCGGCCGCATGAGCTTCATCATCCGCATCGGGCATCTGGTCTGCGCGCCGCTCGCCGGCATCAGCTGGGACCTCGCCGGGCCGTGGGGCGGCTTCGTGCTGATGTCGCTGTGGGGCTGCGGCGCGGTGGTGTGCGCGCTGCTGTTGCCGAGGCAGCCGGTCGATCCCGACGCGCCGCCCGAGAGCAGGCGTGCACGCGTTCGCGCGCTGCTGCCCAACGCCTCGGACTATCTCACCGCCTTCCGGCTGCTCGGCGTGCCGGCGGTGGCGATCATCGTCGTGCTCGGCGCGCTGATGCATGTCGGCAATGCGGTGCAGGGATCGTTTTATGTGGCGTGGCTCAACGAGATGGGCCTGACCGGCACCGCCATCGGCCTGCTGGGCCCGGCGGCGGCCATCGGCGCCGCGCTGTTCTCGCTCTTGACCGCAAAGCTGATGCGCTACGTCGGCGGTCTGTGGATCGCGCTGGTGTCGCTGTGGGCCGGCATCCTGCTGGTTTGCGCGACGCCGCTGTTCGGCAGCTACTTCCTGTTGCAGATGGCGATGTTCCTGCGTTCGGGCGCCAACGGCCTGGCGCAGCCGCTCGTCATCACGCTCGTCTTGCGCGGCGCTGGCCGCGAGAACCAGGGTAAGGCGATCGGCCTGCGCGGCACCGCCAACCGCATCGCCTCGATCGTGTCGCCGCTGGCGATGGGCGCGATCGCCGAGGCGATCGGGCTCGAACACTCGTTCTATGTGGTCGGCGCGATGGTGAGCGTCGTGATGATCGGCATCGCGGTCTATCTCTGGCGCAATCCGCAGATCGCCAGGGCAGGCGAGGATTAGGTAGCGTGATGCCGTTGCAAAGGATTTGCGAGCTCGGCTGTTGCAACGCAACGCGCGCGGCATTTACCAAACCGTAAGCATTGCGTCGCGTCGCGGTCAAAATGTGCTATGATGATCTCAATGCGGCGGACAACCTGGCGGCGGCGGGTTGGAGGGGCCCTTAGCGAAAATCGGTTAGTCTGCATCTCAATTCCTGCCGGCATTCTGCTCGGCCAGGAGACGAGCGCCCGGTCGCATCCGGGCGCTCGACGATTCGGCCAATGTCCGTCTCGCTGACGTAACTTCCGCTGACGCGATCTGACGGCGCGCTCGTCGTCGCAAGCCGCCCCCCGACATATTCGAGGACGGACTCCCTCGCGGCGGGCAGGGACCCGTGCCCGTTCCCTCGGGCTACCGGCGCGATCACGGGTGCGCGTCCCGCCTTGTTTCCAGAACAATTCCAGAAGACAATCGCCCCAGGCCCCGAGCGGCGGCCCTGCTCCGCCGCGGGTGCAGGGAGGAAAACAATGGCGACAAATTTCGTCGTGAATGGCCGGCCGGCATCGACCGATGCGCCGCCGGCGACACCGCTGCTGTGGGTGATCCGCGAGCAGCTCAAGCTCACCGGCACGAAATTCGGCTGCGGCACCGGCCTGTGCGGCGCCTGCACCATCCATGTCGACGGCAAGCGCGCGTTCTCGTGCCAGGTGCAGGTGTCGGAAGTCGCCGGCAAGTCGGTGACCACGATCGAAGGGCTTTCGCCCGACTCCAGCCATCCGCTCCAGAAGGCGTGGCTCGCAACGCAGGTGCCGCAATGCGGCTACTGCCAGTCCGGCCAGATCATGAGCGCGGCCGCGCTGCTCAAGGACAATCCCAAGCCGACGCGCGCGCAGATCGTCGAGCACATGAGCGCGAATATCTGCCGCTGCGGCACCTATCAGCGCATCGTCGGCGCGGTCGAACGCGCCGCGCGGGAGGGCTGAGCCATGACGATCCTCGCAACCTCCGCTCGCAGCGCGCTTAAGTCGCGCAAGCTCTCGCGCCGTCAGGTGATGGTTGGTGCCGCGGGCTTCACCTTCGCTCTCGCATTGCCGTCCACATCGCGCGCCGCCGTGCCGGCGAGCGAACGTGTCGGCCAAGCGCTCAATCCCTGGCTCTCGATCGCGCCCGACGGCACGATCACCATCATGTCGGCGGCGACCGAGATGGGGCAGGGCTCGATGACTTCGCTGCCGCTGGTGCTGGCCGAGGAGCTCGATGCCGACTGGTCGAAGGTGCGCGTCGTGCCGGTGCCGCCGATCGACCGGCTCTACGCCAATCCGGCCTACGGCATGATCTACACCGCCGGTAGCAATGCGGTGCGGGTCTATTTCCAGCCGATGCGCACCTTCGGCGCGCAGGCGCGCCGCGTGCTCATCGACAATGCCGCCAAGAAACTCGGCGTGCCGGTCGAGGAGCTGACCACCGAGCCGAGCGTGGTGGTGCACGCGAAGTCGGGCCGGCGGCTTACCTACGGCGAGATCGCGGCGTTCGCGGAAATCCCGGAGAAGGCGCCGGAGATCAAGCCGGACCAGTTGAAGAAACCGGCGCAGTTCCGCCTGATCGGCAAGGACGTCATGCGCATCGAGGTGCCGGACAAGGTCAACGGCCGCGCGCAATACGCCATCGACGTGCAGCTGCCGAACATGCTCTACGGCGCGGTGCTGCGCGCGCCGGTCGAGGGCTCGGGACCGGAGCGGATCGACGACGCCAAGGCGCGCGCCATCGCCGGCGTGGTGAAGGTGATCCGGCTGCCCTACGGCGTCGGCGTGGTCGCCGAGACACCGTGGGCCGCGTTCGACGCCAAGCGCGCGCTCGCGGCCGGCGTGAGCTGGACCAAAACCGCCAAGGCCTGGGGCTTCGACAGCGATCGCGGCCTCGAAGCGTTCGCCGCCGCGGCGCGCGATCTCAAGCAGCCGAGCACCGACTGGTTCAAGGCCGGCGATGCGCGCGCCGCGCTGGGCCAGGCGACATCGACGATGGATGCGACCTATCTCAGCGACTACGCCTATCACGCCCAGATGGAGCCGCTGAACGCAGTCGCCTCGGTGTCGGCGTCGGGCGATGCCGCCGAGATCTGGACCGGCACGCAGAGCCCGACCACGGCGCAGGAGGCCACGGCAAGAGCGCTCGGCATCAGCCGCGACCAGGTCAAGCTCAACTATTTCCTGATGGGCGGCGGCTTCGGCCGGCGCGGTCCGCGCGACAGCGACTTCACCGTCGATGCGGTGCTGCTGGCGAAGGACGCCGGCCGACCGGTCAAGGTGATGTGGACGCGCGAGGACGATCTCCACAACGGCCGCTTCCGGCCGCTGTCGGCGCACTATCTGCGCGCCGGCGTCGACAACGCCAGCCGGCTGATCGCCTGGCACCATCGCCATGTCGGCGACCGGGTGACGCCGTTCTTCGATCCGGTGCGCTACGAGGCCAACAAGCGCCGCGACGGCATCCTGATGGCCGGCACCGAGCTGGCCGGCTACGACGTGCCCAACCAGCTGGTCGAGCAGCTCTACCAGGACACCGGCGTGCGCACCGCGCCGTTGCGCGGCATCGGCTTCATCGCCAACAAGTTCGCGACCGAGTCCTTCATGGACGAAGTCGCGGGCGGCTGCGGCATCGATCCGCTGAAGTTCCGGCTCGATCTCCTGGCCAAGAACCCGCGTGCGCGAAAGATCGTCGAGCGCGTGGCGCAGATGGCGGACTGGGGCCGTGCGCGCCCGCCCGGCCGGGCGCTCGGGCTCACCTATATCGACTATTCGGGAACCCAGGTCGCCGGCATCGCCGAAATTTCGGTTGACCGGACCAGTGGCCAGATCGCTGTGCACGACTTCTGGTGCACCATCGACTGCGGCATCGCGGTGCAGCCCGACAATGTCGTCGCGCAGACCGAGAGCAGCATCGTCTACGGCCTTGGCGTCGCGCTGAGCGAGCGCATCACCATCAAGGACGGCGTGGTGCAGCAGTCGAACTTCTACGACTACCGCGTGCCGCGTCTCAACGAGGTGCCGGCGATGCATATCGAGCTGATCGCGAGCGACAACGCGCCGACCGGCGTCGGCCAGATGGCCACGCCGCTGGTCGCGCCCGCGATCGGCAACGCGCTCGCGCGGCTAGCCAACATCCGGCTGCGGCACGCGCCGTTCACGCCGGAGCGGGTGAAGGCCGCGCTCGGCTGAGCGCTTGTCGTGACGCTACGCAGAAGCCCCGGTGTAACGCCGGGGCTTCTTGCTTTTTGGTAATGTTCGATCGACGCGGCCAGTACTGAAGTATCGACGGTGCCAAATTCGTTGTGACGTCATGCGCGTGCCCTCATTGAGCCATCGTCGGTCCGCAGCTTCCCGGCGGCGACACCACCTATGCTGTCATGCGCGCACGGCGGCGTGCGAGCAGCAGCGTAACTGGAGGAGCGGTTGATGGCTGGCGGGATTCTAAACACGGCGTCGGGCGTTCAGACGATCGATTCGTTGCTCGGCCTGTTCCACTGGAGCAACGTGAATCTCACTTACAATTTCCCGACGACATCGAGCTACTACAACGCGTCGACCTATTTCACCGACGGGTCGGTTCCAGGCGCTCCTACGTTCGACTTCTCCACGTTCGCTGCCGTCACGCCTTCGCTCGAAGCTGCGATCGACAAGGCGATCGCGTCCGAGCTGATGGCGGTCTCGCTGCTCAATTATACCAAGGTCGCTTCGGGCGCGGACGCCGACTCGAGCTTCGCGCGCGCAAGCCTGTTCAACGACGCCGAAACCGGCGCGCCGCCCGGCGGCATCGGCTATTTTCCCGGCCTCGTCGATCGCGGCGGCGACGCCTGGTTCAACGTCGATCAGCCTCGCTTCAGCAATGTGCAGGTCGGCAACAGCGCCTACTACGTGGTGCTGCACGAGCTTGGCCACACCGTCGGGCTGAAGCACGGCCACGGCAACGACCGGCCGGGCCCGACCATGGACATCCTGCCCGACGATCTCAACTCGATGGAATATTCGGTGATGACCTACCGCCACTATGTGGGCGCGCCGGACATCCCCGTGCCCGGCGATACGCAGGCGCACAGTTTCGCGCAGTCGCTGATGATGCTCGACATCCAGGCGATCCAGTACATGTATGGTGCCGACTTCGGCACCAATGCCGGCAACACCGTCTATATGTTCAGTACCACCACCGGCGAGATGTTCGTGGACGGTGTCGGGCAAGGAACGCCGTCGGGCAATCGCATCTTCCGCACCATCTGGGACGGCGACGGGATCGATACCTACAATCTCTCCAACTACACGTCGAATCTCCTGATCGATCTCGCGCCTGGCGGCCATTCGAACTTCCAGAGCGGCCAGCTGGCGCAACTGAGCATCGCCAACAACATCTTCGCGAGCGGCAACGTCTACAACGCGCTGCAATTCAACGGCGATGCACGCTCGCTGATCGAGAACGCCACCGGCGGCTCGGGCCACGACGTCATCAAAGGCAACGCCGCGAACAACGTGCTGATCGGCAATGGTGGTAATGATCAGCTGTTCGGCTACGACGGCGACGATACGCTCAGCGGCGGCAGCGGAGCCGACAAGCTGAACGGCGGCAACGGCAACGACACCATGAACGGTGGTGCCGGGAATGATCAACTCTCCGGCGGCGCGGGAAATGACGTGCTCAGCGGCGGTGACGGCGCCGACGTCCTCGCCGGCAATGCCGGCAACGATGACCTCTACGGCGGTCTCGGCAACGATACCTTCGATTTCAGGAAGGCCGCCGGCTGGGACACGATCCACGATTGGCAGGATTTCGGCAAAGCCCAGGACGTGATCTCGTTCCAGGGACGCGGCCTCGATTTCAGCGATCTGACGGTCCTCTACAGCGGAGGCGATGCGATCGTCTACATCACGCCCGAGCTCGGCGTGCGGCCGACGAGCGGCATCATCATCGAGAACGTGCTGCCGTTCACCATCGGCGCGAACGACTTTCTTTTCTGAGCGAACGTCTTCCGCGGACGGCTGGCTCAATTCGAAGGCGCGGGCGCTTCTTGCGGGGTGCTACTGCGCCGCCAGAAGCCGCGCGCCCGGGAACGTGATCTCGACCAGCGTCCCCTCGTTCGGCGCGCTCTTGATATTGAACCTCGCGTGGTTGGCCTCGGCCAGCGCCTTGGTCAGCGGCAGCCCGAGTCCGGTGCCGCCCGGCCGCGCGCGTGTCACGGTCGCGACCTGGCGGAACGGCTCGAGCGCGGTCGCGAGGTCCTTCTCGTTCATGCCGATGCCGGTGTCGCGCACGCGCAACGCCACCTCGCCGCGATCCGTGATCGCGGTCGAGACGATCACCTGTCCCCCCGCAACCGTGAACTTGATCGAGTTCGAGAGCAGATTGAGCACGATCTGACGCACCGAGCGCGCGTCCGCCATTACCTGGGGCAATCGCGGCGACAGCGAGGTGCGGATGATGACGCGCTCGCGGTTGGCCGGCGGTTGCATGATAGCGACGCATTGCTGGGTCAAATCGTTGAGTGAGACGTTGGTCAAGGTGAGCTCGAGCTTGCCGGCCTCGATCTTGGAGAGATCAAGCAGGTCGTTGAGCAACGAGATCAGGTGCGCGCCGGAGGCATGGATATCCTTGAGGTACTGACGGTAACGGTCGTTGCCGATCGGGCCGAAGCGCTCCTCGGTCATCACCTCCGAGAAGCCGATGATGGCGTTGAGGGGCGTGCGGATCTCGTGGCTGATCTTGGCGAGGAAGTCCGACTTCGCCGACGACGCGCGCTCGGCGTCGCGGCGCGCCGCGATCAGCTCCTCCTCCGCTTTCTTCCACGGCGTGACGTCACGGAACACCGCGCAATATCTTTCGCCGGCCTCGCCGAGCCGGCCCATGGTCATGAACATCGGAATGAGGCCGCCGAGCCGCTCGCGGCCGATCACCTCGCGGCCGTCGTTGATCAGCGCCGTGACACCCTGCCCCTGCAGCCGTTCCATGTATTCGATCGCGGTGCCGATGCTTTCCGGCGCGAACAGATCGGCAAAGCTCCGGCCTTCGAACTCGGTCGCGTCATAGCCGAACAGCGCCTGCGCGCTGCGATTGCCCGACACGATGCGCGCGGCGCGATCGAGCACGATCACGCCGTCGGTGGCGGTATCGAGGATCGCGGTGAGCTCGGCGGCCAGCGCGCGCGCGGCGTCGAGCTCTGCCTTGGTGACGGCATCTTCGGCGGGCGGCATGGTCAGGAGCGCGAACGCCGATTCGCGGTCCCACGGCACCTCCAGCAGCCGCGCCTCGGCGACGCGCTTCTCGTCGGCGAAGCTGGCGATCCGGAACGACTTGCGGCCGCCCTCCTCGATAGCGATGTCGCCGGACTCGATCATCAGGCTGTCAAGCCCGCCCGCTTCCGCCAGCGCGTCGAGGCTTTCGCTGCCGGTCCAATCCAGGAACGCCTTGTTGGCGTACAACAGATGGCTCAGCCGGTACACCAGCACGCCGATCGGCAGCCGGTCGAGAAACGGCCGCGTCCGGTCCTCGATCGGCGGCTCCGCGTCCGGCGGCGCCTCGACGACCTGCGGGTGCTGCGGCGTCGCGGCCGGCTCTTTGGTGTTGGCCGCCGGCACATTGGTGTTGGCGGCCTGCTGCGCGCGCGCATCGGCCTCGTTGATGCGGCTGGTCAGCCGGCGCGACAGCTCGTCGAACGCGTAACGCTCGACCGGGGTGAGGCCGGGCGCATCCTGCGGCTGAACGGCGGACGCCGCGATCGATGTCGCCGGTGGGTTCAATGTGCCGGCCTGGCGGGCCTGCGCGATCGCGTTGAGACGCGCGATGTCGCGGCAGACGCCGAAACCGCGATAGCCGCAGAAATTTCGGTCGCGGTCGAACACCGGCAGGCCGGACAACTCCACGCCCAGGCGCTCGTCGCTGTCGTCGATGCGCCAGGCGACCAGCACGCCGCTAAAGGTGGCGCGCGTCGCGATTGCGCGCGCGACCTGGCCTTCGGGGTCGAGCTGCGTCACCGACGCGATGAACGGCCATGGCTGGCCGATCAGCGCCGCTGTCCGTGGTCCCATGATCGCCAGGAATTCGGCGGAGTCGATGGTGAAGCGGCCCTCCGGATCCATCTGCCACACGAAGCGCAGCGGATGGTGCCGTTCCTCCAGCGCGGCCGGCGTCGTCGCCGGTGACGGCACCGGCGGGAGATCGGGGAACAGCTCCGGCTGCACGGTCTCCGGGATGTCATGCGCAACGGGCTTGGCCGGCGGCGCGCCTGCGGGCGGTGGCGACTCGATCAGAGGAGTGTGGACAGGTATCGCCGCTGCAACCGCCGCGGGCTCGACAGCACGCTTGCCGAGCGTCGCAAACCACACCGGCGGCTGGCACACGCGGTCGCCGGTGATTGCCGCGAGATCATCGAGCGATCGCTTGTCGCCGATCAGGCGGCGCGCCTGCGCGGTCGCGCCGATCAGCGCGCCGTCGTCACCGAACACCGCCAGCGGTTCGACATTGGCGGCGAGCAGCCGCGACACGCGTTCTTGCAGCGACAGGTGGGGGCCGGCGATCTCGGTCGCGGCGATCAGCACCGCGGTCGTGCCGTCGGCGAGCGCGATGCGCGAACAGGCGCAGGTCAGCATGCGGCCCATCGCGGCGCCGAAGCCGCGCAGCCGTTCAAGCCGCACCGCACCATCGCCACGCAGCGTCGCTGCGACGCGCGCGACTTCGACGGCGGCGATGGAGGTTCGTTCGAAGCTACGGATCGCAAGCGCGGCCGGCGTCGGCGCGTTGAAGATCGCGGCGCCGGTCGGGTTGGCCCACAGCACCTGTGTTGCGTCGGGCGACCATAGCCACGCCGGCGTCGGGCGGAGCGCCAGCGGCCTCAAGCGAGGGTCGTCCAACCAGCCAATCATCGCCCACCGCGTTGCGCCGGCAAGGGGCCAGGCATGCCAGGATCCTTAACGGTTTCTTACTAGTCGGGGGCTCGTGCAGCGTCCACGCCGGGGCGCCCGGAGCTGCCCCTAAAGCGGCGATAACCTTAACTTTTACAACGGGTTGGCGGTTGCAGGCGGTGGTATTTCCCGTGCGATCGACGGCAACTTGGGGCACCGCGCAAAGGGGTTGCTGAGGTCGGTGTACAAAACGCACATTGTGCATCGCAATATTTCATATTGCATTGCACCCGAACTTGTGCCATATTTCGCAACTGAGGCTGCCACCTGATTAGGCATTCGCCACGAGCGGCAGGCCGGCGAAGCAATACCAAAGTTGACAGTGGGAATGCGACACGGACCACGCCCGGGCGGCAGGGTCCAGCAAAGTGTCCCAGCCGCCCATCAAAACCGATCGAAAGGGAAGGATCGATTGTATGTCCGAGGCAACGCACACCAATCCGCGCACCAAGGCGAAGCCTGCCATTCCCGGGCCCGCTGCGTCCGCGTTTGAGTTTCCGAAGTTCGAAGTCCCCAACTTTGAGATGCCGAAGCTGGAAATCCCCGCGGCATTCCGCGAATTCGCCGAAAAGGGCGCTTCGCAAGCCAAGGAGACCTACGAGAAGATGAAGGCCGCCGCCGAAGAGGCGACCGATGTGCTCGAGGACACCTATTCCAACGCCGCCAAGGGCGCTGCCGACTACGGCCTCAAGCTGATCGAAGCGACCCGCGTCAACACCAATGCGGCGTTCGACTTCTACACCGAGTTGATGACCGTGAAGTCCTATTCGGACATGATCGAGCTCTCGACCGCGCATGCGCGCAAGCAGTTCGAGGCCGTCACCGCCCAGACCAAGGACCTCGCGGCGCTCGCCCAGAAAATGGCGACCGAGACCGCCGAGCCGATCAAGGACAGCGTCAGCAAGGCCTTCTCCAAGGTCGCCTGATACACCCCTGATCCATGTGATCGCCGTCACGGAAAGCCCGGGTTTGCCGCCCGGGCTTTTTTGCATTTGAACGAAAAGACATAGCGGTGCTACCAAGCAGTGGGCGGAGCGACCCGGGCTTGCCAAAGCAGAGGCCGGCTCCTAGGTTCAAACCGCCTTGCGAACCAAATCGCACCATTGTGCAGCTGTAGCTCAGCTGGTTCAGAGCGCCGGTCTGTGGAACCGGAGGTCGGTGGTTCGAACCCACCCAGCTGTACCATCCCTCTCTCGATCCTGACTCTTGTGCTCTTTATCTTGAATCACTGTCGGACGCCTGATCGACGTTGCTCCGGTCTCGAAACCTTTCAGATTGTTCATCGTATTTCCATTGGACCATCCTTGGCGCCCCAGGCCGAGGGGTCGAATTGACTGTGTAGAGGTGTTAGCTTCACGATGTCAGCTCGCTCGCGACGCGAGAGTCGCAGTTGTGAGCGCCGGGGCTCGGCGACGAAGGAGTTTCGGGAAATGTCACGCACGCCTGAATGGACGGTACCCTCCGGAGCGCAGCCAAAGCCGGAAGACTACGACTACGATCTCGATCGCGCGCTCGGCGCGGTGGTCGGGATTCGTTCGATCGTGCCGTCCGATGCGTTCTCCGCCGAGACGCTCGGCACCGAGCGTGCCGGCAACGGCGTGCTGATCCGCGAGGGCGGCGTCGTCCTCACCATCGGCTATCTCATCACCGAAGCCGAACAGATCTGGCTCACCTTCAGCGACGGCAAGGTCGCGCCCGGGCACGTGCTCGGCTACGACCAGGAGACCGGCTTCGGGCTGGTGCAGGCGCTCGCCCGCGTCGACCTCGAGCCGATCCCGATCGGACAGTCGGGCGCGTTGCAGGTCGGCGAGCGCGTCGTCGTCGGCGGCGCCGGCGGGCGGCAGCATTCGGTGGCGGCGCGCGTCGCGGCGCGGCAGGAATTCGCCGGCTACTGGGAATACGTGCTCGACGAGGCGATCTTCACCGCGCCGGCGCACCCCAATTGGGGCGGCACCGCCCTGATCGGCGCACGCGGCGATCTGCAGGGCATCGGCTCGCTGCAGCTCGAGCAGCCGCGCGAGCAGGGCACCGAGCATCTCAACATGGTGGTGCCGATCGATCTGCTCAAACCGATCTACGAGGATCTCTTGACGCTTGGCCGTCGCAATCAGCCGCCGCGGCCGTGGCTCGGTCTCTATGCGACCGAGGTGAATGATCGCGTCGTGGTGGTCGGCATGTCGAGCCGCGGGCCGGCGCGCAAGGCCGACCTTCGCACCGGCGACGTGGTGCTCGCCGTCGGCGGTACCGAGGTCTCTGATCTCGCCGGGCTGTTCCGGCGCATCTGGGCGCAGGGCAATGCCGGCGTCGATGTGCCGCTCACCGTCTATCGTGACGGCAAGACCTTCGAGCTGAAGGTACCATCTGCCGACCGGCGGCGCTTCCTGAAGGCGCCGCGGCTGCATTGATTTTGATAGTCTGAGATACTGATACAGTCGTGCGGCGGAGGCGGCCTGTTCCCTCTCCCCGGAGGGGAAAGGGAGCAGACCGAGTCCGAAGCACGAACACGACAACAAGTTTGAAAAGATTTCGGGGAGGTTGTGATGGCGTACGAACACCGCAGCGGGCGGGTCAACTCCGGTGACGTCACCCTGTTCTATCGTGTCTTCGGCAAGCCCGGCGGCGCCACGCCGATCCTGATCCTGCACGGATCTAACTATTACGATTCGGTCGACTGGATCGAGGTCGGCTCCGCGCTCGCGAACGACCGCGAGGTGGTGGTGCCCGACCGGCGCGGCTGGGGCGATTCCACCTGGAGCCCGAGCAAGGACAATTCGCTGGACGCGCTGATCGACGACATGCTGGCGGTGATGGGCGTGATGAAGTGGCCGAAGGCGTTCATCATGGGCCATTCCGGCGCCGGCCCGACCATCATCTCGTTCGCGGTCAACTTTCCGCAGATGACCGAGAAGCTGATCCTGGTCGACAGTCAGATGAACCGCGAAGAAAGCGCGCGCACCGGCAAGTCGGTGGGCAACCCGCCGTACATCTACGACTCCGTCGAGGCCGCGATGGCCAAGTACAAGTTTTCCAATCCACCGCGCTTCTCGTGGGACCGCAAGCGCGCCGAGCAGTCGCTGGTGAAGGTCGAGAAGGGCCTGATGCTCAAGCGCGATCCCGATGGCGCCAACCGCCAGCCGATCGGGGAGGGGGCCGCGTTACCGCGCCGCCCGGTGCGCGAGATGTGGGAAGAGCTCGCGATGGTGAAGGTCCCGACCGTCATCATCCGCGGCAACCGTTCGTCGCGCTATCCGGCCGCCACGGTCGAGCGGCTCACCAAGAGCTATCCGCACATCCCGCAATTCGTGGTCGATTCCGAGCATGACGTCGCCGGCCAGGCGCCCGAGGCGCTGATCGGGCATGTGCGCAAGATCATCGCCGGGACTTGAGCGTGCCGCGGTGCGCGGCACGTACCGATTTCGATGGCAGGGCGTTACCGGGACCGGAAAGAATTGCGCCAGATGTGCTGCGCCGTGCCGCTTGCGCACGGCCGTATCACGCCGCTGCCGCAATTGATCGCGAACACTTGGACACGTCCGGTATCGTAACCACGCATGGTGAGACAATGTCCGCCGACATCAGAACGGGGATCGACCGCCGCACATTGCTGGCGACAGCGGCCAGCGGTGGGGTCGCAGCCGCAGCCGGCGGACCGGTCCTGGCGCAGGCCCCCCTGACGCCGCCTGCGCGGCCGGCCGCGCCTCCGCCCGCGTCGGCCGCCGCTGCAGCCACCGCCGTCGGCGATAGTCGGGACATCATCCTGCGAATTTCACGGGAGGTCTGGTCGACACCGGAACTGTCGCTCGCCGAAGTGAAGTCATCCGCCATCCACATTCGCGAATTGACGGCGGCCGGCTTCCAGATCGTCAGCACCGGCACATCCGGGACGCCCACGGCGTTCATAGCGGAATGGGGGCAGGGCAAGGGTGGTCCGGTGATCGGATATCTGCCCGAATATGATGCACTGCCGGGGCTGGGGAACGCCGCCGAGCCACGGCAGACGCCCGCGCCGGCCGGCGCCACCGTCGGGCACGGCTGCGGTCACAACATGCTTGGCGCCGGCTGCACCGGCGCCGCGGTCGCGCTCAAGCGCATGATGGAGCGGGCGGGCACGGCCGGCACGATCCGGGTCTATGGCTGTGCCGCCGAAGAAGCCGAGGGCGTCAAGGTCTACATGGTGCGCGACGGGCTGTTCAATGATGTCGATGCCGCGCTGGCGTGGCACCCCGCGCCGGTGGCCGGCACGGGGTTGATCCGCACGAGCGCCAGCAACAAAGCCAAGGTGATGTTTCATGGGCGGACGGCGCATGCCGGCAACAGCCCGTGGGACGGGCGCAGCGCGCTGAAGGCGGCCGAGCTGTTCGCCCACGGCGTCAACCTGATGCGCGAGCACATCCTGCCGTCGGCCCGCATCCACTACATCTATGAGAATGCCGGCGTCGCGCCCAACATCGTGCCGGATTTTGCACAAATGTGGATCGTGATCCGCGACGTCGACCGCGACAAAGTCAGCGCCATGACCGACTGGGTCAGGCAAATTGCAGACGGCGCGGCGATGGCGACCCAGACCCGGGCCGAGTTCGATCTGTTTTTCGGAATGCACGACCTCCTGCCAAACGACGCGCTGGTTCCGCTGGTCCATCGGCACATGGCCACGGTGCCGCTGGACTGGACGGCCGACGAGCAGGCCTTCGCACGCACCTGCCAGAAAGCGATGAAGCTGCCTGAAACCGGCATGGCGACGAGCCTGTTGCCGCCGCTCGGCGACCTTACCGCGGGCGCCTCAACCGACGTCGGAGACGTCAGCTACGTCACGCCGGTGGGCATCTTTGGCTGGCCGACGCTGCCGCTCGGTGTGAGCCTTCACACCTGGGCGGTGACCGCGTGCGCGGGCATGTCGATCGGCGACAAGGGCTCGCTGAACACCGCCCGCATTCTTGCTGGCGTGGGGTTCGACTTGATGACCGACGCGGCGCTTCGTCAGGCGGCCAAGGAGAGCCTCCAGCGCCGCCGCGGCGACAGGCCGTTCGTGTCGCCGATCCCCAAGTCGCGCACGCGTCCGCTTGGACTGCCGCCGCACCTGGTCAAGACATCGGACGACGAGCTGGTGGCGCCACTACCGGCAGCGCAGGGCGCCTCGTCAAAATGAACGGTTGGCGGGCGCGGCTCGAGTCGCTGATCGGACATGCGGGCAAGGCATGGCCGGGGCTTAAAGGCCGATACGCGAGCGCTGGCGATCAGGGAAGCGTCGCCGGGCTTTCGGCGACGCGCGCAATCACGTAAGAGCTATCCATTCAGGACCCTTGGAGACACACAATGAAGCTTGTGCGTTATGGTGCGGCCGGCCGCGAGAAGCCCGGTATCGTCGATACCGACGGCAAGATCCGCGATCTTTCACGCGTCGTGTCCGACATTGACGGCGCCATGCTCGCATCCGGCGGGCTCGCCAAGATCAAGAAGGCGAACCTGAAGCGGCTGAAGCCGGTGCCGGGCAGGCCGCGGCTCGGCCCCTGCGTCGGCAACGTGCGCAACTTCATCGCGATCGGGTTGAACTATTCCGATCACGCCGCCGAAGCCGGGATGCCGATCCCGAAGGAGCCGATCATCTTCAATAAGGCGCCGACCTCGATCTGCGGCCCGAACGACGTCACGATCACGCCGAAAGAATCCACCAAGCTCGACTACGAGGTCGAGCTCGGCATCGTGATCGGCAAGCGTGCCCGCTATCTCGATCGCGACAAGGCCATGAGTGCGGTCGCGGGCTATTTCCTGTCGAACGACGTGTCCGAACGCTCGTTCCAGATCGAACGCTCGGGCGGGCAATGGAACAAGGGAAAAAGCTGCGAGACCTTCGGGCCGATCGGGCCTTGGTTCGTCACCAAGGACGAGATCAAGGACCCGCAGAACCTCGAGATGTGGCTCGACGTCAACGGCGAGAGGCGTCAGCGCGGCAACACCAAGACGATGATCTTCGGGGTCGAGCACCTGGTCTGGTACTGCTCGCAATTCTTCATCATGGAGCCCGGCGACATCATCATCACCGGCACGCCGCCCGGGGTGGCGCTCGGCATGAAGCCCGAGCCGAAATTCCTCAAGCCGGGCGACGTGGTCACGCTCGGCATGACCGGCCTCGGCGAGCAGACGCAGAAGATCGCCGCGTTTTCGAAGTAGCGGGCCTGTTGTGCCGACTGTGTATGTACGGACGTTCATCCCGGTATACAGTTGTCAAGCGAACGTTGGCCATCAACGGAATTGCGCGCCGGCCTCGGAACAAAATTCCGGGGTCGCGAGTCATGCTGGCGGAAGCGAACGCAACAAAGTCCAGAGAGGAAACGTCCATGCGCAAACTCGCAGTGGTGTTGACGTTAGGCGTCGGGTCACTGGTTCTCGCATCTGCACAAGCATCGCCCGTCACGCCGGGAGCGATGACGTCGGCGGTTGGTGAACTCGGCGGCATCGAAGCGGTTCACTGCACGCCCGGCAAGAACCATCACTTGCCGACCTGGAATTACCGGCGCGACGGCTGCAAGCGTCCATCGCGCTCGAAGGCGCCGGCGAAGAAGGCCCCCGCCGCCAAGGCGCCGCCGCCCAAGAGCAGCTAAATCGTTCAGCGATGGCAATCGTTGCGCCCCCTTGCGGGAGAGGGCAGCTCTGAACCTGCTGAGGACTCGAACGGGTGTGGGGGCCTGTGCGTCGAAAGAGTCCTGCCAGCGACTCCTCGCCCATTCTTTGCGCTGGAAGGCCGAGTAGCCGTCTCCCTCAAGGGGAGAGGGCACATTTTATGCGCATGGTCCTCGCGGCAGAAAACTACGCGTCCGCCGTCGGCGCGGGCGTGTCGAGGTCCACAAAAACCTGGCCGTCGCGCACCTCGGTCTTGAAGGTCTTGAGCGCGATGAAGCAGGGCGGCTGCACCGCCTTGCCGCTTGGCACGTGGAACGCGCCGAAGTGGAAATTGCACTCGATCACGTCGTCCTCGAGCGTGCCGTCGGCGAGATCGGCCATGCCGTGGGTGCAGCGCGCCTCGGTGGCGTAGTAGGTGCCGTTGATGTTGTAGATGGCGACCAGCTCGTCGCCGACCTCCCGGCTGATCACGCCGTTTTCCGGCACATCCGAGGCGGCACAGACTTGGGTTTCGGCCATGATCGTGGGGGGCTCTTTGGACTCGCGCGCTGAAATGACGCTCGTTGCTTAGCGGCACCGTCAAAAAGCGCAAGAGGGGCATGCGGCCGCACGGCCGTTGCACGTCACGAGCGGGTTTGACCGCCTTTCCGGCGGCCTTATAACCTAAGCCCCAGCCACGGGACGATCCAGCGAACGCGAGGCCAAGGTCCGAAAGCCATGTCCGCTTCCTACATCATCGACGACCGCGACAAGAAAACCTTCCTGCTCGACCGCGAGGTGCTGGTCTCGGAGGAGATCCTTCGCAAGGAGATGTCGAACATCTTCAGCCGCTGCTGGATCTATGTCGGCCACGCCTCCGAGTTGAAGAAGTCGGGCGATTTCGTGTCGCGCAAGGTCGCCGGCCGGCCGGTGATCTTCGTGCGAGACGCCAAAGACGTCTATCACTGCCTGTTCAACACCTGCCGGCACCGCGGCGCCATCGTCTGCACCCAGCGCGAGGGCAACGCGCGGCGCTTCATGTGCATCTATCACGGCTGGACCTACGCCAATGACGGCTCGCTCGCGCGCGTGCCCGGCGACGACGCCTATGCCGAGAAGTTCGATCCGAAGGAATTCGGGCTCAGGCGCCCGGCGCGGTTCGAGGAATATCGCGGCTTCTGGTTCATGAACCTCGACAAGGACGCGCCCGCGCTCAGCGACTATCTCGCCGGCGCCAAGGACTACATCGACCTCGTGATCGACCAGTCGCCGTCCGGGCGGATGGAGATCATCGCCGGCGTGCAGGAATACGACGTCGCCGCCAACTGGAAGCTGATGGTCGAGAACTCGGTCGACGACTATCACCTGCCGTCGACGCACTCGACGTGGCTCAACTTCATGGCCAATTCCGGCGTGAAGCTCGAGCCGCCGCCGAAGGACTCCGGCCAGGTGCTGCCCACGAAAGGGCTCGCGGTCGAGCTCGGCAACGGGCACTTCACCACCGACAACATCAATTTCCGCGGCCGCCCGGTCTGCAAATGGATCCCGCTCTATGGCGAGGCGGCGAAGCCGGAGATGGACGCGATCCGCGCCGAGCTGGTGCAGCGGCTCGGGCCTGAGCGTGCCGCCCGCGTTGCCGACACCAACCGCAACCTCGTGATCTTCCCGAATCTCGTGATCAACGACGGCTCGTCGGTGACGGTGCGCACCTTCTATCCGGAGGGTGCCAACAAGATGCACGTCACCGCCTGGGCGCTCGGCCCGGTCGAGGAGAGCGAGAGCGCCCGCGCGCGGCGGCTCGACGCGTTCCTCACCTTCTACGGCCCCGGCGGCTTCGCGACGCCTGACGACGTCGAGGCGCTCGAGCTGGTGCAGCAGGGCCTCGCCAACTGGCAGGACGACCGCTGGTCGGAAATGTCGCGCGGCATGGGCAAGGAGGGCGAGCAGCTCAACAGCGACGAGCATCACCTGCGCATATTCTGGCGGCGCTGGAACGAGCTGATGGGAGCACGGGCGTGACGGTCGCGGCACACAAGGTCGTCACCCGCGCGCAGGTCGAGGACTTCCTCTACCACGAGGCCGCGCTGCTCGACGAATGGAAGCTCGACGCGTGGGAGACGCTGCTCACCGACGACGCCACCTATTACGTCCCGCCCAATGACAAGCTCGACGGCGACCACCGCTCGACGCTGTTCATCATCGCCGACGACCGCGAGCGCATCCGCCAGCGCATCATCCGCATCAACGATCCGAACTGCCATGCCGAGTATCCGAAGTCGCGCACGCGGCGGATGATCTCGAACGTGCGGATCGTGAGCATCGAGGGCGATCTCGTCACCGTCACGGCAAACTTCGTCTGCTACCGCTTCCGGAGGAACGAGCGCATCCGCGAATATGTCGGCGGCTACCGCCATATCCTCAAGATCGCCGGCGATAGCTTCCGCATCCAGGAGCGGCGCGTGTTCATCGACGCACACGAGCTGGGGTCGCTGGGATCGGTGAGTTTTATTTTGTAGTCCACGGTCATGGCCGGGATGCCCGCGACGAGCGCGGGCATGACGCCGACTGAAAGAGCGATGTAAAAGGAACTAAGAATGTCCAAGCTCGATGCCTTGTTCGAAGAACTTGTCACCGCCAACCGCATCCTGGCGACCGAAGGCGTGGTCGACTCGTTCGGCCATATCAGCGCGCGCAACCCGGAAAATCCGCAGCGCTTTTTTCTGTCGCGCGCCCGCGCGCCCGATTGCATCGAGAAGGACGACATCATGGAGTTCACCTTGGAGGGTGAGCCGATCAACCCGGGCGGCAAGGCGCCGTATCTCGAGCGCTTCATCCACGGCGGGCTCTACGAGGCGCGGCCGGACGTGCACTCGGTGGTGCACAACCACTCGCCGAGCGTGATCCCGTTCGGCGTGACCGGCAAGAAGCTCCAGCCGCTGCTGCATATGTGCGCCAATATCGGCCACAACGTTCCGACCTGGGATTCGCACAACAAGTTCGGCGACACCGCGTTGCTGGTCGAGGACGTCGCCATGGGCCGCGATCTCGCCAAGGCGATGGGCGCGGGCCGCACCATCCTCATGCGCGGCCATGGCGCGACGGTGGTGGCGCCGAACATCCGCCACTGCGTGTTCATTTCGGTCTATCTCGAGGTCAACGCCAAGCTGCAGATGCAGGCGATGGCGATGGGCGACATCACGTTCCTGACCGCCGGCGAGGTCGACAAGATCATCGAGCGCACCGGGCCCTATACGCTCAACCGCGCCTGGGAGAACTGGTGCCGCCGCGCCAACCGGCCGGTGACGCCGCAGCCGGCATAGGGCGTCAGACCACGGAGCTCGGCAATCGGCCGGCCTTGCGGGCTCAGTCCGGCAGCGGCGGATGCCGACTCAGCCGTGCGTCGCGCCACCGTCGACCGTCAGCGACTGTCCGGTCATGAACGCGGACGCGTCGGACGACAAGAACAGCAGCGCACCGATGAGATCGTCGGGGATCTGCGGCCGCGGGATGCACTGCATCGCGACGATCCGCTCCTTCTGGACGGGCGTGACGGTCTTTCGTTCGATCTCGGTGAAGGTCGCTCCCGGCAGGATCGCGTTGACGGTGATACCCGAGGGGCCGAGCTCGCGCGCCATCGAACGGGTCATCCCGACCAGGGCGCCTTTCGAGGCGATGTAGTGCAGATAATTCGGCCGGCCGAGCGTCACGGCGCCGGACGCCATGTTGATGATGCGGCCGCGGGCGGCGGCGCGCATGGCGGGCAGCACCGCGCGTGCGCACAGGAACGGTCCCGTGACATTGACGCGCAACACCGTGTCCCACTCCGCCAAGGGAATCTCCTCGAACGGGCGCATCTCGAGCGTCGAGAACACCGCGGCATTGTTGACCAGGATGTCGATGCGGCCGAACCGGGCCAGCACGGTCTCCGCCATCCGGCCGACCGAGTGCGGATCGGCGACGTCCGTTTCGACCGCGAGGGCGTCATGGCCGATGTCGCCGATCTCGCGCGCCACCGACTCGGCGGCCGAACGATTGCGTTCCGCGATCACCGGTATGGCGCCGGCGCGTGCATAGGCGCGTGCAAAGGCGCGGCCGATTCCCTGGCCGGCGCCGGTGACGATGGCGACCCTGCCGGCGAGCGAGAAAGTGGTCGGATCGCGCGACGCTTCCATGTCAGGCCGCCTCGGCCAGCATCGCCAGGGCATCCGCCGCGTCCCAAGGCCGCCACCACGGCTCGATCCCCAAATCCCGGGCGATGATGCCCGCGCAGATATATCCGGCGCCGCCGGAGATCGCGCCGCCGGGATGCCCGGATGATCCTGCCAGATAGAGCTGGCTCACGGGCGTGCGGTAGCCGAAGTGATTGTACATCACCTGCTCCGCGTTGAACGCGCCCATGAAGATGTCGCCGTTTCGCATGTTCGGGAATTCGCGCGTATATTCCTGTGCCGTGTAGACGTATTGGCCGATCACGTTCTCGCGCGTCATGTTCGGGCAATAGCGCGCCCATGTCTCGAGAATCTTCTCCGAAAACTCCTGCTTGAAGGTCTCGTGGTCCGTGCCGCCGAGATCGGGCTCGAGTGGCATCACGTGCCAGGCGTAGGTCGTCGCCTTGCCGGGGGGCGCCTGCGTCGGATCGAGCAGGCTCAACGGCCCCGAGCCAAACTGGACGATGCGCGGCACCCGGCCGGCGCTGACGTCCGCGAAGGCCGCGGTCAGGTCCTGCATCGTCTCCGCCCCGATGCTCCATTTCAGCGTGCGGTTGATATTCGGATCGAAGCGCTCCGCTGCGAAGCGCGGGCTCTCTTCCAGCGCCAGGTGAAGACCGAACAAGGTCCAGCCGGTGTACTGGAAACCGTCCAGTTTGGCGCAGAATGCGGCCGGCAATTGCTGGCGTCCGATCAGCGACTCGAAGGTCTGATGAACGTCGAGCGTGCTCGCCACGAACTGGCGCGCCCGCACCGACCGACCGTCGCGCATCTCGATGCCGGTCGCGCGCCCGCCCTCGATCGCGATCCGCGAGAGCTCCACCTGCGGCTCGAACGTGCCGCCGGCGGCAAGGAACGTTTCCATCAGCCCACGCGCCAGATTGAACGATCCGCCTTGGCACAGCTGGTATCCACTCTCGAGGTCGAATGCGCGGATGACCGACCCCATCGGGCTCGTCTTCGACATCGTGTCCGTCAGCCAGGTGCCGAACAGCGATACCTTGAAAAGGAAAAGAAGCTTGACGTGCTCGTTCTCGAACAGCTCGTTGACGAGGTCGAGCGGCTGGCGTTGGGTCACCGAGATGAAATCGCGTCCGATCGACGACTTCGCCAGCAAGCGCTCGCGCTCGGTCTTCGGCAGCGGTTCTGCGTAACGCTCCGGGATCAGGACGGTGCGGGTAATCTCTTCGGCTTTCCGGTTCCAATCCCGGAACGTGGCGGCATCGCGCGCCGAGAAGCGCGCGATATTCGCGACCGTTTCCTCGAGATCGCGGCCGAACACGAGCGCCGTGCCGTCCGCGTGCGCCTGGCCGAACTCGTATCGCGGCGTGATGTAGGTGACCTTGTCGGCGAGCCCGAGGTCGGCAAACCAGGGCGCGTGGCTGATATGGAAATGATTGATGGAATGGAGGTTGTGGTAGAACCCCGGCCTGGTCACTTGCCTGGTGCTCAGGCCGCCGCCGTACTCCGACCGCCGCTCGACCAGCAGGATCTTCAAGCCCGCTTTGGCGAGGTAGCTGCTCAGGATCAGGCCATGATGCCCGGCGCCGATCACGATGCCGTCATAGGTGCGTTCGAGTGCCGTCGACATGATCCTACAATCCCTGGAATCCGGCCCGCGACACGTAGTAGTCCCACGCCCGGTTGGTCGCGAGCTCGGTGCGCAGCAGCGCGCCGGTTTTCTCGATCTCTCCGGGAGTGAGATAGGCGATCTCCCCGAGATCGCGGGACGCCAGGACAAGCTCGGCATTTTCCTTCAAGTAGACGGATGCAACGATCACGTTGCGGATGTTTTCGCCCACCACGACGGCCCCATGGCCTCGGATCAGCACCGTTCGGTTGTTGCCGAGGGTCTTCGCAAGCGAATGACCCATCGGCATGGTGTCGATGAGCATGTTGGTGTCGCCGAATTCGTGCTGACTGTCCCAAAGCGGAACCTCCGCGCCGATCACCGCGGCCATGTGGAAGGCCGGCCTGAGGGGCGCGCCGGTGATGGTGAAAGGCAGGACCGAGCGGGCGTGGTGGTGTGCGACGCAGTTGACGTCGGGACGCGCCATGAAGATCGCGCCGTGAATCGGACGCTCGGCATACATCGCGCGCCCGCGCGGGTCGACCGGCGTGCCGTCCAGTTCGAACTCCATGATATCGTCGAACGATACGATCAAGGGGGACCGGGAGCGCGACAGGAAATACCGTCCCGCGTCATCGGGATGCCGCACGCTGACGTGGCCGAAGTCATCGATAACGCCCTCGCGAGCCATGATGCGGTTGGCCAACACCAGGTCGCGCATCGCCTCCTGCACAGTCGCTTTGTTCACGGTTCCCACCATTCCGAACTGAGTTGATGACGGCTGGGATCAAACGACTCGGTCATCCGCGGGACCAGAGCAATCTGTCTATGGGAGAGATAGGCTGTTGTTTTGGCTGGGTGGTATTGGATGGTACAGTAATCGGATGCCGAGACCGGCGATCGGTTCGTGAGTCAAGATCATGGACGTGCGGCAGCTGCGGTACTTTACCCGAATTGTGGAGCTCGGCAGCCTGACCCGGGCCGCCGAAGCCCTCAACATTTCTCAACCCGCGTTGGGACTGCAGGTCCGCAATCTCGAGGGCGAGCTGCAGACGCAGCTCCTCGAACGCCGAAGCCGCGGCGTGGTTCCGACCGCGGCCGGGCTGCTGCTGGTCGAGCGCGCGCGCCGCATCATCGCGGAGGTCGATGATGCCAGGCAGGCGATGCGAGATCATGCCGGGACTGCGGGAGGCGAGGTCACGGTCGGGATCACGCCGAGCACCAATGCCGCGTTTGCGGCGCGGATCATCCGGCGTTGCGCTGAAGAATATCCGGCGATCCAGCTCAGGATCATTGAGGGCCTGAGTTCGGCTTTGGTCGACTGGATCAGGTCCGCACGAGTCGATCTCGCGGTCGTTTATTACCTCGACGAGCCGCCCTTTGGTCTTGTGGCAGAGCCGATCGCCCAAGAGGA
Organism: Xanthobacteraceae bacterium; assembly: GCA_019745775.1. Classification (GTDB taxonomy): domain Bacteria; phylum Pseudomonadota; class Alphaproteobacteria; order Rhizobiales; family Xanthobacteraceae; genus VAZQ01. The sequence continues at coordinate 45,766 of JAIESR010000013.1, read as the reverse complement.
ATTGTTCTTCGTCGAAAGCAGTAGCATCGGCAAACGCGAGGCGACCGTCACATTCGAAGAAGTCTGTCGTTATCCGCTGATCATGCCCGGCGCTCCCCATGGACTGCGCCTCGTGGTCGACCAGTATGCCAGGACCTATGGGCATGAATTTCAGGTGCCGTTCGAAATGCAGTCGGTCCCGGTCATACTGGAGTTGATCCAACTGGGACTCGGCTGCGGCATCCTGCCTTATGGTGCGGTCGCCGCCAAGATTGCCAGCGGCGATGTCCGCGCGACACGGATCGTCGAGCCTGCGATCGATCGCACCATGTCTCTGGTGTATCGCCAGAACAGGCAGCTTTCGAAAGCCGAACTGATGTTGAAGGCGCTGCTGATCGAGCAGGTCGCCGCTGCGACGTGGCGGGACGGCCAACTCGGGGTGCCCAGGGCGCTCGCGACCGCAAGCCTTCGTGGGAAACCCCGGCGCTGAGGGGGGTGCCGGAATACCCACCGCGCTATCGTCCGCTGCGCGCAACCGCCGCCGGCATGGCAAGCGTGACGTCCGGCTCAACCCGGACGTCGACCACGGCGACGCCGCCGGCGTCGACGCTCGCGATGGCGTCGCGAAACACGGACGGGAGGGTGGCGGCTTCCGTCACGGGACCGAACGCTTTCGCGCCCTGGCCATCCGCCAGCTTGGCGATTTGCAGTTCCGGATCCACCATCCGTTGTCCGATCCAGCGATTGTCGCGCGGCCGCCCGCGCTCGCCGGCGACGCGGTCCTGGTGCATCTCGTCGTTGAAGAACGACCGGTTGTTCGCGACGACAACCAGTAGCGGGATCTTGTAATGGACCGCGGTCCAGATGGCCGTCAGGCCCATCAGGAAGTCGCCATCGCCCAAGATGGCAACCGCCAAACGCCCGCTGCCGCGCAGCGCCAAGGCCGCTCCGACCGCCATTCCCGGTCCCGATCCGATGCCGCCGCCTCCGTCATAGCCGAGATAATCCAGGGGATGGCGGAACGGCCAGACGTCGCCTTCCCAAGACAAGGGCAGCCGCGCCAGACAGACGTCACGACTGCCGCATGCCTCCCGCAGCGCGAGCCCCAATCTGCGCACATCCAGGGCAGCATTTTTTTTCGGCGCCTGCGCCGCCCCCGCCGAGGGCCGCATGGGCGGTGTCGGCCTCCCGGCATCCGGGGTGAGTACCTGCAACAGGCGGGCGACCACCACATCCGGATCGTTGAGAAAGTTCACATCGACGGCCGGCAGAGCCTGGTGGTCCATGCTCCAGCCATTGTGGGACAGCGGGTCGAGGGACGCGTGGATGACCGGAACGTCAGGCCATGCCCGACCATAGGCGGCGGCCAGCGTGCCGCCGAGGTCGGTCCAATCGAGGGCTATGATCAAGTCAGCGTCGCGGATGACGGCGAGCGCCTCCGGGCGCGGGAAAAGACCGGGCGCGGATGCATGCAGCGGATGGTCGGTCGGGAACGCGGCGGCCGATTTCAAGTCAGTCAGGACCCGGCTTTTGATGGTTTCGGCCAAGGTGATGCGCTGGTTCCAACCGTCGACCGAGCGCGTCACGCGTCCTGCCATTATGACCGGGCGGCGTGCCCGCCCGATGAGACTTACCGCCCTCGCTACCAGCGCTGGATTGGGATCGCTGGGCAACGGAACCGCAAAGCGGCCGGCATCCGCTTGCGCCAAGGGGTGGTCCAGACGCGACTCCTGAAGTGTCGCATCCAAATTCACGTAGACCGGCCCGGCCGGCGCGGTGGCCGCGATCTGAGCCGCGCGGAACAGCGCCTCGCGCGCCGCCGGAATGGACGCGGGTTGGTTGTCCCACTTGACATAGTTGCGCACCAGGGCGCCTTGGTCGGCGCTGGTGTGGATCCAGTCGATCCACGGCCGGCGTTGCGCCGCATCGACCGGTCCGGTCGCGCCGAGCACCAGAATCGGCGCCCGATCACACCACGCGTTGTCAATCGCCATCGAGGCGTGCATGAGGCCGACGTTGGCATGGACGACCGCCGCCATCGGACGGCCGGTGACCTTGGCGAAGCCGTGGGCGATCGCGACCGCATGTTCTTCATGAAGGCACAGCAACAGCCGGGGTCGGGTGTTGCCCAGATGGTTGACGAGGCTGTCGTGAAGGCCGCGAAAGCTTGCACCTGGATTGATCGCGATAAACGGCAGGTCCAGTTGCCTCAGAACGTCGGCGACGGCGTCGCTGCCGTATTCGACGTTGCGTGACAATTGCGGGACCGGTCGCTCCGGTAGCGTCCCGAGGTCATCGGCCGCCGCATCTTTGTCGCCCACAACGTCGACGTCCGCTCCCATCGTGATGCTCCGCAAGGGCAGGGTGGTTCAACCGCCGGGCACCATCGTTCGAACCATGCCGGCGCGTCCAATACGATTCCCATCGGGGAGCTATAAGAAAAGTGTTCTTGTTACGGATCATGACCGAACGGAATGTACCGGTCGCTCTTCGCAGGGACCGACACAGGAGACCGCCATGTGGCACTTCAGGATTGCCGCCGCAGCGCTTGCCGCAGCGGTCAGTGTCTGCGCCGAGCGCGCGGTCGCCCAGGATAGTTTCAAGCTCGCCATGGGCCAGAAGGACAACTGGGAGAACCAGGCTCCCGCGCTCGGCCAGCGAATGGGTTTCTTCAAGGCGAAAGGACTCACGCTAGACATACTCGGGACTCAAGGGGGCGGCGAAACGCTGCAGGCCGTGATCTCCGGGAGCGTCGACATCGGGATCGGCGTCGGCACGATCGGGGCCATGGGCGCGTTTTCGAAAGGAGCGCCGATCCGGATCATCTCGGCTTCGGTTACCGGCGCGGGCGACGTCTATTGGTACGTGTTGTCGTCGTCGCCGGTGCAGAGCCTTGCCGACGCCAAAGGAAAAACGATCGCATTTTCGACGGTCGGAGCGTCGACACAAAACATGGTGGCGGGCTTCATCAAGCACTTCAAACTCGACGGGGCGAAAGCCGTGGCGACCGGCGGGCCCGCTGCCACCTTCACGCAAGTCATATCGGGTCAAATCGACATCGGCTGGGCTTCGCCGCCGTTCGCCCTCAATGCCGTCGAGGAGGGGCGGATACGTATCGTCGGTCGAGGGAGCGACGCGCCGTCGACCGCAGACCAGACGGTCCGGGTTCACATTGTCAATCTGAACACATTGCGCAAACGGCGTGACGCTGTGACGCGTTTCATGCAAGCCTATCGCGAATCCCTGGACTGGATGTATTCGGGTCCCCAGGCGGCTAAACTTTACGCCGAGACATTGAAAATCCCGGAGTCGAGAGCTCTTCGGGTGCGCGACGAATTCTATCCGAAAGACGCGCTTTCCCCCGACCGCATGACGGGGCTGGAGTCGCAGATGGCGGACGGCGTTGTTGCAAGGTTTCTGCAGCAGCCGTTGACCAAGGACCAACTCGCTGAATTGATACAGATCCTGAAATGAGGATGGGGTCCGTTGCGCGACCGCTGCCGTGCCAACTCCGCCACGCCGTGCTATGCTGGTGCAAATCTGGCAGGACGTGACAAGCTGACGGGTGGGGAGTGACGCCATTCATGACCGTGGTTGCGATGCCGTCTGGACGCATGCCCGGCGCCGCAACGGCGGAGCCGATCCTGACCGTCGACAATATCGTCAAGCAGTTCGAGACGCCGGACGGCGTGCTCACGGCGGTCGACAACGTGTCGCTGTCGGTGCGGCCGGGCGAGTTCTTCGGCGTGATCGGCCCGTCGGGTTGCGGCAAGTCGACGCTGTTCAACATCATCGGCGGCCTGCTTGACGGCTATGACGGCACCGTGCGCGTCGCGGGCGAGACCGTCGACGGCCCGCACCCGTCGATCGGGATGATCTTCCAGGAGGAGTCGACCTTCCCCTGGCGCTCGGTGATCGACAATGTGGCGTTCCCGCTCGAGATCGCCGGCCTGCCCAAGAGCGAGCGCTACGACCGCGCCCGGCACTTTGTGTCGCTGGTCGGCCTCGACGGATTCGAGCGGCGGTTTCCGGCCGAACTCTCCGGCGGCATGCGCCAGCGCGTGTCGATGGCGCGAACGCTGGCGGCGCAGCCCAAGATCATGCTGATGGACGAGCCGTTCGCCGCGCTCGACGAGCAGACGCGGCTCCTGCTCGGCGACAAGGTCTTACAGATCCAGCAGGAGCTCAAGCAAACCACGCTGCTGATCACCCACAACATCACCGAGGCGGTGCAGCTATCCGACCGCATCATGGTCATGACCTACCGGCCCGGGAAGGTGAAGCGCATCGTCGAGATCGACCTGCCACGGCCGCGCACCTCCGAGATCGTGTCGAGCGAGGCGTTCGGCCGCTATGTCGCGCAGATCTGGAGCGACCTGCGCGAGGAAGCGACGCGCGGCCTCGTCGAGGACGAGAGCCGCAAGCTGCGCGGCGGCGCCGGCGCGCCGCCATGACCCGGCCGGTCCCGTTCAGCCAGCGCCGCTATTTCCCGGCCGTGCTGGGGCTCGGGTCGTTCGCGGCATTCGTCATCGCCGTCGAGTTCCTGGTCTATGCGGACATCCTCAATCGCTTCATCATTCCCCCGCCGAGCGACGTCATTGGTGCGTTCCCGCGCGTGATCATGGAGGAGCATGTCCTCGCGCGCTTCACCCAGACCGCGCTCGAGGCGCTCGCCGCCAGCGTCCTGGTCACGATCTTCGGCGTGGCCGGAGGGGTGCTGCTCTACCAGTTCACTTTGCTCCGGCGCGCGACCGAGACCTGGGTGGCGGCGATCGCGGCCGCGCCGCTGGTGCTGATGTATCCGCTCTATCTCGTGATCTTCGGGCGCAACGCCACCACCATCGTGATGATGGGCTTCACCGCGGGGCTCGCGCCGATCATCCTCAAGACGCTCGAAGGGCTCAGCGGCACCCGCCGGGTGCTCATCAACGTGGGCAGGAGCTTCAACCTCACGCGCTCGCAGCAGTTCTGGAAGATCCTGTTCCCGGCGGCGCTGCCGACCATCTTTGTCGGCATGCGGCTCGGACTGATCTTCGCGCTGATCAACATCGTCGGCGTTGAATACCTGATCAATTTCGGCGGCCTCGGCCAGCTCATCAACGAGCTCGCCGAGCGCTACGACCTCGCCGGCACCTATGCCGCGATCTGTTTTGTCATCCTGGTGAGCATCATCGTCTTTGCGCTGACCGAAAGGCTTGAGCGATGGCTGAGACCGGCAGGTTGAGCGCACCGAGCCTGGCGCCGAGCTGGGTGCGCGAGCATCCGGTCACGGCGCTGCGCATCTTCATCATCGTCACGGTGCTGCTTGCATGGGAAGGGCTCGCCCGCTCGGGCTGGCTCTATCGCGACGTCGTGCCGTCGCTGGTCGCGATCGGCCATGCGCTCTATGAGACGCTCGCCGACCCGACCTTCTACGTGCACCTCTACGCGACGTTCTACGAGATCGCCATCGGGATGGCGATCGGCGGCGTGGCGGGGCTTGCGGTCGGCATCCTGATCGGCGGCTCGAAGCTGATGCAGCGCGCCTATGAGCCGTTCCTCTACTACCTCGGCCCCTGCCCGAAGATCATCTTCTTCCCGGTGATGATCATGTGGTTCGGCGTCGGTCCGGGCTCGAAGATCGCGATGGGCGCGATCTCCTGCTTCTTCCCGGTCGCGCTCAACGTCGCCGGCGGCATGCGCGAGATCGACAAGGTCTTGATCCGCGTCGGGCGGAGTTTCCGCGCCAACACCTGGCAGATGGTGACCAAGATCTACATGCCGGCGATGCGGCATCCGATCATCAACGGGTTGCGGCTCGGCCTCGGCGTTTGCCTGATCGGCACGCTGCTTGCCGAGACCAAGCTGTCGAACCGCGGCATCGGCTTCCTGGTGATCCAGGCTTATACGCTGTTCAACATGCCGCAGATGTATTCGCTGCTGATCGTGCTGTTCGTGATCGCGATCGGGGCCAATGCGCTGATCGGGCGCCTGGGAGGGCTCGACAGCATCAGGCGTTCGTAACGCGTTTCGTGAGGAGGTGACCCATGTCCGTCGCAACCGCCACCAGGCCCGCGCAGTCGTTGAAGCTGCCCACCCACCGCGATCCCTACTACGCCGGCAAGTGGCAGAAGCCCGCGACCGCGCGCTATGCCGACGTCACCGCGCCCGGCTCGGGCGAGGCGCTCGGCAAGGTTGTCGACGGCACCGTCGCCGATGCCGAAGCGGCGATTGCCGCCGCCAAGGCCGCATTCAAGGAGTGGCGGCGGGTACCGCCGCTTGAGCGGGCCAGGATGCTGCGCGCCATCGCCGACGTGCTGCGCAAGAACGGCGAGGAGCTCGCGATGCTCGACGCCGCCGACTGCGGCAATCCCTATGCCGAGATGGTGCGCGACGCCAACGCCGGCGCGGCGCAGCTCGACTTTTACGCCGGCCTCGTTACCGAGATGAAGGGCGCCTCGATCCCGATGGGGCCGGATGTGGTCAACTTCTCGGTGCGTGAGCCGCTCGGAGTGGTCGGGCGCATCATCCCGTTCAACCATCCCTTCATGTTCGCGGCCGGCAAGTCGGGCGCGCCGCTCGCCGCCGGCAACACCGTCGTGCTCAAGCCGCCGGAACAGGCGCCGCTCTCGGCGCTGCGGCTGGCCGAGCTGATCGACGGCATCCTGCCTCCGGGCGTGTGGAACGTGGTGCCGGGCGGGCGCGAGGTGGGGCAGGTGCTCTCCAGCCATCCGGACGTCGCGATGGTGGCGCTGATCGGCAGCGTGCCGACCGGCCGCGCGGTGATGAAGGCCGCGTCGGATACGCTCAAGCCGGTGCTGCTCGAGCTCGGCGGCAAGAACGCGTTGATCGCCTATCCGGACGCCGACCTCGAGGCGGTGTCGGCGGCGGTGATCGACGGCATGAACTTCACCTGGTGCGGGCAGTCCTGCGGCTCGACCAGCCGCGCCTTCATCCACGAGAAGATCTACGACGAGGTGCTGCGGCGCGCCACGGAATCGATCAAGCGCTACAAGCCCGGCGACCCGACCGATCCCGCCACCACCATGGGCTCGATCATCAACCAGGTGCAGTACGACCGGGTGTTGAAGTACATCGCGGCCGGCAAGGAAGACGGCGCCCGCCTGGTTTCAGGCGGCAAGCGGCCGGACGATCCGAAGCTCGCCAAGGGCCTGTTCGTCGAGCCGACGATCTTCGCCGACGTGAACATGAACATGCGCATCGGCAAGGAGGAGATCTTCGGGCCGGTGCTCTCCGTGTTCAAGTGGAAGGACGAGGCCGACATGCTCGCGCAGGTGAACCAGGTCGAGTACGGGCTCACCTGCTCGATCTGGACCAACGACCTCGCGACCGCGCATCGCACCGCCGCGGCGGTCGAGGCCGGCTATGTCTGGATCAACGAGGTGTCGAAGCATTTCCTCGGCGCGCCGTTCGGCGGCTACAAGCAGTCCGGCGTCGGCCGCGAGGAGTGCATCGAGGAGTTGATCCGCTTCACGCGCGAAAAGAACATCCACGTGAACCTGAAGCGGCGCAGCGGGCACTAAGTGGTTCCGACCTGAAACGGGGCTTTCCCCGCTCATTCCCGCGCACGCGGGAATCCAGTCTTGAGCTAACCCGGCCCCGCTTTCGCGGGGACGAGCGGGAGCGAATCAACTTAACAGGGAGTGCTCTAATACGACGCTACGAACGCGGGGACGTGGAATTCCCCATCGCCGAGCGTGCAGTCGGTGAACGCCGCCAGAAAAAACCGGACCCTTACGGGCCCGGTTTCAGTTTGTCGGCGCGGGGCCGACATCACCTTCCAGAGGGGAACAACTACCGACGATTCCGTCGCGATCTGGGAGGATTGGCGACAGTTCGTCGGCAGCAACCAGGACAGTATCGGGGTGCACGGCGAGTCGGACAACACGGCGAGCCGCATGCCAGCCATGCGGGTGTCGCAGTCTGAGAAATGCCTGTCATTGTTGAACAAAATGCGCCTGGCAGGCGTCGCATCTTGGGCACGATATTGCCGAAAAACCGATTCCGGTTTTGTCGGGATGGTGGGTGAGCGCCGGCTAGAAATGCCAGCGTTGCGCCTTGCTCACCAGGAAGTCGCGGAACACCTGCACGCGCGCGACCGACTTGAGCTCTTCCGGGTAGACGAAATAGCAATCGTAAGCGAGCGAGCTTGAGCTCTCGCCGAACAACTGCACGAGCCCGCTGCTCTCTTCAACGAGATAGTCGGGCAGCATCGCGATACCGATGCCGCGCTGGCAGGCGCGCAGCACGCCGAGCACGTTGTTGATGGTGAGCCATGCGCGGCGCGGATCGCCGCCGTTATGCCCCTGCGTCAACAGCCAGTTGCCGGTCTGTTGCAGCCAGGGCGGCACCGTGCCGCCGAGGATGACCAGGCGATGCTTGTCCAGTTCGTCGACCGAGCGCGGCGTGCCGAAGCGCTTGAGGTATTCTGGCGACGCGCAGGCGTGAAAGTGCAGCGAGAACAGCTTGCGCTGGATCAGGTCGGGCTGAACCGGCTGCCGGAGCCGGATCGCGACGTCGGCCTCGCGCATCGCGAGGTCGAGCTCCTCCTCGGTGGTGAGCAGGGTGATGCGGATATCCGGATAGAGATCGATGAACTCGCCGAGCCGCGGCGTCAGCCAGTGCACGCCGATGCCGGGCGTCGTGGTCACCTTGAGCTCGCCGTTCGGACGTTCGCGCGTGTCGGTGAGCTTGGCGCGCGCCGCCTCGAGCTTCATGAACACCTCGTGCGCGGTGCGATGCAGGAGCTCGCCCTGCTCGGTGAGGATCAATCCGCGCGCGTGACGATGGAACAGTGAAACCCCGAGTTCCTGCTCAAGCGCCGATACCTGCCGCGACACCGCCGATTGTGACAGCCCAAGCTGTTCGCCGGCATGCGTAAAGCTTCCCGCCTCGGCGGCGGCATGAAACACCTTCAGCTTGTCCCAATCCATCGTCTAGCCTTCCCACTCCCAATCGGGGAGCCCCGAATGGGGAGGGGACCTACTCCGCCGCCACCCGCGGCTCGGCCTCGCCATGCGCGGCGAGGAATTTTTCGGCTTCCAGGGCCGCCATGCAGCCCTGGCCGGCGGCCGTCACCGCCTGCCGATAAACGTCGTCGGTGACGTCGCCGGCGGCGAATACGCCCGACACCGACGTCGCGGTCGAGTGCGGGGCGGTCTTGATGTAGCCGCCGCCTTTCATATCGACCTGGCCTTCGAACAGGGCCGATGCCGGCGTGTGGCCTATGGCGATAAACACGCCATCGGCCGCCACCTCGGTGCGCGCGCCGGTTTTGACGTTGCGCAACACCGCGCCACGGACCTTGAGCGGATTGGCGTCGCCGGTCACATCGTCGAGCACGCTGTCCCAGACCACGGAAATCTTTGGGTTCTTGAACAAGCGGTCCTGCAGGATCTTCTCGGCGCGGAAGCCGTCGCGCCGGTGTACGACCGTGACCTTGGTGGCGAAATTGGTCAGGAACAGCGCCTCCTCGACCGCGGTGTTGCCGCCGCCGATCACCAGCACTTCCTTGTTGCGATAGAAAAAGCCGTCGCAGGTGGCGCAGGCGGACACGCCATAGCCCTTGAACTTCTGCTCGGACGGCAGATCGAGCCAGCGCGCCTGCGCGCCGGTCGCGATGATCAACGCATCGGCGAGATAAACGTCGCCGGAATCGCATTCCAGCCGGAACGGCCGCTGCTTCAGATTCACCTTCATCACATGGTCGGTGACGATCCGGGTGCCGACATGCTCGGCCTGCTTCTGCATCTGCTCCATCAGCCAGGGGCCCTGGATGACGTCCGCGAAGCCCGGATAGTTTTCGACGTCGGTGGTGATGGTGAGCTGGCCACCGGGCTGGATGCCCTGGATCAGGACCGGCTCCAGCATGGCGCGGGCGGCGTAGATCGCGGCGGTATAGCCGGCGGGCCCCGAGCCGATGATCACGACCTTCGCCTGGGTCGTCGTACCCATAGAGATAGCGTCCCTGGAACGGTGATTTGTTGGCAGCGGCGGGCTGCAACTTTGTTCCTATTAATGTAGGACTTCCGGCGAGCTATGCAATAGACGCAGAGCGGCGGGCCCACTGCCATCTCGCCGCATCCACCGGATTTCCGGATCGAGATACCGGCACTGCGCAATAATGTTTCGCAGCGCGCGGAGGCGGGGTAAATCTGCGCCTGGTCGGAAGCCACCGGCCCTGGGGGAAATGCCGTGCCCGCCCGCCTCGACGCTATCGACCGCAAAATCCTCAAGGAGCTGCAGGCCGACGGTCGCATGACCAATGTGGATCTCGCCCAGCGGGTGGGCATTTCGGCACCACCCTGCCTGCGGCGGGTGCGCGCTTTGGAAGAGGCCGGCTACATCAGAGGCTACCGCGCACTGCTCGACGAGAAGATGCTGGGCTACGAAGTGACGGTGTTCGCCATGGTCCACCTCACCAGCCAGGCCGAGGCCGATCTAAAGGCGTTCGAGGAATTCGTGCGCAAGGCGCCGCTGGTGCGCGAATGCTGGATGCTGTCGGGCGAGATCGACTTCATCCTCAAATGCGTCGCGCCCGACCTCAAGACCTTCCAGGCCTTCGTCAGCGAGCTCACCAGTGCACCCAATGTGCGCAACGTGAAGACCTCGCTGACGCTGCGCACCTCCAAGGACGCGGCCCTGGTGCCGATGGAGGGTGAGTAGGGCGCCAGCGCCGAATTAACGCACCTCTTGACGCGGCCACCGGCCGCGCCCTGCGACCAAAGGTGGTTTCCTTGGGTCGGCGTGATGCTCTAACATCCCCCAACAACAATGGGCGGCATGCCCAGGGAGGAACATGTGACGACCACTCGCCGCACCTTCATGGCCGGGTCGCTGGCAGCGACCGCCGCCACCGCTTTGCCGACGCGCAGCGCGCTCGCGCAGACGGAGCTCAAGCTCGCGAGCTTCGTGCCGCCGACGCACGTGATCTGGACCGACGTGATCACACCCTGGACGCGCGAGGTCGCCAAGCTCAGCAACAATCAGCTGACCGTCCGGCTGTTTCCGGCGATGCAGCTCGGCGGCCGTCCGCCCGACCTCTACCGGCAGGTGGTGCAGGGAATTTCCGACATCACCTTCACGTTGCCCGGCTACACCTCGGGCGACTTCCCGATGATGGCGCTGACCGAACTGCCCGGCACCGCCCAGAGTGCCGAGGATGGCACCAAGAAGATCTGGAAGCTGTTCGACAAGTACCTCGCGCGCGACTTCAAGGACACCAAGGTCCTGATGCTGTGGAATTCGGATTCGGCGAGCCTGATGAGCCGCGCCAAGCCGATCCGCACGCTCGAAGACCTCAAGGGCATGCGCATCCGCACGCCCTCGGCCGCGCAGTCGTCGCAGCTCGAAGCGCTCGGCGCGATCCCGATCGATATGCCGGCGAACCAGATCTACAACAATCTCGATCGCGGCGTGATCGACGCCAGCATGATTCCGATGTCGGCGGCGCTCGACTTCAAGCTGATCGAGGTGGTGAAGTACTTCACCCTCAACGCGCCGCTCGGGCGCTCCCCCTTCTTGGTCGCCATGAATCGCGGCCGCTACGAGAAACTCCCCGCCGATCTCAAGAAGGCGATCGACGACACGACCGGCCTCAAGCTCAGTCTCAAGGGCGCCGAAACCTACGACAAGAAAAACGAAGAGGCGATCGCCGTGGCGAACAAGACGCGTGAGACGATCACGCTGTCGGCCGGCGAGCGCAAACGATGGCAGGCCGCGTTCAGGCCGCTGATCGACCAGCAGGTGGCCGCCGGCGAGAAGGCGGGGCTGCCGGCGCGCGGGCTGATCACGGCCTATGGGCTGCTGAGTTGATGCTTCGGGTCTGACCGGGCACGGGGGGAAGACTTGGAAGAATCGACCGGAGCCGAAGACGCCCCGCAGGGAGCCTTCGGGTCACTGCTGCGGCTGCTGGCGCTGATCGGGGGCTGGGTCATCGTCGCGCTGATGATCTACACCGTCGCCGACGTCATCCTGCGCTACATCTTCAACCGGCCGTTCAGCGGCTCGATCGAAGTCACCGAATTCGCGATGGCGGTGATCGTGTTCCTCGGCATCGCCTGGTGCGGCTGGCTTGGCGGCCATGTGGCGGTCGATATCCTCGAGCGGCCTCTCGAAGATCCGCGGCTGCGTTTCGTGCCGGTCATCCTGACCTTCATCGGCGGCGTGCTGTTTCTCGCGATCGCCTGGCTCACCATCGGCGAAGCGCTGTCGACGGTGAGCCGGGTCAGCAACATGATGCGCTGGCCGCATTATCCGTTCCAGTTCGTCGTCGCGCTTGGCTCGGCGATGTACGCCGTCGTGCTGTTCATCCAGTGCGTTCGGATGCTGCGCAAGCCACCAGGCGGCGAGGGGGGCTCGCACCATGTCGCGCAATGATGTCATTGGGCTGATCGGCATCGGCGTGCTGTTGCTGCTAATGGCGCTACGCATGCCGATCGGCATCGCCATGCTGCTGGTCGGCATCGTCGGCTTCGCGGCGCTCAACGGGACGCAGGCGGCGCTCGCCGCGCTCGGCAGCTATCCCTATCAGTATGCCGCGGTCTACGATTTCGCGGTCATTCCGCTGTTCGTGCTGATGGGCAATCTCGGCTCGGTGTCGGGCATGGCGCGCTCGCTCTATGTCGCGGCCTATTCGTGGATCGGGCATGTGCGCGGCGGCCTCGCGCACGCGACCATCCTCGGCTGCGCCGGATTTGCCGCGGTTTCGGGATCGAGCGTCGCCTCGGCGGTCACCATGGGCAAGGTCTGCCTGCCGGAGATGCGCCGCTACAGCTACAGCCACCGTCTCGCCACCGGCGTGATCGCCGCCGGCGGCACGCTCGGAATTCTCATTCCGCCGAGCACCGCCTTCGTGATCTACGGGCTGCTCACCGAGCAGTCGATCGGCAAGCTGTTGCTGGCCGGCATCCTGCCCGGGCTGCTGCTGACCGCAATTTTCATGGCCACGATCGCGATCTGGATGCGCTTCAAGCCCCAATATGGCCCGCGCGGGCCACGCGCGACCTGGAACGAGCGTGGCCGGAGCCTGGTCGGCGCCGGCCCGATGCTGTTCATCGTGCTGGTCTCGATCGGCGGCATCTACGTGGGCGCGTTCACGCCGTCCGAGGCGGCCGCGGTCGGCGCGGCGCTCGCGTTTGCGTATGCTCTTTGGCGGCGCTCGCTCGGCAACGGCAACCTCTCCAAGATCCTGCTCGAGACGGTCAACACCACCGCGCTGGTGTTCCTGATCCTGATCGGCGCGCTCGTCTTCGGCCCGTTCCTGGCGCTTTCCGGCCTGCCGGAGCATATCGCGCAGTCTCTCGCCGGCCTCGACGTGCCGAGGGTGGTGATCCTGATCATGATCCTCGCGGTCTACATTCTGCTCGGAACCTTCCTGGAGGGGTTCTCGATGCTGGTGCTGACGCTGCCGATCGTGTTCCCGATCATCAAGGCGCTCGGCTACGACCCGATCTGGTTCGGCGTCGTCATGGTGATCGTCCTGGAGATGGGCCTGATCGATCCGCCGGTCGGCATCAACGTGTTCATCGTCAAGGGATTGGTGCCGGATGTGCCAATGAGCGAGATCTTCGCCGGCATCGTGCCGTTCTGGTTCGCGATGATGCTGTGCATCGCGATCCTGATCATGTTCCCGGAGATCGCGACCTTCATCCCCGACCGGATGATCAAGTAGGGTAGGCACTCTCCCGTTTGTCCCCGGCAAGCGGGTACCCAGAGTCCTTAACGTACAAGACTGGATGCCCGCTTTCGTGGGCATGAGCGGCGGATAGGTCGTTGCGGGTAACGCAAAAACAAAACCGCCGGGCAGCGCCCGGCGATCGTGCATATCAAAATGGAAACGAGCGGGCGTCAGCGCCACTCGACCTTCTTGACCTCATAGGCCTTGGCGCCGCCCGGCGTCACCACCTCGACGCTGGTGCCCTTGGTCTTGCCGATCAGCGCGCGCGCGAGCGGCGAGGTGATCGAGATCTTGCCCTTCTTGGCGTCCGCCTCGGGCTCGCCCACGATCTGCCAGACCTTCTTCTCCTCGGTATCCTCGTCCAACAGCGTGACGGTGGCGCCGAACTTGATGGTATCCCCGGACAGTTTGGAGACGTCGATGACTTCAGCGCGCGCGAGCTTGTCCTCGAGCTCCGCGATGGCGCCCTCGTTGTGCGCCTGCATCTCCTTGGCTGCGTGATATTCGGCGTTTTCCGACAGGTCGCCGTGGGTACGGGCGTCGGTGATTTGCTGGATAATGCGCGGCCGCTCAACTTGCTGGCGATGCTTGAGCTCGTCCTCGAGCACAGCATAGCCCGCTGCCGTCATCGGGATCTTATCCATCAGTCTCTCTCAGCCTCCGAACCGAACAATGCCTCGGACAAAATCTTGATCGCGGGCCGAAGCTTGCTTCCGACCCCGCGACCGCGGAACTATGTCCCAAACTCGTACCGTCTTCAGGCGACGAGGCCCCCGGGGCGATCCCCCGACTCTCTCAGCCCTTGCCGCCGAAATAGCTCTGCAGCGCACGCACCTCGAGGTCTCCCGCGAGATAGGCCTTGATTCCCTGCGCTGCGGCGACGGCCCCTGAAAGAGTGGTGTAGTAAGGGACTTTATGCAAGAGGGCAGCCCGGCGCAGCGACCAGCTGTCGGCCAGCGCCAGGGCACCTTCGGTGGTATTAAACACCACCGCCACGTCCCCGTTCCGTATGGCGTCCACAATATGCGGGCGTCCTTCAGCGACTTTGTTAATCTTTTCCGCAGGGACCCCCTGCTCGACCAGGTAGCGCTGGGTCCCGCCGGTCGCGATCACCTTGAACCCGAGCGAACTCAAGAGCCGGACCGCCTCCAGGATGCGGGCCTTGTCGGCGTCCCTCACCGACACGAAAACAGTACCCGCGCGCGGCAACCGGGCGCCACCGCCGATTTGGCTTTTGGCAAAGGCGACTTCGAAGGAATGGTCGATGCCCATGACCTCGCCGGTCGACTTCATCTCCGGCCCTAGCACGGTATCGACGCCTGGGAAGCGGGCGAACGGGAACACCGCTTCCTTCACCCCGACATGGTCGAAGCGCGGCGGCTTGAAGCCGAGGGCCTTGAGCGTCTCGCCGGCCATGATGCGGGACGCGATCTTCGCGACCGGACGCCCGATCACCTTGGCGACGAACGGGACCGTGCGCGAGGCGCGCGGATTGACTTCGAGCACATAGATGTCGCCGTTCTTGATGGCGTACTGCACGTTCATCAGGCCGCCGACATTGAGCGCGAGCGCGAGCTCGCGGGTCTGGCGGCCGAGCTCGTCGATGGTCTTCTTGTCGAGCGAGTATGGCGGCAGCGAGCAGGCACTGTCGCCGGAATGGATGCCGGCCTCTTCGATGTGCTCCATGATGCCGGCGATCACCGTGTCTTTGCCGTCGGCGAGGCAGTCGACGTCGACCTCGATGGCGTCCGTGAGATAGCGGTCGAGCAGCAGCGGCCGCTTGGCGGAGACCACCAGCTCGGACGGCCGGTCGAGATCGCCGGCGAGCCGCGCGATGTAGCGGTCGAGTTGCGCGCCGTCGTGTACGATCTCCATGGCGCGGCCGCCGAGCACATAGGACGGCCGGATCACGATCGGATAGCCGATCTGCTCGGCGATCGCGCGTGCCTCCTTCGGCGACTTGGCGATGCCGCTCTGCGCCTGGCGCAGCCCGAGCTTGTCGAGCAGCTGCTTGAAGCGGTCGCGGTCCTCGGCGAGGTCGATGGCGTCGGGCGAGGTGCCGAGGATCGGCACGTTCGCCTTCTCCAGCGCCTCGGCGAGCTTGAGCGGGGTCTGGCCGCCGAACTGCACGATCACGCCGTGCAACGTGCCCTTCGTGCGCTCGACGTCGATGATCTCCAGCACGTCCTCGGCGGTGAGCGGCTCGAAGTACAAACGATCCGAGGTGTCGTAGTCGGTCGACACCGTCTCCGGATTGCAGTTGACCATGACGGTCTCGTAGCCGATGTCGCGCAGCGCGAACGCGGCGTGGCAGCAGCAGTAATCGAACTCTATGCCCTGGCCGATGCGGTTCGGCCCGCCGCCGAGGATAACCACCTTCTTCCTGTCGGACGGCGCCGCCTCGCAGGCGACGCTGCCGGCGAATGGCGTTTCGTAGGTCGAATACATGTAGGCGGTGGGCGAGGCGAACTCGGCCGCGCAGGTGTCGATGCGCTTGAACGCCGGCCGTACGCCGAGCTTCCGGCGCCGCGTCGTCACCTGCTCGGTTGTGAGCCCCGCAAGCTTGCCGAGCCGCGCGTCGGAGAAGCCCATCGCCTTGAGCCGCCGCATCGCGGGTGCCGCCTGCGGCAAGCCCTTGGCCTTGATCTCGGCTTCCTTATCGACGATGCCGCGGATCTGCGACAGGAACCACGGATCGATCTTGCAGGCGGCGAAGATCTGGTCGTCGCCGAGGCCGTGGCGCATCGCCTGCGCCACCTTCAGAAGACGATCCGGCGTCGGCGTGCCGAGTGCGGCGCGCATCGCGCTGCGGTTCTCGGCCTCGTCGGCACCGATGCCTTCGATCGCGATCTCGTCGAAGCCGGTGAGCCCCGTCTCCAGCGAGCGCAGCGCCTTCTGGACGCTCTCCTGGAAGGTGCGGCCGATCGCCATCGCTTCGCCGACCGACTTCATCGAGGTGGTCAGCACCGGATCGGCACCCGGGAATTTCTCGAACGCGAAACGCGGGATCTTGGTGACGACGTAGTCGAGGGTCGGCTCGAACGACGCCGGCGTGAGCCCGCCGGTGATGTCGTTGGCGATCTCGTCGAGCGTGTAACCGACCGCGAGCCGCGCCGCGACCTTGGCGATCGGGAAACCGGTCGCCTTCGACGCGAGCGCCGACGAGCGCGACACCCGCGGGTTCATCTCAATGATGACCAGGCGGCCGTCGGCGGGGTTGACCGCGAACTGCACGTTCGAGCCGCCGGTCTCGACTCCGATCTCGCGCAGCACCGCGATCGAGGCGTCGCGCATGATCTGGTATTCTTTGTCCGTCAGCGTCAGCGCCGGCGCGATGGTGATCGAGTCGCCGGTGTGGACGCCCATCGGGTCGAGATTCTCGATCGAGCAGATGATGATGCAGTTGTCGTTCTTGTCGCGAACGACCTCCATCTCGAATTCCTTCCAGCCCAGCACCGATTCTTCGATCAGCACTTCAGTGGTAGGGGAGGCGTCGAGGCCGCGCTCGACGATCTCGAGGAATTCCTCGCGCGTATAGGCGATGCCGCCGCCGGTGCCGGCGAGCGTGAAGGAGGGGCGGATGATCGCCGGCAGGCCGATGTCCTGTAGCGCCTGCAACGCCTCGATCAGGCCCTGCTCGATGTAGCGCTTCTTGCGGTCGCCTTCGCGCGCCAGCCACTGCTTTTCGAGCGCCGCGAGCGCCTCCTCTTCCGCATCCTTGGAGAGGCCGCTCGCCCTGACCTTCTCGACCTCGGCTGCGTGTGCCGTGCGATCCTGGCGCTTGAGGGCGGTGGCGCTCGACAGCGCCGACTTCGGCGTCTCCAGCCCGATCTTCTTCATCGCCTCGCGAAACAACTCGCGGTCTTCGGCCTTGTCGATGGCGGCTGCATCGGCGCCGATCATGGCCACGCCGAACTTTTCAAGGACGCCCATCCGGCGCAGCGACAGCGCGGTGTTGAGCGCGGTCTGCCCGCCCATGGTCGGCAGGAGTGCGTCCGGGCGTTCCTTCTCGATGATCTTGGCGACGATCTCCGGCGTGATCGGCTCGATGTAGGTCGCGTCCGCGACATCCGGGTCGGTCATGATCGTCGCGGGGTTCGAGTTGACCAGGATGATCCGGTAGCCTTCTTCCTTCAGTGCCTTGCAGGCCTGCGTGCCGGAATAGTCGAATTCGCACGCCTGTCCGATGACGATCG
The DNA here is from genome assembly GCA_019745775.1 of Xanthobacteraceae bacterium. Classification (GTDB taxonomy): domain Bacteria; phylum Pseudomonadota; class Alphaproteobacteria; order Rhizobiales; family Xanthobacteraceae; genus VAZQ01. Next base: position 27,913 of record JAIESR010000013.1, on the reverse strand, counting down.
GACCCGCGCCGATGATCAGGATCGATTTGATGTCGGTTCGCTTGGGCATGAGCCTCGGTGGTATCTGGGGCAGTGCTGGGCACAAAAAAAGGGCGCGCTTGCCGCGCGTCCTTCGGTTAGCGCCGATAGGGCCCGGCGCGCGGGCGTCCTTTAGCCCAGAATCGGGGGGTAGGGAAGGGGACCTCGAACCCGTGGCTCAGCGAAAACCCGCTATTTCCGCGGCTTTGAGGTGGTCCGCCAGAACATTCATCAGTTCGGCGGGCGGCAGGCGTCCGAACCCGCAATAGGCGCCCAGACCGAAGGTCGGCAGGTACTTGCGAGCCGCAGCGATCCGCTCCGGGAACCGCGTCATATTGTGGATGGCGCCGAGGTAGACGCGGGTCGTGCCGGCCTTGAGATTCTGCAATGGGGCGAAGAAAGCGTCATCGCTGCGGTCGAGCACCGGGATGTGCACCCAATCCACCCGCCGGCCAGAGGCAGAGATGCAACCGTTGGCAAGCTCGACCACCTGTCCCAGGTCGTCGGGCTGGAAGCGCGGCCAGCCGCCGAGCGTGCCGAAGCAGAAGTGGTAGCCAAGCGCCACCTCGGCTGGGATGTGCGGCGAGAGGTTGCGCACCTGCGCCAGGTTGCGCTCGACCGCGCCCTCGAGCGAAAATCCCGGAATGCTGCCGTAGGAGTCCTGGACCTCGGTCGAGCAATCCCACTGGATCGCAAGTTCTTGCGCAGGAACGTGCTCGACGATGTTGGCGATCTCGGCCCGCAGGGCCTCCTCGTAGCTGGGCCGGATGCGCGCAAGGTCTCGCACGTCCGGGAAGATGCGTGGCGGCAGCACGCTGTTGACCTGCGGAATCGAGACCTGGAAGCGAAGGTGCGGCGGCAGCACCCCGCGCTCCTTCATAACGCTGAACACGAAATACGAGTTTATGGCGTCGCGCGCGAAGCCGAGGCGCCAGCCGGGATCGCCGAAGCGCACGCGCTCGACCCCGTCCTTCACCTTGAAGTGCCAAGAGTCACCGGCGTTGCGGGGGAACTGACGCTCGACGCCGTTTTCGTCGGGCGCCGGCCGTTGCACGATCTCAAGCTCGGGATGCGCGGCCAGCACCTGGTAGTGCACGCGGCTGATCCAGTGCCGCCGTGGCCCGACCTCGCCGTCCGGCATGGCGAACAGGTACCTGCCGAGCGGTCCGCCGAAGGTTCGGAACACGTCCTGCGGCGTATCGAGGGGGATGCTGCCCACAAGGTGAAGTGCTGCGCTCATTGTGCCCGTTCCCGCGCTTGCGACTGTTGCAGCCAATAATACACTTCACTGGCGAGGGACAACGCCGGAGAAAAGTCATGCAGCGTCTGGATCGCGCGTTCATGTTTTGCGCCGTTTTGTGTAGCGGCCTGCTCGCGCTTGCTATCGATGCCCGTGCCCAGAGCTGGCCGAACCGGCCGATCAAGCTCGTGGTTCCGACCGGGCCAGGTGCTGCAACCGACGTGATGGCGCGGTTGCTGAGCGAGGGCGTCTCGCGCGCACTGGGGCAGACGGTGGTGGTTGAGAACATGGCCGGCGCGTCCGGCATTCTCGCGCACCAGACGGTCGCGCGCGCGGCTCCCGACGGCTACACGTTCCTGTTCACCAACACATCGGGCATGGCCATCAATCTGGTGTCGTTCAAGCAGCTTCCCTACGACCCGCTGCGCGATTTCACGCCGGTCGCGTCGGTGTGCAGCCAGGGTCCGCAGATGGTTTCGGTCAACAGCACGTTGCCTGTACATACCATGCCCGAGCTGATCGCTTATGCCAAAGCCAACCTGGGCAAGCTGTCTATTGCATTCGATACGACCGCTGGCGCGGCCGCGGCCGCGGCCCGACTGTTCAATCGCCGCGGCCAGTTGAGCTTGATCGAAGTGCCTTACCGATCGGCTGCCCAGATGGCGCAGGACGTTGCCGGCGGGGTCAATCCGGTCATGATGAGTTCGATCGCCGCGGCGGCGGCGGTTGTGCAAGCAGGCAAGGTCCGTCGCCTCGCGGTTACCTCCGCAAAGCGCTTTGTCGGTTTGCCCGAGTTGCCGGCGCTCAACGAAACGTTACCCGGGGTCGTGATCGACGGTTGGTTCGGCGTGGTCGCGCCGACCGGCACGCCGCCCGACATCGTCGCGCGGATGAACCGCGAGATCGGCGCCTTCCTAACCGGCCCGGAAATCCAGCAGCGGTTGATATCGTTTGGACTGGCCACCGAAGGCGCCGGGACACCGGAAGAAACCGGCCAGGTCATTCGTGAGATGCAGGGGGCATGGCGTGCGCTGGCGCGGGAGCTCGACATCCAACCGCAGTGAGCGCGAAAGTCCGCGATTGCTTGATTTTCGGTAGTTGAACCGAATCTCGCCCCGGTCGTTGATCCTGGCGAATTCTCGTCTGTGGCAACAGCCAGCATGACCCAGCCCGTCCCCGAATCCCGCCTCGAGAGCCTGATTGCGTGGTTCGCGGCCTCGGTCCTGACCGCGGGCGCCGTCATCTATGCCATGAAGCGCGACGACGACCGCCACAAGGCAGAGGTTGCGTTCGGGTCCGACAACCCGGCCAGCGAGCCGCTGTCGTTGCAGGAGGAGCGGGCGCGCGAGCGCGGCCGAGGCCGCAAAGCGCGCACGCCGATGCACATCCCCTGGCGCGGCTGGAAAGACATCCTGATCCGCACCTATCACGAGATCCAGCAGGACCGGCTGCTCTCGCTCGCCGCCGGCGTGGTGTTCTATTCGCTGGTGGCGCTCTTCCCGGCGATCGCCGCGGGCGTGTCGGTCTACGCGTTCTTCTCCGACGCGGTCTCGATCACCAACCACCTTTCGCTCATAGCCGATATCGTGCCCGGCACGTCGATCGACCTCTTGCGCGACGAGATCACGCGCATCGCCACCCGCAGCGACGGCAGACTCACATTCGGCTTCCTGATCGGCTTTGGCATCGCGCTGTGGAGCGCCAACGCGGGCATGAAGGCGATCTTCGACGCGCTCAACATCATCTACGACGAGGAAGAGAAGCGTGGGATCGTGTGGCTGAACGTGGTGTCGTTGTTCTTCACGTTTTGCGCCATCGGCGGCATGCTGATCGCGCTGGGCATGGTCGTGGTGCTTCCCCTGGCGCTCGCGGCTTTGGGCTATTCGTCGCTCGACGTGCCCTGGATGATCGGTATTCTACGCTGGCCCGCGATGTTCCTGATGGTGATCGTCGCGCTCGCAATCCTGTACCGCTACGGCCCGAGCCGGCGGATCGCGAAATGGCGCTGGCTCAGCGTCGGCAGCATCTTTGCGGCGCTGGCGTGGCTCGCGATGTCGGTGCTGTTCTCCTGGTATCTCGGGAATTTCGCGAACTACAGCGCGACCTATGGCGCGCTCGGCGCCGTGGTCGGTTTGATGATGTGGATGTGGCTGTCGACCATCGTCGTTCTGGTCGGCGCCGAGCTCAACTCCGAGATCGAGCACCAGACCGCGGTCGATTCGACGATCGGCTCGGTGCGCCCCCTCGGTGCGCGCGGCGCGGTGGTGGCCGACACGGTCGGGCCGGCAAAAGCCGCATAACGAATTGAAATAGCCAATTGACGCCTTGATTGACTGCGCGGTGGTTTGATACCCCCAGCGGTACGAAACTACTTTCTACGGGCAAGTTTTGTGGCTTTTTCGGTTTATCCACAGGACGAAATCGTGGCCGCAGTTTATTTTACCGTCAGCCGCAATAAGCTAGGGCGGACCTGACAGTCTGCCGTGACGTTGCGACAGGCTAGATTCGTACCGCGTTGGCCCGTTTGAAAGTCGCCGCCCCGACATGCACCGCATATGGGTCTTCATTCTTTTGCTTCTGTCGATGGCGACGGCCAACGCCGCCACCATCACGGTTTCGCATGTCGGCAACGGATCGGCGCTCATCGTCGTCGAAGGCGATTTCGAGCCTGGCGACGTCGACGCGTTCCGCGCGAAAGTCGCTGCGTTGACCACGCCGCGCGCGGCGGTCGCATTCCGCAGCGACGGTGGCAGCCTGGTCGCCGGTATCCGCATCGGCACGCTGATCCGCGAGAAGAAGTTCTCCACCATCATCCCCGACCACGGCTCGTGCGCCTCGGCGTGCGGGCTTGCCTGGCTCGGCGGCACCAAGCGCTTCATGGGTGAGGGCGCGAGCGTCGGATTCCACGCGGCTTACATCCTCAAGTCCTACGGCCCCGTCGAGAGCAGCTCCGGCAACGCGATCCTCGGCGCCTATCTCAACCAGCTCGGGATGTCGGAGGAGGCCATCCTCTACATCACGCAGGCGGCGCCGACCTCGATCCAGTGGATGAACATGGACGACGCCGGAAAATATGGCATTGCCGTCGCGCCGCTGTCGCCGCCGCAGACCACCGCTGTCGCGAACGCGGAGCAGCGCGACGCCAATGCCGAGCGCCGCGCCACCGACTTCGTGCGCGGGCTGCTGGCGCATTGGTCGAAGCCGACGGCCGAGGGCTTGCCCGCGATGGAGCCTCTCTACGCCGAGACCGTCGTCTATCACGGCAAATCGACGCCGCGGCAGGAGGTGCTGTCGAGTAAGCGGTACCTTGCCAGCCGCTGGACCGACCGAACCTACAGCGTCTATCCGAACACGCTGTCGGCGAGCTGCGCAAAGGCCGGCGACACCTGCCGCGTGAAAGGCGTCATGAGCTTCAAGCTCTACAACGCCAAGACCTCGCGGCGCTCGCGCGGGATTGCGAGCTTCGAGTATCGCGTCGCGCTGGCAGGCGAGACCCCGCAGGTCGTCGCGGAGGCCCGCACCGTCCAGGAGCATCAGCAATCGGCAGCCTCGCGCCTGCAGCAGGCACAGCGCGATCTCCAGAAGCTGCTCGCCAAAGTCTCCAAGCTCATCCCTTAGCGAGCCAGAGTCTCCTGGCCAGGGGCTGGTACGCGGCGGCGCGATTGGGGATAGTGCGCCCGTTGCCGGTCCGCGGCCCACGGGAGCTGACGATACATGAGTACGACGGGATGGATTGTTGCCGCGATCCTCGCCGTGGTCGTGGTCTACCTGATCGTGGTGTTCAACCGGCTGGTCCGCCAGCGCAACGTCGTGCGCGAGGGTTGGAGCGGCATCGACGTGCAATTGAAGCGGCGTACCGACCTCGTGCCCAATCTGGTCGAGGCGGTCAAGGGCTACGCGGCCCATGAGCGCTCGCTCTTCGAGGAGATTGCGTCGCGGCGAGCGGCGAGCGTCGCGGCGAGCGACGTCGGCGGGCAGGCCAATGCGGAGCGGGCGCTGTCGGGCTCGCTCGGCAAGTTGATGGCGGTGGCCGAGGCTTATCCTGATCTCAAGGCCAACCAGAATTTCCTCGAGCTGCAAAAGCAACTCGCCGAGGTCGAGGACAACATCCAACTGGCGCGCCGCTACTACAACGGCGCCGTGCGCAACCTCAACATCAGCATCCAGTCGTTCCCGGACGTGATCGTGGCGCGCGCGCTCGGCTTCCGCGAGGAGCCGTTCTTCGAGCTTGAAAGCCGTGCCGAAGCGGCCGTGCCCCAGGTCGGCTTCCCGGGGGGTAAAGCATGAATGCGCTGCGACGCTGCGCACTCGCGCTGGCGCTCCTTATCGTCGCGTCGGCGCCGGCGGGCGCGGTCGAGCGCATCCGCGAGTTCATCAGCGACGTCGCGGTCCAGCGCAGTGGCGACCTGATCGTGGTCGAGACGATCCGGGTCGAGGCCGAACAAAACGTCATCCGGCGCGGCATCTTCCGCGAATTTCCGACGGTCTATCGGCGCCGCGACGGGACGCGCGTCGAGGTCGGCTTCCGGGTCGAATCGGTGACGCGCAACGGATCGACCGAACCCTATTCGCTCGAACGGCTGTCGAACGGCTTCCGCATACGCATCGGCAGCCCCGACCGCATCATTCCACGCGGCGAGCATATCTACGTAATCCGCTACGTCACCACGCGGCAGATCGGCTTCTTCGCCGACTATGACGAGCTCTATTGGAACGTGACCGGCACCGATTGGGCGTTCCCCATCGACGTGGCCGAAGCGCGCATCACGCTGCCGGAGAAGGTGTCGTTCCAGCAGACCGCGATCTATACCGGTCCGCAGGGCGCGACCGCCGGCAGGGATGCCTCCGTCATCCAGCAGCAGCCAGGCCGCATCGTATTCCGCACCATGCGGCCGCTGCCGCCAAGAAATGGTCTCACCGTCGCCGCCGCCTGGCAGAAGGGCGTGATCGAGCCGCCGACGGCGGCGCAGCTCGCGTCGTATTGGCTCACCGACAACCGCGGGCTGGTGCTCGCGTTGGCCGGGCTCGCTTTCCTCTCGCTCTACTATGGTTTCGCATGGCTGCGCGTCGGCCGCGATCCGCCTTCGGGCACTATCATTCCGCTGTTCAGCCCGCCGGACGGAATGTCGCCGGCCGCCACGCGCTATGTCGACCGCATGTCGTTTGACGACCGCTGCTTCGCCGTCGCGATCATCAATCTCGGTGTGAAGGGTCGCTTGCGCATTGTCGAAGAGGGCGGCCATGCCACGCTGCAAAAGCAGGGCGGCAAGGCCGAGGTCGCGCCCGAGGAAAATCAGGTGCTGACGCGCCTGTTCTCCGGCGGCGGTGCCTTGCTGCTCAGCCAGAGCAACCACGTTCCGCTCGGCAAGGCCAAGAACGACCTGAACGAGACGCTGCAACGCGCGTATCTCGGCAAATTGTTTGCGAACAATTACGGCTGGTCGACCGTCGGGCTGTTGCTGGCGATCGCGCTCGTGCTGGCGGTGCTGTTCGTCGCGCCGGATCGGCAGCAAGGCTTGCTGGTCGTAGAGACGGCGATCGGCGTGCCGCTGTTCATGATCGCCGCCGCCATGATGTATTTCGGCTGGCAGCGGTTTGAGCGCGGCAAATGGCTCTTGATCTCCGGCGTGATCATGGGCGCGGTGGTCGCGGTCGTCACGATGTTGTTTGTCTGGGCGGCGCGGCCGGGTATCGCCAACCTGTTGCTGACGGGGGCACTACTTGCGATAGGCGCGGTCGCCGCCGTGGGATTTCCGATGCTCAAGGCGCCGAGCCGCTCCGGCCGCAAGATCATGGACAATATCGAGGGCTTCCGCGAATATCTGAGCGTCGCGGAGGAAGACCGGCTTAACGCGCTCCATGCGCCGGAGAAAACGCCGGAGCTGTTCGAGAAATTCCTGCCTTACGCGGTGGCGCTCGACTGCCAGAACGCCTGGGCGAAAAAATTCGCCGGGGTCCTGGCGGCAGCAGCGGCGGGGGCAACCGCGGGGGCGGCGACCTGGTACGTGGGCAATCGTGATTGGGCCAGCGATCCGGTGTCGTTCGCCGATCATCTCGGCAGCGATCTGTCGTCGACCATCGCGTCGTCATCGACCGCGCCCGGCTCCAGCGGCGGCGGTGGCGGCGGCTCGGGCGGTGGCGGTTCCTCCGGCGGTGGCGGCGGCGGCGGTGGTGGCGGCGGCTGGTGACGGCAATTTCTTTCGCCTAGACTTCGGGGACTGAAAACAACAACTCCGAACCGGGAGGCGATACTCATGACGATGGCGGGTTGGGCGACACGGACGGTGCTGGCGTTGGCGATCGGTGCGGCGGCGTGTTGCGCGCCGGCATCGGCACAAGAGGCGGAAAAGGCGTTCTACGCGGGCAAGATCGTGCGCATGATCGTCGGCTCCGGCACCGGCGGCGGCTACGACGTGTTCTCGCGCATGATCGCGCCCTATCTCGCCAAGGTCCTGGGCACCACCGTCATCGTCGAAAACCAGCCGGGCGCCGGCGGCCTGGTCGCGCTCAACCGCCTCTACACCGCGACGCCCGACGGTTTGCAGATATCGCTGTCGAACGGCACCAGCGCGGCGTTCGCGCAGCTCACCGGCGACCAGGCTGCACGCTTTGACCTCGCCAAGTTCAGCTACCTCGCGACCGTGGGCGCGCCGCCCGGGCTGTGGCTCGTTGGCCCGAAATCGCCGGTCCGCGAAGTGCAGCAGGCGGTCGATGCCAAGATGAAATGGCGCTGGGCGTCGTCGGGTGCGACTTCGGGCTTGGGCATCGGTGCCGCGTTCACCTGCGAGGCGCTCAGGCTCGATTGCCACGTGGTGCAAGGCTACAAGGGCAGCGCCGACGCCGGCCTCGCGGTCACGCGCGGCGAGATGGATGCGCTCTACGTGCCGGAATCTTCCGCCAACAATTTCGTCCGCTCCGGGCAGAGCTGGGCTTTGGCGACAATGTCGCGTGAAAAGTCGCGGTTTTTCCAGGATCGGCCGACGATCTTCCAGGCGGCCAAGATGGATGCCGACCAGACCTGGGTGATGGATTTCCTCGCCAATGTCGAGAAGCTCGGCCGCATCCTGGTGGCGCCCCCCGGTATCCCGCCGGCGCGGCTCGCCTATCTGCAGGAGGCGGTGAAGATCACGCTCGCCAATCCGCAACTGATCGCCGATGGCGAGAAGGCCGAGCGCATCATCGAATATCTCGGTCCGCCCGGATCGCTGGCGAACGCGCAGGCCGTCGTCTCGAGCGTGACGCCGGCGCAGAAGCAGCGCGTGCTCGATATCCTCGGCAAGGCGAAGTAGCTACACCGGCCGCGCGCGGAACGTCATGCGCGCCGGGTTGTGCTCCATATTGCGTGCGAGCCGCTCGGCGGCAAAGCCGGCGTCGGTGAGCTTCTTCATGAACTGCGCTTCGGTGTATTGCGCGATGCCGAGCGTGTTGCGGATCCTGCGATAGGGCGACACGGTCGTTTTCGCCAGCCCGATCAGTGCCGCGATCAGGAAGCCGTGCCTGGTGGCATAACGCAGCAGCGCCGTCACGTCGCTCAGCGCGCCGACATCGGGCGGGATCACGTCGGCGAAGATGAGCGTGCCATTCGGTGTGAGCAGGCGGCGGAACATCGCCAACAGCCGGGTCAGTTCGTCCTCGGTGAGATATTGCGCCACCGAATTGGTGACGATCAGGTCGAGCCGTCCGTCCGGCAGCGCCGCGACGTCCTCCGGTGCGATCACCTGGATCTTCGGGTTGCCGGCGAAGCGCGACGCCATGGCGGCGCGCACGCTTGGCGCCGCGTCGCAAAGCGTGACTTCGGCCGCGACCGCCGCCACGCGGTCGGCATGGATCGCGTCGCCGCTGCCATAGTCGAGCACGCGCGCCGTGGGCGAGGGCACGAACGCTGCGATCTGATCGGCGATCTCGCGGTAGTGCACGTCCTTATGACGCGCATTCACGTAGATCGAATGTTCGCTGTCCCAGAACGAACGCCAGTCGGACATGGCTTTTCCTAGTATTTCAGCGCCAGAGCGATTTGAGCGGACCTTCTGCGCCATAAATAGGATCTGTGGCGGGCAGCGGCACCTCGGCGATGGTCTCGATCGCGCGCGCGTGCTCCGCCTTGCTGCCGCGGCAGAGATCATATTTTCCGCTTTTCGGATAGGCGCCAATCACCATCAGTTCCGGTGACGCCCACACGCATCGATGGCCGGTTCCCGCCGGCAGCACGGTGACGTCGCCGGGGCCGATCTCGAGCTCCTCGCCCTGCGGGCCGCCGAACTGTACGCGGGCGCGGCCGCGCGCCACCGCCAGCGCTTCGTGGATCATCGAATGATAGTGCACGTACGGATAGATGCCGTTGCGCCACATGTCGCCCCATTGGTGCCGGGCGAACGTCCGCTCGATCACCGCTTCGGGGTCGGGCGTGCCGGAAAGGTCGATGCCACCGCGATAGACGAGGAACGGTAGGCGCGGGTTGTTCGGGATGGTCCCGTCGTCGGCAAACATCCGCGTCTGCGGCGTCACAATGGCCATCATCTCGTCCCAAGGTCTCGGCGCATAGTGCGGGAAATTATCTGCGATGGGAAGTTGTCCCACATGCGACGGTTTGCAAGCCGTTAGCGCGCAAGTTTCTCGGCAATCTCGCCGACGGCGCGGAACACCATGGCCGGCGTCTGCGCGATCAGCGCTTCCGGCGCCGTATAGCCCCAGACCACCGCGCCGAAAGCGATGGCTGCCTTGCGCGCCGCTTCGAGGTCACGGATCTCATCGCCGATGCAGATGGCGTCGGCGGCCGGCGTGCCGGTGCGGCGCAGCACGCGGCGGAACCGCGATGCCTTGCCGAACATCGAGACGCCGCACTCGTAAGTGCGGATCAGGTTGGCGTTTTCCGCGCCCAGGATGGCGCGGGCGTTGGGTTCGGAGTTGGAGGTGACCAGCGCGAGCGCGACGCCGGCATCGGAGAGTTCGCGCAGCGTCCGATCAACGCCGTCGAACAGGCGCGTCTGGTCGAGTTCCTGTGATTTGCGCTTGCGGATGTAATTGGCGATGAACGGCATCTTCCAAGCGGGAATGCTGAAGTGCCGCATCAGGTCGCGCCCGCCCATGGTCCGTAGCGCATCGATCTCGTGCGACTCGGTCCGCCTAAAGCCATAGCGGTCGGCCACCTCGTTGAGGATGCGGCAGAACCATGGAAACGAGTCGGCAAGCGTGCCGTCGAAATCGAAGATGACGAGCTTGTAGCGCATCACGCCGGCACAGCTTTACGCGCGCTTGTTCTCTTTCATCATCCCGACGAAGCGCGCGAACAGGTAGCGGCTGTCGCGCGGGCCGGGCGACGCTTCCGGGTGGTACTGCACCGAGAACACCGGCTTGTCCTTGAGCGCGATGCCGCAGTTCGAGCCGTCGAACAGCGACACATGGGTCTCGACCGCGTTTGCCGGCAAAGTCTCGCGGTCGACCGCGAAGCCATGGTTCATCGAGGTGATCTCGACCTTGCCGGTGGTGAGGTCCTTCACGGGATGGTTTGCGCCATGGTGACCCTGGTGCATCTTCATGGTCTTGGCGCCGACCGCGATGCCGAGCATCTGGTGACCAAGGCAGATGCCGAACGTGGGTATGTTCTTGTCGATGAGGCTCTTGATCACCGGCACCGCATACTTGCCGGTCTCGGCCGGATCGCCGGGGCCGTTGGAAAGGAACACGCCGTCGGGCTTGAGCGCGACGATGTCATCGGCCGCGGTGGTCGCCGGCACCACCGTCACCTTGCAACGGTTGGCGGCGAGCAGCCGCAAGATGTTGCGCTTGACGCCGTAGTCGATCGCGACCACGTGGAACTCCGGATCGTGGAGCCGGCCGTAGCCCTTGCCCCATTCCCACGGCGTCTCGTCCCAGGTGAAGCGCTGGCCGGAGGTCACCATCGGCACCAGGTCCATGCCGACCAGCCCGGGCCACTCGCGCGCTTCCTTCTTCAGCGCATCGAGATTGAACGTGCCGTCCGGCGCGTGCGCAATCACGGCGTTCGGCATGCCCTTGCTACGGATCAGGCTGGTCAGCGCGCGGGTATCGATGCCGGCGAGCCCGATCACGCCGCGTGCCTTCAGCCACTGGTCGAGGTGGCGGGTGGCGCGGTAGTTCGATGGCTCGGTGATGTCGGTGCGCAGGATCACGCCGCGCGCGCCCGGCGTCGCCGCCATGTTAACCGTCTCGATGTCCTCCTCGTTGGTGCCCACATTGCCGATATGGGGGAACGTGAAGGTGATGATCTGGCCCGCATAGGAGGGATCGGTCAGGATCTCCTCGTACCCGGTCATGGCGGTATTGAAGCAGACCTCGCCGACCGCGGTTCCTACGGCGCCGAGGCCGAATCCTTCGAGAACCGTGCCGTCGGCGAGCACGAGGAGGGCCGTTGCCTTGGGCTCGGGCCAGGCGGTTTCGTCTTGTTTGGCGGTCATTGCGCGTCTACATAGTCGCCGATTCTGCTGCCGTCAAAGAGGCCATCTGTGGATTGGCTTACGGCTTTCGGACTATCCGCCGTGACGGCGATGCTGGTCTTCTATGCGCTGGAGGACCGCAATCCGGCCTATATTCTGGCGTTTGCCGGGGCCTGTGGATTGGCCTCAGTTTACGGCTTCCTCCAGGGCGCCTGGCCGTTCGGCGTCGTCGAGGCGGTCTGGGCGACGATCGCGGTCCAGCGCTGGCGGAAGCGGACGTCGAGACCGGTGATTTCATAACGAGGACGCACATGCTGCGCGAGAAGATCAACGACGGAATGAAGGACGCGATGAAGTCGGGCGAGAAGCTGCGGCTGTCGACGCTGCGGCTGGTCAATGCCGCGATCAAGAACGCGGACATCGAAGCGCGCGGCGCCGGCAAGGACCCGCTCGACGACGGCGCGCTCCTTGCCCTCATGCAAAAAATGATCAAGCAGCGGGAAGAGTCCGTCGATCTCTATGAGAAGGGCGGCCGCAAGGAATTGGCCGAGCAGGAGCGCGGAGAGATTTCGGTGATCGCCGGCTTCCTGCCCAAGCAGATGTCGGAAGCCGAGATGGCGGCGGCGATCGCGGCGGCGATCGCCGAGACCGGCGCCGCGTCAATGAAGGACATGGGCAAGGTGATCGGAGTGTTGCGCGGCAAATACGCGGGCCAGATGGATTTCGGCAAGGCGAGCGGTTTGGTGAAGGCCAAGCTCTCCGGCGGTTGAACGCGATAGAGGACACCATGGCGCGTTCCGATTTTTCCAAGGCGCCGCCGGTGGCGCAGAGCTGCCCGCAATGCGGCGGCGAGATGCGGGTCGTGCGGCGCGAGCCGGCGCCCGGCAATCCCGCGATGGAGCGGCTCTCGCTCGAATGCGTGAAATGCGGCAACACCGCCGGCAAGATGCAGGCGAGGAAGAAAGCCTAGCCCAGCGCTGGCATTCCACGGCCACGCATGATCCGAGACATTTTGACTGTCCGGTCACCGTCCCGCTTGCGAAGTCCGGGCCAGGGATGGAATTCTTGGAGCCAGCGGGCCGACAGGCCTGCGAAGAAAATCTCGGCTGGGGAGACGCTCGTGGTGCACACATCCGCGTGGAGGCTTTTCTCGCTTATTGTTTCGAGCGTCGCGCTCTTGTTGCCGGCCGCGGTCAGCGCGCAGGCGCAGGACTATCCCAACCGTCCGATCCGCGTGCTCACCACCACCAGCGCCGGCGGTCTGAGCGACATCTTCATGCGCGCGCTCGGTGACGAGCTTTCAAAGCGCATGGGCGCGGCGTTCGTGATCGAGAATCGTCCCGGCGGAATGCAGAACCTCGGCACGCGGGCCTGCGCCGAGTCGCCGCCGGATGGCTACACCATCTGCATCATCAACGCCGACCCGCTCATCTACAATCAATACCTGCTCAAGAGCATGCCGTTCAATCCGGAGACGGCGCTGCAGCCGGTCGTCAACCTCTACCACCTGATCCACATCATGGTGGTCAACACCGACCTCAAGGTGAAGACGGTCGAAGAGCTGGTCGCGCTGTCGAAGGACAGGCCCGGCACGCTCAACTACCTCACCCCCGGCGCGCCGATGGTGCTCTACATGGAGACGCTGCGGAAAGAGCAGGGCGCCGACTGGGTGCGGGTGCCGTTCCGCGGCGGCGGCGAGGCTGTGACCGCGATCATGAGCGGCACCACCCCGATCGGGCTGTTCGGCGAAGGCAATGTCGTCAGCCATATCCGCAGCGGCGCGATGACGCCGCTCGCCATGATGAACAACGTGCGCTCGCCGAATTTCCCGAAGGTGCCGCTCCTCTCCGAGACCGGCTATGCAGGACCGCCGTCGCGCGGCTGGTACGGACTTTTTGCGCCAAGCGGGACGCCAAGAGCGATCGTCGACCGCTTCAACAAGGAAGTACGTTCGATCGTGAGCAAGCCGGAGTTCACGGCGAAGCACCTGACGGCGCGCAGCCTGGTGCCGGCGCTCAACTCGCCCGAGGAGTTCGCGGCCGAGATCGTGCGCGACCGCGCGCAGGCGAAGCAGGTGGTCTACGACGCCGGCCTGATGCCGCAGTAGCCCCGCCGCATTTCCCAAATCGGTCGATGTCGGCCAGCGCTGGTCGCGTCCCGGTCGCCTTGCTAGGTTGCGCCGACGACGAAACGGCGAGGCCTCGATGACGCGTTCTGCATTGCCTGTCAGCTTGCCCCCGGATCCCAATACGCGGGCGCCGGGCTGGACCCTTCCCAAAGGCGCCTGCGACACGCATGCCCATGTCTTCGGCCCGCCCGACATTTTCCCGTACTATGAGAAGCGCCGGTACACGCCGCCTGCCGCGCCCGTCGAACACTATCGCAACATGCAGAAGATCACCGGCCTCAGCCGGGCGGTCTTCGTCTGCCCCACCGCCCACGGCTACGACAACCGCGTCATTCTGGACGCCGTCGCCAATATGGGGGATGCGGCGCGTGGCGTCGCCAACATCAACGAGTCATTTGACGACAAGTCGCTTCAGGCCTTGGCCGAGGGCGGCATCCGCGGCGCGCGCTTCCATCTGATGAAGGACCGGCCCGGCAGCGTGGAGCATTTGAGCGCGCACCTACCGGCATTGCAAAAACGCGACTGGGTTCTCGTCCTGCATGTCGATCCCCCGGATTTCATCGAACATGAGAAATTCATCCGCAAGCTCCCGACGGTCACGATCATCGACCATATGGCGCGGGTTCGCGGCAAGGACGGTGTTGGTCAGCCGGCGTTTCGGCTGCTGCTCGACCTCCTCAAGGATGACCGCTTCTGGGTGAAGCTGTGCAGCTTCGACAAGATCAGCGCGGTTCCGCAGGCGCGCGTCCCCGGAAGCCTGCCGTTCATGGACATGGTGCCCTTCGCCCAGGCGGTCATCGCCGCTGCTCCGGACCGCGTCATCTGGGGCACCGATTGGCCGCACGGCAATACGTTCACGCCGGGCCGCACGCCCAATGAAGGCGATCTGCTCGACCTTCTGGCGGTGATCGCGCCGGATCAGGCGACCCGGCAACGCATCCTGGTCGACAATCCGGCCCGCCTGTTCGGCTTCACGCCGGTTTAGGCGGACTCGTCACGCCTTGACTGAACGGTACCTAATCATTTGCGCGCGCGCTTAATGTAGCCAGCAACGAACTCCTTGACGTCTGGATCGACCGTAAGGCCCAAGCGAGTCTGCCGGTTGGTATCGGGGCCAGCCTCGTAGTCCGGTACATAGCCAATGGTTCTCATTGCCTCTTCGTGGAATTCCCTGTCGGCCTTAAGCTGCTGCACCGCGTTCCGCAACGCAGCTACCGCGCCCTGCGGCGCGCCGGGCGGAAGAATATCGAGCCGCGCCATAGTGGAGGTTAGGGCCAGTGCGGCGAGATAGACCTCCCATAATTGGCCAGAAGGGCTGGTGCCCCTGACTTTCCGAAAAATCTCTTGGAACGGCAAAATTGGCAACCCTTCAAGTTGCTTTGGCACGCTCAAGGTTTCGCCGTTCCAACTGGGGCTAAAGTAGATCGGAACTGCCTGGCCTTCGTTCACCAGGGACTGGACCGCGGTACGATAAGACGCGGTTGTCTCCCCAAAAAAATTAATTTCATTGCGTTGGAATGCGAGCCGCGCCGTTTGTGTGCTTTGGTATCCACTTACGTGGCGGTACGGAACACCCAGCATGTCGAGCGTGAGACGGATTCCCAAATCCCGGGGATGACTTACGCCGAGACCTCCGGACACGAGTCCTTTTGCTTTGGCAATGTCGGCCGGTTCCTTGATCCCGGGGGCAACGTCGGTCCGGGCATAGAATACGGTGGCGTTGGCTTCGTAGGCGACGAACTCATAGGACCTCAGGTCAATGCGAAATTTTTCTGGCTCAGTTGCGTATTGCCAAGGTACGCCGGCGAAATATCCGAAGGTGGTGCCATCCTTAGGCGCTACTTCACCGAGATAGTTCACGGCATTTAGGCCAGCGCCCCCCGGCATGTTTTGCACGACAATTGTTGGACGTCCCTCGATATGTTTTGCGAGGTAACGAGCAAATAGTCGCCCCTCAACGTCGACCCCGCCGCCTGAGCCAAAGTTGATAAGCATGGTCAGCCGCTTGCCCTTGTAGAACGACTCCTGCCCTTGAGCTTCCAGCGAGCCCAAAGAAAATGCTGCAAATACAATCGCCCCTGCCACAGGCAGGAATCTCTTGCGAGGTGTCCCCATAGCTCCCCCAATGATCCGTTCCTCATTGGGAACAGATCGGTTACTCACACTAACTTAGGCCGACGAAGGTGCGATAGGGTGTGCGCCGGCTTTGCGGTCCAAAACGGCCCTGCACCATCGGTCCAAATGACCGGAAGACAAATGGGTCTGAGTCGTGGACTTGGTTCTAGCTGACGGCGCGCACCGCGACGAATAGCGCGCCGCCGATTGCCAGGAGCAGCATCGGGTGGATCGCCGGCCGCCAGGTCATCACGCCGAGCACGGCGAAGGCGACCACCCAGCCTGGCCAGCCGGAGTGCTCGATCCGGAGGATCATCACGCCGCCGGCGATCATCAGCCCGGCGCCGATCGGGCGCAGCCCGTTCTCGACCGCCGAGTGCCACTTGGTGCCGCGATAGCGGCGCCAGGTCTGCGCCGCGCCGTAGCAGAGCATCGAGCACGGCACGTAGAGCGCGAGCGTCGCCGCCAGCGCGCCGAGGAAGCCCGCGACCTTCCAGCCGATCAGCGTGGTCAGCATCGAGCCGGGGCCGGGCGTCACCCGCGCGATCGCGAACAGCTCGAGATATTCGCGCGCGGAGACCCAGTGATAGACGTCGACGGTCTGCTGCTGCAGCGGCGCGTAGATCGCCGAGGCGCCCCCGATCGCGAGCAGCGACAAGGGCGCGATCACGATGATGAGCTGGATCAGCGGATCGTCACGCATCGCCGGGCTTCTCCGGCCTTGATTCTTGTGGCGATGCGCCGCGCGGCCATGCCAGCGCGATGCTGAGCGGCACCAGCACGGCCAGCACCGGCAACAGCGGCCATTGCATGATGCCGATGGCGAAGAAGGTCGCAATCAGCACGGCGAGCGACGGGATGTGGTGCAAGCTGCTGCGTGCCGAGTTCATGCCCATCCGGAACACCATCCCGACCGCGGCGGCAGCAACGCCACCCATGATGGCCGTAAAGCCGGGCAGGCCGACGAGCTGGTGATAGACGGAAGCGACCGCGATCACGATCGCGAACGGTCCGGTGAGCAGGCCGAGCAACGCCGCGGTGGCGCCGAGCGCGCCGCGCAGGTGCTGGCCGATATAGACCGACATGTTGGTCGAATTCACGCCCGGCAGGATCTGCGCCAGCGAGTAGCCGGAAAAGAACTCGTCGTCGGTCATCCAGCCGCGCACCTGCACGACCTCGCGGTGAAACCAGGCCGAAAGCCCGCCACCGAAGCTGAACAGTCCGACGACAAAACAGAGCCTGTAGATCGCGAACAGGGAGGCGGGGTGGGTGGGAGGCGAGGCGGGAGACGACATGGGATGGCGATGACAGGGGCCGGGGAATTAACGAGAGGCAAGGGTTCAGGCCGTACGCCGAGTGCGACGCCAAGGCAAGTGCATGGCGCGTGAGGATGCTCTAAGGAGACACAACCGATTGCAAGAGCGCAGGAGAAACCGATGCGCGGCGTTGCCGTCAGGTTCGCAGTCGCTGCAGCCGTCTTGGTCGCCGCAGCCGCTTCCATGCTGACGGCATCCGCCGGCGCGCAGACTTTTCCCTCGCGGCCGATCAAGGTAATCATCCCGGCGAGCGCCGGCGGCACCCAGGACGTATTCATGCGCGCGCTCGGCGAGGACCTGCGCAAGCGTTTCGGCCACGCGCTGGTGATCGACAACCGGCCCGGCGGCAACTTCAACATCGGCGCGCGCGCCTGCGCCGAGTCGTCGCCGGACGGCTACACCATCTGCATGCTGCCGAACGAGGCGCTGGTCTACAACCAGTTCCTGTTCAGGAAGCTCCCGTACGATCCGGTGAAGGACTTTGCGCCGATTACGAATCCGTTCTTCTCGACCCAGGCGATCGTGGCGAATGCCGATCTCAAAGTGAAGAGCCTCGCCGAGCTTGCGGCCTTGTCGAAGGCCAAGCCGAAGAGCCTGAGCTACATCGCGCCCGGCCTGCCGCTCTGGGTGTTCATGGAGAATTTCAAGAAACTGACCGGCGCCGACATGGTGCGGGTGCCGTTCCGCGGCGGCGGGGAGACTGCCAATGGCGTGCTTTCGGGCACGACGCCGGTCGCGTTTTCCGGGCTCTCGAACTGGGCGGCCTATCTCCAGGCCGGCACCGTCGTCGGGCTGGCGGTGGATTCGCCGCGGCGCCTGCCGATGCTTCCCGACGTGCCGACGATTGGCGAACTCGGCTACAAGATCGATATCACCAGGGTCTATTTCGGCATCGTCGCGCCGGCCGGTACGCCAAGGCCCATTGTCGAAAGACTCCGAAACGAGATGGCCGAGGTGATCAACGATTCGGACTTCCGCGAGAAGCACATGACGTCGCGCGGCCACGAGCCGGTCGCCAACACGCCGGACGAGTTCGCCCGCTTCCTGGCGCTCGACCGATTACTATCGCGGCGCATTGTCAACGACGCCGGCGTGCAGCCGCAATAGGGAGATTTGCGACAGCCGGCCGCTTGCGGGAGCCGCTGCGCCCGATAAGCTCTGTCCCAACAAGATCATGGGGGAGATGCTCATGCGCAAGGCCACAGGCGCGCTCGTCGCTGTCGCGTTGCTGACGTGGAGTGCGGGTGCGCCGGCGCAAGACTATCCGAACAAGCAGGACTATCCGAACAAGACCGTCCGCGTGATTATCCCGCTCGGCCCCGGTGGCGGCGGCGACATCTTCACCCGCGCGCTCAGCGAGGAATTGCAGAAGCGTCTGGGCCAGACCTTCGTGGTCGAGAACCGCGGCGGTGGCGGCCTCAACATCGGCACGCGCGCCTGCGCGGAAGGCGCGCCCGACGGCTACACGCTCTGCGTTCTTTCGTCGGAGCCGATCGTCTACAGCCAGTTCCTGTTCAAGTCGCTGCCGTTCAATCCCGAGAAGGATTTCGAACCGATCACCAATCTGTTCTTCAACACGCTCGCGTTTGCGGTGAACAATTCGCTCGGGGTGAAGACCGTGCCCGAGCTGATGGCGCTCGCCAAGAAGCAGCCCGGCAAGCTATCGTACTCGACGTTCTCGTTCCCGCTCGTGCACTTCATGGACGGGCTCAACAGGAAATACGGCGCCGACATCGTGCGTGTGCCGTATCGCAGCGGCAACGAGGTGATGACCGCGCTGCTTTCGGGCGCGACGCCGATCACGCTGCTCGGACTCTCCAACATGGTTTCGGTGCTGCAGGCGGGCAAGGTCACGGCGCTGGCGGTGAATTCGAGCTCCCGCTCGCCGCTGTTTCCGGCGGTGCCGACGCTGAAGGAGGCGACCGGCGAGAGCTATCCGCAGTCGTGGTTCGGGCTGTTCGCGCCGGCGGGTACGCCGAAGCCGATCATCGCCAGGCTGCACAAGGAAGTGGTTGCGATCACCGGCGATCCTGGTTTCATGCAGAAGATGTACACCGAGCGTGCGGTCGAGCGCGCGATCGACACGCCGGAGAATTTCGCGCGCTTCATCCTCGAGGATCGCGAGATCGCCCGCCGCATCGCGAAAGAATCCGGTGCTGAGCCGCAGTAGCTCGGCTATTCGCCCGGCACCACCGGCAGCAGGATGCGCGACGCATGCACCGCGTTGTGGTGGATCGTATCGGTGCCGATCAGCGTCGGATGATAGGGGTGCGTGAACACCGCGTCGGTGAGGGGAGAGTCGCCGTTGGCGATCTCGAGCCGGATGCGATGCCCCTTGCGAAACACGTATGACACCGGCAGCACTTCGATATCGAATTCGTAGATCTCGCCAGGCGTCAGCGGCTGCGGGCTGGTGTGGGTGTAGAACGGCCGGATGTCGGTCGAGCGCTCGGCGTCCTTCTCGCGGTGCGAGGCCTTGAGCCAGCCCTTCGACACGTTGGTGAACGCGGGCTGGTCGCCTTTCGCGCGGGCGGCATCGTCCTGCGGGAACTGGTCGGCGAGCTTCACGATGAAGCGCGTGTCGATCTGGTCCGAAGAGGCGAAGAGCTTCAGCACGATCGGCCCCGTCACCTCGATGTCCGACGTGAGCGGCGCGGACGTGAAGGTCAGTACGCGACGCGTCGGATCGGGCCGTCCGTTGGGGCCGTTCGCGACCACGCCGTTCACCCATTGCCAGTCCGGATAGGTGTAGCTGGTCGCGCCCTCATCGGCGGGCGGCGGATCGATCGACAGCTTGCCGTCGTTGAGCGATGTCACGCTGCCGGACGGTCCCTGGCGCAGATGCAACGGCACATAGGCCGCGCGCCTGAGCGGCCATTCCTCCTCGTCGCGCCACTGGTTGATTCCGCGCACAAAGACCCGTACTGGCGGCTCGTCCATGAAGCCGTTGTCGACGCCCTTGAGGTGCGCGTCGTAGAACGGCAGCAGCTCGTCCTCGTGGAATTCGATCTGGTCGTATTGGTGGTGGGCCTCGTGCACGGTCTTGGCGCCGGTGACGACGAGCTTCCGCGGCGCGTTGACGGCGCCCTCGTAGCCAAGGATGTTGCCGCGCAGGTGCAGGCCCATCTTGCCCCAGTGGCCGATCGAGAGCACCGGCACCTTGATGTCGGCCAGCCGCCAGTACGGCGAGCGCTCGCGCCAGAAGTCGTCATCGAGCGAATGCTCGGCGATCGCGCCGACGAGATCGAAGCGCATCGGCGCGCGGCCTTCCTTGCCGGCCGGGCGATGCATGTTGTCGACGCGCAGGTTGCCGTACCAGTGCGTGCGGTAGCTGCAGTAGATGCCGCCGTGATAGTTCGAGCAGCGATACTGATCGACCAGCCCGTCATAGGGCGCGATGCAGGCGAGGCCGGGCGGGTTCAATGTCGCCATCAGCCACTGCGCCATGGCGTAGTAGGACTGGCCGATGCCGCCGACCTTGCCGTTGCACCAGCTCTGACGGATGATCCAGGCGATGAGCTGCACGTAGTCCTGCTGCTCGGTAGCGTCCATGAAGCCGAACTCGCCTTCCGAGCCGCCGGAGCCGCGCACGTCGGCGTGCACATAGGCGTAGCCGTTCTCGACGTACCACTCGATCGGACCGGTCTCGCGCCACAGGAACAGCGGATAGGCGGGCACGGTGTCGAACTCGTGCTGGTAGGGCGAGGCCGCGAACAGTGCCGGCACGCGCTCGTCACCGTGGGGGCGGTAGACGCAGACCGAGATGCGCACGCCGTCGCGCATCGTCACCATGGTTCGTTCGGTTTTCATCGGGTCGGCTTCATGTCCGGGGAGGCGCCGGGGCGGGGGGGCGGACGGCCCGCATCAGCAAGCCGCACCCGGAAAGCCTTACAATAGATTGGCCAGACTGTTCGTGCCTGATCTACTCTTGCACAGATTTTGGAGGGACAGCCGCATGGACCGTGCTTTGGACCATTTGAGGCGCCGCGCCGCCATGGCCTGCCTGACCGCCTTGGTTGCGCTTTCGGCGGCGCCTGCCCTGGCGCAAAGCTACCCGACGCGGCCGATCCGCGTGATCGTGACCACGAGCCCGGGCGGCATCAGCGACGTGTTCGTGCGCGCATTGTCGGAGCCGCTGCACAAGCGGCTGGGGCAGCCGGTCGTGGTCGAGAACCGGGCCGGCGGCTTCATGATTCTTGGCGCCCGCGCCTGCGCGGAGGCGCCGCCGGACGGTTATACATTCTGCGTCATGCCGGGCGAGCCGCTGACCTACAACCAGTTCACCCAGAAGAACCTGCCTTACGACCCGGCGAAAAGCTTCGACCCGATCACCAACTTCTTCTTCATTACCCAGGCGCTCGGCGTCAGCTCCAAGCTCGGCGTGAAGACGCTTGACGAACTCGCCGCCCATTCGCGAGCGAAGGCCGGCACGCTGTCGTATTCGGCGCCGTCGTCGTCGCTCGTCTATTTCATGGAGAGCTGGAAGAAAAAGGCGAATGCCGACCTGGTGCGCGTGCCGTTCAAGGGCGGCGGCGACACCGTGACCAACATGCTCTCCGGCGTGACGCCGGTCGGCTTCCTCGGTCTCGGCAACTTCCTGTCCTACATCCGCGCCGGACAGGTGACACCGATCCTGGTCGATTCCGACAAGCGCGTCGACTTCATTCCGGAGGTGCCGACGCTCGGCGAGATGGGCTTCGCGCGCGACCACACCCGCGCCTTCTTCGGGCTGTTGGCGCCGGCCGGTACGCCGAAGGCGATCACCGATCGCGTGCGCAACGAGATCGTCGAGATCGCCAACGAGCCGACGTTCAGGCAGCGCCATTTCATCGATCGCGGGCTCGAGCCGGTGCTGAATACGCCGGAGCAATATGCCGAGTATCTCGCGGCCGACCGGGTGCGCTCGGAGCGCATCGTGAGAGACTCGGGGCTGTTCCCGCAGTAAGGCTAGGCGACCTTCAGCAGGATGTCGGTGAGCCAGGACGGATCGTCGACCATGATGTCGTGGCCAGCGGTGGTGGTCTCGAACGTCTGCCAGGTCTTATCGGCCTTGCACGCGGCATAGACCTTGTCGAACGTCGGCTGTGGATATTTTGAGGCGCGTATATAAACCTTCTTCGCGATCTTCTCGCGGGCGCCGGTGAGCTTGATCGGCTGCAGCGCGACGCCATTCGGCTGCTGTGTAAGCTTGGAATCAACCCAGGCACGATCTTTCTCATTGACGTGGAATGCCGCCGCCGGCGGCGCAGCCCGGCCGGGTTCACCCTTGGCAACGGCGGCTTGGAGCGCCTTGCGGCTGAACTCGGAGGCGGTGTCTGTGCCGCGCTCGCCGTCCTCCGGCTTGAACGCATCGACCCAGACGATCGACGAGACCCGGTCGCCGATCTGCTCGAGCGCGCCCGAGCCCGGCCATCCGCCATAGGAATGCACCACGAAGCACACGTCCTTGAGGTCTTCCCATTTGAACAGGCCGGCGATGTCGGCGATGTGGGTGTCGAGGATGACGTCCTTGCTCAGGAGATGCGAGCGGTCGGCGAGGCCGGTCAGCGTCGGCGCATAGACCTTGTGACCTTTCGCTTCGAGCAGATCGGCGACGCGCCGCCAGCACCAGCCGCCGTGCCAGGCGCCGTGAATGAGCACGAACGTCTTGCGCGTTTGCGCCACCGCCGGCGTGGTGCCGAGCGCGGCCGCGCCGACGCCGGCGGTTGCGGTGGAGAGCACGGTGCGGCGGCTCATTGAAAGGTTCGACATGGACGCTCCTCCTGATGTTGTTGCAGGAGTGTAGCGTGCGCGCGCGCGTGCGTCCGCACCGTCGGTGCAGTCCGATATATTTTCCCTAAGGTGGTGGGATCGCGCCCACGTCAGGCGCTCACGACACCTTCAGCAGGATGTCCGTCAGCCAGTCGGGATCGTCGACCATCACGTCGTGGCCGGCGGTGGCGGTCTCGAAGGTCTGCCAGGTCTTGTCGGCCTTGCAGTCGGCATAGGCCTTGTCGAAGCCCGGCTGCGGATATTTCGGCGCGCGGATATAGGTCTTCTTCGCCACCCGCTCGCGCGCGCCGGTGAGCTTGATCTTGGTCAGGTAGACGCCGGTCGGCTGCGGCGTCAGCTTGGACGTGACCCAGGCGCGGTCCGCCTCGTTGAGGCCGAACGCCTGCACATCCGGCGCCGGCCGTCCCGCTTCGCCGCGCGCGACCGCAGCCTCGACGCCGTCGCGCGCGAACGAGGATGCGGTATCCAACGGGCGCTCGCCATTCTCCGGCTTGAACGCGTCGAGCCAGACGATCGCGGAGACTCGGTCGCCGATCTGCTCGATCGCGCCGGAACCCGGCCATCCGCCATAGGAATGCACGACCAGGCACGCGTCCCGGATGTCCTCCCACTTGAACACGTTGACGACGTCGGTGATGTGGGTGTTGAGGTCGATGGCGGTGCTCAAGAGGTGCGAGCGCTCGCCGAGCCCGGTCAGCGTCGGCGTGAACACCTTGTGACCCTTGGTATCGAGCCGATCGGCGACGCGCCGCCAGCACCAGCCGCCATGCCAGGCGCCGTGCACCAGGACGAAGGTTTTGCGCGCCGTTTCCGCCATGAGCATCTCCTTTGTGTTTCCGGCCCGGCGCCGGCGCCTGCCATCCAGGAGGCCAGCCAAACGCTCGCAAACCGCCGCGCCATGATTTTTCCTTGGGAAATCCACAGGGGGGTGACCTGCCTGTGGATAAGTGGGACAACTTCGCCCGCCGCCGGTGGCCCCAATGATCGCGCTGTCTTGACCCAGATTACGGGCTAACCTTGCGAATCACCATGCGATTCTCGGCCCAATTCCTCGACGAGCTGCGCGCGCGGCTTCCGGTGTCGGAAGTCGTGGGCCGCCGCGTGAAATTGAAGAAGGCCGGACGCGAGTGGAAGGGGTTGTCGCCCTTCAACAAGGAGAAGACGCCGTCGTTCACGGTCAACGACCAGAAGGGTTTCTATCACGACTTCTCCTCCGGCAAGCACGGCAACATCTTCGATTTCGTGATGGAGACCGAGGGGCTCTCGTTCCCCGAGGCGGTCGAGCAGCTCGCGCAGCAGGCCGGCATGCCGCTGCCGAAAGTTTCCTATGAAGACGAGGCGCGCGAGCAACACCGCAAGACGCTGCATGACGTGGTCGAGCTGGCGGCGAAGTTCTTCGAGGCGACGCTTGCCTCACGCGCCGGTGCACGGGGGCGCGGCTATCTCGCCGATCGCGGCATCGATCCGGCGACGCAGGTGGCGTTCCGTCTCGGCTATGCGCCGGCCGAGCGTTTCGCGCTGAAGGAGCACCTCGGCAAGGAAGGCGTTTCGGTCGAGGACATGGTGGCTGCCGGGCTTCTCATCGGCGGCCCTGACATCCCGGTGCCGTTCGATCGCTTCCGCGACCGGGTGATTTTCCCGATCAGCGACTATCGCGGCCGCGTCATCGCCTTCGGCGGCCGCACGCTCGAGAAGGACGGGCAGCCGAAATATCTGAATTCGCCCGAGACGCCGCTCTTCCACAAAGGCGCGACGCTCTACAACATCGCGAGCGCGCGCGCCGCCGCGCATAAGGGCGCGCCGGTGATTGCCGTCGAAGGCTATGTCGACGTCATCGCGATGGCGTCGGCCGGGTTTGAGGCGACCGTCGCGCCGCTCGGCACCGCGCTGACGGCGGAACAACTCGCGCTCTGCTGGAAGATGGTCGACGAGCCGGTGCTCTGCTTCGACGGCGACGCCGCCGGCCATCGCGCCGCCTACAAGGCCGTCGACATCGCGCTGCCGCTGCTCAGGCCCGGTAAGAGCCTGAAATTCGCGACATTGCCGGAAGGCAACGATCCCGACGATCTGGTGCGCACCGGCGGCCGCGAGGCGGCGGCGGAATTGATCGACAACGCGCGTCCGCTCGCCGACGTGCTGTGGAAGCGTGAGACCGAGGCCAATCCGCTCGATACGCCGGAGCGCCGTGCGGCGTTGGAGGCGCGCCTGGGTGAAGTCACCATGACGATCGCCGACGAGACCGTGCGCAAATATTACCGGCAGGATTTCGGCGCGCGCCTGCGCAATTTGCTTTCACCTGGAGGCGGACCGCGCGGGGCGCAGGCAGGACGGCCGTCTTGGGGCGGCGATCGCAACTGGAGCGGCCGCGGCAGCGGCTGGGCCGATCGCAAGCCGCAAGGGCGTGGCGGGTTCGCGCGCCGACAGCCGCCACCGCTGGCGAACGGCATGCCGTACGTGGTGGCGAGCCCGCAACTCGCCACCAGCCCGGTGCATCGCGGTCGTGGCGCCGTTATCCCGCGTCGTGAGGCGCTGATCCTGCAGTCGGTGCTCAATCATCCCTGGCTGCTGCACGACCATCTCGAGGACATTTCCGGGCTGGAGTTCCGCCATCCCGAGATCGAGAGGCTTAAGCTCGCCCTGATCGACATCGCGGCCCACGAAGGTGACTATGACGGCGCCGCCATGCGCGAGGAGCTCGTCCGCCGCGGCTTTGCCGAGCAGATTTCCCGGGTGGAAAAGGCGATCACGACCGCTTCGGTCTGGGGGGCTCGGCCAGAGGCCAGCCCCGACGACGTGCTGACGACATGGACCCAGCTCATCGCCTTGCATCGGCAGTGGCACTCCTTACTTAGGGAGCTCAAGGACGCCGAGCAGGCGCTGGGACGCGAGACGACCGAGGCTAACTACTCCTGGTTGCAGGACGTGAAAGCCCGGATGGCGACCCTCGACGGCACCGAAGCCCTGATCGAAGGGTTCGGCGCCGCGTCAGGCCGCACCGCACAGACCTTGTAAGTGGTGGAAAATCGGCCGGAGCGCGGGGCGCCGGCCGGCCTGGTCCGTAGCGAAAACCCTTGGCCCGAAAGGGCTTGGGTTCGGTTGCGGATAGGGTTAATCGGAGCTTAGTGGGCTCCGATGACACTGGCGGCCGCGCTGATTCGCGGCTACCGGATGGTGCGCGGTCGGGGTGGACGCGTTGGCGGTGCCCGGGGTTTCCCCCCGGGGTGCGAGTCAGTCCCCATAGGGTAGGGGGATCGAAAATCGAGTCGTTCTCCTAAGGATAGGGGGACGTGGTTGGTGCCCCAAGAGTGCCCAGGGCAGTGGGGACGTGAGGAGAGATGTTGATGGCGAGCAAGACCAAGGCCACCCAGAAGGCCGGCAGCACCAAGGAGACCGCGGTCAAGGAACCAGAGGCGCCCAAGAAGGAGGCCTCCGAGACCCCGGATACCCCGCTTCCGCTGCTCGACCTGTCGGACGCCGCGGTCAAGAAGCTCATCCGCACCGCCAAGAAGCGGGGCTACGTCACCCACGACGAGATCAACGCTGTCTT
Organism: Xanthobacteraceae bacterium; assembly: GCA_019745775.1. Classification (GTDB taxonomy): domain Bacteria; phylum Pseudomonadota; class Alphaproteobacteria; order Rhizobiales; family Xanthobacteraceae; genus VAZQ01. Next base: position 1,365 of record JAIESR010000013.1, on the reverse strand, counting down.
GCCTTCGGAAGAGGTCAACTCCGAGCAGATCGAAGACGTCCTCGCCATGTTTAGCGAGATGGGCGTCAACGTCGTCGAGACCGAAGAGGCCAACGATGACGATAAGGAGGAAGAGGACGACGAGGCCGAGGGCGAGAACGAGCTGGTCGAAGTCCAGCAGAAGGTTCCGGCCAAGGCCGAGACCAAGGAGCCGACCGAGCGTACCGACGACCCGATCCGCATGTATCTGCGTGAAATGGGCTCGGTGGAGCTTCTGTCCCGCGAGGGCGAAATCGCGATCGCCAAGCGCATCGAGGCCGGCCGCGAGGCGATGATCGCGGGCCTGTGCGAGAGCCCGCTCACCTTCCAGGCGGTCATCATCTGGCGCGACGAGCTCAACGACAACAAGATCTTCCTCCGCGACATCATCGATCTCGAAGCGACCTATGCCGGCCCCGACGCCAAGGCGATGCCGGCGCCGGTCGGTCCCGATGGTCAGCCGCTGCCGGGCGTGCCGGCCGCGCAGGGCAGCAACGGCCACACCCCGCAGACCCAGGCGCCCGCCACCGCGCCCGCCGGCGCGACCCCGTTCAAGGCCACGAAGGCGGCCGACGACGAGGACGGCGACGGCGAGAGCAAGCCGGAGGGCGCCGCCGACGGCGACTTCGACGAAGACGACATGGAGGGCTCGCTCTCGCTCGCCGCGATCGAGGCCGAGCTGAAGCCCAAGGTGCTCGAGACCTTCGACACCGTGGCGAGCGAATACAAGCGGCTGCGCCGCCTGCAGGACCAGGACATCGCGCTCAAGCTCAAGAGCGACAACCTGACCCCGGCGCAGGAGCGCAAGTACAAGAAGCTCAAGGAAGAGATCATCACCGCGGTGAAGTCGCTGCGGCTGAACCAGGCGCGCATCGATTCACTGGTCGAGCAGCTCTACGACATCAACAAGCGGCTCGTCGGCTACGAAGGCCGCCTGATGCGGCTCGCCGAGAGCCACGGCTGCTCGCGCGAGGACTTCCTCAAGCAGTACCAGGGCTCCGAGCTCGATCCGCGCTGGCTCAACCGGGTGTCGAAGCTCTCCGCCAAGGGCTGGAAGAACTTCGTCGCCAAGGACAAGGACAAGATCAAGGAATTCCGCCAGTCGATCCAGACGCTCGCCGGCGAGACCGGCCTCGAGATCGGCGAGTTCCGCAAGATCGTGCACATGGTGCAGAAGGGCGAGCGCGAGGCCCGCCAGGCGAAGAAGGAGATGGTGGAGGCGAACCTCCGCCTCGTGATCTCGATCGCCAAGAAATACACCAACCGCGGCCTCCAGTTCCTCGACCTGATCCAGGAAGGCAACATCGGCCTGATGAAGGCGGTCGACAAGTTCGAGTACCGCCGCGG
>JAIESR010000011.1 GCA_019745775.1 Xanthobacteraceae bacterium | reverse complement strand
TGGTCCCGTAGCTCAGCTGGATAGAGCACCGGTTTCCTAAACCGGGGGTCGCAGGTTCAAGTCCTGCCGGGATCGCCACTGCCGGGATCGCCACTGCCGGGATCGCCACTGCCGGGATCGCCACGTCAGGGTACGCCCGCCGCGCTCAAATCCCGCGTCTGTTGCCCCACGTCAGGACGTGAAGCTGCGGCAACACGGTCGCGGCGAACCATCGGTCGCTTGTGACCTTGCCGGCGAGCCAGCGGAAGCGGCGGAGGAGGTCGTCCAGATCGGCCTCGTCACTCCCCGCGGCCGTCGTCAACGGCGCAGGATTGCCGACCTGCAGATAGACGGGCAGCGCCGGGAAACGCATCGTCGCCGCCTGCGCGTAGGAATAATCGGCGTCATCGAAGATCACGATCTTGAGCGCGCAGCTCGGCCGTCCTGCGGCCGCTTCGACGCAGGCTTCAACCGTCGCCCAGTCGGTCTCCATGCCTGACGACGGCGGCTTGGGGCTCAAGATCATCCAGTCGAGGTCGGCGAACCACGGCTGCGCCACGCTGCCCTGGGTCTCGAGTGCAAAACTGTGGCCCTTGCCGCGGCCATGGGCGATGAGCGCGCCGATCGGCTGAAGCGCCGGATTGCCGCCAGACACCGTGACGAGCGTGGGGAGTCCACCGGTCAGCGCATCAACTCGGGCAATCACATCGGCGGGCGACATCGCCGCCCACTCGTGACGGTACCGGGGAAGAACGGCATACGGCGTGTCGCACCAGCTACAGCGATAATCGCACCCCGCCGTCCGTACGAAGACGGTCGGTCGCCCGATCAGCGGGCCTTCGCCTTGAAGTGTCGGCCCGAATATCTCGCTGACGCGGATCGGATCGCTCACGGCGCGTACTCGGCCCAGGAGCTTGGCGATTCACTGACGCGCACGGCGACGACCTCGGGCCAGCAGGCCTTGCACCAGTCGTAGAGCCATTGGGCAATGACCTCGGTGGTGGTGCGGTCGTGGCCGAAGACGTCGTTCAGATGCCGGTGATCGAAGGTCGCATTGATGAAGTCTTTCAGCGCCGCGAGCTCGTGAAAGTCGCGCACGAACCCGACGGCGTCGAGAGCGGGCGCCTGTAGTACGACCTCGACCTCGTAGTTATGTCCGTGCAGCCTCGCGCAGGGATGACTGGCGGGAAGGCCGCCGATGAAATGCGAGGCCGAAAAGCTGAAGCGCTTGCCGATCTTGTGCATGGCGGCACCTCACCGGACCAGGCACGTTGGCATGACGCCGGCCCAGGAAGAGGACCGACGCGCGGGTGCGACGGACCCGTCGCGGTGCGCGAATTTGTTCACCAGGGGCTCCTTGTTTTGACCGGGTAGGCTGCGACCGGGCCGGGGCGAATCCCGACAATCAGTTCAACGCTGGGTCTAGGAATGGCACCTCGTTGAAGTCGCGACGGCGCGGCTGTGCTGCCGTCTGGCCGCAAAGGTGGTCTTTCGGCGTCGGATGTCAACACCGGCTTCGCGCCGTAATTGGCCCGTCGCCGGAGACTGTTGCCACCGTGATGCGCGTCAACGGCATGGAGCGGCGGCGTTTCGGGCATTGCTGACCGCGGCAGAATTCGCGATAAGCACCCTACATGGAATTCCTGTTCACGCCGGAGATCGGGCCGCTGCTGTTCGCCGGCTTGTCCCTCGCATCGTTCGTCTCGGGCTTCATCGGCGTCTTCACCGGCGCCGCCGGCGGCGTGCTGCTGCTCGCGCTGATGGCGATGGTGATGCCGCCCGCCGCGCTGATCCCGGTGCACACCGTGGTGATGCTCGGCACCGGCGCCGCGCGAACCGTGATCATGTGGCGGCACGTCATGCGCGGCACGCTCGTCCCGTTCATCATCGGATCGGTGATCGGCGCCGCCGCCGGCGCCAAGGTGTTCGTGGCGCTGCCGCTCGCCTGGCTGTACGCGATCCTCGGCGTGTTCGTTCTGCTGGTGACCTGGATGCCCAAGCTCGGACGCTTCGGCGCCGAGGGCGGGCGCTTCGCGTTCCTCGGCTTCGGCACGACGTTCCTCGGCATTTTCGTGAGCGCGACCGGCACGCTGCTGGCGCCCTTCGTCGCCAGCCACGCGCCCAACCGCTACAACCACGCCGCCACGCTCGGCGCGCTGATGATGATCTCGCACATCGCGAAGATCGTCGCCTTCGGCTTCATCGGCTTCGCGATCGGCAGCTTCGTGCCGCTGATGGCGGCGATGGTCATCGCCGGCGCGGCCGGCAACTGGCTTGGCGAAATCGCGCTCGACTACACCAGCGAGGGCCGGTTCCGGCTGATCCTGCAACTGGTGCTCACGGCGCTTGGGCTGCGGCTGATCTGGATGGCGGTGCCGGAACTCGGGTGGTTTTGATTGCACTCGTGTCCCGCACGCGGTGCAGCGCGGAGCGGTGCACCGCAGATGCGGGACCCCGGTTTCTTTCTAATTTTCAGGAATGCTTAACGGGGGTCCCGGATCTGCAGCGCACCACTTCGTGCTGCGCTGCGCCCGGGACACGAGACCTGGAATCACAATCCCGGTAGATTATATCTCGAAAAGTCGTGGCCTTCCTTGACCACGAATTCGAGCAGGAACGGCGAGCCCTTCTCGGTCACCGCCACCGCCTCCTTGATCGCGCCGACGATGTTCGCCGGCTTGTCGACCCGCATCGCCGGCACGTTGAGGCCTTCGGCGACCTTGGTGTAGTTGCCGCCGACCGTCATCGTTCCGTATTTCTTGTCCGAGATCGGCAGCACGTCGCGCTCGGCGCCCATCACGCCGTTGTTGAACACGACGGTGAGGATCGCGATGTTGTTGCGGGACGCGGTCTCGATGTCCATTCCGGTCATGCCGATCGCGGCGTCGCCCATCACGTTGACGCAGAGCTTCTTTGGCTCCGCGAGCTTCGCGCCCATGGTGATGCCGAGGCCGTAGCCGAGCTGCGTGGACTTGCCCCAGCCCATGTAGGAGCCGGCTTTCGTCGTTTCCCAGAACGGCAGCAGTTGTTCGCGCGGCGAGCCTGAATCGTGCGTCATGATGACGTTGTCGCGGTCCACGGTGCGCATGAGATCGCGGATTACGCGATACTGGTTGATCGGCGTCTCGTCCGAGTCGAAGTGCTTCGCCCATTCGCCGAGCCATGCCTTCTTCTGCGTCGCGATCTCCTCCTTGAGCGAGGCGAGCGCGTTGCCGCCGCGGGCCGCGCCCTTCTGCTTCTCGACCGCGGCGATCAGCGCCTCGATCACCAGCGCGGCGTCGCCGACCACCGACAGCGCGGCGCGGCTCTCCTTGTTGATGTCGCTCGGATCGTTCGTGGAGTGGATGACGGTCTTGCCAGGCGGCATGTTGGGGCCGAAGTTCGTTTTCGTGACGCTCGAGCCGATCGCCATCACCACGTCGGCCTTGGCCATGAACTCGGTGAACATCTTCGAGCGCGAGCGCGTGGACCCGCCCAATGCAAGGGGATGTGAATCCGGGATCGCGCTCTTGCCGGGGTTGGTCGCGACCACCGGCGCGGGGATGAGCTCGGCGAGCGCGGCGAGCAGGTCGCCGGCTTCGGCATAGTGGATGCCCTGGCCGGCCCACAGCACCGGGTTCTTGGCCGCGAGCAGCATGCGTGCCGCTTCCTTGATCGCCTCGGGGTCAGGCGCGGACCGCTGCACCGGCACCGGCGTGTAGTCGATCGCGCCCTTGTATTCCGCTTCGAAGATCTCGTTTGGAATCTCGACCATCACCGGTCCCGGCTTACCCGAGCGCAGCGCCTGGTAGGCACGCCGCATCAGGTCGGGCAGCTCCTGCACGCTATGCGCCAGCGCCGACCACTTGGTCACCGGACGGTAGACATCGGAGGCGCAGAACGTCGGCTTGACGGAGCGCTTCGCGAGCGGCAGTCCGGCCGGCAGCATCAGCATCGGCACGTTCTCGGTGTAGGCCTGCGCCACGCCGGGGAACGCGTTCTCGATGCCGGGCCCGGCCTGCGCCGCGAACACGCCGTTCTTCTTGCCGCGCTTGATTCGGGAATAGCCGTCGGCGAGGCCGACACCGACGCGTTCCTGGCGGCAGAAGATCGGGCGGATGTCGAGCGCGGCGCAGCTCTCGATCAGCGGGTTGCGCGGGTAGGCGGACAGGAAGTCCGTGCCTTCGCGGCGGAGGATTTCAGCGACCACGTCTGCGCCGTTCATGGAGATTTCCTTGGGGTGGAGGATGGGCGGGTCGCAAAGTATACGGGCGAAACGTAAGCCGGCAAAACCGCCTTGACGTGCGGCCCGCGGTCATCATCGTGGGTGGGCTGAATCGAACAGACGAGGTGCTGGGATGTGCTTCTCCGCGACGGCGAGCTTCACCGCGGCGGCGGTCGCGGGGAGTATCGGCGCGGTTGCGCTCTGGCAGGCGTGCAAGCTCGGCGACCGCGCGCTGTTGCCGATCGCCGCGTTCCCGGCGCTGTTCGCGGCGCAGCAGACGATCGAGGGCCTGCTCTGGCTCGATCTGGCGCGGCCCACGGCGGGCGCATGCCGGCCATTCCTGACCCATGCCTTCACCGCCTATGCGGAGGTGTTCTGGCCGGTATTCGCGCCGCTGGCGGCCTGGCTGATCGAGCCGGTGCGTTGGCGCCGCCACCTGATCGGTCTCTGCCTTGCCATCGGCGTGGCGCTGTCCGCCTATCTGCTCTGGAAGATGCTCGGCAATCCCTACACCGCATCGGCCGCGACCGGGCACATCGTCTACAGCAACGGCGCGACCTATCCGAAGGCCATCGAGGTGCCCTACGTGCTCGCGACCACCATCTCGCTGCTGCTGTCGTCGCACCGCGTGATCCAGCTGCTGGCCGTGGTCATTCTCGGCGGCTTTGCGGTCGCCTACTGGTCGTACCGCCAGTCTTACATTTCGGTCTGGTGCTTCTTCGCCGCGGTGTCGAGCATCATTGTCTATCTGTTCGTGCATCGGGCCGCGCAAGACGGCCAAAAGAGGACGCGATGATCCGCGCATCCGTCTACGACGTGCTGCGTCGGCCCGCGGCGGTGCGGCGCCAGGTTGATTCTGGAATCGTTCAAAGCTGATGCGATTGTCGGACACTGGCTCTTGGGCGTTTTGGCAAAATCTCTATATCAAGACGCATGTTGATAATCAGGAGGCTGGATTAGATGTCGCTGTCATCCCCGATTGCCGCTCCCGCCGCCGAAGCCGATCCGCGCGCCCCGCAGCGCGTGCGGCACCAGCCGCGGCGCCGCGAGCTCGACGTGCTGCGCGTGGAGAAGATCGCGGCGCACATGATCCGTGTGAGGTTTGGCGGCGATCTCGATGGCTTCACCAGCTTGGGCTTCGACGACCACGTGAAGCTGTTCTTCCCGACCGGCAAGACCGGCGCCGATGGCGAGCCTGAGTTCGAGTCGCGCGACTACACGCCGCGCTGCTACGACCCGCAGGCGAAGACCCTGGACCTCGAGTTCGTCATGCACGACGCCGGACCGGCGACGCGCTGGGCCGAGCAGGCGAAGGCCGGCCAGACGCTGCGCATCGGCGGCGCGCGGCTCGTTCGTGATCCCGTTGACGTTCGACTGGCATCTCCTGATCGGCGACGACACCGGCCTGCCGGCGATCGCGCGGCGGCTCGAAGAGCTGCCTGCCGGCGCGCGCGCTGTCGTGCTGGCCGAAGTCGACGGCGCGGCCGACGAAGTGGCGTTCAACAGCAGGGCCGACGTGTCGGTCACCTACGTGCATCGCAACGGCGCCGCGCCCGGCAGCACCGACGTGCTGGCGCGCGGGCTCAAATCATTGAAGCTGCCGAAGGGCGCCTGCTACGCCTGGGTCGCCTGCGAGTCGCTCGCCGCCAAGGCGCTGCGCGCGCAGCTGATCGCCGACCACGGCGCCAACCCGAAGTGGATCCGCGCCGCCGGCTACTGGCGCCGCGGCGCCGTCGCCGTGCACGAGAACCATAACGATTGAGATTTAGGCGGAGGCCGTAGGGTGGGCAAAGCGAGGCGTGCCCACCATCTAGCTCTTGCGGTCCGCGGTGGGCACGGCGCTTTGCGCCTTTGCCCACCCTACAAGCTCTACGAGGTTCGCAGTGTGCGCCGCTACTTGAACTTCATCCGGAAGTCGCGGCTGAGCAGTTCCTGTAGCCACGCGATCGATGCCGCATCCATGTTGCCGATCGCCGCGATGTTGCGTTCGAGCTGCTCGCCGGTGTTGAAGCCGTAGCCTTCGAGCACGCTCTCGGCGGTCTTGAGATAATCCAGGTCCTTCACCATCCGCTCGATGCCCTGCTTGATCGCGGCGCGCGCCGGCTCCGGCGCATCGCTGTGGATCATCAGGATCTTGCCGCCGTTGCCGATCGCGCGCGCGACCGCCTTGTAAGATTCCCACGCCGGCCCTGACGGATCGACGCCGTGGACCGTGCGATAGGCTTCCGCCACCGACGGCACGTCGGGCGCCGCCGGGTCGCGCGTAAGCTTGTCGCCGTCCATGAAGCCCTGCGCGAACAGCGGGATCGCCGCGCCTTCCTTCACGGTCGGGCGCACGCTCTGCTCGAAGATCGGTGTCGCCTGCGAGTCGAGATTGATCTCGTTGCGGAGCAGCGCGAGCCGCACGTCGGCCTTGCCGGGATAGCCGGTGATCGACTTGAAGCTGGCCTTCAGCACCGTGAGCCCCAGCACCGCGTCGATGGTCGAGATCACTTCCGGAACGCCGAGGATCAAGGGCTCGCGCGGATTGAGCAGGTCTTTCGTGGATCTGAAGCCGGTCTGCGGCGAGGCATAGGTGATGCGCCCCATCGGGGTTGCGACCAGCGCCTGCAGATCGGAGATCTTCGCCCGTGCGCCGTCGAGCCCGAGCAGCAACCGCACCAGCAGCTGGCCGGTGCCGATCAGCACCGTGGTGCCGTCGCGCGCCACCCGGTTGGCGTAGTTGTTCATGGCGATGACGCTGCCGGCTCCGGGCTGGTTCTGCACCACGACGGTGGGCCTGCCTTCGACATGGCGGGCGAGTCCATCGGCGATCACACGGCCGTAGAGGTCCGAGCCGCCGCCGGGCGGAAAGCCGACCAGCACCTTGATCTGCTTGCCTTGGTAGAACGGTGCTTGCGCCGTGGCCGGGCTGGCGGCGAGCGCGGCCAGCAGTGCCGCGACGGTGACGGTGCGCGCGAGCATGCGGCGCTCCTATTCGGCGGCGACCAGGGTTTGCTGCTCGGCTTCGGCAAACACCGGCAGGCCGACCAGCAGCAACTCCATGCCTTCATCGGACGTAAGCGCGAAGTCTTCCCGTCCGGAGAACGCCGAATGCTTGCGCAGCGCTTCGCCGTTCACCGCGCCGCTGCCCTGTACGACAAAGCCGATCTGAATGCCGCCGCGCGACTTCTGCAGCCCGCGGCTGCCGGCGTCGACCTTCAGCATCGAGAACTGCAGGCTGCGCTCCGAGAAGATGCCAAGCTGCTTGCGCGCAAAGCCCGGCGCCTCCTCCGACGGCTTCCATTCGAAGTTCTCCGGCTTCATCAGGATCGCTTCGCCATAGCGCGGCTTTGGATAGACGAGCTTGCGCTTGTTGACGTGTTCCCAGACCGCCTCGTAGGCGTCCTGGTTGCGTTTCTCGCCGGGCGCGAGCTGCCCGACGCGCTTGAAGATGCCCTTCTCGAAGGTACCGAACTCCTTCATCTCCTCCATGGCGTTCTTCACCCGTGCCGAGCTGATGAAGCCCGACCGGCTGGCGCCGCCGAATTGCAGCGTGAGGCTCAGCCGCTCGGTGTCGCTCCGCTCGGGCCCGTACGGCGTCCCTTCCGGGAAGTAGGCGATCTCGCCGGGCGCGATCCATCTGCCCTCGCCATAGTTCTGCTTGCCGGGACCTTCGAGGCACATGCGGACCTGGTCGAAATTATGCTTGTGGCGCGGGACATCGACCGCGCCCTGCTGGCGGACGAAGTAGACGCGGAAATTGTCGAGCGCGCCGTCCTCGCCGGTCAGCAGGGTCTTGAACTGGCGCTCCTTGCCGGTGCGCGTGCTGGGGATATCGGTCGAGTCTGCGGCGTGGCCGACTTGCATGGGGTGCGTTTCCTTCTTGATTGTTGTTATTCTCGCGCGGCGGGGCGGAGTGATTACTTCGCCGGCATAGGCTCGCGTGCGCTCTGCTTTGCCGGCGCCGGATCGCGCAAGCCCAGGATACGCCGCGCGTTGTCGTAGAACAGCTTTCGCTTGTGCTCGGGCGACAGCTTCAGCTCGTCGATCAGCTTCAGCGCCTGTGTCGGCTCCCAGCACGGATAGTCGGTGCCGTACATCACATTGTCGATGCCGTAATACTCGATCGCGAATTTCATCCCGGCCGCGTGCGGCGACACGGTGTCGGTGTACATGCGCTTGAGGTAGGTCGACGCCGGCTTCGGCAGTTTCGCCTTGGGCGTGTTCTTGTCCATGCGGCCGGACTGGTAGGGCAGGGCGCCGCCGGTGTGCGACATTACCACCTTCAGCTTCGGATGCCGCTCCATCATGCCGGAGAGCACGAGCCGCATCGCCGCGACGCTGACCTCGATCACGCGGCCGAGGCTCAGGTGCAGCGAGCCGTCATAGCCGGTGAGCGCGTCCGCGAACACCGCATCGGTCGGATGCAGGAACAGCGGGATGCCGAGCTCTTCGACGCGCGCGTAGAACGGCTCGAGCCGTTCGGCGTCGATGCGCGGGTCGGCGCCGATCGAGCCCGGCATGTTGACGCCCATCAGGTTGAGCCGGCCGACCGCGTCGTTGAGGACTTCGATGGCGATGCGCGTGTCGATGAGCGGGACCGCCGCGCTCGCCCAGAGCCGGCCGGGATATTTCTTCTGCGCCCCCGCCATCTCCTCGTTCCAGAGAGTGGCGGCTTCGCGGCCTGCCTCGCCCGGCAGGTCGGAGAAGAACACCGAGAACGGGCCTATCGAACAAACGACATCAACCTGATGGCCGAGGCCGTCCATGTGCTCGAGCTGCTTGTCGAGGTCGAACCACTCGGTCCAGCTGTTGAGGATGTAGTCGACGCCGTCTTGGCGCAGATAGGTGTAGCCGCCCTTGTCGTTGGGATGCGCGTAGGGGAAGGTCTTGCGCTTGCAGAACCACTCGGACACCGAGCGCGGCCACCAGTGGAAGTGCGAATCGATGATGTGCATGGCGGAGAATCCCCGGGGCGCGAAGAGCGGTTCCAGTTTAGCGCGCTTGCCACATTGCTGCCACCTCATGGAACCCGGGTTCCGAAGTTCGCTGTCCCATTTCGAGAAACGCCCGTTAATAGGGCATTAGTAGTAGCATTCGATTATCGATTTCGCTGCAATTGCAGCGACCTGCACGCCTCATTCCTGCCCCCCTCGGACACCACTCTGCGCGCTGGAATCGGGGGTTACCATAACGGTAATGATCTGAATGCGAGCATCCCTCGCCGAGCCATCGGCTGATCGGATGTCCAGCTCCGTCACGTGGTGCGCGTGGGGGCTGGCGGGTGCTTTCTTTACCCTCGTCGCACTGCCGCTCGCTTCCTCCTCGCCCTATCCAACGCCCAGCCGGCCGGATTGGTCCGAGGCGCCGCCGCAGATGGCGATGGCATCCGCGTCGGGCTTCTCGCTTGCATCCGCTTCGTCAACCCCGGTGCCGGCGGAAACCGTCCGACTGGTGACGCCGGTGAAGACGCTGTCGATCCGGCGTCCGATTGGCGATGCGCCGGAGCCGGAACTCGAGCGTCCGATCGTGACTGCCAGCCTCGGCAAGTATCAGGCACGCGAGCCGGGTTACGAGCAGCAGATGGTCGCGGCGCCGCCGGCGGACGACGCGCAGCCGGAGACTTCCACCAAAAGGCCGGTGCCGCCTCGCTCGCGCCTGACCGTGGATCAGGTCGTCGAATATCTGTGGGAGGTCTACCAGCGCCAGCCGGTCAAGAAAGATCGCGGCGGCGATTTCAGCTGGAAAGATCCGGCCGCCGCCAATCGCGTGGGCAAGACGCTGCAGGCCTATGTCATTGCCGGCATGGACGCCGATTTCCGCGAGCTCGTCTATCACGCGGGCAAGGCGATGGACGCCGCCGGCATCGAGTGGACGATCGTGAGCGGTTTCCGCGATGACTGGCGGCAGAGCATCGCCTCCGGCCTCAAGGCGCGCACCGGCTTCTCACGTCACGGCGGCTCGCAGGCCGTCGGCGGCTACGGCCACGGCCGCGCGGTCGACATCGGGCATATAGAGAGTTCGCGCAGCCACGAGGTGTTCCGCTGGATTGACAACAACGGCGCTAAGTTCGGATTGCACCGTCCGTATCGCTTCGATCCGCCGCACGTGGAGCCGCGCAACGATTGGCGCCGGCTGGCGACAAAGCTCCGCGCCGGGCGCACCGATGGTGTCGCGACCGCCGAAACCGAGACGCACGATGCGACCGAGGATGCCCGTCCGACCGTCAAGCGAAAAGTGCGCAATGTGCGCGTTGCGTCGTCCGCGCGGGGCAACCGGCCGGCGCGCAAGCGGCAGAACTGATTTTTCAATCGTTTATCGGCGTTGCCCGGCGCAAGTGCATCCGCACATGCTTCTTTTGCCGTGACCCGAGGGGCGGGGCTGGGCTGCCTCACTGTGCCCCATTTCCGAGCTATAGGCCCTGCGGGAGATTTGTTGAAGGAGATCAGCCATGCGTAGCGCTTTCGCGACTGCAGCCCTTTTTGCCCTGTTGTTTGCGGCCTCACCCGCGTCGTCCCAGGCTTATTTCGTATCGTCCGCCGACGCGCAGGCCATCGCCGCGCAGAACGGCGTCGTTGCGATCAACCGGCTCCGGCTCGACGACGGCGTCTGGAAGGTCGAGGGCCGAGACGTCACCGGCCGCTACGTGTACATGCGGATCGATCCGCGCACGGGCGACGTGTTGAGACTGGAGCGCGGCTGGTTCTGAGGCGATCGCCGTCGCTACTTCTCCGTCCCCAGCATCGCCCGCGCCTTCGCCACGACGCTCGACGGTGCGTTGACCGTTGCGTTGACCAGCCCCGTGACGCGCTCGGCGCTGAGCGGATTCATGTCGAGCCTCACCTTGTTGCCTTCGGCAATATAGTCGGGGTCCTTCATCGTTGCCGCGAACGCCTTGCGCAGCGCGGCGACGCGATCGCCCGGCACCTCCGGTGGCAGGAAAAACGGCCGCCCGAGCGCCGCCGGGGACGAGATCAGCTCGAGGATCGAGCGTTCCTCGTCGTTGCGGGCGAGCTCGTGCATCAGCGGCACGTCGGGATATTCGGCTTCCTTCTCGGCGCCGGTCTGCACAAGGAAGACGACCTTCTTCTCGCTGACCCATTGCGGGCGTTCCTGCTTGACGCCGGTCAGCGTCATGCCGCCGCGCGCCTGCACCTCGCCGCGCTCGATTGCGAGATCGACGGACGCCGAGTCCTTGTAGCCCATCACCATCTTGAACCTGGTGCCGAGGATCACGTTCATCGCGTTGGTGTAGATGTAGGTGCCGGAGCCGACGCCCGTCACGCCGGTGAGCAATTCGCGCTCGAACACGTCCTTGATCGTTTTGAACCCGGCGGTGTGCCACGCCATGGTCATCAGGTTGGCGAAGCCGGTCGAGCCCAGCCAGATGAACTTGCCGGCGTCGTAGCGCACGCCGCGGCCGTCGATCACCTGATGGGTCGGGATACTGTTCACCACGCCGCCGATATACGTTCCGTCCTTGGCGGCCTGCGTGTACATGAAGTTCGACATCAGCACGTGGCCGCCGCCCGGCATGTTGCGCACCACGATGGTCGGATTGCCGGGGATGTGGCGGGGCAGGAATTTCGCCACCACGCGGCAGGCGAGGTCGATCGGACCGCCGACGCCGCCGCTCGACACGATGGTGACGGTCTTGCCTTTGTAGAATGCGGCGATCGGATCGGTCTGCGCGGCCGCGCCGGCCGGCGCGAGTGCGAGCAGCACCAGCCACCCATAAATGCGGGATTTCATCTTGTTCTTGCTCCGGGCGTTTCCGCCGAAGCATAAGTTCAACGCCGCACGCCAGCAATTGCATGCGGCTGCGGCAGTTTGCGCCGCGCAGGCTCAGGCGATCTTCAGCAGCTTCTTCGCGTTGCCGGAAAACACCTTCGCCTCGTCGGCAGGCGAAAGCTTCAAGTCGCGGATCATCTGAATGCCGTCGCCTTTGATCGGCGTCAGCGGCGGCGCGTCGGTGCCGAACACGAACCGGTCGGCGCCGACGGTTTCGACCACGCAGCGCGCGGCCGGCAGGTGGTAGCAGACGCTGTCGAGGTAGCACATCTTCAGATAGTGCAGCGGCGGATGCTTGATCAGCATCGGCTCGTAGCTGCCGAGGAAGAACGCTTCCTCTTGCAAGGTGTAGGCGTAGTTCATGCGGCCGATCACCTCGCAGATGCCGCCGCCGAGATGGGTGACCACGAGCTTGAGCGTCGGGAACTGTTCGAAGATGCCGCGCACGATCAGCCGCGCCAGCGCCAGGCAATTGTCCTGCGGCCGGCCGACGCTCGATGCCAGGCGATAGTCGTTCATCACCTCTTCGCCGTAGCCGACCGGCGGCGGATGGATCACGACCGGCACATCGAGATCGGTGCAGAGCCTGAAGAATGGCTTCGCTTCGTCGGCGTCGGGATAGGCGTGCTGGTGGCTGGCGCGGATCATCACGCCCTTCATGCCGTCGACCTTGATCGCGCGCTCGAGCTCCTTGAGATAGTCGTCGCGCCCGTTCGGGATCGAGCAGGCCAGTGCGTAGATCTTGCCGGCGTGCGTCGCCTGCTGCTCGGCCAGGAACTTGTTGATCTCGTGATGGTCGACCAGGATCTTGTCGAAGTCGGCGTGGCGCAGATAAGGCGTGTGGTTGCTGATGACGGTGGCGTCGACGCCGTGGCGGTCCTGCGCCGCGAGCACGTTCTCGATCGTCATCGGGCATTTGCCCTGCCACGCCGGCGCGGCCTGCTGCTTGAGCGGATAGACATGGGTGTGGAAGTCGATGACCAAAGGTTCCTCCGAGCGTGCCCGTTCTGCGTCGGCAACGCGCAAAACTGTTCGCTATCACGGTCGCCAGTTGGACGATAGGTCGCTCCCCCCAGCCGCCAATGCAGCTGCGGGCCCAAGGGTGAACTGACAGCGGACGTATGGTATGTCATGGTTGGTTTGTGGTTTGTGGTTTGGGGTTGTTGCGGGAATGCGTTTTTCGGTGCGTGAGATTGCCTCGACGCTGCGCCCCATAGCAACGGCGCGACGCGGGTGGATTGGGGCCATAGTCGTTGTCGCCGCGGTATCGTTCTTTGCGGGCGCTCATAACTATCGCCACCAGAACTGGCCGTTCGCGCGGGGCTACTATGCGGACTTGCGGAAGGCCGTCGGTCTGGCACCTCCCGCTTCCGTTCGACGGGCCCAGGCGGCGAAACGGGGGCAGGGCGAGATCCAGACGCTAACGCTGGCCGATGGAACCCGTGAGTTCGTTCTTGGCACGATGTTGCATCGCGTAAAGGCGCGGCTGTTCCCACACTTCCCGGAGGGCCACATCGCCCCGCTGGCGGACGAGGACGGGGTCTTCAGCTTCCTGCATTTCACGCGCGATGGAGCGGTCTCCCTTAGTCTGCTGCAGATGGAGAAGCAGGAGCTGTCCACGCGGCAACTCGGGATTGTTAAAGGCGTGCACCGCGGTACAGATATTTTCAAGGCGCCGGACACAAACAAGGTCTACGTGTCTTACGTTACGATCGATACGAAGACCTGCGTATCGCTGAAGCTCGATGAGATCGTCATTCAGGAGCCCGGCCCGATCGAACAACGTCCGGTGTTCCAGACTTCATGCACGCTTCCGCCGTATGGTCTGAACCACGGGGGTGGCCGCATTCAGCAGGATTCAACAGGCCGGATGTTTTTGACGGTCGGCGACTTCTGGAAAAGTCCCTTGGCTGCCGACGAAAACTCGAGTTTCGGCAAGATTCTGGTAGGAAAGCCCGGCGAGGGATTTGCGATCTATTCGCGCGGACATCGGAATCCTCAGGGGTTGCTGTGGGACGCGGACACACAAACCTTGCTGGAGACCGAGCACGGTCCATCCGGTGGAGACGAGATCAACATCATTCGCGAGAACCTGCATTACGGTTGGCCCCACGAGACGTACGGCACCAACTACGGCGCGGATCCGGAGGACGTTTATTTGGCGGATGTCGGCGTGAGTTACGGGCGGCATGACCGATACACGAAACCGATATTCTCATACTCGCCGGGGATCGGGATCGGCCAAATCCGTAAAGTGCCCGCCGACAGCTTCGAGTTCCCAAATTGGGTCGGCAGTTACCTTATCGCCGGCATGGCTCCTCGCTCGCTTTCTTTGTACAGAGTCGTAATCGTTGATAATCGTGTGGTCGAAAACGAACCGATCAGGCTCGGACGGATACGCGACTTCGTTGTTGCGCCAACCGGCGTGATTGTCGCCAGCCGCGTGGACGGCTTGCTCGTCGTGCGACGCGACAGAGGCAAGCGAGGCTGATCGCAATCAGCGAGCCAAGCGCGTCGCCTTCCAACCCTGCGGGGCGATGCCGACCATGGTATTGCCTTCGACGCGCCCGCGGAACACGCGCGGGCCGATGCCCATATCGATCGCGAAAGAAATTTCGGTGCCGTTAAGCCGTCCATCCCGAATCTGCGTGGTGTGCGCCTCGACCACCTTGGGCAGCGTGTAGCGCTCGACGTGCGCGGCAGCCTTGAAGCTCTGGAACGCCTGATCGATGTCGAGCACGAAGTTGCCGTCGTCGCTCTGCACCTGCCAGCGCCCGGCGACCTTCGCCGGAATCGTCCATGCGAAAAGCACGCGCCCGCGCAGATTCTCGGTAGCGTCCGGCCACCAGTCGTCGCCCATGTGGAAGGCATGGGTGATGAGCCGCGCCCCGGGACGCATCTGCCCCAGGAGCCGCGGCCGCAGGTCGAGATTGACAAGCGGCAAGAGATAGGTCGTGACCACGTCGGCTTTACTGACGTCGGTATCGAACAGGTCCTTCACCTCGAAGGTCGCGCGATCGCTCACCTTGGCCTTGGCGGCATTGGCGACGGCTTCCTGGACGCGCTTCGGGTTGAGATCGACGCCGTAAGCGCGCGCACCGCGCTGCGCCGCCGCCACGACGATACGGCCGTCGCCGGAGCCGAGGTCGATCAGGTATTCGCCGGGCTTGATCTTCGCCATATCAAGCATCCCTTCGACCACGTCCTGCGGCGTAGGCACATAGGGCGACTCGCGCTCGAACAGGATGTCGTCTCCGGCGAGTGCGCCGGTCAGGCAAATGGCAAGAGCAGCGATTGTAAGAAAAACGCGCGGCGACGAAGCGACAACGGACATGGACACTCCAGGCGACTGAAAACGGCCGGCGGCTGCTTAGCACGGCGACCGGTTCACTCAAAATGCAGCAATCGTCTCACCCGGCCTCATTCGCGGCGTCGCGTCGCCCAAAACCGCGCGATTGCAAACGTGCGATAGTCCTGTTTGGATCGGATAGTCGGCATTTTCCTGACGGCGGGGGAATGTTCACGATGGACGCGACCGTTACTAAATTCGGCATCGGCCAGCCGGTGCGCCGGGTCGAAGACCAGCGCTTCATCACCGGGCGCGGCAACTATGTCGACGACATAGCCTTGCCGCGGCAATGCTACGGCGTGGTGGTGATGTCGCCGCACGCGCATGCTCGCATCGTGCGCATCGACATCTCGAAGGCGGCGGCATCGCCCGGCGTACTCGTCATCCTCACCGGCAAGGACGCGGCGGCCGATGGCATCGGCCTGCTGATGGTGCCGATGCCGGAGGACGTCGGCGGCCCGAAGGGGCATCGGGCGCGGCGGCCGCTGCTCGCGGTCGACAAGGTGCGCGCGGTCGGCGACCGCGTCGCCTTCGTGGTGGCCGAGACCCTCGAGCAGGCGCAGGACGCCGCCGAGCTGGTTGACGTTCACTACGAGACGTTGCCGTCGGTGACCTCGGTCGAGGACGCCGTGAAGCCCGGCGCGCCGGCGATCTGGGACGAATGCCCGGGCAACGTCACGTTCACGCTCGCCTTCGGCAACAAGGACGCGACCGACGCCGCCTTCGCCAAGGCGCGCCACACGGTGTCGCTGCGGCTCGAAAGCAATCGCCTGAGCGCCAATTCGATCGAGCCGCGTGCGGCGATCGGCGGCTACAACGCCGCCGACGACGCCTATACGCTGTATGCGACATCGCAGAACCCGCACGGCAACCGCACGCAGCTTGCCACCAATGTGCTGAAGGTCCCGGAAACCAAGCTGCGCGTGATCTCGCCCGACGTCGGCGGCGGCTTCGGCATGAAGTGCGGCGGCTATCCCGAGGACGGGCTGGTGCTATGGGCCTCGCGCCGCGTCGGCCGGCCGGTGAAGTGGGTCTCGACGCGCTCGGAAGGGATGCTCGGCGACACCCACGGTCGCGACCAGGTCGTGCGCGGCGAGCTTGCGCTCGACGACAACGGCAAGGTGCTCGGCCTGCGTGTCCATTCCATGCACGCGGTTGGCTCGCACAATTTCGGCTCGACCATGGTGACCGTCTTTTTCACCGTGAAGCTTGCCCCCGGGGTCTATGACATCCCGGCACTGCACGCGGTCGGGAAGGGCGTCTACACCAACACCGGTCCGGTACATCCTTATCGCGGTGCCGGCCGCCCGGAGGCGACCTATCTGATCGAGCGGCTGCTCGACCGCGCGGCGCGGGTGGCTGGCATCGATCCGGTCGAGATCCGGCGGCGCAATTTCATCAAGCCGACGCAGATGCCGCACAAGACCGTCACCAACACCACCTACGACAGCGGCGACTTCGCGCGTGTGATGGACGAGTGCCTGAAGCTCGCGGACTGGTCCGGTTTCAGCAAGCGCGCCGCCGCATCGAAGAAGAGCGGCAGGCTGCGCGGCCGCGGCATCTGCTATTTCCTCGAAGAGGCCTCGACGCTGAACGAGCGCATGATGCTGCGCTTCGACCCGAGCGGGATGGTGACGATCGTCGCCGGCACCCATTCGCACGGTCAAGGCCATGCGACGGTCTACGCGCAGATGGTGTCGGAGTGGCTCGGCGTGCCGTTCGGCAGCATCCGCTTCGTGCAGGGCGACACCGACGCCGTGCCGATCGGTCGCGGCACCTACGCGTCGCGCAGCATGCAGGTCGGCGGCAACGCATTAAAAAAAGCCGCCGACGCCATCATCGAAAAGGCGAAGCCGATGGCGGCGCACCTGATGGAGACTGCCGTCGGCGACGTCGAGTTCCGCGACGGCCGATTCGGGATCGTCGGCACCGACCGTTCGATGGCGCTCACCGACGTCGCCAAGGCGTTCTACCGGCCGATGCATCTGCCGCCGCAGTTCGAGGTCGGGCTCGAAGCCGCGGGCTCGTTCTCGAGCGAGCCGCCGAACTATCCGAACGGCTGCCATATCGCCGAGGTGGAGGTCGATCCCGAGAGCGGCGCGGTGGCCGTGGTGCGCTATCACGCGGTCGACGACGTCGGCCGGGTGATCAATCACCTGTTGTGCGAAGGCCAGGTCCATGGCGGCGTGGCGCAGGGGGTCGGGCAGGCGCTGATGGAGGCGGTGCTCTACGACGGCAGCGGCCAGCTCGTGACCGGCAGCTTCCAGGACTACTGCATGCCGCGCGCCGACGACCTGCCGGAGATCGTGTCGGAGCTCGCGGAAATTCCGTCGACCACCAATCCGCTCGGCGTGAAGGCCGCCGGCGAGGCCGGCGCCACCGGCGCGCCGCCGGCAGTGATCGGCGCAATCCTCGATGCGCTGCGGCCGCTCGGCGTTGAGCACATCGACATGCCGGCGACCCCAAGCCGGGTCTGGGCGGCGATCCAGCGCGCCAGGGTCCATGGCAACAAGGCGAATGCAAAGTAGCGTCGCGGTGGTCGGAGCGGGACCTGCCGGGCTGATGGCCGCCGAGGTGCTGGCGCACGGCGGTGCGCGCGTCACGGTGTTCGACCGGATGCCGGCGGCGGGCCGCAAGTTCCTGCTGGCCGGGCGCGGCGGGCTTAATCTCACGCACTCGGAACCGATCGATGCGCTAATTGCGCGTTATGGTGCGGCCACGCCTCACCTGCGCGCGGCGATCGAGGCGTTTCCACCGGCCAAACTGCGTGCCTGGTGCGAGGCGTCAGGGCAGGAAACGTTTGTCGGATCGAGCGGGCGCGTGTTCCCGAAGCGCCTGAAGGCGTCGCCGCTGTTGCGCGCTTGGCTCCGGCGCCTCGATGCTGCCGGCGTCGTGTTCAAGCCGCGCCATCGCTGGACCGGCTGGGTCGACGACGGCGCGCTGACCTTCGAAACGCCATCAGGCGTGGTGACTGAGCGGGTCGACGCGACGGTGCTGGCGCTTGGCGGTGCGAGCTGGCCGAAACTCGGCTCCGACGGGAGTTGGGTGGAGACCATGGCACACGCCGGCGTCGTAGTCGCGCCGCTGCGGCCCGCCAACGCCGGCGTGCTGGTGAACTGGTCGGATGTCTTCCGGGGTCGCTTCGAAGGCGAGCCGGTCAAGCGCATTGCGTTGTCGCTCGGCACGCAAATCACGCGCGGCGAGGCCATGGTCACCCGCGCGGGGCTTGAAGGCGGCGGTATCTATGCGCTGTCAGGCGCGATCCGCAGCGCCATCGACGCTGCGGGTGAGGCGACGCTGCACATCGACCTGCGTCCCGATCTCACGGCGGATGCGCTGGCCAAGAAATTCGGGGTAGCGCGCGGCAAGCAGTCGCTGTCGACATTCCTGCGCAAAGCAGCGGGCCTGACGCCGGTCGCCATCGGGCTTTTGCAGGAGTCGCAGGCCGGAAAGCTGGCCGCGCTGTCGTCCGAAACGCTGGCCGCGCTTGTCAAAGCGGTGCCGGTGCGGCTTGCCGGCGTTTCCGATATCGCCCGTGCGATCTCCACCGCCGGCGGCATCGCCTTCGACGCGGTCGACGCGCACTACATGCTTCGACAAAGGCCAGGCACGTTCGTCGCGGGTGAGATGCTCGACTGGGAGGCGCCGACCGGCGGCTACCTGTTGCAGGCGTGCTTCGCCACCGGCGTCGCCGCCGGGCGGGGCGTCTTAACCTGGCTAAAGCGTTAGCGCCGGCCGGAGCCGTTCATTCCACCGCCACCGCCGCCGTTATCCTTGAAGAAGCGGTCCTCGATTTCCGAGTGGATGCGGTGCATCCATTTCTCGGCGCGGGCGGCACGTTCCTGGTCGCGGGCGGCGCGATCCTGGTAGTGGCGGATGTCAGCCTCCAACTGCGCGATGCGGTCCTCCGCCTCCCGCAGCTTCAGCGACAGCTTGTGTGCGATGTCCATGGCGCGCTCGCAGTTCAGCTTCGCCACGTCGACCGCGTCCTGGAGCATCGCCACGATCGCCTGGCCGGAACGGTCGAGCGGGTCGCCGTCGGTTTGCCGCTGCTGCTGTTCGCGCGGCGACGGCGCGAACGGAATGATCTTCTCGGGAGCGCGCTGGTTCATGGCGGCAAACTTCTGACCGGGAGGTGGCATTGAACCCTCAATCGATATCGATCGGCGGTCGCAAAGGAAAGATCGCGCGCAACAAATCTCCTTGCTGTGGCCCGCCCGCAACGGCCGGCACGCGAAGCAACGCGGGCGAATCAATGCGACGGTGGACCCACTATAGCGCCGGTCGGGGCGGTTGCCTGCGTCACCGGTTCCCGTTTTTTCGAATGGAACGTGGCCGAATAGTTGCTAGGCTTGGTACCAACGCTGGCGTGGTTGCGTAACAAGAAAGTCCGCCGGCCACCTCAGGGAAACGTCTGCACCGCAAGGAGGATTTATGGTCTCGTTCACGCTGAACGGGCGGCAGGTGTCGGTCGATGCCACCGCCAACACGCCACTGCTCTGGGTCATCCGCGACCATGTCGGGCTGACTGGAACCAAATACGGCTGCGGCGCCGGCCTGTGCGGCGCCTGCACGGTGCACCTGGACGGAAAGGCCGTACGTGCCTGCCAGACCCAGGCGTCCGAGGTGGCAAACAAGAGCGTCATCACCATCGAGGGGCTCTCCCCCAACTCCTCCCACCCGCTGCAGAAGGCCTGGGTCGCGCTGGAGGTACCGCAGTGCGGCTACTGCCAGTCCGGTCAGATCATGAAGGCGGCCGAGCTGCTGGCCTCCAATCCCAAGCCCAACCGCGAGCAGATCGTCGCACATATGGACGGCAACATCTGCCGCTGCGGCACCTACCACCGCATCATCGCGGCGGTCGAGCAGGCGTCGAGGGAGGGCTGAGCCATGACGATTGCGATCAAGGGTTCTCAAGAGGGTTCGCAGGTCTCCCGCCGCGGCGTACTCGCCGGCCTCGGTGGCATGACATTCTGCCTCGCGTTCGGCACAGACGGCGCGCGGCTCTTCTCCGAGGCGCAGGCCAACGCCATGGCCAATGCGCAGGTCACGCCATGGGTGCGCATCGCGGCTGATGGCACGATCACGATCCTGAGCGCCGGCGCGGAGATGGGCCAGGGCTCGATGACCAACTTGCCGATGATCGTCGCCGAGGAGATGGACGCCGACTGGTCGAAGGTAGCGATCGAGATGGCTCCCGCCGATGCCAGCGTCTACGGCTACATGATGAACAACAACGTGCGGATGATGGCGATCGTCGGCAGCCGCGCGACCATGCTCTACTACAACGACCTGCGCATCGCCGGTGCGCAGGTGCGCAAGGTGCTGCTGATGAACGCGGCCGAGCGCTGGGGCGTCGATGCCGCGACGCTTCGCACTGAGCCGGGCGTCGTGATCAACCCGGCCAACGGCCAGCGCCTGACCTACGGTGAGATCGCCGCGTTCGGCAAGGTGCCGGCGCAACTGCCGAAGGTCGACGCCAAGGAGCTCAAAGCCCGCAAGGACTGGCGGCTGATCGGCAAGGGTGTGGCGCGTCGCGACACGCCGCTCAAGGTCAACGGCACCGCCACCTATGGCATCGATATCAAGTTGCCGGGCATGGTCTACGCCACCACGCTGCACTCGCCGGTGCACAATTCGGCGCCGGAAAGCTGGAACGACGCCGAGGTGAAGGCGATGCCGGGCGTGGTCGGCACGGTACGGCTGCCGAACGGCGTCGCGGTGGTGGCCGACCGCTTCGAGCAGGCGCTTGCCGCCAGCAATGCGCTCAAGGTCGCGTGGAAGAAGGGCGCCGCCGCCGGCTTCAACTCGGTAGAGGCGCTGACCCGCGACTATGAGAAGATCCACCACGATCCGAACACCAAGTCGGAGCCGGTGCACACCGCCGGTGACGCCAAGGCGGCTTTCGCCGCGGCGGCCAAGGTCCACAAGGCCGAGTTCCACTCGGATTACGGCTATCACGCGCAGATGGAGCCGCTGAACGCGGTGGCCCGCTTCAATGACGCCGGCGACAAGATCGAGATCTGGGAAGGGACGCAGGCCCCCGACCTCTCACGGACCGCGGTGGCGCAGGCGCTCGGCTTCAAGGAGGAGCAGGTTACCCACCACCAGTGCTACCTTGGCGGCGGCTTCGGCCGGCGCAATGGCGGCATGGAGGCGGTCGAGGCGGCGCAGATCGCGCGCGCGGTTCGCCGGCCGGTGAAGCTGATCTGGACCCGCACCGAGGACTTGGCGCAGGGCCGGTTTCGCCCGCAATCGTTCCAATGTCTGGAGGCGGCGACCGACGCGTCGGGCAAGGTCACCGGCTGGCGGCATTGCGTGATCGGCGATGGCGGCAACGCGCTGCTTACCGGCGGCATGCGCATCGGCTATTACGGCGTGCCCAACCAGTCGCTGGAGCTGCGCGGCATTTCCCACGGCGTGCAGATCAAGCACTGGCGCGCGGTGGCGCATGTGTTCAACGTGTTCGCCATCGAGAGCTTCATCGACCAGATGGCGGTCGATGCAAACATGGACCCGATCCAGTTCCGCTTCGAACGCATGGGCGCGACGCCCAAGGCGAGGGCCTGCTTCGAGACCGTGGCGCGCATGTGCGACTGGAAGGCGGCGCGGCCGCAGGGACGCGCGATCGGCGTCTCGATCTCCGAACGCTCGGGCTCGCTCGGCGCCGGCGTGGCCGAGATTTCGGTCGATCGCACGAGCGGCAAGATCAAGGTGCACAAGGTCTGGGTCGCGGTCGACGGTGGCACCATCGTGTCGCCCGGGCCGGCCAAGGCCAATATCGAAAGCGCGATCATCTACGGGCTTTCCAGCGTGCTGCATGAGCGCGTCACGCTGAAGGACGGTGCGGTGGAGCAGACCAACTTCCACGATTACAGCCTGATGCGGATGTCCGACCTGCCGGACGAGATGCATGTGCAGTTCGTCGACGTGGATACCCGGCCGACCGGCCTCGGCGAGATCGGCAATCCGTTCATCGCCGCCGCGATCTCGAACGCGTTCCACCGGCTGACCGGCAAGCGGCTGCGTCACCTGCCGTTCACGCCGGAGCGCGTGCTGGAGGCGCTGAAGGCCTGACGCGTGCCGACGCGGTCATCCAAAATGCAAGCGCCCGCCGCGAGGCGGGCGCTTTGCCATGCAGGGGACGATGCGTGAGGATCATTTCGAATATGATCGATCGTCGGAAGGTGTGGAGCGCCTTGTCCGACTATCCGGTCTATTCCCCACCGTTCCATAATTCGAAGAATGTCCTGTCGAAGAAAGAAATCCGAGCGAACTACGATTACTTTCTAGAACAGAAGGCGGCTCGCCTCGACCATCTCGCCAAATATCTCACGCGGTTCTCGATCGAACTGCTCCTAACGCCAGAGACGCTGCCGGCTATCGACCGCTGGCTCTACCGTTATGGCGGTCATCTCCTTCCCGGCGGTGGCGAGGTTATCCGCGCGTTGCGACATTACGAGCCTGCCTGGACGGGTGCGTACCAAGGCCTGAATATTCTTAGTGACATCGGGATTTTTGCTGGGGACTATATCGCCTCTAAGAACAAGAACGTTCGATGGGATGTCTGGTACGGCGACGGCGCGAAGTACGATTTCGAACGACCAGGATTCGGTCAGCCTTGCCTCTTTGGCCTGTGCCACTTCGTTTACGACGATCCTCTCCCCATACTGCGGCAAGTATTCGACTGCTGCGACGCTGGATTTTATCGACTGAGGCGCGGTGGGAAAGGTGTGCACCAAGAATGGGATATCCCAGGCGAATTCACTCGGCGCATGCAGTATCTCGCGAATCCAAATCCCGCAATGCCTGTTCCGTTTTCTTATCTCGTGATCGACGACTGAATTGCAGGACAGTGTCTATACGACACAAGGAACGAACGACAAGGCTTCGGTAGCGAATCTCACCAGCCGAGCCGCAGGTGGTCGCGGTGGTAGAACCACAAATGCTGCGTCAGCCATACGCCCTGCGCGCACAGACAGACCAGCGCCAGCAGCGGATAGGTGTGGGGGCTGAGATCGGCCGCATACAGCACGACGAAGCTGGAGAAGCAGATCACCAGGAAGCTGACGCCGTTGGCGCAAAGGATCGGAAGCAGCGGCGCGCCATCTCCGACGAGAACGCGACGGCGCACGTCGAAGCGCGTCAAGAGATATTCGGTCATCATGTAGGCCAGGACGACAGTCGCGAACGCCCCGAACAGCAAGACCCCAAACACGACACACACTCCGCAGCCGATTGGCTGATACCAATCTAAGCAAGGTCGATAACGCCCGGCTATGCCGGTGCGGTTCCCGCCAAATCACGGCCGGATCATGTGGCATTTTCGCCACGATCAGGCGCCCGTCTGGCGGCGCCGCACACGCCGCCCTAAAATGCCGGCGCGATGTTTTTTGCTGGGGGAATCAAGACGATGCGTTCATTGATCGGTGCGGTGCTGCTCGGCGCGGCGATGCTGCAAGCGCTAACGGCGGGCGCGTCAGCGCAGGCCTATCCAACCAAGCCGGTCTCGCTGCTGATCGCCTTCCCGCCCGGCGGACCGAGCGACGTGCTCTCCCGCGTGGTCGGCAAGAAGCTCGAACAGATCCTCGGCCAGCCCTTCATCATGGACAACCGGCCGGGCGCCGGCGGCAACATCGCCGCTGAAGCCGCCGCCAACGCAGCCGCTGACGGCCACACCATCCTGATGGGCAACAACTCGATCCTCGCCACCAACGCCGCGCTCTACAAGAAGGTCAATTTCGACCCGGAGAAGGATTTTGCGCCGATCAGCCTGATCGGCTCGCAGGCGAACATCCTGGTGGTCAATCCCAACATGCCGGTGCAGTCGCTGGCGGAGCTGATCGCGCTGCTGCGCGCCAATCCCGGCAAGTTCAACTACGCGTCGTCCGGCCACGGCACCGCGGCGCATCTCGCGGCCGAGCTGTTCAAGGCCGAGGCGAAGGTCGAGATCACGCATGTTCCCTACAAGGGCGGCGCGCCGGCGCTGCAGGATGTGATCGCGGGTCATGTGCACATGATCTTTGCCACCGCGGCGTCGGTGGTGCCGCATATCCGCAGCGGCAAGGTGCGTGCGCTGGCGGTGACGCCGATCAAGCGCACCGCGGTATTCCCGGAGCTCGCCACCATGGACGAGCTCGGCCTCAAGGGTTTCGACGCCACCACCTGGCACGGGCTGGTGGCGCCGGCGAAGACGTCGCGCGAGATTGTGGTGCGGCTGCACCGCGCCACAGTCGAGGCGCTGCAGGATGCGCAGGTGCGCAAATCGCTCACCGACCTCGGGGTCGACATCGTCGGCAATTCGCCGGAGGAGTTCGCCGCCTATATCAAGGCGGAAATCCCGAAATGGACGGCAATCGTCAAGGCGTCGGGCGCGAAGCTGGACTAGAAGCTGGGAAGGCGTCGCCGATTATTTCGTGATACTCTTGCCGCATTGAGAAGCACGAAACTACGGTGATCGCGATGGGGTTGGACATCTATCACGCGCAGGCGAAGCGCGAGGTCGACGTAAACTTCTTTCGGATCGACGGCATGGCCTCGGACGAATTCAGATCATTGCAACCCTACGTCCAGGTCCATCAAAATCCGCACACCGACTGGGAGAAGATGTTCTCAGACCAAGGCCTCGTCTACGGGAACTATCGGGCCGTTGTCCGTGCCACCGACGGAAGACGCAACTGCTTTGCTTTCGTGGACGCCGATGCCGTCGGATTCGAGGCTCCGATCCGGGTGATTTTCAGCGACGAGTGGCAATTTCCGTTGCTTCCGAGATTCATGCAACGTTCGAAGTTTAACGTTCCCGGATCGAAGAAGGCGCCGCACTTCTTCGGGCCGTTCGCAACGATCATGAAATCGGAGAACGTCGTCTTCTACGATATTGTCGGGTACCAACGAAACGGAGTCTCCGACGACTTCTATCAGTGCTTTCGGCCCGACGACGTGACCTGCCTTGAGAATCGAGTCGAAGGGATTTACCAAATGACAGCTCCGGAGTTGCGCGAGGAATTCAAGCGCACCTTCATGAACAACTGGATCGACGGCCGCAGCTTTGTCATCATCTCCTACTGACTGAAAGCACCACGACGAAGCAGAGAGCGAGTCAAAGAACATGAACGTTGTCGACCGAGCAAAAGCCGCCATGGCCCGCAACGTCCGCCGCGTTGGGCATATCGACCTGCCCGGCGCCGGACAGGTCTGTGTCGCCGGCAAGCACGCCTATGTCGGGCACATCCCGAACAAGAACCACCTCGGCACCTCGATCGTCGACATCTCCGATCCCGCCAACCCGCACGTCGTGGCGACCATCACGCTCGACGACCAGACATCGCACAGCCACAAGGCGCGCGTGGTCGGCGACATCATGATCGTCAATCACGAGCGCAACCCGACCGCGATCGGCCGCCGCGCCGACGAGCTGCCGCGGGTGGTGAAGGAATTGACCGCCGCCAAGGGTCGCGCGCCGACCCACGCGGAGATCGCGACCTGGCTCGGCGTCGAGCCGCAGGACGTCGCCGAGATCGAGGCGGAAGCGAAGCGTGGCTACGCCATGGGCGGCTTCAAGGTCTACGACGTCTCCAATCCGGCGAAGCCGAAGGAAATCGCGCATCACAAGACCGGCGGCATCGGCGTGCACCGCTTCGATATGGACGATCGCCACGCCTACATCTCGACCGAGATGGCGGGCTATATCGGCAACATCCTCGTCATCTACGACATGCGCGATCCGGCGAAGCCGCAGGAGGTTTCGCGCTGGTGGATGCCGGGCCAGCATGTCGCCGGCGGCGAGACGCCGACCTGGCTCGGCCGCCAGCACCGGCTGCACCATGCGCTGCGCTTCGGCGACGAGATGTGGGCGAGCTGCTGGCACGGCGGCTTCCGCATCGTCGACATCTCCGATCTGTCGAAACCGAAGACCAAGGGCGGCTACAACTATCACCCGCTGTTCCCCGAGCCGACGCACACGGTGATGCCGGTGCCGAAGCCGATCAACGGCAAGCGCATCGCGCTCGCGGTCGACGAGGAAGACCAGGCGCAGAGCGCCAACGAGGAGCAGATGCGGCGGGGCAGGGCGCATGCCTGCATCCTCACCTTCGACGTGACCGATCCCGCCGACATCAAGCCGCTCGGGCAGTTCCAGGTGAGCGAGCTTGATTCGCCGTTCGCGCGCACGGCCGGCGCGCGCTTCGGCGCGCATCAGTTCTGCGAACGCATGTCGGGCACGATCTGCTTTGCGACCTGGTTCGGCGGCGGGCTGCGTATCCTCGACGTCGGCAATCCGCTGTCGCCGCGCGAGATCGGCCACTTCATTCCGGAGCCGTGCGGCGGGCGCCCGGCGCCGCAGACGAACGACGTCGCGCTCGACGACAAGGGGCTCGCCTATATCGTCGACCGCTACGTGGGCTTCGATGTGCTTGAATTCCAGGGCGCCTGATGGGCCGGCGGCCCGGGAGCGCCTGCTGCATCAAGGTTCGGCCGCGTAGAACGATCGGGCGTCACTGGTGAAGCGGCGACGCGATTCGTCGTCGATATAGAACATGTGCCCGCCGCGATAGATCCTGAGCTGTGTGCGCGCGGGATTCGGCAGGTCGGGCAGGTGATCGAGCACGTAGCGGCTCACCGCATAGGGCGTGACCATGTCGGCATAGCCGTGCACCACCAGCAGCCGGAACGACGGGTCGAGCGACAGGAGCGTGCGCAGGTCCTCATCGACACTGGCGCTGTCGCGGCCCGCGCCACGGCCGCCCCAATCCCAGCGGCTGTTGGCTTCACGTGAGAGCAGCACATAGGTGAGGTCGGTCCTGTAGCCGAGCTCGTCGCGAACATAGACGGCCATCGCGCCGCTGTAAGTGCGCGACAGCGCCGCCAGCAGCGGGTCGGCCCCGCGCGGCGTTTCGCTCTCGGGATGCGGATCGGGGCCGGCGAAGGTGACGTCGTAGCGGCTGACGACCATGCCTTCGGCGCCGCGCAGATGCTTCACATAGTTGTCGCGGATGAAGCCGCGCGTCCGGGTCACCACGGCGAGCGGCATGCCGGTCAAATCGGCGACGCGCTCGTAAAAGATGCGCGCCGCCTCGCCGCGCGGTGGCGCTCCGGCGAGCGTGGTCAGGTATTCGCCGAGCGCGAAGCGCTCGGCTTCGGCGAGTCGCTCCGGCGTCAGGGTGCCCTTGCGTTCCATTTCGGCGGCAGCGAGCGAGGGGATCTGCATGGCGGCGCCCAGCGCAAAGCGGGTGCCGCCGAAGGTGAAGGCGCCTTCCATCAGCGGCGACACCATCATGATGCCGGCGACCGCGATGCCGTGCTCGCGGCGCAGCTCACGCGCGACCTTGGCGGCGCGGAAGCCGCCGTAGCTCTCGCCTAGGATGAACTTCGGTGAATCGGCGCGCTGATTGTCCGCGACCCACTTTGCGATCACCTTGGAGAGGGATTCGGCGTCGCGCGCCACGCCCCAGAACGCATTGCCGCCGTCGGCACGCACCGGACGGCTGAAGCCCGATCCGACCGGGTCGATCATGACGAGGTCGGTGAATTGCAGCCAGGTCTGCGGATTGTCATGAAGGCGCGGCGGGTCCTCGCGGCCGGCGCGGAATTCCGCCAGCCGCGGGCCGACGAGGCCGAGGTGTAGATAGGCCGACGCGGCGCCCGGGCCGCCGTTGAACACGAACGTCACCGGCCGTTTGATCGTCGCCGGCTTGTCCACGACATAGGAAACATAGAACACCGCCGCGGTGCGCTCGCCGGACTGGTCGTAGAGCGCGAGCGTCCCCGCAGTGGCGGTGTAGCCGATCGTCCCGCTGTCGGTCGCGATCTCATGACGTGTGACTGAATTCGGCGGCAGGAGCCGTAGCGCGCCCTTATCGGCGACTTGGCCGAGGTCGACGAACGGCACCGCCTGGGGCTGTTGCGGCGGGTTCGCTTCCTGGCCGCGCGCCAGCGGCACCGCGGTGGAAGCGACCAGCAGCAAAGCAGCGAAGGCGCGGGCCAAAGCGGGCATGGCGGGAAGATGCATTGGGGCGATCCTGAAAAGCTCCGCATCGCCCCCATGCGACAAGCCTACTCGATTCCGGTCGACCGTACAAACCTGCCGGCTCTCGATCTTCTACAAATGGGCGTGTACGAAACGTGACGAGCCGATGATAGAGGAGGTGAAACGATGTCTGAGGCGCTCAGGAGAAAACTCACCAATGCCGGGCGCGTCCTGGCGATGCAGGACCAGGGCGATTTCGTCGCCGGCCATGTGACGGTGCGGCTCGAGGACGACAAGAGCCGCTTCCTCATGAAGCCAGCCACCATCGGCCTCGAGGAGATGACGCCGCAGAACATCATCACCGTCGATCTCGACGGCCAGCGGGTCGGCGGCTCGATGCCGCGCCACAACGAGGTGTTCATCCACTCGGAAGTCTTGCGCGCGCGTCCCGACCTCAACGCCGTGATCCACACCCATGCGCCGCATGCGGTCGCGTTCTCGTCGCTCGGCAAGGAGTTGGTGCCGGTCAACAACGAGGCCGGCTACTTCTACAAGCGGCTGCCGGTGTTCTCGGAGACCACCGACCTGATCGTCACGGCGGAGCGCGGCAAGGCCGTGGCGAAGTGCCTTGCCGACCGCAATGTGCTGTTGCTGCGCAATCACGGCATCGTCGCCGCCGGGCGCACGCTGGAAGAAGCGGTGTGGGTCGCGCTGAAGCTCGAGCGCGCCTGCAAGGTGCAGCTGATGGCGGAGTGGGCAGGGGGCCCGAAATACATCGCCGAAGGCGAGGATCTCGAGAAGAAGAACCAGCGCGGCATGCGCCAGGATCTCTTCACCAACGTGTTCAACTATCTCGTGCGCTCATGGTGCCGCGTGCACGGCAAGCACGACGATCCCTGCTGCGCCGAGCACTACGAGACGGACTTGAGCGGTTACAAGGGATAATCTGCGGCGTCGCACAATCGCAACCACGACGGCGGTGCACTCCCTCTCCCCAATGGGGAGAGGGAGCCGAGCGTGCGTGCCGCCCGGTCGTGACTTTGATCTATATCACCTCGGCTTCAGCACGATACTGGTCCAGAGATCGTCCCACTTCTTCCGGTTGTCCAGCATCTCGACCGGATCGATCATGGTGAGGTCGACGCCCTCCGGCAGCGGGCGAATCTTGGGGTTGGTCGGCGTCATGTCGCGCTTGGCCATGATCTCCTGGCCCTCGCGGATCATGAAGTCGTGAAACAGCAGCGCGGCGTGCGGATGCGGCGCGCATCGCGACACCGCCGGGCCGTAGCCGAGCGCCACCACCGGCTTGAGGTAGAGCGGCTCGACCGGCGCGCCGTCGCGCTTCTGCTGCTCGGGCTTGTAGCTGTAGACCGTGAGCGCAAGCGGCACTTCGCCCGCCTGCACCAGGTTGGCCAGCAGCGTATGGCCGCGCCGCACCGACATGCCGTTGGTCTGCACGATGTCACGGAACAGCTTGAGACCCTTCTCCTCACCCATCTTCATCACGATAGTGCCGAACCAGTCGAAATCGGCAGCCTCGACCGCAAGACGTCCCTTCCAGCGCGGATCGAGCAGGTCCTCATAAGCGCGCGGCGCTTCGTCGCGTTTCACCAGGTTGGTGTTGAACGAAGCCGAGAAGATGTTGAGCCGCGTCGCCACCCATTCGCCATGCGGGCGGAAGGCGAGGGGGGCGAGGCCCTCGGTGGCCGGCGTCTTTACCGCGATCAGGAGCTTCTCCCGGTGCAGTGTCTCGAGCTCAGCGGCGACGGTGGCGAAAGCATCGACCGCGCAGCGGCCGGCGCGGTGCTCGTTGACGGCGCGTTGGACGAGCTGCTCGGAGCTCGCGCGCCAGTACTGGAAATCGATGCCGTAGCGCTTGCGGAAGGCGTCGCTCACCGGGCGCATGTCTTCGGCCACGGTGGAACCGTAGACCATCACCACTTTTTCTTTCTTGGCGCCGGCGATCAGCCGCTGCGTGCGGTCGGGTCCCTGGTAGGCGGCGACCTCGGCGATGCTCTGCGCGAAAGCGGGTGCCGCGCCGAACGCCAGCGCGGCCAGCAGGCCCAGCGCGGAAAAGCGAGCGGAACTCCCGACTGTCACCACGGTCTCCCTGCCGACACTTCAGGCGCAAGCGATGCGTGCGAATGGCGTCATGCCCGACGAAAATATCGCTCTAGAGGAGGTCGTGATGCGCCGCAACGCGGCCCACTGCCGCGCTTGGTTGAGCATGATCTTTTCCGAAAACCGGTGCCCACCCCGCATCAAGTGCGGGGCAGGCTTTTCGGGATCATGCGGGGAGTTCCTCGGTAGACAATCACCGCAATATCAGCAAAGTACTGCCTCCCGGCGGTATCCCGCCCGGGAGAAAAAACGCCCCGAACAGGTCAGGAAAATGCCGGTCCCCAAGGCTTCGCGTGCGCTCAGCCGCTTTACCGTTCTAGACCTCACGCAAGTGCGCTCCGGGCCGACCTGCGTGCGTCAACTCGCCGATTGGGGCGCCAATGTCATCAAGATCGAGCAGCCGCCCGCGCTCACCTCGGGCGAGCCGCCGGGCGGCCCGCGCGAGGGCCCGGATTTCCAGAACCTGCATCGCAACAAGCGCGCCATTACGCTCAACCTGAAGGCGCCCGAGGGGCTCGCCGCGTTTCGGAAGATGGTCAAGAAGGCCGACGTGGTGGTCGAGAATTTCCGGCCCGACGTGAAGAAGCGCCTGAAGATCGATTACAAGGACCTGAAGAAGATCAACAAGAAAATCATCCTCGGTAGCATTTCGGGGTTCGGCCAGGATGGGCCCTATGCGGGACGTCCGGGCTTCGACCAGATCGCGCAGGGCATGGGCGGCCTGATGTCCGTCACCGGTCTGCCCGGCCAAGGCCCGGTGCGAGTCGGTATCCCGATCGCCGATCTTTGCGCCGGGCTGTTCTGCGCCATGGGGATTCTGGTCGCGCTGCTCGAGCGCGAGAAATCCGGCCAGGGCCAGCATGTCGCGACCTCGCTGCTGCAGGCGCAGATCTTCATGCTCGACTTCCAGGCCTCGCGCTGGCTGGTGAAAGGCGAGGTCGCGGGCCAGGCCGGCAACAATCACCCGACTTCGATGCCGACCGGCGTCTACAAGACGGCCGACGGCCACATCAACATCGCCTCGACCGGCCAGAAAATCTGGGAGCGGCTCGTCGGCGCGTTCAATGCGCCCGAGATGCTGACGAACCCGGACTACGCCACGGCGGCGACCCGCTCGAAGCATCGCGACAAGCTCAACCAGGAGATCGACAGCCACACCGTGAAGCGCACCAGCGCCGAATGGATCGAGCTGCTCAACGAGGCCGGCGTCCCGTCCGGGCCGATCTACTCGATCGACCAGATGTTCGCCGATCCGCAGGTCCGGCATCTGAAGATGGACCCGGCGGTGAAGCGCAAGGACAAGTCGCTGATGAAGCTTGTCGGCCAGCCGATGACGCTGTCGCGCACGCCGAGCAAGCTTGTGATGCGGCCGCCGGCGATCGGCGAGCACACCGATGCGGTGCTCAAGGAGTTCGGTTTCAAGCCGAAGGATATCGCGGCACTACGCAAGGCCAACGCAATATGATGTCTAGCAAAGATATTGCCGTCGTCATGGCCGGGCCTGTCCCGGCCATCCACGTCTTTCTCAAGCGATCGATCTAAGTCGTGGGTGCCCGCGATGAGCGCGGGCATGACTGTGGAGAGGCAGGAGAATGAGCCATGGATGACAAGACCAGGACCGACAAGATTCTCTCGCGCAAGGAGAGCGGCGTCGGCTACGTGATCTTCAACAATCCGGAGCGGCATAACGCGGTGTCGCTCGACATGTGGGCGGCGACCACCGACATTCTGGAGACTTTCCGGGACGATCCGGAGGTGCGTGTCGTCGTCATCACCGGCGCCGGCGGCAAGTCGTTCGTGTCGGGCGCCGACATCTCGAAGTTCGAGAGCGAGCGCTCGTCGATGGACGCGGTGAAGCACTATAACGTGACCGTCGGCAAGGCGAACGCGACGGTCGCCGAGTTTCCCAAGCCCACGATCGCGATGATCAAGGGCTACTGCATCGGCGGCGGGCTCGGTCTTGCGCTGTGCTGCGACATGCGCATTGCCTCGGAGAATTCGAAATTCGGCGTGCCGGCGGCGAAGCTCGGGCTCGGCTACGCGTATCCCGGCCTCAAACGGCTCGTCGACGTGGTCGGTCCCGCGTTCGCGAAGGAAATCTTCTACACCGGCCGGCAGTTCGACGTGCCGGAAGCGCTCGCCATGGGCCTGATCAACCGCGCCGTGCCGGGCGAGGAGCTTGAGGGCTACGTCAAGAACTATGCCGACACGATCGCCGGCAATGCGCCGCTCACGCTCAAGGCGGTGAAATTCATCGTCGGCGAGACCGTCAAGGACGAAAGCCAGCGCGACCTCGCGCGCTGCAACGAGCTGGTCGAGAATTGCTTCACCAGCCAGGACTACATCGAAGGCCGCACGGCCTTCATGGAGAAGCGCAAACCCGTCTTCACGGGGAAGTGACGATAGCGCCCGCCGTCCCGTGGTTACGCGCGGGTCAGGCGACCGAGGCGGCAAGCTGTCGCGGACGCGGTCGACAGGTTTCGCTCAGTAAACCCACAGGGGAGCGGTACAATCCGCCCCGTTATTGCGGGAGGATATGGCGTGGCGTCGGTGGAATTGCGCGGTCTGACCAAGCATTACGGACCGCTGGCGGTGGTCGACAACATCTCGTTGACGATCGAGCACGGCAAGCTCGTCTGCCTGCTGGGGCCATCGGGTTGCGGAAAGACCACGACGCTGCGGTTGATCGCGGGGTTCGTCGAACCCACCGGCGGCGAAATCCGCGTCGGCGACCAGGTCTTGTCCTCGCCCGCGCGCACCGTGCCGCCGGAGCGGCGCAACATGTCGATGATCTTCCAGAGCTATGCGTTATGGCCGCACATGACGGTGGCGCAGAACGTCACCTACGGGCTCGAGCTGCGCAAGGTCGACAAGGAGACTATCGGCAAGAAGCTCAATTCGATCCTCACCACCACGCATCTCGCCGATCTCGCGGACCGTTATCCGGGCGAGCTATCCGGCGGCCAGCAGCAGCGCGTGGCGCTCGCTCGCGCGCTGATCGTCGAACCGGAGACGCTGCTGCTCGACGAGCCGCTGTCGAACCTCGACGCCAACCTGCGCGAGGAGATGCGCTACGAGGTCCGCCGTCTGCACGACGAGTACCGCTACACCACGGTCTACGTCACCCACGACCAGTCGGAGGCGATGACCACTGCCGACATCATTGCGGTGATGAACCTCGGCAAGATCGAGCAGGCGGGCTCGCCGGAGGAAATCTACGAGCGCCCGCGTTCGGAATTCGTGGCGCGCTTCATCGGCATGAGCAATGTGGTGCGCGGCAAGGCGCTCGACGGCAACCATATCTCGGTCGCCGGCGAGACGCTGCGCTGCATCGGCGATCGGCTCGCCGCCGGGACCGACGCCGCTGTGTCGGTGCGCCAGCATGTGATCCGCTTGTGGGCGCGCAGGCCGGAGTCGACCGAGAACGTGTTGCCCGCCACGGTGCTGCGGCAGGTGTTCCTGGGCTCCAGCCGCGACTACATGGTCGAGACCGCCGACGGCACGCAGATCCGCGTGGTCGCGTCGCCGGCCGAGAATGTCGCACCGGGATCGTCCGTCTGGCTGCATCTGCCGCCGGAACGCTGCCGCGTGCTCGCGGGTTGAACAGCGAAGTCGCCGTCCGGCATGAGACCGGGTCCGAGAGGAGACGACAATGAGGTTGCCGAAAATCACGAGGCGCGACGTTCTGAAGGGATCGGCCGCGGTTGCGGTGGGCACGTTTGCTTCGTCCGCCAAGGTGCTGGCGCAGGCCCCGGCGGCGCAGGCGATCACGCCCGAGCTGATCAAGGCGGCGCAGAAAGAGGGCACCGTCAACTACTACACCTCGATAGACCTGCCGCTGGCGGAGCGGATTGCGCGCGCCTTCGAGGCGAAGTACGCGGGTGTCAAGGTGCGGGTCGAGCGCAGCGGCGCCGAGCGCGTGTTCCAGCGTATTGGCCAGGAATACGCCACCAAGATTCACCGCGTCGACGTCGTCAATTCGTCCGATGCGGCGCATCTCATCGTCTGGAAGAACCAGGGCATCCTCGCGCCGTTCGTTCCCGAGGACGTGGCCCAGCATTTCCCCGCCGAGCACAAGGATGCGGACGGGATGTTCTCGAGCTTCCGTCTTACCCTTTGCCCGATCGCCTACAACACCTCGCAGATCAAGGCCGAAGAAGCGCCGAAGAGCTTCAACGACCTGCTCGACCCGAAGTGGGTCAATCGGATCACCAAGGCGCATCCGTCCTATAGCGGTACGATCCTGACCGCAACCTATCAGACCTCCCGCGACATCGGCTGGGGCTACTTCGAGAAGCTCGCCAAGCAGAAGATCATGCAGCTCCAGTCGGCGACCGATCCGCCCAAGAAGATCGTGCTCGGCGAGCGCATGCTTGCGGCCGACGGCACCGAATACGTCATGCTGCAGGAGAAGGAAGCCGGCCGCCCTATCGAGATCGTCTACCCGACCGAAGGCACGCCCTTGATCATCGGACCCAACGCGGTCTTCAAGGCGGCTCCCAATCCGAACGCGGCGCGCTTGCTGCAGGCCTGGATGTACACGACGGAATGCCAGCAGCTTTGCATCGATCATGGCGGCATGCGCTCGGTGCATGCGCTGGTAAAGGAAAAGCCCGCCCGCACGCCGCTTTCCAAGATCAAGCTCATGAAGGACGACGCGGCTGCCGTCGAAAAGCAGGCCGAGTCGATCAAGAAGCGCTACAGCCAGTTGTTCGGGGTCTGAGCCGAGGAAAGCGACCATGGAGACGCGACCATGAAGCTACGCAAGATCACGCGGCGCGACGTCCTGAAAGGGTCGGCCGCGGTTGCCGCCGGAACCTTCGCGCCGCCAGCCAGGGTTTTGGCGCAGGCGCCGCCGCCCGCGGCGATCACTCCGGAGCTGATCAAGGCTGCGCAGAAGGAAGGCCGGGTGGTCTGGTACACCTCCCTCGATCTTCCCGTAGCCGAGCGTGTCGCCAAGCAGTTCGCCGCCCGCTACCAGGGCATCACGCCGCGCGTCGAGCGCACCGGCGCCGAGCGTGTCTATCAGCGCATCGGGCAGGAATATTCCGCCAAGATCCATGCCGTCGACGTGGTGCAATCGTCCGACGCCGCGCATTTCATTGTCTGGAAGCGCAACGGCATTCTGCTGCCGTACGTGCCGGAAGATGTCGCCAAGTCGTGGCCGGAAGAGCATCGCGATCCGGACGGGCAGTTTGCGACGTTCCGCGCCTGGCTCTGCGTCATCGGTTACAACACCAACATGCTGAAGGCGCCGGAGGCGCCGAAGAGCTTCGCCGATCTGCTCGATCCGAAATGGGCCGCGAAGATGGTGAAGGCGCACCCGGGCTACAGCGGCACCATCATGACCGCCACGTTCCAGCTCACGCGTGAGCTCGGCTGGGAGTACCTGGAGAAGCTCGCCAAGCAGAAAGTGATGCAGGTGCAGTCCTCGGCCGATCCGCCGAAGAAACTCGCGCTCGGCGAGCGCGCGGTGATGGCCGATGGCAACGAATACAACATGTTCCAGGAGAAGGAAGGCGGCCGGCCGGTCGAGATCGTCTATCCGACCGAAGGCACGCCGCTGATCATCGGCCCCAATGGGGTGATGAAGGCGGCGCCCAACCCAAATGCGGCCAAGCTGTTCCAGAGCTACTGCTACACGGCGGAGTGCCAGCAGCTTCTCATCGACGTGGGCGGACTACGCTCGGTGCATCCGAACACCAAGGAGAAGGAAGGCCGCACGCCGTTCGCCAGCATCAAGAAATGGAAGGACGATCCGGCCGGCGTCGACAAGTCGGCGGACATGATCAAGAAGCGCTACAGCCAGTTGTTCGGTGTCTAAGGCTGCGGCGATCCTTCGCAACGAGGAGTAACTAAGATGACCAAGCGTCCCATCTCCCGGCGTGCGGTGCTCCAGGGCTCGGCGGCAGCGGCCGCTGCCACCGTCTTCGCCGCACCGGCGCGCGCGCAACTGCCGGCGCCGGCGCCCCTTGACGACGTGCTGATCGCCGCGGCCAAGAAGGAGGGCAAGGTCTCCTTCTACACCGCCATGGACCTCGATTTCGCGCAGCGCCTCGGCAAGGCGTTCGAAGCCAAATACGGCATCTCCACCAAGGTGGAGCGCTCAGGCGCCGAGCGCGTGTTCCAGCGCATCGGCCAGGAGCACACGGCGAAGATCTACGCGGTCGACGTCGCCAACACCGCCGACGCCGCGCATGTCATCATCTGGAAGCGCAACGGCTGGCTCGCGCCTTATCTGCCGGAAGAGGTCGCGCAGCACTACGACAAGGCCTATTACGACGCCGACGCGCTTGCGATAACGACCCGCATCCTGGTGTCGCCGATCGCCTACAACACCGACCTCGTCAAAAAGGAAGACGCGCCCAAGAGCTTCAAGGACCTGCTCGATCCGAAATGGGCGGGCAAGATGGTGAAGGGCCACCCGGCCTATAGCGGCACCATCATGAACGCGACCCACCAGATCGCGCGCGACATCGGCTGGGACTATTTCGAGAAGCTCGCCAAGCAGAAGGTCATGCAGGTGCAGTCGGCGACCGATACGCCGAAGAAGATCCAGCTCGGCGAGCGCGCGGTGATGGTTGACGGCGCCGGCTATCTCGTCATCCGCTACAAGGAAGAGGGCAGCCCGGTCGAGGTCGTTTATCCGGAAGAAGGGACGCCGCTCGCGACCGGTCCGAGCGTCGTGTTCAAATCGGCGCCGAACCCGAATGCCGCCCGGCTGTTCCAGAACTGGATGCACGGCCGCGAGGCGCAGCAGTTCCTGGTGGACTGGGCGCGGCAATATTCGCCGCACGGGCAGACCAAGGAAAAGCCGAGTGTCCGGGCGCTGCGCGACATCAAGCTGATGAAGGAAGACCCGGCCGCGGTCGAGAAAGAGGCCGAGGCAATCAAGAAGCGTTACGCCCAGATTTTCAAAGTCTAGCGTTCTTTCGACGGTCCTGTCTGTGGGAGGGCGGCCATGACTGTATCGAAGATAACGCGCCGCCGCGTGCTCGCAGGCGGCGTGGCGGCTGGGCTAGCGGTTCCGGCCAAGGTGCTTGCGCAGGCGCCCGCCGCCGAAACGGTTACGCCCGCGCTGCTCGAGGCGGCCAAGAAAGAGGGTAGGGTCGTCTGGTATGCGGCGATGGACCTGCCGGTCTCGCAGAACGTCGCCAAGCGGTTCGAGGCGAAGTATCCCGGCATCTCGGTGCGGATCGAGCGCACCGGCTCTGAGCGCCAGTTCCAGCGCCTCGCGCAGGAATACAGCAGCAAGATTTACGCCGCCGACATCATCAACGCGTCGGATGCGGCGCACTTCGTCGCCTGGAAGCGCAACGGCTGGCTCGCGCCCTACGTGCCGGAGGATGTCGCAAAATTCTTCCCCAGGGAGCATCGCGATGCCGACGGCCTGTTTGCGTCGTCGCGCATCTATGTGGTCTCGCTGTGCTACAATACTTCGATGGTGAAGCCCGAGGACGCGCCGAAGGGCTTCATGGACCTGCTGCATCCGAAGTGGCTGAACCGCCTTGTCAAGGCACACCCGTCATACAGCGGCACCATCATGACCTCGACCTACCAGGTCGCGCGCGATCTCGGCTGGGACTATTTCGAGAAGCTCGCCAAACAGAAGGTGATGCAGGTGCAGTCGTCGGTCGATCCGCCGAACAAGGTCGCGCTCGGGGAGCGCGCCGCGATGGCCGACGGTAACGACTTCAACGTCATCCTGCACAAGGAAGCGGGGCGGCCGGTCGAAATCGTCTATCCGGTCGAAGGCGCGCCGCTGATCGTCTGCCCGAACGCGGTGCTCAAGGCTGCATCCAATCCGAACGCCGCGCGGCTGTTCCAGAGCTTCCTGTTCTCGCAGGACGGCCAGCAGGCGCTGTGCGACTTCGCCGCCCAGCACTCGGCGCACCCGCAGGTGAAGCCGAAACCCGGCCGTCCGGTGCTGAAAAACATCAAGGTGATGAAGGACGATCCGGTTGCGGTCGAGGCGCAGGCGGTCGAGATCAAGGCGCGCTACCAGAAGATATTTGGCGTGTAACGACCCGTGACGACGATTTGGGGGAACTCTAGGTGACCATCGCATTGCCGGCGGAATCCGCGGTTCGGCGCCGGACGTTCAAGATCGATTTTTCGTTGCCGGTGCTGATCGCATTTGCCGCGGTATTGTGCGTGCTGATCGTCCTGCCGATGTCGTGGCTCGCCTACTACAGCGTCGTCGACAAGGCCGGCCAATTCACGCTCGAGAACTTCGCGACCCTCGTTACCGAGCCCGAGTTCCGCGGGCCGATGCTGACGACGCTGATCCTGGCGACCAGCGCCTCGATCTTCTGCGCGCTCGCCGCCGCGCCGATGGGTTGGCTGGTGGCGCGCACCGACCTGCCGTTCGCCAAGGCCGTGCGTGCGCTGGTGACGGCCTCGTTCGTGACGCCGCCGTTCCTCGGCGCCATCGCGTGGGAGCTTCTGGCGGCACCGAATTCCGGCCTGCTCAACAAGCTCTACCGCCATCTCACCGGCGCCGAGATGGGCGATCACATCTTCAACATCTATTCGATGACGGGGTTGATCTTCGTCGTTTCCTGCTACACGTTCCCGTACATCTTCGTGCTGATCGCCAATGCGCTCGACCGCATTCCAGGAGACCTCGAGGACGCCTCCTCGATGCTCGGCGGCCGCACCTGGACGACCGCGCGCCGCATCACCATTCCGCTTGCGTTGCCTGCCCTTCTGGCCGGCATGCTGATCGCCTTCCTGCAGGCGATGACGCTGTTCGGCTCGCCGGCGATCCTGGCGCTGCCGGCCGGCTTCCACACCATGACCACGAAGATCTGGAGCCTGTTCCAATTCCCGCCCAAGCCCGAGCTCGCGGCGGCGGCCTCGCTGCCGCTGCTCGTGCTGACCGTGATGCTGCTGCGCACCCAGCAGATGATCCTCGGCCGCAAGGGTTATTCGGTAGTCGGCGGCAAGACCGGCGATCCCCGGCTGATCCGGCTCGGCATCTGGAAATGGCCGGCGGTCGCGTTCGTCTTTGCGGTGCTGATGCTGCCGGTGTTCCTGCCCTATTTCGCGCTGATCAACGCGGCACTGTCGCCGATCGCGACCACGCTGGTGACGCCGGAAAACGCCACGCTGAAGAACGTGTGGTTCACGTTCGGCCTGTCGTCGACCAAGATCGCGTTGCAGAATACCTTCATCCTCGGCGCGCTCACCGCGACGCTGGGAACCTTGATGGCATTGGTGATCGGCTATATCAGCGTGCGGCGCGCCGTGGTCGGCCACCAGGCGCTCGGTTTCCTCGCCACCGCGCCGATCGCGATCCCCGGCATCGTCCTCGGCGTCGGGCTGTTCCTGACCTATACGCAGCCGCCATTTGTGCTCTACGGCACGCTCTGGATCCTGCTGCTCGCCTATCTCACCATCGAGCTGCCGGCGGCCTATCAGCAGCTCTCGTCGGCCTACAAGGCCGTCGGTAACGACCTCGAAGACGCCAGCCGCATCCTCGGCGCAACGCGGCTGCAGGCGCTCCGGCACATCACCGCGCCACTGTTGCGGACAAGCGTGATCGCGACCTGGTGCTTCATCTTCGTCGCAACCGTCCGCGAGCTGTCCGCCGCCATCATCCTGTTCACGTCCGATACCAGGTCGTGTCGGTCCTGATCTTCGACCTCAAGGAATCCGGCGATCTTGGCGCGATCGCGGTGCTTGGCATCATGATGCTGGTGCTCACGTTCGCCGTCGTGATCACGATCAACCGCATTCCCGGGTTCGGTGCCGCCCAGCGCCTGCGGAATACCTGAGATTGACGCCAGACACCTCGCTCTCTATCCGTCCTCCTGAGATACGAGCGAAGCGAGCTTGCAATGGACGCTGCCCTGCCGAAAACCTCGGTCGCGGAACACTTGGCGGATACCGTCGTCAGTCTCGACGCCGGCAGGCTGCCGGCCGCGGTGCGCCGCACCTGCGAGGACCTGCTCATCGACGTGGCCGGGCTCTGCGTTACCGTGCGTGAGGCAGACTACATCAAGGCCTCGCTCGCCGGCTGGGAGGATGACGGCCCCTGCACCGCGATCGGCCACACCCGCACCATGACGGCGGCCGGCGCTGCCTTCGTCAACGGCACGGCGGCGCACGGCGAAGACTTCGACGACACTTTCGAGGGCGGTCCGGTACATGCCGGCGCTGTCATCGTCCCGGCAGTGCTGGCGGCCTGCGAGCGGCACAATCCGGACGGGCGTGCCGCCCTTGTCGGTATCGCGGCCGGCGTCGAAATCATGTGCCGGCTGTCGCTGGTGGCGCCGATGAAAGCGCACAAGGCCGGCTTCCACCCGACCGCCATCTACGGTGCCATGGGCGCGGCCGCCGGCGTCGGCGCGGCGCTGGGCCTGAACAAGAAGCAGATCGTCGACGCGCTCGGCGTCGCCGGCTCGATGGCCTCGGGTATCATCGAATATCTCGCCGAAGGCGCCTGGACCAAGCGCATGCATGCGGGCTGGTCGGCGCAGTCGGGGATGCGCGCCGCGCTGCTCGCGCGCGCGGGATTCTACGGCCCGCGCACCGTGTTCGAGGGCGTGCATGGGCTGTTCCACGGCTTCGCCAACACGCTCGACGGCAACTACGACGAGGTGATCGGCGATTTCGGCAAGCGCTGGGTTACCGAGACTATTGCGTTCAAGCCCTATCCCTGTGGGACCATGACGCATCCCTACATCGATTGCGCGCGCCGCTTGGCGACCAAGGTGAAGGCCGCCGACATCAAGGAAATCGTCTGCGACGTGGGCGAAGGGACCGTGCACCGGCTCTGGGAGCCGCTCGCCGCCAAACAGAAGCCCGCCAACGGCTACGCCGGGAAGTTCTCGTCGCCGTACTGCATCGCCGCCGGATTCGTGCGAGGCAATGTCGGCTTGGGCGATTTCACCGACGACGCCGTGCGTGATCCGGCGGTGGTGGCGTTGGCGCAGAAGGTGTCATTCCGAG
The DNA here is from genome assembly GCA_019745775.1 of Xanthobacteraceae bacterium. GTDB lineage: Bacteria > Pseudomonadota > Alphaproteobacteria > Rhizobiales > Xanthobacteraceae > VAZQ01. The sequence goes on along the minus strand of JAIESR010000011.1, from coordinate 132,838 downwards.
TCGATCCGCAGAATCCTTATCCCCGCGAGTTCACCGGCCACATCAGGGCGACGCTCAATGACGGCCGTGTGATCGAGGAGCGCCAGCCGCATTTCCGCGGCGGCGCCAAGGAGCCGCTGACCCAGGCCGACATCGAAGAGAAATTCGTGCTCAACTGCCGTTACGGCGGCTGGGACGAGGCGCGTGCGCGCAAGGCGATCGCGATGCTGCGCAAGCTCTATGACGGCAAGATCGATCTCGCACCGCTGCGGGGGTGAGCCCGCGCCGGGTTCCCCTGTTGAACCAGCATGACGCGGCGATCCAATAGTGCTACGTCATCCATCGAAAACTCTGGCGTAACGAGGCCCCCATGTACACCGATCTCGCGCTCCATATCGACGGCCAGTGGCTCAACGGCGACGGACGTTCCAATGAGGACGTGATCAATCCCGCGACCGAGAAGCCGCTCGGCAAGCTTCCGCACGCGAGCGCGGCCGATCTCGATCGCGTGCTCGTGGCAGCGAAAAAGGGCTTCGACGTCTGGCGCAACACCAATCCCTATGAGCGCTCGAAGGTGCTGCGCAAGGCGGCGAGCCTGGTGCGCGAGCGCGCCGACAAGATCGCGCGCATCATGACGCAGGAGCAGGGCAAGCCGCTTGGCGAAGCGCGGCTCGAAGTCCTGGTCACCGCCGACATCATCGACTGGTACGCGGAAGAAGGCCGCCGCTCCTACGGCCGCATCGTGCAGGGCCGTCAGAAGAACGTGCGCCAGATGGTGATGCAGGAGCCGGTCGGCGTGGTCGCGGCATTCACGCCGTGGAATTTCCCGACGCTCACGCCCGCCCGCAAGATCGGCGGGGCGCTCGCCGCCGGCTGCTCGCTCATTCTCAAGGCGTCGGAAGAGACGCCGGGCAGCTGCGTCGAGCTGGTGCGCTGCGTGGTCGAGGCCGGCGCGCCCCCCGGCGTGCTCAACCTGGTGTTCGGCGTGCCGGCGAAAGTCTCCGAGCACCTGATCCCGTCCGACATCGTGCGCAAGGTGTCGTTCACCGGCTCGATCCCGGTCGGCAAGCATCTCGCCGCGCTTGCCGCCAAGGGCGTGAAGCGCACGACGCTCGAACTCGGCGGGCATTCGCCGGTCGTGGTGTTCGGCGACGCCGATCCGGAGAAGACCGCCGACACCATCGCCGCGTTCAAGTATCGCAACGCCGGTCAGGTCTGCATCTCGCCGACCCGCTTCTATGTGCAGGAGCCGGTCTACGACCGCTTCCTCAAGCGCTTCACCGACTTCGCCAACAACATCAAGCTCGGCGACGGCCTCGAAGACGGCACCACCATGGGCCCGATGGCGAACGCGCGCCGGCTCGACGCGCTCGAGGGCTTCGTCAACGACGCCAAGAACCGCGGCGGCAAGGTCGTCACCGGCGGCAAGCGGCGCGGCAACCAGGGCTACTATTTCGAGCCGACGGTCGTCACCGACATCCCCGACGATTCCAAGGTGATGACCGAGGAGCCGTTCGGCCCGATCGCGCCGATCGTCACCTTCAAGACTTTCGACGAAGTCGTGGCGCGCGCCAACGCGCTACCCTTCGGCCTGGCCGCCTATGCCTTCACATCGTCAGTCTCGACCGCGACCGCGATCGGCGACGCGCTCGAGTCGGGCATGGTCGGTGTCAATTCGGTCGCGATCTCGACTCCGGAGACGCCGTTCGGTGGCGTGAAGGAGAGCGGCTACGGCAGCGAAGGCGGAGTCGAGGGGCTTGAAGCCTATACGGTGACAAAATTCATCTCGCAGGCGTGAGTTCTCGCTGCGGCGACGGCGGAGATTGTTGTGCCCTCTCCCGCAAGGGGAGGGGCACATTGATGCATATTTGCGCTCGCTGCAGCCTCAGCTGATCAGTCCAGCGTCTCCACCCTCACGATCGAGGCGCCGTGGTTCGAGCCGACCCACAGTGTCGGCCGTGGTCCGGTCTCTTCCAGGAACACCCGGCGGATGTTGGTGGTGCGCGGCAACAGGTATTGCACCATGTCGTCGGTATCCGGGAACAGCCGCGTCACCAGGTCGGTGTGCATCGAGCCGGTCCAGACTTCGCCATTGCGGGCTGCGACGACGCCATAGGGATTGTCCCACTTGGTCGGCGTCATCCACTCCTTGATGGTCTTGGTCTTCGGATCGAACATCGCGATGCCGCCATGGTACTCGGCGAACCACAGCCGGTTCTGATGATCGACGCCGCCGCGGCGGGGGCGCGAATTCGGGAACGGCGTGCGCCAGATCTCGACTTCGAGCGTCTTGGCGTCGCGCCGGCCGATGCTCGTCCCGCTGAACTCGAGCAGATACATGTTGTTGTCGTGGTCGGTCGGGATGCCGTAGGCGCTGATCTGCCGGCCGTTCTTGTCGACCGCCTTGCCGGTGTTCTCGAATTTTCCGGTGGCCAGATCGAGCCGGTAGTATTCACGCGTCTCCTGGTTGTTCGACCACACCTTGCCATCGACGTGTGAAAACCGCGGCGCAACCATCGAGGCCTGTGTGGTCGGTCCCCACCACTCCTTCGGATAGGGGAAGACCGTCAGCTTGCGGGTCGCCCGGTCCATCTTGGCGATCGCCGACTGGTACATCATCGCGATCCAGACGTTGCCGTCACGGTCGAGCTGGAGGTCGAGCGTGCCCTTGGGCTGCTCTGGCCGCACCACCGGGATGTCGTAGTCGATGACCTTGCCGGTCTTGGGATCGAGCACGCCCATGATCTGCGAGCCGAAGTCCGAGTACCAGGCCTGGCCGTCGGCGTCGACGACGACGTCGTGCGGATAGGCGTTCTTCCGCGGCAGGTCGTATTCGGTGATGATCACCCGCGTGGCGCGGCCTTTCGGACGCGGCAGCGGCTTGAAGTCGTATTCCTTGGCCTCGGGATTGGACAGGCTGACGTCGACCAGGAACTGCGCCGCCGCCTGTGCGACCTTGGGATCGACGCGCGGCCGCTCGCTGCGCTCGCCGCCGCTGACGAGGAGCTGCGGCTGTGCCGGTGTCGAGCCCGGATAGTAGCGGCCCATCCGGTTGAACACCTGGATCCATTCATCGACGTCGTGCTGCGCCGTGAACAGCCGCTGCAAGGTGTGGCAGCCGGTGCAGCCGGTCAGGAACTGCTTCTCGCGATCGGTGCCGGGGAGGCTCGCAATCCATTCCGCGTTCGAGAGCTGGAGGTGGATGTTGCGGGCCCGGTTGAGCCTGAGGTCGGCGGTCGCGCCAGCAGCCGGGACCTCGACCGATTTCGGGCCTTCGAGGATGTAGCCGACCGCGCGGATCGAGATCGTGTACTTGCCGGGCTGGAGCCGGTCGGCGGGGAAGGCGTAGCGGCCTTCGGCGTTCGTCACCACCGTGGTGGTGATGGTCGTGCCTTCGCGTTTGGCGCTGACCAGGACGCCTTCCATCGTGGCTTCCTGGGCCGAGGTCACCCGTCCAGTCAGCGCGGCCGGGGCTTGTGCATTGGCGGCGAGCGTTCCGAGCAGGATACCGCCGACGATCGCCGATAGGATGAATCGAATGAATGGCATGCGTTCGCCTCCCAAGACGAAATAGCGCGAGCCGGTCTTTGCCGCCGGATTCGCGAGAGTGTTTAGTATCCGCCCGGCGACCTAATGCCGCAAGAGCCTTGCCTGCTTGAGCCGTCTTGGCGCGAATGGCATTCCAGACCTGCGCGCCAAAGATCGCAGGCCGCTTGCCTGGAGCACCGACATGGACAGCAACGGCATCGACCCGCACCCGCGCTGCCGCCTGCCTTCCGGCAACGCAAGGTGACGCCGGAGACCCCGCCGGCGGGCACCCGAAACCTTCGGCGTACGCCGTCTCATCGATCTTGTTGCGCTCATGCGCAATCGTGCGAGCACGGTGGTGATGCTGACGGTATTCGACATGCAGCAACGCTCAGTGCGGCTCGATGCCAGCAGCCTTGACGGCCTCCGCCGCTCGCAACACCTCTTCGCGGAAGAACGCCGCGGCAGCGGTCGCATTGCGACCGTCGGGCATATAGCCGTCGCGCTGCATGACATCGATCACGGCCTGTAGCTGTAGCGCTTTGCGGATTTCCGCGTTGAGCATCTCGACAATCGCGTCCGGCGTCTTGCCCGGCGCAAAGAACATGCCCCACGATCCTTGCGATTCGTAGCCCGGCAGGACGTCCTTCATCAGCGGCACCTCCGGGGTCGGCGGAAACGGCTTGGTCCCGGTGAATGCGAGCGGGCGGACCCGTCCTTCCCGGATCAGGCCCATCACCGACGGCGGCGTGACGAACATCATCTGGACGCTGCCGCCGAGCAAGGCGGTCATGACTTCGGAAGCGCCGCGATAGGGAATGTGCTGGAGCTTGATTCCGGCCTTCTTGGCGAAGATCTCGGTAGCGAGATGCAGACCGTTGCCGACGCCCGGCGAGCCGTAGGCGATCAATTCGGTCTTCGCCTTCGCGAGGAATTCCGCCAGCGTCTTGATCGGTGATTTGGCGTCGACCAGCATGAATATGCCGTCGAGCTCGCCGATGGTGGCGATCGGCCGAAGGTCGGCGAGCGTGTCGTAGCCGAGGTTCTTGTAGATGTACGGCGTCGAGATGATCGACGAGCTTGAGAACAATAGCGAGTAACCGTCGGGCTTCGATTGTGCGACGGCCCGCGCCGCGATCGTCCCGTTCGCGCCGAGCCGGTTCTCGACGTAGAACTGCTGCCCCAGGCTGTTGCCGAGCGCGAGCGACACCGTGCGAGCCTGGATATCCGGGCCGCTGCCGGCGGCAAAGCCGACGGAGACGCGCACCGGCCGCTCCGGATAGGTTTGCGGCTGCGCAGCGGCGTTAGCGGCGCACAGGATAGCAGCAGCCAGTGGCATCGTCCGAAGCATGGCGTTTCCTCCTGGGCATTCGCCGGCCGGCGACTAGCCCGCGGCGTGTGCCTGTATCGCCTTCCAGACCTTCTCGGCGGTTGCCGGCATTTCCATCAGCGCGCCCGGCGCGCCCGCGATTGCATCGTCGACCGCGCTCATCACGGTGGCGATCGCGCCGGTGGTCGCCGCTTCGCCCACGCCCTTGACGCCGAGCGGGTTCGTCGTTGCCGGCACGATGTGCATCTGGTCGCGCACCGCCGGCATGTCGACCGCGCGCGGCATCTGGTAGTCCATGAACGAGCCCGAGAGCAGCTGCCCGCCGTCGGGATCATAGACGATGCTCTCGCCGATGGCCTGGCCGAGGCCTTGCGCCAGCGCGCCGTGGAATTGCCCTTCGACGATCATGTGGTCGAGGATGTTGCCGCTGTCGTCGACCGCGGTGTAGCTCACCACCGCCATCTGGCCGGTGTCGCGGTCAATCTCGACTTCGGCGACATGGCAGCCGTTGGGGAACGCCTGCGGCGTCTCTGTCGTGACCTTGGTGTCGAGGTCTTCCGCGATCTCGCCGCGCTGCTTCATCTCCTTGGCCCGCGTCGCGAGCTCGAACAGCGAAATCCGCCGGTCGGTGCCGACCACCTCGAAGCGCCCGTCCTTGTAGGCAATGTCGGCTTCGGCGGCTTCGAGCGCCTGTGCCGCGATTGTCTTGCCCTTGGCGAGCATGGTGTCGATCGACTTCACGATCGCCGCGCCGGCGGTGATGGCGGAGCGCGACGCCACCGAGGCAAAGCCCGCGATCTCGTTCGCGGAATCGCCGTGCCGGTGCACGACCTGGTCGGCGCGGATGCCGAGCCGTTCGGCCACCACGCGCGGGAACACCGTGGCATGGCCCTGGCCGGTCGACTGCACGTTGAGCGCCAGGATCATGCCGTCGCCGCCCGGAAACTTGAGCGCCGCGCCTTCGAGCGGCGCGCCTCCGGAATGTTCGAGCACGCAGGAGATGCCGAGCCCGCGCAGCTTGCCGCGCCTCGCCGCTTCCTTGCGCCGCTTCTTGAAGCCGTCGACGTCGGCGAGCTTCAACGCCTTGTCGACGATCACCGGGAATTCGCCGGAGTCATAGGTGGTGCCGACGGCGGTCTTGTAGGGAATCGCGCGCGCCGGGATCAGGTTCTTCTTGCGCAGCTTCACGCGGTCGATGCCGGTGAGGCGCGCCGCCTCGTCGATCGCGCGCTCGAGCGCGTAGTTCGCCTCCGGCCGGCCGGCGCCGCGATAGGGTGAGGTCGGCGCGGTGTTGGTGAAGATGCACTTCACGCCGATGTCGATCGCGCGGATGTCGTACATGCTCGGGAAGCAGCGCGCGAAATTGAGCGTCTGCAGGTTGGCCCCAACCGAGCCGACATAGGCGCCGAGATTGGCGAAGTGGCGCACGCGCAACGCCAGGAATCTGCCATTCTCGTCGAGCGCGAGCTCCGCCTCGGTCACGGTGTCTCGCGCATGCGCGTCGTTGAGGAAGGACTCCGAGCGGCTCGCCATCCAGTGCACGGGGCGCTTGGTCTTCTTGGCACCGACGAGCTGCGCGATGTATTCCGGATAGGCGCCGGTCTTCATTCCGAAGGCGCCGCCGACGTCCTCGGTGATGACACGCAGCTTCTCCTTCGGCACATTCATGACCGCCATGGTGTGGTCGCGCATGGCGCCGGCGCTCTGCGAGCACACGCGCAGGAAGTAGCTGTCGCTTGCGGAGTCATATTTCGCGGTGGCGCCGCGCGGCTCCATGGTGACATGGGTCAGCCGCTGCTGCACGACCTTCACGCGCGCAACGTGCTTCGCCGCCGCGATGATCTTGTCGACTGCGGCCGAATTCGCATCCGGGTTGGGATGGGTGCCGGCCCAGTCGAGCGCGATATTGCCGGGCGCCTCCGGCCAGAGCTGCGGCGCGCCGGAAGCCTGCGCCGCCTCCATGGTGACGACGGTATCGAGCGGCTCGTAGGCGACCTCGATGAGATCGGCGGCGTCCTGCGCGGCGAACGCGGTCTCGGCGATCACCATCGCGACCGTCTCACCGACATACATTACGCGTTCGCGGGCGAGCGCATGCCGGTGCGGCATCACGAGCTTGGTCCCATTGCGGCCCGGCAGCGGCGGATGGCGCGTCACGCTGCCGACGCCGGCGGCATCCACGTCTGCGGCGGTCACGATCGCGATCACGCCGCGCACCTTTTTCGCGGCATCCGTGTTGATCCCGCGGATGCGAGCATGGGCGTGCGGCGAACGCACGAACGCAGCCGAGGCTTGGTTGGGCTCGGCGGCGTCGGCGATGAAGCGGCCGTTGCCGCGCAGGAGGTAGTCGTCCTCGACGCGCGGATGATGGGCGTGACTGTCGGTCTTGGTGTCCATGGCCTGTCCGGGGAGGTTTCGCGAGCCCGCGTTTATAGCCGAAATGGCGCGGCAGGGTAGGGCTTTCGCAGCGCTACGCAATCTGCAACAAACGGCCGAGAACACAGGCGTTTCGGGTCGAAGCCGGGGATCGTCACATGGATCAGGTCACTACATCGTCGCGGGTGCCGGCGCAGACGGTCGCCGCGCTGATCGAGGATTCGTTCAAGGCGATCGGCCTGCCGGCGGCGGACGCCGCCAAATGCGCCGAACTGATGCTCGAGGCCGACCTCACCGGCGCCGACGCCCACGGCGTTTTCCGGCTGCCGCAATACGTGAAGCGGCTGCGCGGCGGCGGCGTCAATCCGAAGCCTGACATCCAGGTCGAGAAGACCGCGGCCGCGACGGCGATCGTCGACGGTGACAATGGCATGGGCCATCTGGTAATGGCGCGCGCCGCCGAGACCGCGATCGCGCTTGCCCGCGACGCCGGCGTTGGCTGGGTCGGCGCGCGCTGGTCGAACCATGCAGGCGCGGCCGGCGTCTATGCGGCGATGCCGCTGCCGCACGGCATGGTCGGCATCTACGGCGTGGTCGCGAGCGCGAACCACATGCCGGTGTGGGGCGGCGTCGAATCGCTGCTCGGCACCAATCCGGTCGCGATCGCGATCCCGGCCGGCGAGGAAGCGCCGATCGTGCTCGATGTCGCGACCTCGGTCGTCTCCTACGGCACGGTGAAGTCGCATCGCTTGCAAGGCAAGCCGATGCCGGAAGGCTGGATGGTCAATAGCAAGGACGGAACGCCTCTCACCGATCCGGCGCGCAGCAGCGAGGGCGTGCTGTTGCCGATCGGCGCCTACAAGGGGTCGGGGCTGGCGCTGGTGCTCGGCTTGCTCGCCGGCCCGCTCAACGGTGCCGCTTTCGGGCGCGAGGTGTTCGACTTCAACTACAACGACACCGACGTCTGCAACACCGGCCACTTCATGGTCGCGCTCGACGTGAAACGCTTCACGCCGCTCGACACCTTCAAGGCCGAGATGGATCGCCACCTGCGCGACTTGCGCACCTCAAAGCCGCTGCCGGGCTTCGACCGCGTGCGGCTGCCCGGGCAGGAGCGGCGCGCGCGCCGCGACGACCGGCTCAAGAATGGCGTGCCGCTGCCGCGTGAATTGATGACGCAGCTTGATGCGCTCGCCGGCGAACTCGGCATCAAGTCGCTGAGCGCGCGGTGATCTCTCCTGCGTCATGCCCGGGCTCCCGGGCATCCACGTCTTCCTTCAGTCAGAACGCCAAGACGTGGATGGCCGGGACAAGCCCGGCCATGATGACGTCGGAAGGAGGATCGCCTTACTTCCCTGGTTCAATTGCCTTGCGGACGCGGTCGGCGACCGGCTGCGGCGTCTTGAGCACGCGCGCGATTACCTCCTGCACCTGCTCGCCCGTCAACGGGTCGATCTCGAGGCTGAATTTCTTGGCGTCGGCCAGGAATTCCGGGTCTTTCATGGTAGCATCGAAGGCGCGCCGCAGCGCCTGCACGCGATCGTCGGGAACGCCCGGCGGCACGAAATAGGGACGGCCGTATTCGAGCCGTGCAATCAGGAGTTCGAGCGCGGCCTTGTCTGTATCGTTCGTCGCGAGGTCGAGCACCATCGGCACGTTGGGAAGGTCGGGATGCTTGCGGAGCGCCCATTGCGCGATCACGTTGACCTTCTTGTCCTTCACCCAGTCGCCGTTCAGCGACAACAGCGTTGTCCAGTTGGTCGCGCCGTTGCCTTCGATCTCGCCGCGCTCCATCGCAAGGTGGATGTCCTGCGTGCTCTTGTAGCCGCTGATTACCTTGAATTTGGTGTTGAGCACCGCGTTGGCGAGCAGCGGATAATCCCACTGCGTCGTCCCCGCAGCCTGCGCGCCAGTCACCGTCTCGATCTTGACGATCTCGGCAAAAGTTTTTGCCCGCGCGGTGTGCCACAGATAGCTCACCTGCGTTTCGCGATTGGTGGAGCCGAGCCAGACCATCGTTGCCGGGTCGAATTTGACGCCCTCGGGCTGCAGCAGCGGAGCAGTCGGCAGTCCGTTGAAGGGCGCGCCGATCACGGTGCCGTCGAAGGGGCCGTTGGCGACGAGCTGGTTGACCATCGTGCGGCTGCCCGCGCCGGGCTGGTTCTGCACGATCACGGTCGGGTTGCCGGGGATATGCTTGCCCCAATGGCGCTGCAGTGCGCGGGCGGTGACGTCATAGCCGGAGCCGACAGAGATGCCGACCACGACGCGGATGGTCTTGCCCTTGTAAAAATCGGCGACGCTCTGCTGCGCCAACGCCGGCATGGAGAAGCCGGCAACGCAAGCCAAGACCAGCAGCACGCGTTTCATCGAAATTCCTCCCTCTGTCCGCCTTGAAAGGGCGCTTGAGCCCGGGCGGTCTATCGTCGATATAGTAGCACGCTTGCCGCTGCCAGCCGCACGTTGGACACACCTTGCGACTTCCCGCCGCGCACCCGCGCATCCCGCATAAAGGATCCTGATGACCCGGCCCCGCACCATCGATTGTCACACCCATATCCTTACCGACGAGACGATCGGGCTCCTGGCCAAGGAGGCGCCCTGGGTCTCACCCAAGCTGACCCCGATCGACGACGATTTCGCGGTGCTGGAAATCGCGGGCACGCCTTACCGCCCGTTCCCGCGCGGCGGCTGGGAGCTGGAGCGCCGATTCAAGGACATGGCGGCGGCCGAGGTCGACGTGCATGTGCTCTCGGCAACGCCGCAGACCTATCTCTACGACCAGGACCCCGCGATGACCGTGGCGACCTCGGTGCTGCAGAACGACCAGATCGCCAAGCTGGTGAAGGCGCATCCGGACCGTTTCACGGGGATCGCGACGCTGCCGATGCAGGCACCCGAGCGCGCGGCCGAGGAGCTGACCCGCGCCGTGCGTCAGCTCGGCATGCACGGCGCCATGATCGGCTCGAACATCGCCGGCAAGAACCTCGACGATCCGTCGTTCGAGCCGGTGTGGACGGCGGCCGAGGAACTCGACGCCTTCATGATCATCCATCCGGCGAACGTGGCCGGCGCCGATCGGCTGCGCTCCTACTACCTGCAGAACCTGATCGGCAATCCGCTCGACACCACCATCGCGGCTGCGTGCCTGGTGTTCGGTGGCGTGATGGAGCGGCATCCGAAGCTCAACGTGCTGCTCGTGCATGGCGGCGGCTTCGTGCCGTACCAGGCCGGACGCTGGGTGCACGGCTGGCATGTGCGGCCGGAGCCGAAGGTCAACGTCAAGCAATCGCCCGAGCCGTTGATCAACCGCTTCTATTACGACACCATCCTGCACGCGAAGCCGCAGCTCGAATTCCTGGTGGCGTCGGTCGGTCCGACGCGCGTCCTGATGGGCAGCGATTATCCTTACGACATGGGCACCGGCGAATGCGTGCGGCAGGTCGATGCGCTGTGGATCGATGACACCGAGAAGGCCGCGATCCTGAACGGCAATGTGGTGAAGCTACTGGGCTTGTAGTTGCAAGCGACCGCTAACGACAACGACCGCGCAAAGCGCGGCGAGGCGAGGGAGGAATGCCATGGTTGGTCCACGCCGACGGTTTCTGCGTTTTGCGCTGGGTGCGGCCGCGCTGCCGGCCGCGTCGCGGCTCGTGGTGGCGCAATCCTATCCAACGCGCCCGGTGCGCTTTGTCGTCGGCTTCGCGCCCGGCGGCCCGAACGACATCCTGGCGCGTCTGATTGGCGAATGGCTGACAAGGCAGCTCGGCCAGCCGTTTACGGTCGAGAACCTGCCGGGCGGCTCCAGCAATCCCGCGACCGAGATCGTCGTGCGCGCGCCTGCCGACGGCTACACCATCCTCCTGATGGGGCCTGCGAACGCGATCAATGCCACGCTGTTTCCGAATCTCCCGTTCGACATCCGTCGCGACATCGCGCCGGTCGCAGCGCTCACCCGCGAGGCGCTGGTGGTGCATCCCTCCGTTCCCGCGGCGACCGTCCCCGAGCTGATCGCCTACGCCAAGGCCAATCCGGGCAAGCTCAAGATGGCAATGACCGGCACCGGCTCGTCGCCGCATGTATCCGGCAAGCTGTTCCGGCTGATGACCGGCGTCGATGTCGAAGAGCTGCACTATGACGGCGGCGGCCCGGCGCTGCGCGACATGATCGCCGGCAAGGCCGACATGATGTTCGAGCCGATGTCGGCCTCGATCGGACCGCTGCGCAAGAAGACCCTGCGCGCGCTTGCGGTGACAACGTCGGAGCGTTCGACGATTTTTCCCGAGCTGCCGCTGATGACCGAAACGCTGCCGGGCTACGAGGCGAGCGCAACGACCGGCATCGGTGTGCCGCGCAACACGCCGGCGGAAGTCATCGGCATCCTCAACAAGGCGGTCAACGCCGCCTATGCGGATACCAAGATGCGCGCGCGCCTCACCGACACCGGCGGCGAGCCGCTGCCGGGCTCGCCCGAGTCATTCGGCAAGGTCTTCGCCGGCGAGATCGAGAAGTGGGGCAAGGTCGTCAAGGCTTCGGGGATGAAACCGCAGTGAGCCTTGCGACCAGGCATTACGACATCATTGTCGTGGGTGGCGGCGCAGCCGGCTGCGTGCTGGCCAACCGTCTGTCCGCGGCGTCGAACCGCAGCGTGCTGTTGCTCGAAGCCGGGCAGGACACGCCGCCGGACGATCTGCCCGCCGATGTGCGCGACACCTATCCAGTCTCCTATTACAACGACGCCTATATGTGGCCGCTGAAGGTGCATTGGCGGCTGCGCCATAACTCGCCCAAGGTCGGCTTTTCGCAAGGGCGCATCATGGGCGGCGGCTCGTCCGTGATGGGCATGGTGGCGTTGCGCGGCACGCCCGACGACTACGACGAATGGGAGGCGCTGGGCGCGGCGAGCTGGGGCTGGAACGACGTGCTGCCGTTCTTTCGCAAGCTCGAATCTGACTTCGATTTCGCCGGCAGCAGCCTGCACGGCGGCGAGGGGCCGGTGCCAATCCGGCGCACGCCGGTCGCGGATTGGCCGCCGCTGTCGCATGCGATGCATGGCTATGCGCAGGAGCGCCAGTTACCCTTTATCGCCGACATGAACGGCGACTTCCGCGACGGCTACTGCTCGGTGCCTATGAGCAACTGGCCCGACAGGCGGGCGTCGTCGGCGATCTGCTATCTGGATGCGGCGGTGCGCGCGCGCAGCAATCTGACCGTCGCCCATGGCGCGTTCGTAAATCAATTGTTGTTCGAGGGGAGCCGGGCCGTCGGCGTGAAGGCCGACGTTGCCGGCGAGGACATCGAGTTTCGCGCCCGCGAGATCATTGTTTCGCTGGGCAGCATCCACTCGCCTGCGATGCTGATGCGTTCCGGCATCGGGCCGGCGGACCATCTGCGCGAGCACGGCATCGCGGTGCGCGCGGACCTGCCCGTCGGCCGCAACCTGTCCAATCACGCCATCCTGTTCGTGGCGATCCACCTCAAGCCACACGGGCGGCAGGCGCCGTCGCTACGCCCGCATCCGACCACGTTGTTCCGCTTCTCGTCGGGCGTGCCCGGCTGTCCGCCCGCGGACATGTACATCAACGTCCAGAGCAAGACCTCCTGGAGCGCGCTCGGCCACCAGATCGCCAATCTCGCGCCGGTGCTGTGGAAGCCGTTTGCGCGCGGGCAGGTGTCGCTCGCGGGGGCCGATGCGCGGCAGGAGCCGCTGGTCGAGTTCAACTTCACCGGCCATGAGCTCGACCTGCAGCGCTTCAAGATCGCGTTCCGCCGCACCGTCGATATGCTTGCCGATCCCCGCGTGCGCGAAATCGGCGGCGTGACTTTCCCGGTCAAATTCTCCGACCGGCTGCGCATGCTCAATCGGGTTTCGCGTGCGAATGCTCTAAAGAGCACCGTCATCGCCACGCTTCTCGATCTCGTTCCGGCCTTACGTGAGCCCGTGCTCTCCACGCTGGCGGACCGCCGGGTCGATCTCACGGCGCTGGTGGCGGACGACGCAGCGCTCGCCGAGCACATCCGCGACAACGTCGCCGGCCAGTTTCATCCGGTCGGGACCTGCCGCATGGGGCGGGTGGACGACCCGAACGCCGTCGTCGATTCCGCGGGACGCGTGCGCGGCTTTGGCGGGTTGCGCGTCGTCGACGCCTCCATCATGCCGACGCTGACGCGCGGCAACACCAACATTCCGACCATCATGCTGGCGGAAAAAATTGCCGCGGCCATTGGTGCCGACGCGGCCGCGTGATTCGATGACGTGCCGGCACTGGTTATAGCCAGGCCTTCAAGGGGCCGGATCGACGACTTTATACTGGCAATCAGTCAGCCGACCGTTCAACGTCCGGCGCGTCGGGAACTTTGTTTCCAGTTCGCCAGGCACTCGGAAATGACCTTCGTCGAGTGCAGGGTCGATTGGCTCAGGTTCGTGTATCTGGCGATTGCGTTTTGCACGCGCGTTTCGTCGTTCTGCAGCTTCTCGCGCAGCGCCCGAAGCTCGGCAATAAGGTAGTCGATTTCTTGCGTCGTCGTCCCAGCCACTCGCTGTAGCAGTGAGGCGAGATTGTCGGCCACGAGCTGACTGTGACCGCCCGGATCTTGCCGGGCACCCCCCGGATCTTGCCGGACGATCTCTCGGATTTCCGAGGTGACAACCGCCAATTTGTCTGCTGCCGCAGGTTCGCGTGTCGAAGATAACATCTCTGATTCCCCTGTTGAGTGCCCCTGTGCGACCGTTGCGGCGACTTGCGATGATGGTGACGCGATACCCGACGCAGCAACAGACCGGCCGCGCGGCGGCCGGCACTGAGATACCGTCCGCTGTCGGCTATTCGGTATGCTGTGCGCGTTCGTCTTGCTGCTGGACCGCGATCGTCTCTTGCTGCTCTGCTTGAGCCTGTGTTGGCTCCGCGGCCGCCACCCGCCTGGCAATCTCAGCTAGGAAATCGGCAACACCAGATTTTCCTTCATCGCGCGCTTCTGCTGCCATTGAGAGAAAACGCGCGGCCTGGTTGCGAGGGGGCTCTGCCGAGGTACTCATTACATTTCCTCCGCTGGGACTTGTTATGTACTGAAGCCGACAGATCGTCGGGCCTATGGTTGGCAGAATTTGGGCGCCGCCCGCCGGCCTTACTGGCGCTTCGCCTTTTCGATCGTTTCCCAGATCGCCAGATGGGATATCGGCAACGTGTTGACCTCGACATGGAGCGGCGCGAGCGCGTCGTTGATCGCATTGGCGACTGCCGCCGGCGCACCGAGATAGCCGGCTTCACCCGAGCCTTTCTGCCCAAAGGTGGTAATCGGGGAAGGCGTGCAATGATCGACGATTTTCACCGGTGGAATTTCGTGCGCGCTCGGGATCAGGTAGTCCATGAACGTGCCGCTGGTGAGCTGGCCGTTGTCGTCATAGGTGAACTGCTCGTAGAGCGCGGCGCCGATCCCGTGCGCGATGCCGCCATAGGTCATGCCGTGCACGATGTCGGGATTGATCATCACGCCGCAATCGTGCCCGCAGACATATCGCTTGATCTCAGGCTGCGCGGTGTCGGGATCGATCTCCACATAGACGATGTGGCACTCGAAGGCGTAGCAGGGGTAGATCTGGATGCGTCCGTCGGGCGTCGGCAGGCCGCCGCCGGTCGGGACTTCCCAGACGAATTTCGCCTGTAGCCCGGGCTCGACGCCGGCCGGCATCGCGTGGAATTTGCGGTGCGCGATCTCGACCAACTGGTCCCAGCTCAGCATCTTGTCCGGCACGCCCTTCAGGTTGACGTTGCCGTCGCGGTAGTCGAGGTCTTCCTTCTCGCATTCGAAATTATGCGCGGCGATCGCGAGCAGCGTCTCCTTGATCTGGCGCGCCGCGCCGGCGGCGGCGCCGCCCAGCATGATCGCCATCCGGCTGCCGACCGGGCTGTTCGAGGGCAGGGCCTGGAGCGAGTCGGCGTGGATCACCCGGATGGTCGCGGGGTCGCGCTCCAGGACTTCGCCGATCACGGTCGACACCAGCGTCTCGTGGCCCTGGCCCGACGACGACGTGCCCATGATGCCGGTGATCGCGCCCGAGAGGTCGATGCGCACCAGGCACGAATCCATCCAGGTAGTCGTCTCGTTCTTCGGGTTCAGCAGCGGCTCGAACGCGGAGTTGCCGCCGCTCGGCTCCAGGCAGGTCGAGATGCCGATGCCGGCGAGCCTGCCGTTCTCGCGTGCCGCATCGCGCTGTTTCACCAGCGCCGGGTAGTCGATGGCGGCAAGCGCCTTGTCGAGCACGGTCTGGTAGTCGCCGGAGTCGTAGGTCGAGCCGCTCGGGATCGTGTACGGGAACTGGTCCTTGCGGATCAGGTTCTTCTGGCGCACCGCGAGGCGGTCCATGTTCAGGTGGCGAGCGACACGGTCCATGGTGCGCTCGAGCGCGAAGTTGGTCGGCGCCTGGCCGAAGCCGCGCACCGCTTCCTGCGGCGTCTTGTTGGTCATCACCGACACCGGCTCGTAGGCCACCGCCTTGACCGCGTAGGGTCCGCAGATGGCGCTCACCGGCTTGCCGAGCTGAAACGGCGCGCGGCCGGCATAGGCGCCGACGTTGTCGATGGCGCGGATCTTCAGCGCGCGGATGGTGCCGTCGCCGTCGAAGGCCGCAGTCATGTCGAAGGTGCGGTCGGGACCGTGCATGTCGCCGCCGCGCATGTTCTCGAGCCGATCCTCGATCAGGCGTACCGGCATGCCGAGGCGTCTTGCCAGATATCCGACCAAGACCGTGTGCTTGATGCCGCGCTTCACGCCGTAGCTGCCGCCGACGTCGACGTCATAGTGGACGCGCACCGCATTGCCCGGGAGCCGCAGCGCCCGTGCCGCCTGATCGGGATATTTCGGCATCTGGATCGACGCCCAGATGTCGAGGATTTCGGTCGCGGGGTTCCACTGCGCAGCGACGGCGAAGGTCTCGATCGGCACCGTCGCGTTCCGGTTCCAGGTCGCACGGAACGAGAGCCGGTGATCGGCGTTGGCGAATTCGGCCTCGACCGGGCCCCAGACGAAATTCCGGTGCAGGATCACGTTCGAGCCGTGCGCCGGGTGCACCAGCGTGTCGGTATTGGCGATCGCCTGCTCGGCGTCGGTCACGTGCGGCAGCGGCTCGTATTCGACCTCGATCAGTTCGGCGGCGTCCTCGGCCAGCGCGCGCGTATCGGCGACGACCGCGGCGACCCACTCGCCGGCATAGCGCACCCGCTCGCGCGCCAGCGCCCAGCGCGTCACTTTCGGCGCATCGACACCGATCGGCAGCGAATCCGTGGCGGCGCAGAATTCGTCGCCGGTGAGCACATAGTGCACGCCCGGTACCGCGCGCGCCGCCTCCGAACATATCGACAGGATTTTCGCGCTCGCATGCGGCGATGCGACGAGTGCGACATGCTTGAGGCCGGGCAGCGCGATGTCGGCGGCGTAGCGGCCGCGTCCCGTGACAAAGCGCGGATGTTCCTTGGTGCGGCGCTTGGCGCCGATATAGCGGAAGCCGTAGGGGCTCGTCTGCGGCGTGCTCATTCCGCCTCTCCGGCCATGCGCCGCGCGGCGAGCTCGATCGCCTCGACGATCTGCTGATAGCCGGTGCAGCGGCAGAGATTGCCGCCGATCGCATCGCGAATCTCGTGCTCGCTGGGCCGCGGGTTCTCGTCGAGCAGCGCCTGCGCCGCGATCAGCATGCCGGGCGTGCAGTAGCCGCATTGCAGCCCGTGTGCTTCGCAGAAGCTGTCCTGCAAGACGCTCAATTGTCCGTCTGGCCGTGCCAGACCCTCGACAGTCGTGACGCGATGGCCGTCCGCCTGCACGGCATACATCAGGCAGGAGCGCACGGGTGCGCCGTCGAGCATCACCGAGCAGGCGCCGCAGATGCCGTGCTCGCAGCCGACATGCGTGCCGGTGAGATTGAGATGTTCGCGCAGCCAGTCGACGAGCGAGGTCCGCGCCGTCACCTGGCCGGTGCGCTTCGTGCCATTCACCTCGATTGCGATCGCATAGAGCCGTTCGCTCATCGCGCCGCCCTCGCGGCGTCGTAGGCCGATTGGAGGACACGCGCCGCCAGCACGCCGGCGAGATGCCGGCGATAGCCGGCGCTGGCGTGGATGTCGCTGCCGGGTTCGAGGGTGGCGGCGGCGTCATGCGCCACGTCGCGCAGCGTCTCTTTCTCCAATCGCGTACCGACCAGCCGTTTCGCCAGGTCGGGGAATGCGGCCGGCGTCGGCGCCGCGCCGCCGATGCCGAAGGCCGCGCGCGTGCAGCGCGCATCGTCGTCGACCGCGACCTGCGCGGCGGCGGCGACGATGGCGAAGTCGCCGTGGCGGCGGCTGATCTCGGTGAAGGCGGAGCCGGTCTTCTTCTCGCGCCAGACCGGCCACTGGATTTCAACCACACACTCATCCGGCCGGACGGCGGTGGTCATTGCCCCTTCGAAGAAAGAGGCGGCCGGCAGCGTGCGGGTGTCGGAGTGCGAGCGCAGCACCATGCGGGCTTCGAGCACTTGCGCCGTAAGCGGCAGCTCCGCCGAGGGATCGGCATGCACGAGGCTGCCGCCGGCGGTGCCGCGATTGCGGGTCTGCACATGGCCGACATGCGCCAGCGCCTGCCGGAGAAGCGGTACGGCGGCGGCGAGTACGTCATCATGCTGGATGTCGCATTGCCGCGTGCAGGCGCCCATGCGCGCGGCGTCGGTTTCGATCGCAACATATTTCAGGGCGGGGATCGCATCGATGTCGATCAGCCAGCCCGGGCGCAGCAGCCGGAACGCCATCATCGGCACCAGGCTCTGCCCGCCCGCAATCAGCTTGGCGTCGTCGCCGTGCTGCGCGATAAAGGCGCAAGCTTCCTCGATCGAGGCGGCGCGTGCGTATTCGAACGGGGGCGATTTCAACCTGCGACCTCAAGACGCTGCCGGCGGATATCCGGGCTATCGGGCTGCGCCAGCTTACCCTACGGTCCGAAAATCACACGCCCCCCTTGTGGGGCGCAACGTGGGCTGCTCAATATCGCCTAAACGTAAAGACGCCTCAGGGAGGGGTTATGCGACGTACCTGGATTTGGGTTCTTGCGACCGCCGCGTGCATCGCGCACGGCGAGGCGCTTGCCCAAGCATGGCCGACCAAGCGGGTGACCGTGATCGTGCCGTTCACCGCCGGCAGCGCCACCGACATCATGGCGCGGACGGTGGCACAGCGGCTGCAGGAGCAGCTCGGCCAGCCCTTCATCGTCGAGAACCGTCCGGGCGCCGGCGGCACCATCGGCATGGCCGCGGTCGCACGGGCCGACGCGGACGGCCACACCATCCTGGTGCATTCGTCGTCCTACACGATCACGCCGACGACCTATCCCAACACGCAATACGACACCGTGCGCGACCTCACCGGCATCACGCCGCTGGCGCTGCTGCCGCAGGTGCTGGTGATCTCGCCGGACAAGAACCTCAAGACCGTGGCTGACCTCGTAAAGGCAGCCAAGGCGAAGCCGGGCGCCATGAACTATGCGTCGGCCGGCGTCGGCACCGCGACACAGCTCAACGCCGAACGCTTCCGCATGGGCGCCGGCATCGAGGTCGTCCATGTGCCGTTCAAAGGCACGCCAGAGGCTTTGACCGAGGTCATCGCCGGGCGCGTCGATTACTATTTCTGCCCGGTCAATGCGGTGCTGCCGCTGATCGCCGGCAAGAAGCTGCTGGCGCTGGCGATGGGCAGCACCAAGCGCTCGCTGGCGCTGCCGGATGTCGCGACCACGCTCGAAGCCGGGATTGCGAACTCGGACTACAATTTCTGGGTCGGCATGGCGGTGCCGTCGAAGACGCCGCGCGAGGTCGTCAACCGGCTGCATGCGGAAACGGCGAAGGCGCTCGAATCCGCGGACGTGCGCGCCAGCATGGCCAAGCTCGGCGCCGAGCCGATGCTGATGAAGCTCGAGGAATTCGACAGCTATATCCGGAACGAGATCAAGACCAACGCCGCGCTGGTGAAGGCGGCGGGCATCACCGCGCAGTAGCATCGCTACTTCGTCTCCAGCGCCTTGCGCACGCGCGCCACGGTGTCGGGCGGCGTCTTCAATACTTGCGCGACGAAGGCGGCGAGGTCGGCGCCGTTCATGGGATCGACGTCGATCTTGAGCTTTTTCGCTTCGGCGAGATAAGCGGGGTCCTTCATCGTCTTGTCGAACGCCTCGCGCAGCGCCGCGACCCGGTCCGCCGGAACGTTCTGCGGCAGGAAGAACGGCCGCCCGACGTCGAGCCGCGCCATGATGAGCTGCATGGCGGCGCGCTGTTCGTCGGTCCTGGCGAGATCGAGCGCATTGGGTACGCCGGGCAAGTCGGGATTCGGGCGCAGCGCCCATTGCGTGATGATCTTGATCTTCTTCTCCGCCAGCCATTGCGAGGAGAGCGTGCGCACGCTGGTCAGCGCCGCGATCGCGCCGTCGACTTCGCCCGATTCCATCGCGAGGTTGATCTTGGCGGTGGAGCCGTACCCGGTGATGACCTTGTGCTTGAGGCCGAACAGCGCATTGGCGACCAGCGGGAAATCGACCTGCGAAGAGCCGGCGGCTTGCGCGCCCATGATCAGCTCGGTGGTGCGCAGTTCGTCGAACGACTGCACCTTCGACTTGTGCCAGACGTAAGTGACGTGCGTTTCGCGGTTGGTGTTCCCGAGCCAGTTGAGCCTGGTGAGATCGAAACGCGATGCCGCCGCCGGCGTGAACAGCGGGTAGGTGGGGAGCCCCGCGAACGCCGCGCCGATCAAAGTGCCGTCGAACGGCCCGTTGGCGTAGACCTGCGCCGTCATGTTGGCGCTGCCGGCGCCGGGCTGGTTCTGCACCACGATCGCCGGATTGCCGGGGATGTGATTCACAATGTGGCGTGCAAGCAACCGCGCATTCACGTCGTAGCCGGAGCCGACGTCGATGCCGACCACCATGCGGATAGTCTTGCCCTTGTAGAAATCGGCGACGCTCTGCGCCGGTGCCGATGTGTGAAGCGCGGTCAGCGCGGCAAGCGCCAGCAGCAGCCTTCGCATGAAAGTACCCTCCGTC
This sequence comes from Xanthobacteraceae bacterium, assembly GCA_019745775.1. GTDB lineage: Bacteria > Pseudomonadota > Alphaproteobacteria > Rhizobiales > Xanthobacteraceae > VAZQ01. The sequence continues at coordinate 112,578 of JAIESR010000011.1, read as the reverse complement.
TTCTAAACGGGGATAGAGTCACAATGCCGCGCTAAAAAGCAACCGTGGGAAGGTGCGGCCTATTTCCGCTTCGGTGCGAACGACTGGTTGGGGAACGGCGATGTGGCCGGGCGCTGCACAACAATGAAAGCCCGTTTCGCCGTGACGTGGCAGGCATTGCAGGCTGCCGTGAGCTTGTCGAAGGCCGACGCGAATCCCTTGGGATTGCGCGCCTTGATGGCGACTTCGATGTCGCCGATGTTCGACATCGAAACGGCCTCGATCATCGAGCCGACCGGCACGTCCTTGTAGACCGGGATGCGCTTGGCGATGTCTTCCATCAATTCCTTCAATTCGTCGAGCTGGTAGTCCGCGAGGTCCCAGTTGCGGGCGTTGCCGGCGAGCCAAAGTTTGGTGTGGTGGGTCTGGACCGTCATCATGTACTCGACCAGGCCAGGTTCATACGGCTTGGCCGGCTCGCCGACCGCGCCGGTCGTTGAGGCGATGGTGAGCCCGGTCAACAGGGCCAATGCGATCTGTCTCATGGCGGTCAATCCCGATGAATTGGAGATTAGGAGTGGATGGTCGTTGCGGTGGGGCCCGCGACCGCGCCGGTGTCCTGGCCGGCAGTTTTCTTGCCCGGGACGATCCCAAACCCCATTCGGCGCAGCACGTCGTTTCGCTTGCTGAAGTGATGACGCAGCGAGCCGGCAATGTGCACCACGATCAGCGCTGCCAGCAGGTAGGAGGTGATGGTGTGGGTTTCTTCCAGGATGTCGTGCAGTGCGCGATCCTGGTTGGCCACGAGTTGCGGGATCGGGATGCCGAAGAGATCGAGTGCCATCGGCCGGCGGAAGGTCCCGGCCAGCGCCCAGCCGGAAATCGAAGCGGCAAACAGCAACACGTAGAGGCTGATATGACCGGCCTTGGCCGCGATAACTTCCCAGCGCTTGAGATCGGCTGGCATGGCGGGAACCGGATTCATCCAGCGCCACAACAGCCGCAGCACGAGCAGGACCAGCAGGTCGTAGCCGATGGCGGCATGCCAAGTGTAGTTGGCGAAGCGCTCGGGGCGCGGCGCCATATGCACCATCCACCAACCGTGCACCAGGAGAACGAGCACGGCCAGCGCGCCTACCCAATGCAAGGCTTTTGACGGCCAGCCCCATTCGGCCTGCGTATTGCGCAGCATCGGCAGCCTCCCACGGCTTTATTTTTGTCGTCTATCCTGGTCGCCCAGTGAACACCTTAGAACGACCGCGACGATAGTCCAGGGGCGGCGACCGAATTTACGCTGCCGCTACGCGGCTTCGAGCGGCAGTTTCACCGGCTGTCGGGTCTTGGCCGAAAGGTCGAGCGCCTTGGTCAGCATCAGGTTGCGATGCGCCTCGGCGGCGGTCGCAGCCTGCGTCGGCACGCCGAGCGCCACACGGTTGAGCCAGGACACGGTCTCGTCCGCCATCGGGCCGCGCAGTTCGCCGAGCGCCATGTCGCCGGGCGGATAGCTGCCCATGAAGTCGACCAGCCGCGTGCGGTCGGGCGCGTAGCCTTCCTCCTGCGGCTTCGACACCGCCAGCACCATGTCGCGATGGGTATCGTCGATGGTGAGCACGCCGTCGGTGCCGTTGATGCCGACCTCGAGCGAATAGACTGCGCCAGGCCAGGTCACCGGCAGCGCCCACGAGATGTTCAGGTGATAGACGCTGCCGTCGGAGAACATGATCATGCCGGCGGTGGCGTCGATGCCGCCATAGGCGGGGCCGAGAACCTTGTCGACCGAGCGTGCATAGCACTCGACCGGTGTCTTCTTCTCCATGTACCACATTACGATGTCGAGCGCGTGCGTGCCGGAGATCACCATCGGCGAGATGGTCGAAGGGTCGTCGGTGCGCTTGTAGTTGTCGATCGCGACCAGCCGGTTCATGAACGCACGCGAGGTGACGAGCGTCACGTCGCCGAGCGCCCCGGTGCGCACCTTTTCCTTGGCGCCGAGCCATTTGCGGCGGAAGCGCTGGGTGTAGCCCACGACGGCGTCGAGCTTGGCGTCGGTGATCGCCTTCAGCACGCGCGCCGACTGCGCGAGGTCGGTCGCCAGCGGCTTCTCGATCAGCATGGGAATGCCGCGTTCCACCGCCGCCATGATCGGATCGACATGCAGGTGCTCGTCGGTGGCGATGATCGCGCAGGTCACTTCCGGGCGCCTGAGCAGCTCGACGTGGCTCTGGGTCACGAAGTCGGCGCCGATCTTGGGTGCGACCTCGCCGGCGCGGTTCGGGTTCTTCTCGGCGACGCCGATCCACTTCACCGCCGGATGGCGGTTCGCCACCTCGCCGCGGAACAGGCCGACGCGGCCGCCGCCGATGATCGCGAGGCCGATATCCTTCGCCGGCGTCCTCATGGGTGAAACACCTTGGCGTCATTCCGGGGCGCCGCGAAGCGGCGAGCCCGGAATCCGTACTCCGCAGCCGTGATTATGGATTCCGGGCTCGCGGGCTGCGCCCGCGCCCCGGAATGACCAGAGGAGAGAGCGCTCATACGTTGTCCCCCTTGCGGAACTTGGCCTTGAAATCGGCGATCGCCGCGATGGTCTCGTTGGTGAGCGGCAGGTCGACCGGCTCGTTGCGATCGGCGGAAAGGTCGGCGGCGGAGTAGGTCTCCATCACCATGCGCGCCGACTCTGGCGTGACCATCACCGGGCTGTTGCGGATGCAGGCCTCGACGAAGTGGAGGGTCTCGGGGCCCATGCCGCCGGCGAACACGTGATCGACCATCTCGCCCGGCATGGTCGACATCGGGAATACCTGGCCGGTCTTTTCAGTATTGAGCCAGTGATCGCGCGCGGTGTCGTCGAGCACCAGCGCGCCGTTGGTGCCGGTGATCTCGATCCAGGTCGAGCAATAGTTCGGGAAGCTCTCCGGGAAATTCCAGCCGCCGCCGATCATGACCACCACGCCGTTGTCCATCGTGACCGTCGTGAACATCACGTCGTGCGAGCCGTTGATCGGCTCCATGTAGCCATAGGCGCCCTGCGAATAGACCCGCACCGGCCTGGCCGGCTCGAGCAGCCACATCACGAAGTCGAGGTCGTGCGTGCTTTCCATCACCACGGGCGAGAGCCGCACCCGGCTCGCGATCTTCTTACCCAGCGCCCGCGAGAGATGCCGGCTCACCAGCACCGAGACGACTTTGCCGAGCGTGCCGTCGACGATCTTCTTCTTGGCGTAGGCGATCTTCTGATTGAAGCGCTGCGAATAGCCGATCGTGAATTTCAGGTTGTTGCGCTTGGCGAGCATGATCAGCTCGTCGGCCTCCCACAGTTCCAGCGCAATCGGCTTCTCCAGCATCACGTTCTTGCCGGCGCGCAGGCAGTCGCGGGCGATCGGGTAGTGGTTCGACTCCGGGGTGGTCGAAACGAACACCACTGAAATATTGTCGTTGTTGATGATGTCCTGGTAGTTCAGCGTCGCGGTCGCCGGCTTGTAGAGCGCCTTCACCTCGGCCAGCCGGTCCGGACGGATATCGCAGAGATGCAGCTTGTCGACCAGCGCGGTGCGCGCCAGCGTCTCCGCGCGCGTCCCGCCGACCCATCCCACGCCAATAACTGCCGCTTCCACCTGCTTCACGGGACCGTTTCCTCACGCTCGTTATTCGGGCGGCGCAACCAATCATGAACGCCCCCGGACCGCAAACGGGTTTTCGTCCGTGAACGCAAAGGGCCGGCCCGTTGCCGGGCCGGCCCTGATGGTCGCCGTCGGCGATCCTAGGATATCGACGCCCGGATCCGGTCCGGCGTGAACGGCATCTGGCGGATGCGCACGCCGGTGGCGTCGAACACCGCATTGGCGACGGCTGCTGCGACCGGGCGCATGGCCCCCTCGCCGGCGCCGGTCGGCGGCCGGTCCGGGTAGTTGAGCAGCACGCAGTCGATGGTCTCCGGAACCTCGGTCATGTCGAGGATCGGGTAGCTCTGCCAGTCGACGCTGGTCACGCTCCTGGGATCGAACTTGACCTCCTCCCAGAGCGTGCGGCTGAGCGCCTGGACGATGTTGCCTTCGATCGTATGCACCAGACCGTCCGGATTGATGATCTGGCCGCAGTCGTGCGCCACCGTAAACTTGCGCGCCCAAATCTTGCCGGTGGTGCGGTCGACGTCGACCTCGGCGACAATCGCCACGCGGGTCCCGTTGCGGGTCGCATAGGCGATGCCGCGGCCGCTGACGGTCGAGCCGGTCTGGCCCTTGCGCGGCGACGGTCGTGTCTCCCAGCCCGACTTCTGCGCGGCGGCCTTGAGCAGCGCGACATCGCGCGGGTCCTTGACGTGACGCAGACGCAGCTCGATCGGGTCGATCCCGAGCGCAAACGCCACTTCGTCCATGAAGGACTCGCTGGCGAAGTGGATCTGCGGACCGACCGGATCGCGCAGATGCGCGCTACGCAACGGCGAGGCGCGCTCCAGGAACGGCGGGATCGTCTCCCATACCATCCGCTTGCTCGGGAACGCGTAGGATTCCGACGGCACGCCGAAATTGTCGCCGGAGCGCAGTTCAACGCCGCGGAAGTGGCCGGCCAGCGTGTCGCGCGGCTGGCTGCCGTTGGTGTTGACGTCGATGCGCGAGAACCCCTTGCTCAGGAAGTCGTAGGCGACGACCTGGCCGTTGGCGTCGATCGCCGCGCGGGCGCGGTGGATCGAGGCCGGTCCCTTCGGATCCCAGGCGGTCGCCTGCTCGCGGGTATACATCAACCGCACCGGCCGCCCGACGGCTTTGGCGATCACGGCGCAGTCGTTGCCGCAGTCGTCGGCGTCGTTGCGCCCATAGGAGCCGGGCCCGACCACCCAGATGCAGTCGACGGTTTCCTGCTTGACGCCCAGCGTGCGGGCGATGCCGTCACGCAGGAAGTGCGGCTTCTGGGTGCCGCTCCAGCAAGTGACGTGCCCGTTGCCGGCGATTTCGACCACAGCGCAGGCCGGTCCCATGCAGGCATGCGACTGGAACGGCCACTCATACTCGGCCTCTACGATGCGCGCCGCCGACTTGAACGCCTCATCGACATTGCCGATGGTCTTGCCTTCCTCGCGCATGCGCGCCGGCGTCTTACGGATGTGTTCGTAGAGCGCCGCTTGGTTGATGAAAGGCGGCTTGGCGTCCGACCATTGCACCTTGAGCGCGCCCATCGCCTTGACGACGTCCCACTCCTTGTCGGCGACTACCGCAAGGAAGTTGTTCTCGCGCACCACCCGCGCGCCGGGGATACCCTTGATCGACGACTCATCGATGCTCACGATCGAAGCGCCGGCGACCGGCGGGCGCACCATCCGCGCGTGCACCATGCCGGGCCGCTTGACGTCGGTGACAAACGGCTCGGTGCAGAACGCTTTCGGCGCCACGTCGGCGCGCCGAATCGGCTTGCCGACAATCTTGTAGTCCTTGGGGTCCTTGGGCGTGGCCTTGCCCGGCGCGTAGAGCGCGTTGCCCATCTGCTTGTTCCACTCCAACTCGACATTGAAGTGACGGCCGCCGATCAGCTCGGCATAGGTCGCGCGTTTTGACGCGTCTGCCTTGGCGTGAACGGCACCAGCGGTGACCGTGAGCTGGTCGGCGGGCAGGTTCAGCCGCTGCGCCGCCATCTCGACCAGCACGCGCCGCGCCTCGGCCGAGGCCGCGCGCATCTGCTTGCCGCCGAACTGGATGCCGGTGGAGCCCGACGCGCCGCCCTGGTTCACGCTGGTGCGGGTATCGGCCATGTAGACCGTGACCTTCTCGAAGGCGACATCGAGCTCCTCGGCGACCATCTGGCCGATCGAGACATACAGACCCTGGCCCATGTCCATCTTGCCGAAGAACGCCGAGACCGTGCCGTCGGCATTGATCGCGACATAGGACGAGAGCTGGTTCGGGACCAGCGGCGGACGCGTTGCAGTGGCCTGGGCGAAGGCCTGGTTCAGCGAGAGCAGGGTCTCGGCGCCGATCGGCATGCCGATCGACACGACGAGCGCGCCGCCGGTCTTGAGAAAGGAGCGGCGGGAGAAATTCGCGGGCTTTTCCATCTTGGTCATGATCGCCTCCCTCAGCCCATCATGGTCGCGGCGCGCTTGACTGCGCGGAAGATGTTCATGTGCGTGCCGCAGCGACACTTGATGCCTTGCAGCGCCTGCTTGATCTGCGCGTCGGTCGGTTTCTTGTTATCGCGCAGGAATGCGGCGGCTGTCATGACAAAGCCGTTGATGCAGTAGCCGCATTGCGTGACCTGCTCTTCCACATAGGCCGTCTGCAAGGGGTGCGGCTTCTCCGGCGTGCCGAGCCCGGACAGCGTGACGACCTTGCCGTCGCCCACCGCCGAAACCGGTGTGACGCAGGCGCGGATCGGCTGACCGTTGAGATGCACGGTGCAGGCGCCGCATTGCGCGAGCCCGCAGCCGAACTGCGGATTGTTCAGGCCGATGTCGTTCTTGAGCGCATAGAGCAGCGGCATGTCGGGATCGACATCGATCGCATGCGGCTTGCCGTTTACGTCGAGCGTATACTTGGCCATGGGTGCATGTCTCCCTGGGTGGCTGGTTCTTGAAAAAGGGGTGGACGATGGGCCTGCGCGCATCGGCCACGATCACGGCATGGGCCGTGATCAGGACTGTTCTAAGCCGAGGGTAGTCCAAGGACCCGGGATTGGGAACAGCAAAATCCGGCGAGCGCGCCGCGTGAAAAAGCCGCGATCAGGACTGGCTGGATTCAGACTTGGATGCAGGCTTGTCCTCGATCGCGCTCACGGCCGCGAGCAGCCCGCGCACCTGCGCCTCGGAGATGTTCCGGGTGATGAAGACGATGCGGCTGCCGTGCTCGCCGTCTGGCCAAGCGGCGAGTTCAACCGGCGGATGGGCGAGGTGCTGCACAAACTGTACCAGCACTGGCCCGCGGCAGCCTTGTACGTCGAGGAAGCCCTTGACCCGCAGCAGGTCGGAGCCGCGCAACGCCACCAGCGTCTCCATGGTGCGCGCGAACGATGCCCATTTGAGCGGCAGGTTTTCGGTGACCACGAAGCTCGTGATGCCGTCGGAATGCTCGGCCTCGGCCACGAAGGCCGATCGCTCGCCGGCCTCGATGCCTTCGATCAGGCAGGCCGGATCGACGTGACCTTCGTTCGCTACGATCAGCTCGGCGTGGGAGTTCAGCTCGCGCAGTTTTTTGCGCAGGCCATCGTCGGCGTCGGGATGGGCGAGATCCGTCTTCGACAGGATCAGGCGGTCGGCGAGGATCACCTGCTTGCGCGATTCCGACGACCAGCCGATGGTCTCCAGCCCGGTCGCGGCGTCGACCACCGTGACCACGACCTCGACGAAGAATTCGCCGCCGAGCGAGCGGTCGGTCGCGAAGGTTTGGAGGATCGGCGCCGGGTCGGCCATCCCGCTCGTCTCGATGACAATGCGTACGAACGGCGGAATCTTGCCGCGTTCGCGGTCGATCACGAGGTTGCGCAGCGCGTTCTGCAAGTCGGTGCGGGTGACGCAGCAGACGCAGCCGTTGCCGAGCAGCGTGGTCTGGTCGGTCGAGCCGCGGATCAGCGCGTCGTCGATGCCGACCGCACCGTATTCGTTGACGATGACCGCGGTGCCGCTGCCTTCCGGCGTGGCCAGGAAATTCCGCAGCAGCGTGGTCTTGCCCGCGCCGAGGAAGCCGGTGAGCACGGTGACCGGGATGCGGCCCCCGCGCGCGTGCTTGAGGCGCCGTCCGAACGGGCCCGCCGCGCGCGAGGGGAAGAGTTCAAGCGCTGTCAGAAATCCATCTCCAGGATGTAGAGGCCGCCGGAGAAGCGATCGACCGTGTAGACGATCTCGCGCTCGTCGACGAACACGTCGTTGAGCTGGATCGACGCATACTTCGACAGCGCCGGTCCGGGCGGCACGAAGGTGGCGACCTCCTTCGGCTGGTAGGCATTGGAGATGTCGTAGGCGCGCAGGCCGCCGTTGAAGAACGTTCCGAGGATGATCTGGTCCGACTGCCAGGAGCACGGACCGGGCGTGTTTTCGTGGATGTTGTGCGCGCCGAAGCGGCCGCCGCGGGTCTTGTAGTCGTCCGGATTCGGCATCGGGCAGGTCGAGATCGGGACCAGGTTGTTCTCGTCGCGGGCGTCGAGTATCCAGATGAGCTTCGGCCAATCGGCGGCGTTGTCGGACGTCGACTCGTCGGTCATCACCACCAGCCCACGATCGAACAGCGGCACGATGGTGTGGGTGAAGCCGGTGTAGGGCGGCGAGTTGTCGAAGCGCGAGATCGGCTTCGGGTTTGCCTTGTCCGAGATGTCCATGATGAACATGCCGGCGTCGAGATAGGCGAGATACATCCGGTCCGGACGCTGCGGATAGACGTTGGTATTGTGCGCGCGATTGCCCTTGTCGAGGGCGGGCTTCTGATGCCGGGCGGGCGGCGGCTCGTTGTCGCCCTTGCGGGTGCCGGGCAGCCACCAGCGGCCGACCTCCGTCGGTTTCGAGGGATTGCGCACGTCGAAGCAGCGATAGCACTGGTCGTCGAGCGGATGCGTCGGCTCGAAGTCGGGCGCGCCCGAAGCCATGTGCACGTATTCGCCGTCGGCGAACCAGAGCTGGTGCACGCCGCGCGAGAACGGACCCGAGCAGTCGACAAACGCGATCGACTTCGGATTCTCCGGCTTCGAGATGTCGAACAGTTCGAAGCCGGCGGGCTTCTGGCCGACCTTCTGGCACTGATAGGCGACCGCCATCGTGTTGCCGGTGATCTCGAGCGAGTTCGAGCGCATGTAGCCCTGCGGCAGGTCGGTCTGGCAGACAACCTTGGGCTTGCGCGGGTCGGAGACATCGACCGCGGTGAAATTCTTCGGCGCGCTCTCATGCGCGAGCCAGATGATACGCCGGCCGTCCGGCGCGATTTGCATGGACATGCCTTCGCCCATGCCGCCGAAGCCGTCGAGCGTGTGCTGGGCGATGAGCTTGAAATTCCAGGCGACCGGATCGTAAGCGGACCCTTGCAGCGGACTCTCGGTGACGGACATGGACTGCTTTCCTCCAATTGGGCGGGCAGGGTGTAGCGCGTTTCCACCGGTCGTGGAAAGGCCGGCGCTGCGGCGCCGGCCCGTCGCTCGAGGGTGACTTGTCCTGGACGCCTAGCTGCTGGCTTTGGCCCAGAAATCCGGGCGCAACGCCTTCTTCCAGTCCGGCATGGCGTCGATCTTCTTCTCGCGCAGGAGGATTTCCGCCTCGCCTTGCAGGTATTTCTGGAGGTCGCCCGGGAAGCCGGGGCTGACCTCCACGCGCGCCAGCGCCTTCTGGAACGTGTCCTTGGAGAGCTTGTAGCCCTTGCCGGTGAAGAACGAATAGATCACGTCCGCCACCTTGGTTGGGTTGCTCTTGAACTCGGCCGCTACGTCCTGCCAGGCCTTGAGATAGGCGACGACCGTCTCCGGATGCTTGGCGACGAAATCCGGCGTCGCCGCCATGAGAACGGGCATGCGGTCGAAGCCGGAGAAATCGATGATCGAATCGCCGATGCCGTCGGCGACGGCGATCGCGTTGTAGGGCTCGACATTGACCATGGCGTCGACCGTCTTCGCCGCCATCGCGGCGATCATGTCGTTGACGTTCATGCGCACTTCCTGGAAGTCGGATTTGCGCACGCCGAATTTCGGTCCGATGGTGTCGACGAACACGTTGCCGACCGACGATCCCACCTGGTTGGCGACCTTCTTGCCTTTCAGGTCGGCGACGGATTTGAGGTTCAGGTCCTTGCGGGTCACCACCTGCGCGGTCTTGCCGACATATTCGATCAGCGCGATCGCGACGAGGCCGCCCTTGTCGTGGCCGATCAGGAACGACTGTCCGGCATAGGTGCCGAGATCGACCTGGCGGCCCACCATCTGCTGCATGGTGAGGTTGCCGGACGGCACCGCGAATTCCTGAAACTTCACGCCGCGCTTTTCGAGCGCGCCCGAACGCATGAGGTAATAGGTCGGCATGCCCCAGATGTTGGTCTGGTAGCCCTGACGCACGGTCGCGAGTTGGGCGGACGCAGGCTCCGCGCCGAGTCCGAGCGCCAGCGCGCTTGCGCCGGTGGCGGCGAGATAGTGCCGACGCGTGATGGTCCTATTCGTCATGGTCGGTTCCTCCATCCTTCGTGGAGCATGATCTTATCCGAAAACCGGTTCCCACTTTTCGGGATCATGCTCGGTTAATCCTGTTGCAGTCCGAATTCCTGGATGGTCGAGGCGACCTCTTCGCGGGTCTGGATGATGATCTTGCCGAGCTCAGCCGGTGTCGACGCCTCCGGGATCGAGCCACCTTTCTCGATCATCTGCCGATAGTCGGGCATGGCGACGATCGAGGCGATGTGACGATTGAGCTCCGCGACGATCGGTTGCGGCGTTCCCTCGCGCGCGCAGATGCCGAGCCAGCCGAACCGCACGAACGGAATCTTCTTCTCCGCCAACGTAGGGATATCCTTCGCGGTCGGCAGCCGCTGCGTGCTGGTGATGCCGATCACCTTGAGCTCCTTGGTGTCGTGCAGCGGCAGCACCGCGAGCGTCGGCGAGACGTAGATGTGCACGCGCCCGGCGATCAGGTCCGGCATCACCTGCGGGCCGGTGCGAAAAGGGACCCGATTGAGTGAAATGCCGGCGAGACGCTCGAGCTGGCGCACGAAGATCTCCTGCGCCGAGGCGGCGCCGAGCGTCGCATAGCTGATGGCGCCGGGATTGGCTTTGGCATGCGCGATGAAGCCGTCGATGTCGTTGACCGGCACCGCGTTGCTCATCGCGATGCCGTAGTAGTATTTCGCGATCAGCGAGATCGGCGCGAGGTCGCCCAGCCGGAACTGCGGGTTGCGGTAGGCAGCGGTATTGATCGACTCGAAATGCGTGCAGAGCAACAACGTGTGACCGTCGGCCGGCTGTGCGATGGCATCGCGGGTCGCGAGCATCCCCGCCGCACCCGGCTTGTTCTCGACCACGACGCGCTGCTTGAGGATGGTGCCGAGCTTGTCGGCAATGAAGCGGGCAGGGATGTCGGTCGGCCCGCCGGCACCGAAGCCGACGATCAGCCGCACTGGGCGCTGGGCATAGGTCTGCGCATCGGCAGCGGTCGCAACGAGTGCGAGGCCGAAAGCAAACAACAGCGCAGTGCGATCAATTCGCATTCAATTGTCCTTCCCTGGTGGCCGAATTTGAGTCCGGCCTTGTTGTCGTTACCAGCTGCTAGGCAGCGGGTGTTGGTTGCGGCGTTTCTTGTGGCGTCTCTTGTCCGAGATGACGCAGCAGTAATTTCTGGTAGTCCAAAAATTCAACGCTCAGCGGATCGCGCGGCCGCTTGAGCGGGATCGCGACCTCGGTCTTCACCGTGCCGGGATGCGGGCTCATCACGATCACCCGATCCGCGAGGTACACCGCTTCGGCGACGTTGTGGGTCACGTAGATCACCGTCTTGCGCGTCTCCCGCCAGACCTCGGCGAGCAGTTGCTGCATGGCATCGCGGGTGAGCGCATCGAGCGCCGCGAACGGCTCGTCCATCAGCAGCACCGCCGGATTGTAGGCGAGCGCGCGCGCAATGGCGACCCGCTGCTGCATGCCGCCGGAGAGATGATGCGGATAGGACTGCGCGAATTTCTCGAGCTTCACGAGCTTCAACTGCTTGAGCGCGATCTCATCGCGCTCGGCCTTCGAGATGCCCTTCATCTCGAGACCGAAGGCGACATTGCCCAGCGCCGTGCGCCACGGGAACAACTGCGCGAAATCCTGAAACACCACGCCGCGATCCTGGCCGTGGCCGGTGACCGGTTTGCCGTCGATGCGAATCTCGCCGCCGGTCGGTGTCAGGAAGCCGGCGATGATGTTGAGCAGCGTCGTCTTGCCGCACCCGGACGGCCCCACCAGACAGAGGAACTGCGACTGCTCGATGTCGAAGCTCGCGCGTTCGACGCCCACCACCCGGCCGGCGGGCGTGTCATAGGCAAGCGAGACGTCGCGGACTTCGATGTGGGGCATTTGCTGATGCGTGGCGTCAGGCGTTGGCGGTTGCGTCGGACGGCGGCTTCACCGCCTGCCGCAGGATATCGAGTGCAGGCTCGGAGCCGTCGAGCGTGCGGTAGGTGCGCCGCCTGATCTTCCAGCCCCTCGGCGTGCGCTCGAGCTCCCAGCGGTTGGCGCCGACGCGATGGACTCGATAGCCGCGTGAAGCCCCGTGGCCCGACACCTCGATCTCGTCGGCGGTCGGATGTGGCGCGAGGATTTGCAGGTAGGACGTGACCACCGCGCGGTCGCCGTCGACCACCACATGGGGCAGGCCGGCAAAATGCGCGAGGCCGCCCTTGATCGCCGCGCTGTGCTCGGGCCGCGTCACGATGTGCGAGATCGCGGCGCCGCCGTCGGCGCGCTTGGCGCCGCCGAGATCGAGCACGCTGTCTTCGAGGAAGATCGATTGGATGTAGGGCTGCGCGCCGGTGTCGGCGCTCGGCGGATGGCTGGCGATCAGATTGTAGATCTCCAGGCGATCCTCGATGGCGCGGATGCGATCTTCGATCGTCTTGGCCGCGTCGGTCCGCATGGCGTTCCTCCCTCGGTTGGGCCGGGATGCTGCCACGGCTGTCTTGGCGCTGCCAAGGCTCCTATCGACGCCACGGCGCGCGCCAGCGCCGGTCGGCGAGGATCGCCTGCGCGGCATTGTGTCCGGGCGCGCCGGTGACGCCGCCGCCGGGATGCGTGCCGGCGCCGCAATGATAGAGCCCGGGCACCGGCCCGCGGTAGTCGGCGTAACCCAGCATGGGCCGCGCCCAGAACAGCTGATCGAGCGACATCGAGCCATGCGAGATGTCGCCGCCGAGGAGGCCGAAGGTGCGTTCGAGGTCGAGCGGCGTGAGCGCCTGGCGCCCGATGACGCTCGCCTTGAAGCCCGGCGCGTATTCGTCGACGGTTGCGATCATCAGGTCGGCGACCGCGTCGCGATGGTCGTCCCAGGAGCGGCCGTCGGGAAGCTCCGGCGCGACGTGCTGGCAGAACAGGGTCGCGACCTGCGCGCCCTTCGGCGCCAGCGTGTCGTCCAGCGTCGAGGGGATGACCAGCTCGACGATCGGCGCCTGGCTCCAGCCGCGCCGGCGCGCATCATCGTAGGCACGGTCCATGTAGCCGAGGCTCGGGCCGATCACGATCCCGGCGGTGTGATGATCCGCGAGCGTGTGCCCCGGCAGCGCCGTGAAGCTCGGCAATTCCGAAAGCGCGAGGTTCATGCGGAATGTGCCGGAGCCGCAGCGAAATGCCTGCATGCGGCGCAGGAATTCGGGATCGAGCGCGCCGTCCGGCACCATCGAGGTGTAGAACAGCTTGAGATTGGCGTTGATCGCCACCGCCTTGGCGCGGATCACGCGGCCGTCGGCGAGCACCACGCCGCAAGCGTGGCCGCCTTCGATCAGCAATTCGCGCGCTGGCGCATTGGTCTCGATCTCGGCGCCGTGGCTCGCCGCCGCCTTGGCCATGGCGTCACTGATCGCGCCCATGCCGCCGATCGCGTGGCCCCAGACCCGGCGCTTGCCGTTCACTTCGCCGAAGGCGTGGTGAAGGAGCACGTAGCCGGTGCCCGGCGTGTACGGGCTGCCGTAGAAGCCCACCACCGCGTCGAAACCATAGAGCGCCTTCACCAGGTCGTTCTCGAACACGCTGTCGAGATGCTCGCCGGCGGAGCGGGTTAACAGGCTGTAGAGCGTGCGCAGGTCGGCGTCGGGCAGGTGGCGAAGCTTGCGGCCAAGCGAACCTGCCTTGATCAGTTCGCCGAGGCCGGCGAAGCCATGCGCCAGGTTCGGCGGCGCCTTGAGCACCAGCTCGCGCAGCACGTCGACCGCCATGTCGATCTCGCGGTCGAAAGCTTCGTAACGCGCGGCGTCGCGCGGGCTGAGCTTGGCGATCTCCGCGGCCGTCCGGCCTTCGCCCGATAGGATGTAGCGGCCGTCGGGCGCCGGCAGGAAGTTCTGCGCGCGGCGCTCGACGATGTTCAGCCCATGCTCATGGAGCTTGAGGTCGGCCATGACCTTCGGGTTGAGCAGGCTCACGGTGTAGGCGGCGATCGAATTGCGGAAGCCCGGGTAGAATTCCTCGGTTACCGCCGCGCCGCCGACGATCGGCCGGCGCTCGACCATCTTCACCTTCAGCCCGGCCATGCCGAGGTAGGCGGCGCAGGTGAGCCCGTTATGGCCCGCACCGACAATCACGACATCGTACTGGTTCGCTGCGGTGCTCATCGACTGGGCAAGCTGCCATACGCGCGCAATGTTGAAATCATCGTCTCGGCTCTTGCGAATCCGGATTGCTGCCTTATTGAAGCGGCCTGTCGTTCATCTAAGGAACCGTCTCGCCGTATGCCCGTTGTTAAGTCCGGCGTCACTGTCACATCACGCTGCATTGGAAATACACGTTAGTCTCGTGCCCAAGCGACTGATACTGCCCAAACGAAGCCCGCCGTGGCGTAATCGCTTCCGCGTTGGCCGCTCCAGAGCCGGTCTCGGCCTGTTCGCGTCGAAGCCAGTCAAGCGAGGCGAGTTCATCGCCTACTACACGGGGCCGTTGATTACCAACAAGCGCGCCGACGAGCTCTGGACCAAATATCTGTTCGAGGTCAACGCCCGCTGGACCATCGACGGCTCCGGCCGCGGCAATATTGCGCGCTATATCAACCACTCCTGCAAGCCGAACGCCGAGGCCGATGTGCGCAAGCACAAGGTCTTCATCGCGGCGATAAGGACCATCCACCCCGGCGACGAGATCACCTACAACTACGGCAAGGACTATTTCGATACCTTCATCAAGCCGCATGGCTGTCGTTGCCTGGGCTGCAAGCGCAAGCGCGCGGAAGAACGCGCCAGGAAACGCGCGGCCGCCAAGCGGCGCAAGCAGCGCCTCGCCCGCAGGCGCGCCAACGGCCACGCTTAGGCTCACGCCCGCACCTACGATTCCAAGAATGCCGCGATCTTCGGGTCGGCCTTGAGCCGCGCGAGGTCGGCGGCGGTGGGAAGCTGCGGCTTGTCGCGCGCGGCATTCACCATGCAGAGGAAGCCCAGCGGCTCGCCCCCGGTGGCGCGGAACTGGTGCCAGGTCATCGGCGGAATGGTGATGAGGTCGCGGGGCTCGATCGCGCGCACGTCGTCGCCGACGAGACAGTGGCCGCGCCCGCGCAGGATCAGCACCGCATGCATGTGCTGGTGGCGCTCGAGCGTCGAGAAGCCGCCATCGGCCATCTCGAAATAGCGCAGTTCGCCGGCGAGCGCGGGGTCGGCGAACAGCGTCTGCCGGGTGATGGATTTGAACGGCGCGCTGCCGTCCTCCTTGTAGGGGAGGAGGTCGACCTTGTCCCACCGGTAGTCGGGCGTCGCCTTGCGATGGATCGGGCGGTCGGTCATATCGGTTTCCAGTCGTGCACCGCATCAACAAAGGCGGTAGCGGCTTGCGTCAGGTGCTCGCGCGCTTCGAGCAGCGCGCCGCCGATCAGCAACATGATGTCCGCGCCGTAGAATTCAAGGATTTCGCCGACGCGTTCGCGGCTCATGCCGCCGGCCAGCACCGGCACGCATGGCTTGAGGCCGTTGCGGGCGTTGCGCGCGCGTTCGGCGATGGCCTTGCAGGTCGCCGCCGAATAGCCGAAGCGCCCGCCGTGATGGGGGAAGATCACCGCGTCGGCGCCGAGCATCCGAAACAGCCCGCCGAAATGGAACGGCGGCGCGATCCGCGCCGCGCCCGCGAGCGAGGGATGCGCGAGGAACGCCATGTCGGGATTGTCGGCGACGAGGCGGTGGAAGCTCGACACGCCCGACACCATCGGCGCCACCATTACCGTGTCGATGCCGGCATCGCGCACGATCGCGATTTGCCTGCGCATGGCGTCGAGATCGCCGGTGATGCTCGGCACGTAGCGCGACTTGGCGTCGGCGAGCGTCGTCGCGATCGCCGCGACGCGCTCCCTGAACGGCGAATAGCTTTGGTCGGCGAGGCCGTGATCGTCCTTGATGTAGTCGATGCCGCCGGCGGTGAAGGCCCGCGCGATGTCGGCGAGCTTCGCGGGTGGCAGGCCCTGCGGCTTGATCGCGGCGCAGGTCAGCGCGCGCCGGCCGGCGCCGGCGCGCCGGCGCAACCCGTCGAGGCCGTGGCGCGGACCGCCGAACACCGCCGCAAGCTCGCCCGGGATCTCGGCGTCGTGCAGCGTGACGTCGTCATGAAGGGAGGTGTTGCCGAACAGCATGTTGAGGAGCTGCCCGGCGTCGCGCCCGACCGTTGCCGCCGACAACGAGATGCGCGCCTCGAACAATCCGCCGCCGATCTCGCGCACGTCCTCGACGCGCCCGACGATCTCCGCCAACACCGCTCTGTCGTCGATCGCCGTGACCGGCATCTCGACGCTCTGCTCGACCGCGATCGCCTGCGCGCGCGCGTCGATCGATCTGGCGTCGCAACGGATATGATAGATCGCCTGCAGCCGGGCCACGACGGCAGGGTGGAATCCGATCGGGCCGCGGTCAAGGTGCGCGCAGCACTGCGCCGTTGAGGCGCCAGACCACCGCGCTGGTCAGGTCGCGGATCAGGTTGACGGTCACGAGCGAGCCGACGGCCAACAGCCACAGCACGAACCAGGCCAGCAGCAGCAGCAGCACGATCACCGTGATTGGAATGAGGATCGGCGACAGCAGCAGCGCTTCGACCGGGCGGATGGTGCGGGTGCCGGTGCGGAACAGCACCGCCGCTTCGGCGGAGCGCAGCGTCGCGCGTCCGATCAATCGCAACGGAATGATGCGCGCTTCGGTGCGGTGTTCGGGTTCGGTCATGGCGCGGTCGATGCTCCGGCTTCACCTTTGCGGATGCACGTCACACGACACACAGGCATCAACGAGATCATCACACGCCACCATATAGTCCGGCTAGTTTAGCCGCATCCGGCGAGGACGGGCAACGGACGGCGGTTTCCGGACAGTCGTCCTTAATATGCCGATAATACGCGATTCGTTCCTTTCTGGCGATGAAATGCAACCGCATGAAGGCCCTCGTTCGCATCATGCCTTCGCCGCCCGCACCATGCCCCAGCGCTGCACGGTGGCGCGTTCGATCGAGCCGAACACCAGCCGCTCGAACACGAAGCCGAGGAAGCCGATCACCACCAGCGCCGCCAGCATCACCGAGGCGTTGAGGAATTCCTTGGCGTCGTAGATCACCCAGCCGAGGCCCCAGTCCGACGAAGCGAGCATCTCGGCGCCGACCACCGCGATCCAGGCGCGCAGGAACGCCTGCCGCAGACCGGTGATGATGAACGGCGACGCGCCCGGCAGGATCACCTTCCAGAACATCGCATGCTCGTTCGCGCCCATGGCGCCGGCGGCGCGCAGCCAGAGCTGGTTGACCGAGCGCACGCCCGACCAGGCATTGAGCATCATCGGGAACAGCGCCGCGTAGAACACGATCAGGATCGACACCGTGTTGCCGAGCCCGAACCAAAGGATGAACACCGGCACCCAGGCGAGCGACGGGATCGGCATGAACGCCGACGCGAGCGGCATGAAGAAATTCTCGACCGGGCGGAAGCGGCCCATCATGATGCCGAGCGGGATGCCGACCACGACCGCGAGGCCGAAGCCGCACAACATGCGGTAGAGCGTCATCGCCGAATGGTGCAGCAGCGTGCCGTCGAGGGTGAGCGTCCACAACGTCTGCGCGACCTTGCCGAGCGGCGGCAGCAGCGCGGGCGCGAAATAGCCGGAGCGCGCGGTCGCCTCGTAGCAGGCGAGCACGGCGAGGATCGCGATGGCGCCGCGCAGGATCGAGCGGGTGCGCTCGGAGACCGGGAGCGATGAGATCATGACTGCATCATCCCCCAGCGCACCACGGTGTAGCGTTCGAGCTTCTCGAACACGAGCTTCTCGAGCGCGAGCCCGATGATGCCGATGACGGCGACCCCCGCGAGCATCACGTCGGTGTTGAGGAACTCGCGCGCGCCGAAGATCAGCCAGCCGAGGCCCCACGGCACGGCGGCGAGCAGCTCCACCACCACCAGGATGCGCCACGCCTGCGCGAGGCCGAGCCGCAGGCCGGTCAGGATGTAAGGCAGCGAGCCCGGCAGGATGACGTGCCGGAACAGCCGGCGCTGGTCGGCGCCCATCACCAGCGCCGAGCGCACCCATATTTCTTTCACCGCCTTCACGCCGGTCCAGGTGTTGAAGATGACCGGGAAGGCGGAGACGAAGCCGACCAGCAGGATGGCGGAGAAATTGCCGAGCCCGAACCACAGCATGAACAGCGGCGCATAGGCGATGCCGGGGATCGGCGCGCCGATGGAGACCAGCGGCAGGAGATAATCCTCGGCGCGCTTCGAGCGCCCCATGGCGATGCCGACGGCGACACCGATCGCGCCCGCGAGCACGAAGCCGGCGGCGAGGCGCAGCAGGGTCTCCGAGACGTGGCGCGGCAGGATGCCCGCGACGGTGAGGCGCCAGAACGCGGCGGCGATCTCTTCCAGCGTCGGGAACAGCCGCGCCGGGAACACGCCGGCATGCGCGGTGATCTCCCACATCGCGCCGACCACCAGGAACGGAAACGCGACGCGCGCGGCGGCACGGATACGGCTTTCACCACGCGAAACCGCGGCGGTGCGGACGTCAACGGTGGAGACGGCGTCTGTCATGCGCGTATCCGCTTGGCAGCCGGAGCGAGGGTAGGGGGCTTCGGCGGGGGCGGCAAGCGAGGCCTTGATCCGTCGTCCTTCGAGGCCCGCGCTTCGCGCGGGCGCCTCAGGATGACGGGGATAGAGCGAGCGCGCATCATCCGTCTCGCGAGCATCGGCCTCCGAGGTTTGCCAGCGGCTTCTTCTTTCACCGCCGATGCAGGGTGTAAGATTGAGGTGTAAGATATTTTCCTGAAATCGATCATCGGCTTAGGTTCGAAACTTACATTCTTACGGCTCTTACCACTGTGTGCCCTTCGACGTGACGTGGGCGCGTTCGCACGTGCCCGAACGGCGCTCGCGATGAGCGGGACGCCACGACGATAGGCATGCGCAAGCGATCGTCAAATTATTTCGGCGCAATGTGCATACGGCGTGTGATAGCGGCGCCCGCGAGACCGACTTCGCGCGATGCAATCGATGTTGTCGTGCCGTCGCCATGCGCAGGCTATGAACAGCTTTTTTGGGCGCCACGGAGCGCGCTCGCGCACATGCGCGTTCACATCGGGCGCCAGGGCGGCTGGCGCAACGAATTCCGCACCCTACAGCCCCGACGCAATCGTCTTGAGCAGCCGGAAGCGCATCTCGTCGTTGCTCTTGAGCGCGATCACGAAACGGACCCGGCCGTTGTTCTTCGTATCGGCATAGCCCGCGAGCGTGCGCACGCCGTCCATGGTCCCGGTCTTGGCCATGGCGCCGTCATAGCCGCGCAGCAGGTCGGCGTGGGGGGCGAACAGCGCCAGCACGCTGGCGAGGCCGCGGGCGGTGAAGCGGTTGTCGCGGCTGATGCCCGAGCCCTCGACGAGATGGATAGCCTCGGCCAGGCCGTGCGCGGCGAGCATCCCGTTCGCGACCTTGAGCGACTTCTCGAGGCTGACCGGCCCGCCCAGCCGGTGGCCGCCGATCTCCAGGAAGACCTGGTTGGCGATGTAGTTGTTCGAGGCGCGCAGCAGCGCGACGAGGATTTGCGAGAGCGGCCGCGACTGCCGGTGAACGTAGACCGGCTCCAGTTTCGCGGGCACGGTGCCGGTCGCGATCTCGCCCTCCACGCTGCCGCCCGCCCGCTCGAAGAATGCGGCGATCAGCTCGCCGGCATATTGCAGGCTCACCGCGGGTTCCTGGCTCAGGCTGATGCGGCCGCTTCCCTCCCGGCCGCGCAACCGGAACTGGGCGACGGCGAGCGGGGTGATCGGGGTCTGCTTCTCGGCGGAGCGCACGTTGCTGCCCCGGCGCACGGCGTTGATGGTGTTGAAGTTCACCGCCAGCGCGGAATTCAGCGCGTTGTAGGCTTCATCGGTGTCCTCGATGCCCGGGATGCGCAGCGTCGCGGGGTAGTAGCTGCCGTCCAGCACGATGCCGGTGATCGGCGCCTTGCCGACCGCGGCGACCAGCCCTGTCGCGAGCGACGCCAGCTCCTCCGAAATCAGGAACGGATCGCCGCCGCCGCGCACGTAGAGCACGCGCTTGTCGTCGAGGTAGAAGCGGGTCTGGAACCGATAGTCGCCGCCGAGCACCGCCATCGCCAGCCAGGCGGTCACGATCTTGGTGACCGAGGCCGGGACGAACGGCTCATCGACGTTCTGCGCCACCACCTCCTTGCCCTGCGCGTCCACCACCAGCACCAGCCCCGCCGGCGCGAGCGCGGTCACCCGCTCCGCGACCTCGGCCACGGCCGGGGCGGGGGCGAGGAGCAAGGCGAGGGCGAGCAGGCGATACCCCATGGCGAACTCCAGTGCGGCGCAGCATCGGCAAGCTTTGGGCCTATGCCAGAGATAATCAAGCGCCGTGGCGCCGGGCAAAGGGCAGGGCTATCGCATTTGGTCCTTACAGCGGTGCGGGGCGGTCATTATCGTGCCCTCTCCCCCTTGTGGGGAGAGGGCTGCCCGGTGGTTCAGCGCAAAGAAGGGGTGAGGGGTTTGCCGGTGCGCTTGAAGGTGCCATTTGACAAAGACCCCTCACCCCATCGCGACTCGTCGGAAAGACCCTCTTGCCCTCTCCCCACACTCGAAGTCGGATGTTTCCGACTTCGAGCGACCTTCATATGCCGAACTCGGGCAAGCCCGAGTTCGGTGGGAGAGGGCGCAGTCATGCGCGCCGCGCTCGCGGAAAAATACGATTGCCGTACCGCAAGCGGAGAGGGCGCCATCACGATGGTCGTGCTGCGCGGGGCCGGTGAGCGGCTGCGGTGCTACGCCCCGAACGTGAACCGCGTGCCGACGTTGGTGGTCACCAGCGCGTCGGGCATGCGCCGGCGCATCGCGTCGATGAAGTCGGCGCCCGAGCAGTGCATCGGGATCACCACGTCGGGCGCGAGCGCGGCGAGCTCGGTGACGGTGCGCTCGATATATTCCGCCGGCGCGGTGACGAGGTGGAAGCCGCCGATCACGGCGTGCAGCTTCGACACGCCCGATACCGCCATCGCCTGCCGGATGGTGTTGATCAGCCCGACATGGCCGCACGATGAGATGACCACCAGCCCGCGGCCCTGCACGACGTAGCAGGTGGCGTGCTCGTCGGGATGGGTGTCCTTGAGCAGCTTGCCGCGCCGCTCGGTCTCGGTGAAGTGGTCGTATTCGTAGACCATCGAGCCGCCGCTCACCTCCTCGAACGAATGGCGCGGAATGAATCCGGTGGTGAAGGCGTGCGACGCGAGGTCGTGCGGCTCATGGCAGCACACCGGCGTGACGAACTGCGCAGTCAGCATGGTGCGGTCGACCTTGCCCCAGGAGATCGCGTCGTCGGGCTTGCCGAGGAATTTTTCGCGGAAGCCCTCCTCGCCGCCGTTGTAGAAGCAGAGGTCGCCGCGCATGCGGGCGCGGTGCTGCATGATGAAGCCGGTCATGCCGCCGAAGTGGTCGCGGTGGGCGTGGCTGAGGATCAGCCCGTCAATGCGGGCCGGATCGATGTCGAGCAGATCGGCGTTACGCAGCACGATCTCCGGCGTGTAGCCGAAGTCGAGCATGTACTGCGCGCTCGCGCCGCCGCGCGTGGATTGCAGATGCAGCGACAGCCCCCATTCGCAGGCGAGCGAGGTCATCTGCCGGCGCGGCACCTGCCCGACATGCTCGATGCCGACGAACGGATGGGTGTGGTTGGGCAGGAACCGCTCGTAGCGCGAGTCGACCACGACCCGCACCGCCAGCCGGTCGACCACCGGCGCGGCAAACGGCTTCCTGGGGGCGAGCGGGTCGGTCATGGCGGTCTCCCGGATGGTGCACAGGGCCATCCTGATGCGTGAGCCTGCGCGCGTAAAGCAGTCGATCGGCGTTGGCGGCGCCACGGGCAACCCGTGTTGAACCGGCCGGATGCCGTGTTAGACTTGTACATTGGTTTGTTGATCGCGACCCCCAGGGGGACCGATGCGTCTGCGCGTTATTGCCCTCGTCGTCGTTACCCTGGCTGCGATTGCGGATGCGCAGGCGGATTGGCCGGCAACACTGAAATCCGTGCAGCAGCTCGAAGCCGCCAAGAGCTACCAGGAGGCGGACAAGGTCCTGAGCGACGCGATCGCGAAGCTCAAGCTCCCGAATCGGGAACTGGCGCAGGCCTATGTGCGCCGGGCGCGCCTGCGCATGGAATTCCTCAACCAAATCTCCGCCGCGTTCCAGGATGCAGCGGCCGCGATCCGCGCCGATCCGAACAATTTCCAGGGCCACTACTATCGAGGCCTGGGTCACAACCGGCTCAAGCAGTACAAGCCTGCGCTGCAGCCGCTGACGCGCTGCATCGAGCTCGCCGCGCATTTTGTCGAATGCTACTTCCAGCGCGCGTACGCCTACTACGCCCTGAGCCAGCACCGCGAGGCGCACGCCGACATGCTGAAAGTGCTGCCGGAACGGGCCGACCGCTCCACGGTCTGGACCAACTACGGCGCCGCCCTGCGCAGCCTGAACCGCCGGGATGAAGCCATCGCGGCGCTCATCGCCGCCCATATGCTCGACCCGTCGGACAAATTGCCGGCCCGGCACCTGTCCGAACTCGAGGTGATCGGTCCCTAGCGGTCCACCAAAGCACGACGGGGTCACATTGAATCACCTGGAGTTGTCATTGCGAGGCGTCATTGCGAGGAGCGCAAGCGACGAAGCAATCCAGCTTTCTCAACGAGCTGGATTGCTTCGCAGCGCTCGCGATGACGCGGCCGCGTCAACGTCAAATCATTCCGCGCTAGCGAAGGCCGACGGAGTTGTTGCGATGATGGCAGGACGTCTCCAGCGCGCCGTAGCCGGGATGCTGGCGCTGCTCCTCAGCGGGGCGGCGCTGGCGTCGGAGGCGGTGCCGTCCGGCAAGCCGTCGCCGCTTCCCGCCGGCATGGACGATCCGGCGTCCTTCCACGAACGGCTGGTCGATTTCAGCGGCGCGGCGGTGGTGCGCTTTCGCGACGTCGGGATCGCGGCGCCGCGCGAACCGCTGACGATCGAGCGGACCTACCGCAGCGATTTCCCGCAGCAGAAGGGTTTCGGTCCGGGCTGGCAGTGGACCTACGGCGTGTCGCTCGCGGTGACCGGGCCGGGGGCGATCGAGATCGCGGAGGCCGACGGCACCCGTTCGAGTTACGCGCGTGCCGGGGACGTCTACCGGGCCCGCCAGGGCCGCGCCGACACGACCGTGACCGCGCGCGGCGGCGGCCATGTGCGGACCTTCCAGTCCGGCGACAGCGAGACCTTCGACGCGCAGGGACGGTTGATCGAGCGCCGTCGCGGCGGCGTGGTCGCCGTCACGATCGAGCATCGTCCCGGGCAGATGATCGTGAGCGATGCCGCGCAGCGCCGGCTTACGATCGCGCTCGACAACGACCGCGTGCGCTCGGTGGTCGATCCGCTCGGCCGGCAGACCAGCTACGACTACGACGGCGCCGGGCGCCTGCAGCGCGTCACCGACCCGCTCAAGCGCAGCACCACGCTGCTCCACGACCGCAGGGGGCGGCTGGTCGGCGTGCGCCCGCCCGACTTCCGCGTGCTCGCTATCGTGTACGACGAGCGCGGCGCGGTGACGCTGCTGCAGGGGCCGGGACCGATCCGCACGTTCGTCACGGTCAGCGGCGAGCCCGGGCTCGCGCGCATCGAAATGACCGATGCCGAAGGCCGCAAGACGACGCGGGAGTTCGCGCGCGATCCGGCGGACCCGGCGCAACCCGCGGTGCTCGCGCATATCGACGGCGCCGGGAACCGCAGCGCCGTGGAATTCCGTCCGCAAGAGATGCGGTTCGTCCTGCCCGATGGCGGCACTGCGGCGCTGCAGGTCGACGGCAAGGGCGTCGCGATGCAATTCCGCGACGCGCTCGGCGCGACCACCGACCTGCGCGCCGTCGCGCCCGGCGGCAAGCCCGCGCCGCAGCCGTCCGTCGATAAGCCCGCCGTCGACAAGCGCGGCTACCCGACCGCGCTCGATATCGACGGCGAGCGGCACCCGGCCACGTTCGACGATGCCGGGCGGCTCACCGAGCTGCGCCATCCCGGTGGCCGCCGTGAGACCCTGGAGCATGACGCGGGCGACCGCCTGGTCCGCCGCGTCGATCCGTTCGGCGCCGAGACCCGGTTCTGGTACGACCACGGCAATCGCCTGCTCACGGTGCGGCATCCCTCCGGCCACGACACCCACATCACCTACGGCTGGCACGGCCTGCCGCGCCATGTCGATTACTGGGAGGCGCCGTCCCACCGGCGCGAGAGCTTCGACTACGACAACGGCGGCCTGCTCACGCGCGAGACCCGGCGCGGGCTGACCACGCAGTTCGAATACGACCCGGCGCGCCGTCTCCAGGCGATGGTCGACCATGCCGGCAACCGCTGGACCTTCGCCTACGATGCGCGCGGCAAGGTGACGACGATCGTCACCGATCGCGGGCGTCGCATCGCCTTCGCATATGACGCGAACGGCCGGCTCACCGGCATCGACGACGGCGAGCGCTCGCTGTCGTTGTCGATGCCGCGTCCCGATCTGCTCGAGATCGCGGGGCCGCGCGGCCGGGTCGATCGCCTGGAACTGACCGCGGCCGGGATGGCCGCCGCGCCTGCGGCGGGCAGCGGCGAAGCGGCGCCCACGGTCACGCACAGCCCGGACGGCAACGCGACCGAAATGGCGGCGGGCGAGCGCCGCGTGCGGCTCGCCTACACGGGCGACGACCGCGCCGTCACCGTCACCATGCCGAGCGGCGGGCAATGGTCGATCGAGCGTGACGAGCGCGGCCGCCCGGTGCGCATGACCAGCACGGCGGGCGCCGCGACGACATTCACCTACACCGGACGCGGCGATGTCGCGTCGGTCACCGACAGCCGCGGCGTGCGGCGCGACTTCACCTACGACCAGCAGGGCGGGCTGGTCGCGGAAGGCTCGGGCGACCTGGTGACGCGCTTCCAGCACAGCGGGCGTCTGAACGCCGTGATCGCTCCCGACGGCGCGCGCGTCGACTACGCCTACGGAGCCGACGGCAGCCTCGCGAGCCGCACCGTTACGCACGGCCCGCTCAAGCAGGCGTGGCAGTTCGAATACAACCGCTTCGGCGACCTCGCGCGCGTCGTGCATCCCGACGGCGTGGTCGAGACCCGGCAATACGACAATCGCGGGCGGCTCCAGGAAGTCGCGCATGGCGACCGCGTCACCCGCTATCGCCACGATGCCGACGGCGGCGGCACCGCGGTCGATCATGCCGGCATCGTCACGCGGTTCGCCTATGATGCCGCCGGCCGGATCGTGGGCCACAACGGCCGTCCGGTGTTCGAATACGAGGGCAGCGCGAAACACCCCGCGGCCGAGATCGACGCGCTCGGCCGGCGCTGGACGCACAGCTACAACCCGCACGGCAACGTCGTCGCCACCACCGATCCGGCCGGCGCCACGCTGCGGCGCGCGTGGAACGCGGGCGGCGTGCTTGTCGCCCAGGAGGACGATGACGGGCGCCGCATCGTCATCACCCGCGATCGCGACGACCGCCAGACCGGGCTCGCGATCGCCGGCGGACCGGCGACGCAGTACGATTACGATGCCCATGGCGCGCTGGCGGCGGTGCGCAAGGCCGGCGGCGCGACCATCGCCTACGAGCGCGACGCGCAGGGACGGCTCGCGGCCGAGCGCGTCGACGGCCGCGACGCCGCGCGGTTCAGCTACGACCGGTTCGGCCGCGTGACGGCGGTCGCGGACACCATCGGCAAGCATGCCTTCGCCTATGACGAGGCCGGGCAGCTCTTGGCGGTCACCGACGCCTTCGGCCGCATCATCCGCTACGAATACGACACGATCGGGCGCCGGATCGCGATGATCTCGCCAGAAGGCGAGCGCACCGAATACCGCTATGGCGCCGACGGACGGCTCGCCGGCCTCAAGGGCGCGGACGGCCGCGAGACGACGTTCGCCTGGCTGCCGCGGGGTGTGCCGTCGCAGATCGTTCATGCCGACGGATCGACGGCGGCGTTCGCCTATGACGGGGAGGGCCGCGTCGCGCGCGTGCGCTGGACTGACCGGCAAGGCACGGTCCGCAGCGAGCGCTCGATCGCGCGCAACGCCGCCGGCGAGATCGTCGCGGTCACCACCGGCGGACGCACAACGCAGTTTCGTTATGATACGCGCGGCTGGCTCGCCGGCGCGACCGCCGCCGACGGCCGCACGGCGGAGCACGCGTTCGATCGCTCCGGCAATCCCACCACCTTCAACGGCACGCCGCGGCGCTACAACCAGGCGTTCCAGCTCGACGACATCGCTGGCACGCCGGTCACCCACGATCGCGACGGCAATTTACAGTCGATCGGATCGCAACTGCGGCTCGAGCACGACGTCAATGGCCGCGTGATTGCCGCCACGGTCGCCGGCCGGCTGCCGGTGCACTATCGCTACGATTTCGAGGGCCGGCTGGTGGAGCGGCGGCAGGGCGATGCCGTCGTGCGCTATCTCTATGACGGGATGGCGCTGGTCGGCGCCTATGACGGGACCGGCCGGCGGCTGTCGTGGATCGAGCGCCAGCCGGTGCCGATCGGCGGCGCGCGCATCCATCGGGCGGATGGCGTCGCCACGCTGCAGGCCGACGATTTCGGCACGCCGCTGGCGGTGACCGACGCCGGCGGGCGCACCGCCGACATCAGCCTGTCGCCATGGGGCGAGGCCGCGGCGGCAGAGCCGCTGCGCGACGGCCTGATCGGCTTCACCGGTGCGCTGCAGGATCACGAAACCGGCTTGGTTTTCTTCGGCGCGCGCGCCTACCGGCCGGCGCTCGGCCGCTTCACCGCGCCCGATCCCGCCGGGATCGCCGGCGGCCACAACCCCTACGCCTACGCCGCCAACAATCCGCTGCGCTTTGCCGATCAAGCCGGCACGCAGCCCTATCAGCCGTCGCTGACGATGTGGGAGCGGGTGCGGCCGCGGCCCGGCGGGTCGCGCCGGACCTTCGGCGACGTCGACGCCGCCGGCCGCGTGTTCGCCAACCTCGACGAGATCTCGCGGACCGATGTCGGGCGTCCGGCCGGGCAGGCGGCCGGGCAGGCGATGCTGCTGTTCTATACCGATCGCGCGCGGCTGGTGATACACGACCGGCTGCCGCCGGAATTCCAGGGCGCGGGCTGGCGGCCGCATACCATCTTCGGGATGTTCGATCCGGCGCGACCGGACCGCGTGAACGTCTATCAGTATCCGCACCGGCTGACGGCGCGTCCGGGCACGCCGCGCGCCGACGCGCTCCAGGGCATGACCGGCAACACAGTGCACGAGCTTTCGCATCTCGTGCGCGAGTCGCTGCGGCGGCAGGGCCATGGCGCGCTGCCGGCGCCCGCCGAGGAGTTCGAGGCGCGCCTGTTCCAGCACATCACCGATCCGCGCACCGCCGGCCAATGGGTGGACAACCGGCCGCGCACGCTCGCGCGCTTCGTCGCCGCGCAGATGGACCAGCTGCGCGGGATGGACGGCTACCGGGAGTGGCGGCGGATGCTGCCGGACATGCTGGAGGAGTTCGACAAGCGCTACGGCGTGTTCCGGGGACGCGGCCTCAACGACGTGGTCGCGGACGCCAATCGCGAGCTGCGGGACATCGAGGATGCCCGCGACCGGCCGCGCCGCGTGGCCGAGCGCGCGCGCTCGGCAGCCGACACCTGGCCGGACGGGCCGCGCCGCTCCGCCGCTGGCGCGCCCGACATGTCGCGCAATGCCGTGCAGGAGGTGCAGGATGCCCGCCATGCCGCGCGGCCGGGCATGCCCGCGGGCGTCAATGGCATGGTCTATGGCGCGCTCAACGGCATCGCGTTCGGGCTTGGGATGTTCAACGACGCCATCGACTACATGGAGGGGCGGCAGAGCACCGGGCAGTTCGTCGCCAACAACATCGCGAATGCGCTGCCGTTGGTCGTGCCCGCGCTGGCCGGTCCGGTTGGCGCCGCCATGTTCGCGCACGGGCTCGGCAACATGATCGGACAGGCGGCGGCGGATGCCGTGCTGCCCTATGTGCGCGACCCCGGCAGCTGGGGCGGCGAATTCATCCGGCAGGTGACCGGCCTGCCGGCGCCGGGCGGGCGCTTCCGCGGCCACGCCTGCAGCGGCAGCATCGATTGCGACTGCGACAACGTCTTGCCGGCGTGCACCGGGCTCGCGTGCCGGGTCGACGTCGTCGCCGCCCGCATGCGATCCGCCTGCCGGCAGTGCCAGGAGGAGCTGATCGAGGCCTGCGTCATGGAAACGCAGTCGCGCGGCTATTCGGACGGCGCGTCCCGGGCCGGCGGAACCTGCGGCTCGCGCTGCGGCAAGGTCGGCCCGCGCGCCAGCCCCTGACGCGCGCGCGAGGTCTCGTCCATCGGATTCGCGATGGCGCGCTGGACAGGAGACCGTCCGCAATGGTCCAACTCCGCGATGCCCGAGCCGTCTCCCGACCACGATGCGCCGCGCGCGCCGCTTTCCGATCTCGCCGCCACCGCCGGCATCCTGCTTGCGACCTTCGCGGTCGCTTTCGCCGGCGGCACTATCGGCAAGCTCCTGAACTTCCCGCTGCCGTGGATGACCGGCGCGCTGATGATCACCGCGGCGCTCGGGCTCGCCGGCGTGCCGGTACGATCACTGTGGCAGCTGCGCGCCGCCGGCCAGTTCGTCACCGGCGCGGCGGTCGGCACTACCTTCACGCCAGCGATCCTCGTGACGATCCTGACGCTGCTGCCCGCGATCCTCGCCGGCGCGGTCGCCTCGATCGCGATCGCGATGGTGGGCGCATTGATCCTGATGCGGATCGTGCCTTCGATCGACGCCAAGACCGCGGCGCTCGCCACCATGCCGGGTGGCGTGATCGAGATGGCGAACATCGCGAAACGCATCGACGCCGATCCGCTGCCGATCATGGTGCTCCAGACCATGCGCGTGGGGCTCACCGTCTGCGCCGCGCCGTTCGTGGTGACGGCGTTGGCGGAAGCGGGCGCGCGCAATGTCGTCACCCACGGCGAGGTGATGTCGTGGCTCACGGTGATCGCCTTGATGGGGGCGTCGTTCGTCGGCGGCTTCTTCCTCAACCGCTTCACGCTGCCGAACGCCTGGTTCCTCGGCTCGCTGTTTGTGATGGCGGCGCTCGGCGCCGCCGGCCTGATCCCGGGGCGCGTGCCGGATTCGATCCTGGTGGTGGCGCAGGTGACCATCGGCATGACCATCGGCGTGCAGTACCGGCACGAGTTCCTGACGCGGCTGTTGCGCCTGCTGCTGGCGTCGCTGGTGACGGTGCCGTTCGCGCTTCTGATGCTGGCGCTGCTCGCCGCGCTCTATGCCGTCGTTCTCGGCCTGCCGGTGACGACGCTGGTGCTCGCGCTCGCGCCCGCCGGCATTGCGGAAATGGCGCTCACCGGCAAGGTGCTCGGCCTCGACGCCGCGCTGATCACCGGCTTCCAGATCGTGCGCATCGTCACGACCATGGGACTCGCGGCCTGGACCGCGCGGCTGCTCGAGCGATGGGTCGGGGGTTAGCTCAAATCGTCGACGCGTGACGCGGACAATGGGCGCGCCGCCCGCGCCGAACCAACCGGCCGATACGGCGCTTCAGTCCGGCGCTGACGGCCCCCTGCGAGCGCGCTTCCGCAGGCGCTCGGTCAGGGCCTCGCCCCGGCGGAGCGCGGCATCGAGCCGCCGTCCGTCCGTCGTCAGGCTGTATTCGACACGCAGGGGCAGCGTGGCGGCGTCACGCCGGGACACCAGCCCACAGGATTCGAGCTCTTTCAGCCGCTTCGACAAGACGCGCGCGGACACCGCTCCCGGCAATGCGCGCCGCAATGCGCCGAACCGCATCGTCTTTTCGCGCGCCAGTTTCCAGATGATCTGAGAAGTCCATTCACGCGCCAGGAATTTTACGAAGTCGTCGACGCGACAGCCGGCGTCGCCGGGCTGCGCGCCGCCACCGGACAAAGCGGACGGTTTTGCGCGTGTTTTCTGCGATCTCACGGTATCCGCGGAGTTACTACTGTCAAAATCGTGTTTCAACGCCAAGATAGATATTACCCCGCAGCTAGCGGAAAGCACCTCGAAAGGACATCCCATGTTCAAGAAAGCGTTGTGCGCATTCGTCGCGGCTTTGGCGATCGGCGCGGTTTCGCCGCATCCTGCCGCCTTCGGCCAGGCAACCTCGCCAAGCGTGTTGCCGACCGGTGGCGGCCAGGCGCTGATCGATACCTCCGACAGCGTGATGCTGCTGCTCGATCACCAATCGGGTCTGTTCCAGACCGTCAAGGACATCAGCGTCGCCGAGCTGCGCGCCAACACGGTGATGCTGGCGAAGCTGGCGTCGCTGTTGAAGATCCCGGTCATCACCACCGCATCGGAGCCCAATGGGCCCAACGGCCCGCTGATGCCGGAGATCCATCAGAATGCGCCGCATGCGGTCTATGTCGGGCGCAAGGGCGAGGTGAATGCCTGGGACAACGAGGACTTCGTCAAGGCCGTGCGCGCCACCGGCAAGAAGACGCTGATCATGGCCGGTGTGTGGACCAGCGTCTGCGTGATGTTTCCAGCGCTCGACGCCAAGGCCGCGGGATACAAGGTGTACGCCGTGATCGACGCATCCGGTGATCCGAGCGAACTGGCCTCCCGGACGACGCTCGCGCGCTTCATCCAGGCCGGCGTCATTCCGACGTCGACCAACGCGGTGCTTTCGGAAACGCACCGCACCTGGAACCGTCCGGAGGCGGCGGAGCTTGCGAAGCTCTATGCGCTGGTGGCGCCGAACTACGCCGCGGTGATCGAGAGCTTCCGGAAGGCGCAGGAGGTCGTGAAAGGCGCGAAGTAGTAATGCTCTTGTCGCCCGAATGAGTGCTAGCGACATGCCGGGCGCCTGATGGCCCGGATGTCGCCGCGCTCATCCGGGCTACTGTTACTACGGCTACGAGACTCATCGAGGCCGATAGTCGACGGACAATTGGTCGATTTCCCTGCACACGCAGGGCGCGATGAAGCCGATACGGGAGTCGAGAATGGCTTCGTCGGACGTCAACTCCATCGAGATGGAAAAAGGCCCTTGGCTCCATCGAAATTTCTGCGTGAACTGGATATCGGGCGAATTGTCCTTGATCCGCACGAAATCGACTTCAAAATTTCCCGATCGTGTGGCGCAGTACGTGTTGTCGGCGCGCAGCGTTGCGTTCCACTTCCATTGAAGGGTAGACGTATACGTTCGATCTTCCTTCACCGACATGATGGACAAGAACGGTTTGCACACGACCTGGGAGAATGAACTCGACGGCGCCAGCAGCAGGAAACACAGGCTCAATGCCAGCTGGCAGCCGACGCCACGTGGTCTGCCGGCGTGCTTGCGCATCCAAAGTCCAATGGTGTCGCTGGCGTGTTGCATGAAGCCCTCGAATTCGATGTTTGTCACTCGATGCTGGAAAGGCCTTTGCTTGCGATCTGCCGGATGCGCTTCAAGCGGGCGGCCCTCTGTGCCGCGCGCCACCTCGCAATCAGTGCACGCAGCCAGCGCATCGCCGCTACCGGACCAGGCTGACCGGGAATACCAAGTCGAGAACGGCTTGGTCGTAAAGCGCCAGCGCTTCGGACTCGTGCCCTCTGGCGCAAACACCATATGCATGGGTCATGGCGACCAACGTGTTGAATAGCCTGTCGCCGGCAAAATTCGGAGCGTCGCCAAGATCTTCAATGAGCGTGGCAAGCTGAACATGCCGGTCGGCGCAGATTGCCGTGATGCGTGCGGCGTGGCTTGCGCCGGCACTGTTTGAGCTTTCCTGTGCGGAAGAGATAGCTACGGAAGTTAACAATGATGCGACGGCAAGCGTCGTTCTTGCTTGGTGAAAAATTTCCATAGTCCTGTCCTGCAACAGCGTTTGCCTGTGTCCGGAAGTCGGGCGCCGTTGTCTGCGCGTTGCTACACAATCGCGCGCGATCGTCCCATCATCTTGAATGACTAGGCATTTGGTATGGGCAGCCGCCGATCGGTTGTCCGCGGTGGCCCCGGAAATGACCATGGAAGGCGACAACCGCAAAGGATCGTGGCGCTATAGCGAGGTGGTCGGATGTCGCTGCGCTCATTCGGGATACTGCTGTGATCCCCACCCCAACCCTCCTCTTTTGAAGGCAGGGCTATCGCATTGGCCGCGACCACGGCGCGCATGGCTGGGCCCTCTCCCCTTGCGGGAGAGGGCGGCGAGGTGTCGCTGCGCAACGGAATGGGTGAGGGGTATGCGTCCGCGGAGATACCCCTCACCCACTCCCCATTGTTGCAACGCTGCGGCTGCCCTCTCCCGCAAGGGGAGAGGGCGCAACAACAACCTCCCCCGCACCGCTGAAAGGACCAAATGCGATTGCCACGCTTTTCAAGGGGAGGGGGCGCGCTGCCGCCGTGGCAACGAACGCGTCAGGCCGAGACCGGCGCGTTGGCGCGGCTGATGCCGAGCGCCAGGATCCGCTGGAGCAGGTCGGGATAGGCGATGCCGTCGTGCTTGGCGGCGTTCGCGAATTCCTGGTTCAGCGCGATCTCGGGATTGGGATTGACCTCGAGAAAATAGGGCGTGCCGTCGGTCGAGAGCCGGAAGTCGACACGGGCATAGCCGTCGAGCCGCAGCGTCTTGTAGACCCGCTTCGCCATGCGCTGGATCAACGCGTAGAGCTCGGGCGAGAGATCCCTGGCCGGGCCGTCCTCGATGCCGAGTCGCTTCTGATAATTGGGATCGTGCTTCACTTTCTCGGTGGCGATCGCGTAGGAATCCTCCGGCATCTTCCCGAACTTCAATTCCCACACCGGCAGCACCCGCAGCCGATCGTTGCCGAGCACCCCGACATAGATCTCGCGGCCCTCGATATATTGCTCGGCGATGGCGGCGGTGCCGATCTTCTCGTGGATGAAGGCGACGCGCTCGGCGAGCTTCTCGTCGGTGTCGACGACGGACGCCTGCGAGATGCCCCACGAGGCGTCCTCGCTCAGGCTCTTGACGATCAGCGGCAGCGCGAGCCGCGTCGGCCGTTTCACCTTGCGATGCAGCGGAAACACCGCGAAGGCCGGCACCGGAACGCGGTGATAGTGCACCAGCGTCTTTGACAGGTCCTTGCCGCGCGCCAGCATCAGGCCGCGCGGGTTGCAGCCGGTATAGGGGATGCGCATCAGCTCGAGGTAGCTCACCACGTTCTGGTCGTAGATGACCTCGCCGTGGAATTGCTCGAGCAGCGTGAACACCACGTGCGGCTTGAAGCCTTCGATCTCCTCGCGGATCGGCTTGAGTTCGTCGTGCACGCCGAGCGGGCGCACCTCATGCCCGGCGGCGCGCAGCGTGCGCACCACGTCGTACTCGGTCTTCCACGCGTTGATCTCGTTGTCGCTGAAGCCCTTGGCGGAATCCGGCGGCACCAGATCCGGATGCACCAGCACGAGGACGCGCAGGCGTTTCATAGCGCGATCCACTTGCGCCGCGATCCGCCGAACAGCGCGTGCATCGTCTTGGCGGTCAGCAGCACGGTAAAATCCATGAACAGTCGTCGCTCGGAACCGACCGCGCGCAGATTGTGCTCGCGGCAGCGGACGATCATGTCGTCAAGCACCGCATCGAGCGTGAGCTGGTTTTCCCCTGTCCACTTTGCCACCAGTTTCCTGATTCTGGCACGGTGGCGCCTAATAAACATTGAAGCCGGCTGGGACCGGCGGTGGCGCGGCTCGGCGGAAAACAGACGGTAGAGATCGCGGTCATAGGTCTTGGGCGTGTCGAAGGCGTACATCGCCTGCTTTTTCTTGTAGTGCTCGGCGAGCGTCTGGCGCAGCTCGCTGATCTGATCGACCCGGATGCGGGTCTTGAGCAGCGGCCGCTTGCCGGCGATCTCCGCCATCAGCTCGTCGACATATTCGAGCTTCTTGAGCGCCGGCCAGCCGGCATAGCGCGCGCGCCAGCTCGAGCGCGGCTTGAGCCACACCGCGAAAGTCTCGG
Organism: Xanthobacteraceae bacterium; assembly: GCA_019745775.1. Taxonomy (GTDB): domain Bacteria; phylum Pseudomonadota; class Alphaproteobacteria; order Rhizobiales; family Xanthobacteraceae; genus VAZQ01. The sequence continues at coordinate 78,537 of JAIESR010000011.1, read as the reverse complement.
CGAAATCCTCGTCCGGATGGCTCTGCGCATACCAGAGCCGCAGGTGCTGCACATAGTGTCGGCTACTCGGGTTGGGGCGGTAGTAGCGCGGATAGCGCTTGGAGGACGGGCCGAACAATTGCTGCCAGCGCCGGCGCCGATGCAGCTGGTAGGCATGCTGGATGGTATGGCCGGCCTCGTGGCGCAGGATCGCCATGCACTCGGCCCAGGTGCCGCCCTCGACGTCGAACATCTTCTTCTTCTCGAGCGCCATCAGGCGGGGATGCGCGAGATAGAACGGGATCGCGATGCCGGGCGTGTCGTCCGGGCTGAACCACTCGCTGGAAATCCAGACATGCGGCTTGAGCTTGATGCCGCGCTCCGCGAGCTCCTCGTGCAGCGCGTCGACGCAGACCTCGAGCCAGGTGCCTTCGACCGTGACCCTGAGGCTGCTGAGGCGGCGCTTCAGCAACTGCTCGTCGGAGAGCTTTTCCCAGCTAAATTTGCGGCGCGGCATCCTGGCTCGAAGTCATGAAAATCACCCTCCCTAAATGGTGACACGAGGGCTCGTTGTCGACAACTGGCGGCGTGGCCGGCGACCCCTCCAGCCATGCGTCGGAAGGCGCAAACATGCCGCGGTTGATGTGGCGGCGGCGGTGGCTTACGACTGACGCCCGTGGGCCAAACAGGAGGCGGTAAATGGCGAATAGTGTTCAGAAAATCGGCTGGATCGGCATGGGCCGCATGGGCTCGGCCATGGCGGAGCGCCTGCTCAAGGCCGGCTACGACGTCTCGATCTGGAACCGCACCCGCGCGAAGGCCGAGCCGCTGGCGGCGAAGGGCGGCAAAATCGTCGACAAGCTGTCCGACCTCGCCGGCATGGATATCGTATTCTCGATCGTCTCGACCGGGCCGGACCTCAAGGAGGTCTATTTCGGCCCGAACGGCCTGATCACCGGCCGCAACGGCAAACTGCCGAAGATCCTCGTCGACTGCTCGACCATCGCGGTCGAGGATTCCAAGGACATCCGCGAGGAGCTCAAGAAGCTCGGCGCCGATTTCGTCGCCGCGCCGATCTCGGGCAACGCCAAGGTGATCAAGGCCGGCCGGCTTTCGGCCGTGCTCTCGGGCGCGGATGCCGCCGCCAAGGCGGTCACGCCGATGATGGAGGCGATCGCGCCACAGGGCGTCGCCTACGTCGGCGAGGGCGAGCTCGCGCGCATCTGCAAGATCGCGCACAACGTCATGCTCGGGGTGGTGATCGAGAACCTGATCGAGATCACGTTGCTCGCCAACAAGATGGGCGTGCCGCGCCACGCCTTCCTCGCCTTCATGAACAATTCCGTGATGGGCTCGATGTTCACCGCCTACAAGACGCCGGCGCTGGTCAATCTCGACTGGACCACGACCTTCACACCCGAGCTGCTGCGTAAGGACATGGACCTGGGCCTCGAACTTGGCCGCGATTGGGACGTGCCGATGCCGGTGACGGCGGCCGCCCGCGAAGTCCTGCAGTCGCATTTCGGCGCCGCCATGCTGCAGAAGAACCCCGATGAATATCTCCAGAAGGACTTCGCCGCGCTGATGGAGACCATGGCGCTGGCGTCCGGCATGAAGCTCGAAAGCGAGAATAAGAACGTCCCGACGGGATTGGAGAGCTAGTTTTTTGCCGAGCACTCGGTGCGTCCCCTCTCCCGTCGAAGTCGGATGTTTCCGACTTCGACCATGATTTGGTGCTGAACTCGGGTAAACCCGAGTTCAGATGGGGAGAGGGTTAGGGTGAGGGGGTTCGAACCTATCGAGAGAGTTAGACCCCCTCACCCCACCCCTCTCCCCAACGGGGAGAGGGAGCCGGCCGGTGTACTCGGCGCGATAACGGCCTTGAAGAACAGGAGGCGCGTCGTGTTGAGCGCAGAAAAAAACCGCATCCTCACCCAGGTCGGCCCGGGCACGCCGATGGGCGACTATCTCCGCCGCTACTGGCAGCCGATCGGCGGCGCGAGCGAGCTCGACAACAATCCGATCAAGCCGATGCGGCTCTTCGGCGAGGACCTCGTGCTCTACAAGGACCTTGGCGGCACCTACGGCCTGATCGACCGCCACTGCCCGCACCGGCGCGCCGACCTCTCCTACGGCTTCGTCGAGCAGACCGGCATCCGCTGCAATTATCACGGCTGGCTGATGGACCAGCGGGGCAATGTGATCGAGCAACCCTATGACGACACCGTGAATCCGCGCGGCAAGGCGCGCGAGCGCTGCCTCGCCAAGGCCTATCCGGTGAAGGAATGCGCGGGGCTGCTGTTCGCCTATATGGGTCCGCAGCCGGTGCCCGAGCTGCCGGTGTGGGAGCCGTTCACCTGGGAGAACGGCTTCCGCGAGGTGGTGATCTCCGACATCCCCTGCAACTGGTTCCAGTGCCAGGAGAACTCCTGCGACCCCGTGCACTTCGAATGGATGCACGAGAACTGGAACGTGCGGCTCAACGGCCAGACCGCGCCGTATGCGGCGAAGCACCTCAAGCTGGTGTTCGAGGAATTCGAATACGGCCACGTCTACAAGCGCGTGCGCGAAGGGCAGAAGGACGGCGATCCGGTCTGGACCATCGGCCGCGTCACGCTGTGGCCGAACGGCTTCTATCTCGGCAACCACTTCGAGTGGCGCGTGCCGATCGACGACGAGAACACGCTGTCGGTGTGCTGGTTCTTCATGCGCGTGCCGAAGGGTCGCGAGCCCTACGTGCAGGACAAGGTGCCGACCTGGGTGTCGCCGATCAAGGACGAGAGCGGCCGCTGGATCTCGAGCCACGTCATCAACCAGGACATCATCGCCTGGGTCGGGCAGGGCACCATCGCCGACCGCACCAAGGAGAACCTCGGCGCCTCCGACCTCGGCATCGCGATGATGCGCAAGCGGCTGTTCGAAGAGCTCGACGCCGTCGCCAAGGGCGCCGAGCCGAAAGGCACGGTGCGCAGCGCGAACCTCGCGAAGTGCATCGAGCTGCCGAACATCACCAAGCAGACCTCGACCGAGGGCATCACGCTCGAGGAGTATCCGAAGCATCCGCTGCTCAACGCGCGGCTGAAGGGCTTCCGGCACTGCTTCGGCCAGCCGCCGGAGGTGCGCAAGGCGTTCTGCGACGCGATGGGGATCAAGCCGTGAGCAGTCATTCCGGGCTCGCGCCTTTGGCGCGCCCCGGAATGACGGCGGAGAGAGTAGAGGTCGCGAAAACCGGACGAAGCCGCGGCGGGCTACTTCGACAGGCCGATGGCTTTCAGCACCAGCGCGAACTGGCGCTCCTGCTCGGCGAGAAACGGGCCCATATCGGTCACCGTTGTCGGCGACTGGCCATTGTTGCGCAGGTCTTCCTTGAACTCGGGCGTCTCGACGAGCGCCGCCGCGGTCTTCTTCCAGAAGGCGAGCTGATCCGCCGGCATATCCTTGGGGCCCATCAGCATGCGCCAGTTCTGGACCACGGCGTCGAAGCCGAGCTCCTTCCACGACGGCGCTTTCGCCAGCACCCCGGGCTGCCGTTCCGGCGACGTGACCACGAGCGGACGCATCTTGCCGGTTTCGACCATCGGCGAGATCACGTTGACGAACGAAATTGAGACGTCGAGGTGGCCTCCGAGCACCGCGGTCATGGAGTCCGCCGAGGAGTTGAAGACCACCGCCTTCATCTTCGTGATATCGACGCCGGCAGCCGCGAGGCCGAGCGCGCCGGCGATGTGCGCGATGCCGCCGATCGACGTTCCGACGCCGTACGACAGCGAAGCCGGGTCCTTCTTCATGCGCGCGATCAGGTCGTGGATGTCCTTGATCGGCGACTCGTTCCGGACCGCCAATAGGAGGTACTCGGAGAACAGGAGCTGGAACGGCGTGAAATCGCGATAGTGCTGCGTGGAGGCGCCGATGATGTAGTTGCTGAGCAGCGGCGTCGAGGCCACCGCAATGTAGTGTCCGTCGCGTGGACGTTGCGCCAGGTAGTTCATTGCAATCGTCTGCTGGCCACCGGGTCGGTTCACGACCACACTGCTGACCGGAATCAGCTTCTTCTCCGACAAAATCCGCTGCACGCTGCGCGCGGTGATGTCAGGCGCGCCGCCCGCCGCGACGGCGGAGATGATCTCGACGTTTTTCGTCGGCGTCCACTGCGCCGAGGCCGGTGAGCAAATTGCAGCACCGACAACGGCGCAAGTGATGAAACAGGTGGCAGCGCGACGCATGTATTTCCCCCCTTCTTGATCGGCGATTCAGGTCAAAGGCCCAGTCAAACAAGCATCGGCACCGCCAACAATAGCAGATTGTCGCGGCATGATGTCCGTTTGCATGCGGGCTATGCAGTTGACATGCCAATCGGGCTGCTGCGACACTCGCATGTTCCCCTTGAGCAGTGATCGCCGGGCGCTACGACGAAGGGGTGTGGACTGTCGCGCACACCTTGACCCGACGGAACGCGTTGGATTGACCCGATGGGAATGACCGCAATCGAAAAAGCGCTGGCTTCACGCGGCGGTTGCGCCTCGGTCCGGCCCGGCGACGTGGTCGAGCCCATCCCCGACGCCATCATGATTCACGACAACGTCGTGATCGGTGCAAAGCAGGAGCTCGATTCCATCGGCATCGACCGCATCGCGGCTCCCGAGAAGGTCATCATGGTGAGCGATCACGAGGTGCTCTACGGCAGCCTCGGCGCGGCGCGCATGGGCGCCTTCAACCGGGCCGCCGCCGCGCAGTGGGGCGTCGAGCAGTTCTACGACGTCGGACGCGGCGGGCACGGCCATCTGTTTCCGATCGAGCGCGGCATCGTGGTGCCGGGCATGATGTATTTCGACAACGACCGCCACGCGACGAATGCGGGCGCGGTCGGCGCGTTCGGTCTGCGGATGGGGGCCGAGATCTCGCGCGTGCTCGCCACCGGCACCAACTGGGTGATCGTGCCGAAGTCGATCCGGCTCGACGTCAGCGGCGCGCCGGGCTTCGGCGTCTATCCGCGCGACATCGGCTTCTTCCTCGCCAAGCAGTTCGCGCCCGGCGGCCGGTTCGCGTGCGACCTCGATTACATGGCGCTGGAGTTTGCCGGTGCGACCGACCAGTTCTCGATGGCTGCGCGGGTTGCGCTGTGCAGCTCGCCCACCGAGATGGGCGCGTACAGCGTGTTCTTCCCGCCCTCGGCCGCAATCATCGACTATGCGCAGGTGCGCGCTAAGCGCCCGTTCACGCCGATCTATGCCGATGACGATGCCGAGTACGAGGCGCGGCTGTCGATCGATCTGTCGGAGATCGAGCCGCAGGTGGTGCGGCCCGGTCATGTCTCGCGCGCGATCGACGTGTCGGAGGTGGCAGGCACGCGCGTCGACCACGCCTTCATCGGCTCCTGCGCATCCGGTATGTGGGACGACATGGTGGTCACCGCCGAGGTGCTGCGCGGCAAGCGGATTGCACCACACGTGCGGATGTTCATCGCTCCAGGCACGGAAGATTCCACCAAACGGGCGATCCGTGAAGGCTTGATGGAGATCTTCGTCGAGGCGGGCGCCGTCATGCTGCCGGCTGGCTGCGGCCCTTGCAACGAAGGCGTCGTCGGGCCGCTCGACGGCGGCGAGGTTTCGATTTCGACCGCGACGGCGAACCTTCCCGGCAAGTTCGGCAACAAGGACGCGAAGCTCTATCTCGGCAGCCCGGCGACGGTCGCGGCCTCCGCCATCGCGGGCAAGATCGTCGATGCCCGCGCCGCCGCTCCGCGCCGCAGCGAGGCAGCACCGTGAGCGAAAACATCTGGGTGACGCGCGGCCGCTGCCACAAATTCGGCGACAACGTGCCCCACGGCGGCGGCATCGTGCCGGGCTGGGTGCTGGCGGGGCGCGTCGTCGAGGCCGAGAAGATCATCCCGCACCTGTTCGAGGACATCGCGCCAGGCTTCCACGAGCGCTGCAAGCGCGGCGACATCATCGTTGCCGGCAAGAATTTCGGCATGAGCCCCAAAATGAACGGCTTTGTGGCGATGCAGGCGCTCGGGCTCGGCCTGATCTGCGAATCGATGCCGTTCCTGGCCTATCGCGCGGCGGTCGGCGTCGGCCTGCGGGTCATGAGCGCGTGCGAAGGCGTGACCGCGATCTGCGAGACCGGCGACGATATTGAGATCGATTACCGGCGCGGGCTGTTCATCAATCACACGCGCAACATCGAACGCGCGTTTCCGCCGATCCCGGAGTCGTTGCGGGAGCTCATCGAGGTTGGCGGCAATACCGGATGGCTGAAGCGCTGGTGGGCGACCCGCAACAACACAGAGCCGGAAGCCTCCGACGCGCCGGCTTCATCCTGAGATCGAGCAGCGCGCGACATGACCGACAAAGTGATCGTCGCCTGCGCTTTACTGCTGATCGTCGGCTATGCCTGGATGACGGAGCAGGTGCCGACCCGCGCGTTCGGCGATCCGCTCGGCCCGAAGGCGTTTCCTCGCTTGCTGACGGCGGTCCTGATCGTCGCCGTGCTGCTGCTGATCGCCGAGATGATCGTCTCGCGGCGCAGTAAACAGGTGTCGGCCGCGCCGGCGCCCGACAATGCGGGTGACGGCGCCGCGCCGGCATTGGCCGCCGCCAACGCAAACTGGGTCATCGCGGCAACCGTCGCGTTCACCGGCGTCTATTTCTTCCTTTTCGAGCCGTTGGGATTCGTGCTGTCGTCGTCGGCTTATCTGTTCGCGATGACGATGTACTTCAATCGCGGGAGCACGGTTGCGAACGCGCTGGTTTCGTTGCTGCTGCCGATCTCCTGCTATCTCGTCTTCACGCGCGTCCTCGGAGTTGAGCTGGCACGCGGAATATTGCCGCTGTAGCGCGATGGAGAGCATCACCTACCTTCTCCAGGGTTTTGCGGTCTGCCTGCAGCCGATCAATCTGGTCTACACGTTCGTCGGCGTGCTGCTCGGCACCATCATCGGCGTGCTGCCGGGCATCGGACCGGCCGCCGGCATCGCGCTGCTCATTCCCATCACCTACGGAATGAACCCGACGTCGGCGATCATCCTGATGGCCGGCCTCTATTACGGTGCGCGCTATGGCGGCTCGACCACCTCGATCCTGATCCGCACGCCGGGCGAGGCCGCGTCGGTGATGACGTCGCTTGACGGCTACGAGATGGCCAAGAAGGGCAGGGCGGGCGCTGCGCTCGCGATCGCAGCGATCGGCTCCTTCATCGCGGGCACGATCGGCGTCATCGGCATTACGCTGTTCTCGCTGCCGCTGACCGAGTTTGCGCTGAAATTCGGCCCGGCCGAATATTTCTGCCTGATGCTGCTGGCGATGAGCTCGGTGTCGTCGCTGACCGGCTCATCGCCGGCGAAGGGCCTGCTCGCCACCGTCATCGGCCTCATGCTCGCGACCGTCGGCACCGATCTCCAGAGCGGGCAGTCGCGGTTCACGTTCGGCGTGCCGGAATTCTCCGACGGCATCGGCTTCGTCGCGGTCGTGGTCGGCATGTTCGCCGTCGCCGAGGTGCTGCGGGCGCTGGAAGGCCTGTGCCGTGGCGACGGGGCACCGCCGATGCGAATTTCGGGACGGCTTTGGTTGACTCGCGAGGAATGGAACCGCTCGATCGGTCCGATCTGGCGTGGCAGCATCATCGGCTTCGTCGTCGGCGTATTGCCGGGTGCCGGCGGCGCGATCGCGTCGTTCTTCAGCTACGTCACCGAGAAGAAGTTCTCCAAGAACCCGGAAGAATTCGGACGCGGGGCCATCGAGGGCGTCGCCGGGCCGGAGGCCGCCAATAATTCCGACACCGCCGGGGCGATGATCCCGTTGCTGACGCTCGGCATCCCCGGCGGCGGCACCACCGCCGTGCTGAGCGGCGTGCTGATCATGCACGGCATCCAGCCCGGTCCCAATCTGTTCACCAAGCATCCCGACCTGGTATGAGGCCTGATCGCGAGCATGTATGTCGGCAACGCCATGCTGCTGATCCTCAACCTCCCGCTGGTCGGGCTGTTCGTGCGCATGCTCTACATGCCGTCGGGACTGCTGTTCCCCCTGGTCATCGTCATCTCCGCAATCGGCGCCTTTGCCCTTAACTCCAGCACCACCGACCTCTACCTGATCCTGTTCTTCGGCGTGCTCGGCTACCTGTTCGAGAAGGCCGACATCCCGGTCGCACCCCTCGTCCTGTCGCTGGTGCTCGGCGGCCTGATGGAGCAATCATTCCGGCAGGCGATGACGGTGTCGGGCGGAAATCCCGGCATTTTCCTGCAGAGCAACGTCGCGCGGGTGCTCGTCGCGCTGGCGGTGATCGCGTTCGTGCTGCCGCTGCTGTTGCCGCTGTTGTTGCGACTCGTCAGGCGCCCGCGTCCGGCGCGCCAGCCATGAATTCCGCCCGATACGGGCATCCGCACAAAAAAAACGGGGATCATGCAATGGGTGAGATCGAAGCCAAGCTCGAGAAGATGGGACTGTCCCTCTTCTCGCCGTTCAAGTTTCCGAAGCCGAACCGGCGCGGCTGCACGCGCATCGGCAGCATGATCTATCTGTCCGGCCACGGCGTGCTCGGCCTCGCCATTCCGGGCATGCGCCTGCATGGCAAGCTCGGTGCCGACCTGACCACCGAGGAGGGCTATGCGATCGCACGCGTTTGCGCGGTCAAGATCCTTTCGACCTTGAAGCAGGAGGTCGGCGATCTCGACCGCATCGCGCAGATCGTGCGTCTGTTCGGCATGGTCAACGCCGCGCCCGACTACCATCACATGCCGGCCGTCATCGACGGTGCATCCGATCTGTTCTACGAGCTCTTTGGACCGGAGCGCGGATGCCACGCCCGCACCGCGATTGGCGTGGCCACCCTGCCGCACGGTAGCGCGGTCGAGATCAACGGCGAGTCCCTGGTCGCCGACTAGCGCGCAGCCCCAACGATGGCCTGCGATCGTCGTTGAGGCTGATGACCCGAGGCGCCTCCGCAATGAACCTGCTCCATCTGATGCCCGCTCTCAGTCCCGGCGGCCCGACGCGCTCGTTGCTGACGCTGGTCAGGGAGACCCGCCGCGCCCGGCCCGACGTCCGCCATACGGTTGTATCCCTCTCGTCCGCAGATTACCTGCCGCTCGCTTTCGCCCTGCGGCGAGAGGGCGCCGAAATCCAGCGTGCGGCCGACATCGAACAGGTGGCCGGTTATGTCGAACGCGCCGACGTCGTGCTGGTCCATTTCTACAATACGCCGGCGCTCTGGCGCACGTTGGCCGGTGCCCTCCCGTCCGCGCGCTTCGTGATCTGGGCGAAGGTCTTGGGAGAGCACGCACCGCAGCGCTTCAACACCCGCCTGTTCGCTTGCGCGGCGCACGTGGCGTTTACGGCGCCGCCACCGGCCTATTTGCCGGCGCAGTTCAAGGAAGCGCGCGTGATTCCCGCCTTGGCCGACCATGCGCGTGTGAGCGGTGTGGTGGCCAAGCCGCACGACGGGTTCAATGCCGACTACGTCGGCACGACGAACTGGGGCAAGATGCATCCCCGGTTCGTGACGATGCTGGCGCGGGTGGCGGTTCCGGAACTGAAGGTCAGGGTCTGCGGCGGCGCGCTGGAGCCGGCCATGGCGGCGGAACTGAAGCAGACGCCGCAGCCGGGGCGCTTCGAGTGCTGCGGTTTCGTCCAGGACATTGCCTCGATACTGGAAACGTCGGACGTCTTTGCGTACCCGCTAGCGGAACGAACCTATGCCACCAGCGACCAGAGTCTGCAGGAAGCGATGCTCGCGGGGGTCCCGCCGGTGATCCTGCCGCATGGCGGGCCGGGCCGCTTTGTCACCGACGGCAAGAATGGAATCATTGCGCGGAACGAAGACGAGTTTGTCGCGGCCATCGAATATCTCCACCGCAACCCCGAACGGCGCGCGGAGCTCGCGCGCAACGCGCGACAAAGCGCGCAGGTCCTTTTCAATACCGAAAAGCACGCTGTTGCAATCCTCGAACTCTTGCAGGAAGCGTCGCAAGCGCCAAAAACCAGGCTGATGCCGGCGGACGGGCCGGCAAACGACGGGCGGCGGTCCGGCGCCGCTCTCTTCCTGATGTCGCAGGACTGGGACGAAGCCTCGGCGCAAACGGCGGTGAAGGCCTGGCGCGCCGGTCAGACCGACGAGCTCGCCGAATATGCCAGCGGGCTGGACGACGACGCGTTCCAGATCGAAGGCGGGATTCTGCACTGGCGCCGCGAGGTGATGGACGATCCGCTACTGCGGAGCTGGAGCGCACTCTGGCTGATGCGTCATGGCCGCGTCGACGAGGCGCGGCATGAGATGGCCGAAGCGGTTCGGCTTGGAGCGCCCCGAGCGGCGATTCGCGGACTTTGAGCGAGACGGAGCAGGCGATGCGGTCCGCACCTCGCCGAGACCGCCTCGTGATCGACCTACTTGTCGCGCGTCTCCGCCCGATGCTTCTCGATCATCCGGAACATCGCCGCCCGGTTGCGGTCCGTGCTGCGGCTGAGGTTTTGCGCATGCAGCCGCTTGTTCAACAAGACCGGCGTTGCCACCCCGCAAGGGATGCCGGCGAGTCTCAGCCTGCGAAACCAGTCGGTATCGCAGCCGATGCCGAGCGCGGGATCGAACCTGCCGACTGACCCGAAGACGTCGCGATGCGCCATCAGGGCGCTCGGCGTCCAGCCCATTCTCGGGATTTGATGTCGGGGCACGATGATCTGCGCCGGATCCGTGCCATCGGCATCATGCACAGTCCGGAAATTCGTGATGCAGGTTGCGGGCTGCGTGAAGAGCGCGAGGACGGCAGCTTGCGCCGCAAGCTTGCGGGGGTGCCAGAGGTCGTCGTGGTCGAGAAATGCGATCAGGTCGCTGCGGGCCGCTTCAACTCCCTGATTGCGCGCGCCGGCAAGGCCGGCTTCGGCCTGCGTCAGGACGCGTACGTCATCCTGGGCTTGCAGGAAGTCCAGCGTTCCGTCCGTCGACGGCCCGACCACGGCGACAATCTCCGCCGGCGCCAGGGTCTGCCGGCGGATGCAGTGCAGCGCCGCCGGCAGGTAGCTGCGTCCGTCCCGAACCGCCATGACGACGGAGATCGGCGGACGCGCGCGGACCTCCGGCGATGCGGCCGGCCTTGTCTCGCCCGCCTGACGCCGCTCGCGGCTCTGATGCAGCAGCCGTATCCAATTGTCGGCAGCACCGCGCGCCAACGGTCGAGGTGGCGTGGTTGCGTTGAGCGATGTCGGGTGCTGCCGGTATTTGAGGATGACGTGCGGGACGACGAGGCGGCGTACGCGATGCTCCTGCATACGGATGAACAGGTCGACGTCCTCGCTCTGCCGCAAGCTTTCGTCGAACGACCCGATCGCCAAGAGGGCATCCCTGCGGGCCATCAGGGCGCCGACATTGAACCCGAGATAGGCTTGCCCGAGGCCGCGCTCTGGTTCCGGCGGCGCATCGGCGTCGGCCGCGAAGCGCCTGACGTAACCCTGCACGACGTCCGCGGTAGGGGCCTGCCGGAAACCGTCGGCAAGCCGCGCAAGCGCGTTGCCGGTCCAGACGTCGTCGGCATCGAGGAAGGCGACGAAATCCCCGGTGGCGTGCCGTATGCCGAGATTGCGCGCCGCCGAGGGGCCGGCATTGGCCTGCCTCAGAACGGTGGCTTCGGGCAGCGTCGCTCTCACCAGAGGCTCGACCGGCGTGCGGGAGCCGTCGTCGACGACGATGATCTCGCAACCGTCGAAGGACTGGTCTCGAATGCTCGCGAGCGCGGCGGGCAGGAATTGGAAATTGCCGTGCACGGGCACGACGACACTGATGGAAAGCGTGCTGCTCAATGGCGCACCGCGTGTTCGGGTTCCGATATCTTGCGTCCGAGGAGCGCCTCGATGGCGGAAACCGATGCGTCGGGGTCGGGCGGCATGTGCAGTCGGTAGGCGGGAACGGTTCGAACAAGGCGACCGATATTGCGGAGCAACGCCGCTCCATCGGCTTCCGATTGGGCGACCGTGCTGACGGCGAGGCTTCGGAGCGCGGCCTGTTGCGACAGGCTCTCGAGACGCGGCTCGGCCACGTCGGCAATCGATGGAACGACGATGGCGGCGACCGACAAGTGGGCGACCAGCTGCGCGGGCCTGGCCACATCGAGAAAGATGATGCACTTGCGCTGCGACAAATCCAAAGCGTCGGGGGTCGTGCGCATCAGCCAGGCCGGCAAGACCGACGCGTCCTTCTTCCACTTCGCCGTCACGTAAAGGCCATAGGCCTTCGGGCATGCATCGTCGGTGAGCAGGCAGTAGTCGTCGGCGACATAGTCCAATCCCCGGCCGAGGGCGGCGAGCGCCAGCGTGGACTTCCCGACGCCCCCGCGACCCGCGATGAGAACGCCGACACCGTCGCGTCCGATGACCGCGGCGTGCAGCATCGACATGCGCAGGCGCAACGCGAGATTGTCGAACAGCCAGCGGAACGGCGCGGCGCGCTCGTACCACGGCACGGCGTCGCAGGACGGCACCCAGATCGCGGCGCGGTGCCGCGTCCACTCGGCAACCGCGACGCCACGCTCTTCGGGAAGCAAATAGGTGGTGCGATCTTCGTCCGACCATCCCGGCACGGTGCGCTTGCGGCCGAAGTCGGCGCCTTGCCATGCGAGCTTCAGTTGCGGCATGCCGCTGGCGGCGCCATCGATGACGTCGATCGTGAAGTCCGGTCCAAGCTGCGGAGCGCGCGCGGGCTTCAGTGCACGGTCATAACGCGTGTCGTCGGTAAAGCCGTGGAAATTCAACGCGACGACGGACCGCCCGAATTGCACGTGTTGCGGCTGCCCGGCCGTGCCACGGCTCGACAGGAAGGAATAGAGGCAATCGGCGACGTCTGCCGGTCCCGCGATGAACTCGCGCGTCGGCACGAAGCGCGTAGTCAATAACGCGGCCATCCTCTCTCGGGATCGACGTCGTGGATCGGATCGAGCGTGAGCAGGTCTTCCATGTCGTCATGCTTCTCGAACGAAAAGGGCTGAAAACCGCGCGTGGGCGGCGATGCAGGAAGCGATATGGGATCGTCGGCGGGCTGCGCTGCCAACAATATCTTCTCTGCCGCCAGCTTCGCGATGAAATTGCTCAGTTCCTGCTCGACGAGCCTCGCGGGAACGCCGTGTCGCGCAGCCGTTGCATCGACGATCGCTTGCACCGGCCGGCGGTTGGCGAGTGCATCCCAGATGTCGATGCTCGACCCGCCGAACGCAAAATAGGTTCCCTCGACGACGTTCAGAACGACGATTTCGTTGGCAAAGGTTTCGAACGCAAAGTCCGCACTGTTGAAGGCGTACGCACGAGCCGTCATACCCCTGAAACTCCTTATCAAATCGTGCGATCCGGTTCCCTTGGAGCGCGTCCGACGACGCCACTATCGCACGGTCGGAAAATACAGGGAAAGGACAAATCACGCCATTCGGCCTTATTTGGTCTGAAGGCGCCCGCGCCGTAAGCATCCGGCCTGGGGGCCGTCAGTTGAACAACACTGCCGCCTTCCTGGTGATTTCGGCCGGCACCGCATAGAGCTCCCGCAGCAATTCCTCGATGCGCCGGCCCGGCACCGGGTTGATCTCGAGCTTCGCCTTGTCGGCCTCGGCGAGGAATTCCGGGTCCTTCATCGTCTCGATGAACGCCTGCCGCAGCGCCGCGGCGCGGTCGGCCGGCACCTCGGGCGGGCCGAAGAACGGCCGGCCGATCACCTGCCGCGCCACCAGGAAACCGAACACGGTGCGCGCCTCGTCGTCCGGCGCGATGTCGGTCAGCATCGGCACGTCCGGCAGGTCGGCGTGCCTGGCGGAGGCGACCTGGAGGATCGGCACCAACCGCTTGTCGTCGAGCCAATGTTGCAACGTCGCCTTCACGCTCGACCACGACAGCGCGCAGCGGCCGTGGATCTCGTTGCGCTCGATTGCGAGGTTGATCTGGTTGCCTCCGGGATAGCCGGAGACCGTGCGGATTTTTGTGCCCAGCAGCGCGTTCATGGTCTTGTAGATCTGCACCGCCTCTTCGGTCGGGCCGGTGGCGCCGAAGGCATATTCCTTCGTCTTGAGATCGTCGAAGCGGCGGATGCCGGAGTCGCGCCAGGCGGCGCAGACGCTCACCTCGTCGTTGGCGCTGCCGAGCCAGGTAAACTCGCGCGGATCGAATTTCGCGGCGGCGACGCCGAATAGCGGCGCCGCGACGGTGGCGCGGCCGATCGTGGCGATGGCGGTGCCGTCGCGCGGCATCACCTGGTGGACGTAGTTCGCGAGTCGCAGCGACCCGGCGCCCTCCATGTTGCGCGGCACGACGCTCGGATTGCCCGGAATGTGCTTGCCGATATGGCGCGCGAGCGCGCGGGCGTAGAGATCGTAGGTGCCGCCGGCCGAGAAGCCGATATAGATCGAGACCTGCTTGCCTTTGTAGAACTCCGCCGGCGATTGCGCCGCCGCCGGCGATGACAGCGCCGCTGCGAGGACGCCCATGAACAGTCGTGATGCCATGGAGCGCTCACCCTCTCCGGCGTCATGCCCGCGCTTGTCGCGGGCATCCACGTCTTTGGTTCGACAGGTAAGACGTGGATGGCCGGGCCAAGCCCGGCCATGACTCCCTCGTTCTACTTCACGAATTCCGCGGCCTTGTCGACCACCGCGCGCGGCGTGGCGTAGATGTCGCGCACGATGCCCTGCACGCGCTCGCCCGACACCGGCGTGATCTCGAGCTTCAGCTTCTCGGCCTCGGCGAGGAATTCAGGGTCCTTGAGCGTGTCGAGGAACGCCTTGCGCAGCGCGGCGGCGCGATCGGCCGGCACGTCGGGCGTGGTGAAGAACGGTCGCCCCATCACCTGGCGCGCGGCGAGCAGGCTGATCATCTGCTTGTCTTCATCGGTCTTGGCGAGATCGCCGGCGAGCGGCACGTCGGGCAGCTCAGGGTGCTTCTGGTAGGAGAGCTGCACCAGGATGTTGAGCTTCTTCTCGTCGAGCCACTGGCGATGCACGCTCTTCATGCTGGCCCATGAGAACGCGCAGCGTCCCTGGGTCTCGCCGCGTTCGATCGAGATCGTCATCTCGTTCGAGCCGGGATAGCCGCCGATCACCTTGAACTTCGAGCCGAGCACGGCGTTGAGCAACTTCGGCACGGTCTGGCTCTCGTCCCCGGGGCCGGTCGCGGCGATGATGAGCTCGCGCCGGCGCAGATCGTCGAAGGTCTTGACATTCGAAAGGTGCCACGACGCACACAGGCTCACTTCGTCGTTGGCGCTGCCGAGCCAGATGAACTTCTCGGCGTCGAATTTCGCGCCCGACATGCCGAACAGCGGGCCGAACGCGCCGCCGCGCCCCATGGTCG
The DNA here is from genome assembly GCA_019745775.1 of Xanthobacteraceae bacterium. Classification (GTDB taxonomy): domain Bacteria; phylum Pseudomonadota; class Alphaproteobacteria; order Rhizobiales; family Xanthobacteraceae; genus VAZQ01. Next base: position 63,250 of record JAIESR010000011.1, on the reverse strand, counting down.
CGAGCGCGGTGCCGTCCTTGGGCGCCTGCGTGTACATGAAATTGGTGAGGCGGATCGAGCCGGCCCCTTCCATGTTCTTCGGCACCACCACCGGGTTGCCCGGGATGTGCTTGCCGATGTGGCGCGCCACCACGCGGCCGTAGAGATCGTAGGTGCCGCCGGCGGAGAAGCCGATGTAGAGCGAGACCTGCTTTCCCTTGAAGAATTCGGCCGGCGTCTGGGCGTGGGCGGCGGAGGTGATGCTAGAGGAAACGGTAGCTACGAGCAGGAACTTCCAACGAGTGCTGACCATGAGTGTCATTCCAATATTGCCGCGGGCGTAACCTCTCCCCGCTTGCGGGGAGAGGTCGGATCGCGTCAGCGATCCGGGTGAGGGGGGAGCTTCCTCGTCCAATGCCGTTGCGATCGTTTCCAATACGCCGTCGATATTCTGCATGACATCGTTGTTCCAGAATCGCACGACGCGGTAGCCACGATCGAGGAGCCATTTGTCGCGCACCCGGTCGCGCTGGCTGTCGGCGTGCTGGCCGCCGTCGACTTCGACGATCAGCCGCTTTTCACGGCAAATGAAGTCGACAATATAGGGGTCCGATCGGCTGCTGGCGGACGAATTTGTGACCGTTGATAGAGCGCGAGCGGAGGCGATACCGGAGCCGGCGCTCTACATTGGTGGAGTCTTGCCGGAGCAGACGGGCGCGTTCGGTCTTGAAATCGTTAGGTCCGCGCATGCGGCACCTCCCCCTCACCCGGATTGCTTCGCAATCCGACCTCTCCCCGCTTGCGGGGAGAGGTGGACTCGCGGCGCCTTCAGTGCCCGGCCTCATGGCTGGATGGTGGTCTGCTGGCTGATCGCCATCTGCCAGCGGCCGTTGCGCTTCACCCAGAGCCGTGTGGCGCGATAGGGCGGGCGGCGGTTGCCCGGCATGGCGTGGTCGGCGCGCATGACGGCGGTTTCGCCGAACACCCAGAACCTCAGCGTGATCACCTCGGCGACGAACGTCTCGGCATTGATCGCGCGCTGGGTCGCCATGAACGCCATGCGCGCGGCCTTGTCGGTCGGATGTTGTCTTGTTCTTGTGACCACGAACTCGTCGGCGACGTGATGCTGCCACGCGTCGGGGTCGTTGCGGGTAACCGCGAGCTCAAGCGCCTGGAACGCCTTGATGATGTCGCGCTCGGCCTCCAACGTCGCCTGGTACGGTACCTCCTCGAGCGGGTTGACGCAGCGTGGCGCCGGCGCGTCGACCGGCCTCGGCGCTCCCGACGCATGCGCCGCTGGCGCGTCCGGCCGCGCCAGCACGTTGTTGTGGTGGATCAGTGCCCGCCACTTGCTGCCGTCCTTGACCCAGACGTCGAGCGCGAACAGGTCGGAGCGCTCGCCCGCCTGCGCCGACTGGTAGCTGCCGGAGATGAGCGCGACGCGGCCATAGTCGCGCACCTTGATCGCGCTGCCGGCGCTGCGCGGGCTCGCCTTCAGTGCGTTGAGGACCTCGCGGCGGGAATGCTCGTGCCCGGCGGCGTCGATGAAGCTGAAGTCAGGGGCCAGCAATTTCTCGGCTGCGGCCGCATTGCCGGCGCGGATCGCCGCCTGCAACGCCTTCGCTGCGGCCAGCACGGATTGCCTGGCACTCGGCGCGCCGCGCTTGGCGGGTGCTGCGCGGCGCGGCTCGGCGGATGCTGTGGTTTTCCTGTTGGCTTTCTTGTTGGCTTTCCTGGAGGCGACTTTCCTGGCTTTGGTTTTCGCGCGTTTCGGCTTTACGACTTTAGTCGACTTCGGCAAGGCGTTTCTCCTTAAGGACTGCTCGACAACGGTACCGTTTGTCGTGCCGGGCCGCCAAATGTTTCTTGCCTGTTTCGTCACGCCGCAAAGTGGTTTCGTCATCGCTTGGCGTTGAACGCATCGCGCGCCTCGTGCGTCTCACGGACATAACGTCCCGTTGAGGTCGTTAAAGCGACAAGACGCTCCGGTTCCTTAGCGCATGTCGTCGATCGGCCCGCCCGGCGCTCCCCCTGGGCGGGCCGATTTGCTTTTCAGTTCCGCACAGGCTCGACGCCGCGCTGCTTGAATACGGTCACCGCTTCCGGCGTCGTCAGAAATCGCAGCAGCGCTGCCGCTGCTTCCTTCTCTTTCGTCGTGCTGCCGATGCCGGCGGTGAAGATGCTGTAGCTCTGCAGCTCCGGCGGCAGCGGGCCGGCGAGCTCGACGCCTTTCGAGCGCAGGATCGGCACGATCCCGGTCACTGTCATCTCGATCTCGCCGCGCGCCACCGCGGCCTGGGTGTTGGTGCCGGGCCGAAGCTTGGGCTTCATCGCGTCGGCGATGCCAAGCTTGTCGAGCAGGTTCACGAAATAGGTGCCGCTACCGCCGCCTTCGGTATAGCCGACCGACGTGGCGTCGAGCATTGCGCGCCTGAACGCCTCGGTCGTGCCGATATCGGGCTTCGGCGCGCCCGTGCGCACCGCGAGCCCGTAGCCGCTCCTCCCGAGCGCCACCGGTGTGCCGGCGGCGATCCTGCCGTCCTTCACCAAGCGGTCGAGGCTGCCGACCAGGATCGCGACGTCGAACGCCGCGCCGCCCTCGATCTCCTTGCGGAGAAACGAGGCGACGCCGAGCCGCATAGTCACCTTGTGGCCGCTGGCCCGCTCGAATTGCGGGACGAGTTCCTCCAGCACGACATTGATGGCATTGGACGCCGTCAGCGAGACGTCGGCGGCGGCCGGCCCGGCCGGGCTCCATGCGCTCGTGAATACCAGCAGTCCCGCGATTGCAGCCGACGTTTTCATCCCGGCCGTTTCCGGCAACCTTTTGCCGCGTCTTTCGTTGTTCCATGCCAAAGAGACGGATTTTCAAAGTTGTGCGCAAGCGCGTGGACGCGCAAGCGCGCTTATGCCGCGCCATGGAGGCTGCCATGCATGTCATCGCACGTATCGCTTGTTTGGTGCTCGCGCTTGCCCTGCCGGCGCAGGCGCAGGAGGTCCCCGCCCGGCAGGATCCCCAGACCCGGGTCGAAATCGACACCAACCTGTTCTGCGATACGCAACAGCAGGTCGAGCGCTTCTTGTCGCTGCTCGATGACAACAAGGGCAGCGCCGAGGCCGCGATTGCCGGCGTCAACCTAGAGAACAAGATCCAGGACGCCTGCGTGATCGCCACCGCGGCGTTCCGGCGGGCCGGCGTGACCTCGACGATCAGGAACCAGGAGGCGACGTTCGACGTCACGCGCATCGTGGTGATCGGCGTCTACACCGTCAATGGCCTGGAGCGCTCGCTGCCGACCGAGTTCTTCACGCTGGTGCCGCGCCAGGCCGAGGACGGCACGGTCGGGCAGGGTGGGCAGTAGCCGCCCTCTACCGCAGCGAAGAAAGTCCTACTGAGGCGCCAGCACCTGATCGGCATAGCCGAGCTGCAGCAGCAGGCCGAGCTCGTCGCCGAAATACCAGGCGTCCTTCCATTTGCCGTCGACGATCTGCGCGATGCCGATCTCGGCCGCCTCGACACGGCGACCGGTCGGCGGCAGGCCGTAGAGCGGCTTTGAATGCACGGCCGCGAGCTTGAAGCGCATCCACACCTTGTCGCCTTCGGCCAGCAGCCCGTCGATCGGATCGCGGCGTTCCGGCATCGCGGCGGTCACGGTCTGCGTGGCGAAGCCGCCCCGTTCGCCGAACTCGCGCAGGTTCTGAAAGCCGGCGCGGCGCTGACGGAAATCGGCCGCGCGCACGTCCTTCGGCGGCGCCGAGCCCTTCGATTGCACGACGAGCAGCTTGTTACGCTCCTCGACGGTCGCGAGCGACCCGGCCTTGAGCCGCGCGATCACCGCGTCGGCGTCCTCGCCTTCGCCGGTGACCGGCGGCACGATGCGTTTGCCGTCCTTGCGCGGCGGCAGCGTTGCGCCGATCTGGCGCAGCAGCCCGACCTCGTCGGCCATGAACCAGGCTTCCGAGATCTTGCCGTCGATCAGCTTGAAGATGCCGACCTCGTAGACGTCGATCCTCTTGCCGGTCGGCTCGATGCCGAACAGGTTGCCCTTGTGGGTGCCGGTGAGCTTGAACAGGTAGCCGACCATGTCGCCCTCGGCGACGATCGCCTCCCCGGTGTCGACGCGGTCGGGGAAGGCGCCGCGCAGATAGTCGCCGGCGCCGGGGAAGCCCTGGCCCTGGGCATTGGCGGCGAGATGCAACATGCCGCCTCGATGACGCTTGTAATTCGGCGTCATGAATTCCGCTTCGACCTCCTTTACGGATTTGCCGCGCTTCTGCGCCTCCTTGAAGCCCCGCACGGCCGCCTTGTTGCGCTCGAGCTGCGAAGCTTGTTGCGCGGTCGCAATCCGCGCGCCGCCGCCGAGCAGCAGGCCCGTGCCGGCGGCACCGCAAAGCATTCCACGGCGGGTGAGCATGCGATCCTCCCTGAGGGTGCTTCGTTGGCTGGGACACGATAGCAGCATCGGCCACAATCGTTAACGGGCTGATTTGACGTGACTAAACCGCCACACCGGGCGATGCGTCAGCGCCGCGGACCCAACCTAAACCTTGCGCGAGCGGTAACCGGTTGATTCACTGCAAGTACTGATTCGGTGTGCGCGTGTTGGGGCACGATGCTGCGGGAGGCACGCATGCTGGACGGGCAACGCTATTTCTCCGAATTTCCGGATGAGGAGCCGGAGCAGCCGAAGCGGTTGCTGCTGAGCGACGAACTCATCGTGACGCTCGCCGCGATCGAGCGCGAGATCAGCGAATTCATCGGCAGCGTGGCGGAAGCGAAGAGCAGCACGGCCGGAGCTGCGGCGAGCGATAGTCAGGTCAAGGACTGAGACCGACTGCGGTCAAGGTCGAACAGCGGACCTAACAACACAAGCATCCTATCTCCGTCATCCTGAGGCGCGAGCGAAGCGAGCCTCGAAGGACGACGGCTCCACTGTTGCAACACCTCGGCCGCGCATCCTTCGAGGCCCGCTTTCAGCGGGCACCTCAGGATGACGGAGTGAGGTTTGGCCGAGCCGCCGAATTTGGCTTCACAGATCGCGAGTGCGGCCAGCGCGATGATCGTTCATGACTTGAATCTACATGGCCGAGCCTCAGTGTCACAAGGTCGGCGATGGTTAAGGGGCGTGATCAATACTTCGCCGAGATCGGCAACTCCTCGGCCGGGAACAGCGTGATCACGCGGCAGCCCTTGTCGGTGACCACCACCTCCTCTTCGATGCGCGCGGCGGAGTAGCCGTCGGTCGCCGGGCAGTAGGTCTCGATCGCGAACACCATGCCTTCCTTGATCTCGGTCGGGTGATCCATCGACACCACGCGCGAGATGATCGGGCGCTCGTGCAGCGCGAGCCCGAGGCCGTGCGCGAACTGCAGGCCGAACGCCGACATCTCGTCCGGGAAGCCGAACGTGTCGCAGGTCGGGAACTGGCTGCAGATGTCGGACGTCGCCGCGCCCGGCTTGATGCGCGCCATGGCGTTGTCGAGCCACTCGCGCGCCTTCTTGTAGGCGTCGTGCTGCGCCGGCGTGGCGCGGCCGACGTTGAAGGTGCGGTAGTAGCAGGTGCGGTAGCCCATGAACGACTGGAGGATGTCGAAGAACGCCTGGTCGCCCGGGCGGATCATGCGGTCGGTGAAGTTGTGCGGATGCGGATTGCAGCGCTCGCCGGAGATCGCGTTGATCGCTTCGACGTCGTCGGAGCCGTGGGTGTAGAGGAACTTGTTGACCTCGGCGACCAGGTCGTTCTCGCGGATGCCGGGCTTGAGGTTCTCGTGGATCAGCTGATAGGCGCCGTCGACCATGGCGGCGGCGCGGTTGAGCAGCGCGATCTCGTCGGCGCATTTGATCTCGCGCGCTTCGAGCATCACCTGCTGGCCGTCCTTCACCTTCAGCCCGGCCTTCTCCAGCTCGAACAGCATCGGCGGCTCGATGATGTCGACGCCGATCGGCATGTCGGCGACGCCGGCTTCGCGCAGGATCGAAGCGATCTCCTCGGCGTGGCGTTTCATCAGCCCGAACGCGGGGTCCACGGTGCCGCGCAGGCCGACCAGGCCGGCCTTGCAGTTCTCCGGCGCGAGCCACGGCGTGTAGAGCTTGTGGTGCACGGCGGCGGAGCCGAAATCCCACAGGATCGGTTCGCCGGCGCGCGACAGCAGCGCCCAGCGCGAGAGCTTGTCGCGCTCCCACTCGCCGATCTTGGTCGAGGTGATGTAGCGGATGTTGTTGACGTCGAAGACGAGCAGCGCGCCGAGGTCGGATTTGTCGAGCGCCATCTTCACGCGCGAGAGCCGGTATTTGTGCAGGCGGCGGTAGTCGACCCGCTCCTCGAAATCGACTCCCATGGTGCCGAGCGCGGGCAGCGCGCGGCCCCAGTTGAACCGCGGGTTGATGTCTTCGGCGGTGATCCTGCGAACGGTGTCGTCCATCGGGGGCTCCCTGCGCTTGGGCCGGCGCCCTGGCCCGGCGTGCAGCGCCAATAACAGATGCCTAGTCGGCCGGGGTTTTGGGCCGCTTTGCGCCTGGAGTCTAGTGGCTTCGGGGCTTTTTCAAAGTGCAGAATTGTCCCTACTATGCACCTGGGAGAAGAGACGTCATGGCAGGAGCGGTTTCGGGCAGCGGTGCGGCGGAGGACATTCCGCGCGACTACAATTTTGCGGTCGATCTATTCCAGAGATTCAAAAACCAAGGCTGGCTCGGCCGGACGGCCTTTATCGATCCGAACGGCGCCACGACCTACGCGCAGCTCGTCGAGCGCGCCAGGAAATTCGGCACGGTGCTGACGGAGAAAGGCATCCAGCCCGGCGAGCGCGTGCTGATGGGCATGCTCGACACCGCCGACTGGCCGGCGGTGTTCCTCGGCACGCTCCATGCCGGCCGCGTCGCGGTGCCGGTCAACACGCTGATGACCGAGGACGACTACCGCTACATGCTCGCGGATTCCGGCGCGCGCATGCTGGTGGTGTCGCAGGCGCTGCTGCCGAAGTTCGAGAAGCTCGTCGCGGCGATTCCGGATTTCCACCTGATCGTCGCCGACAGCCATGAGGAGCTGCCGCACCAGGATCTCGATCTGCTGATCGACGCGGCGGAGCCCGCGCAGCGCTCGTTGCCGACGACCTGCGATACCATCGCGTTCTGGCTCTACACCTCAGGCTCGACCGGCAAGCCGAAGGCGGCGGTGCATGTGCATGCCGACCTCAGGCTCACCAACGATCTCTATGCTGCGCCGATCCTCGGCATCACCGAGAGCGACGTCTGCTTCTCGGTGGCGAAGCTGTTCTTCGCGTATGGCCTCGGCAACGCGATGACGTTTCCGCTGTCGGTCGGGGCGACCACCGTGCTGCTGCCGGACCGGCCGACGCCTGACGGCGTCGGCGAGCTCATCCGTAAGCATCAGGTCACGGTGTTCTACGCGGTGCCGACCTTCTACGCCGCGTTCCTGGCGAGCCCGGCGGCGCCCAAGCGCGAGGAGCTGAAGCTTCGCCGCTGCGTCTCCGCCGGCGAAGCCTTGCCGCCGGAAATCGGGAAGCGATGGCGCGAGCGCTACGGCGTCGACATCCTCGACGGGCTCGGCTCGACCGAGATGCTGCACATCTTCCTGAGCAATCGTCCCGGTGACGTGAAGTACGGCACGTCAGGCAAGCCGGTGCCGGGCTACGACATCCGGCTGGTCAGCGACGATGGCAACGTCATCACCGCGCCCAACGAAATGGGCGAATTGCAGGTGCGCGGCCCGACCAGCGCGGTGATGTACTGGAACAACCGCGAGCAGTCGCGCACGACCTTCCTCGGCGAGTGGACGCGTTCCGGCGACAAATATGTGCGGGACCAGGAGGGCTACTACGTCTACTGCGGCCGGCGCGACGACATGCTCAAGGTCGGCGGCATCTATGTGTCGCCGTTCGAGGTCGAGGGCGCGCTCCAGAGCCATCCCGATGTGCTGGAAGCCGCGGTGGTCGCCTGGCCGGACGACGACGCGCTGATCAAGCCGAAGGCCTTCATCGTCCTGAAGTCCGCGAACGCCGCCTGCGACGCGCTGGCGGTTGCGCTGCAGGAGCACTGCAAGCAGAAGCTCGCACCCTACAAATATCCGCGCTGGATCGAATTCCGGGCCGATCTCCCCAAGACCGCGACCGGAAAGATCCAGCGATTCAAGCTCCGGGCGGAGATCGGAGGCCGTTGATTTCGGCCTGCATAAGTTGAATGAATAGGCCATAACCGAGTGCGGGCGAGGCAGACAGGCCCTGACCCGGAGTGGCGTGAGGGCTTAGTACCCCATGATGCGGAAGAACCTACTCGGCCGCACCGGATTCCTGGTCTCCGAGATCGCGTTCGGTGCCGGCGTCACCGGCGGCATTCTGATCAAAGGCGATGAAACCGGCGCGGTGCGCGCGCTCAACCGCGCGCTTGCGGTCGGCATCAACTGGATCGATACCGCTGCACTCTACGGTAACGGCGCGTCGGAGGCGACCATCGGCCGCCACATCAACTCGATCGCGCCCCAGCCCTATGTCTCGACCAAGGTACGGATCGAGCGCGACGAGATGCACGACATCCCCGGCGCGATCGAGCGCAGCCTCACCGAGAGCCTGAAGCGGCTGGACCTCGAGCGCGTCGCGCTGTTCCAGCTGCACAACCAGCTCGGCGAAGCGGTGGGCGACCGGCCGGTCCTCTCGCCGGAGCAGGTGCTCGGCCCCGACGGCGTCGCCGACACCTTCGACCGGCTGAAGGAGCAGGGGCTGTTCTATGCCTCGGGCATGACCGCGACCGGCGAGACCTCGGCGATCCTCGAAGTGATCGAGAGCGCGCGCTTCGACGTCGCGCAGGTCTACTATAATGCGATCAACCCGAGCGCGGGCTGGTCGCGCGCGCACAAGAACTGGCGGGCGCAGGATTTCTCCGGGATCCTGTCGGCGTGCTTCCGCCAGAACATGGGCGTGCTCAACATCCGGATTTTCGCCGGCGGCCCGCTCGCCAAGCCGGCGAAGCCGGAGCGGCTGGCCGTGCTCACCGCGGGCACCGACGTCGACAACGAGGTACGCTGCGCCGCCGCCGTGCGCGCCGCGCTCGGCACGCAATACGGCTCGCCGGCGCAGGTCGCGCTGCGCTTCGTGCTCGGCAACCACGACATCACCAGCCGCATCATCGGCGTCGGCGACGTGCGCGACCTCGAAGAGGCCGTGAAGGCGGTGGAGGCGGGTCCGCTGCCGAAGGAGGCGGTCGAGAAGCTCGAACGGCTGTGGGCGACGGATTTTAGGGTATCCTAGCCTCCTCCTCACGAGCGAGTAGATCAGAGGTAAGCTTTGGCCGATACCTATCGCGACTGGATGGCGCGCCAGGGCATTCCGATCGTGGAGGCCGTTGCCGTCGACCTCAACACGGTCGAGACCGCGCCGTGGCCGCGGCTGGGCGCCGGCGCGCGGGCGGCGTTCATACGGCTGCGCGGCCGCGGTGATTTCGTCGGACTTCAGGTGATCGAACTGCCGCCGGCAAGCGCGACGGATTGGGCCCGCCATCTCTACGACGACGTGTTCTACGTGCTTTCGGGACACGGCAGCACGGTCATCGACGCCGGCGCAGGCCGAACCCACAGTTTTGAATGGGGACCACGCGCGCTGTTCGCGCCGCCGCTCAACACGCCGTATCGCTTGTTCAACGTCTCGGGCACCGAGCCGCTGCGGCTTGTTTCGGCCAACGACCTGCCGTTCCTGCTCAATGTCTTCCGCAGCGAGGACTTTCTGTTCGACAACCCATTCCCGTTTCCGCAGCGCATGGGACGTCAGGGCTACTTTGCAGGTGACGGAGATTTCCTCCCGATCAAGCCCGGCAAGCACATGTGGGAAACGAATTTCGTGCCCGATCTCGCGTCGCTCACGCTGCCGGAATGGGAAGCGCGCGGCGCCGGCAGCCGCAATATCAAGATCATCCTGGCCGACAGCTCCATGCATTCGCACACCTCGGAGATGCCGGTCGGCTCCTACAAGAAAGGTCACAGCCACGGCCCTGGCGCGCATGTGTTTGCCGTCACCGGCTCGGGCTACACGCTGATGTGGTACGAGGGCGACGCCGAATTCGAGCGGCATGAATGGCAGCACGGCTTCGTGTTCGCTCCGCCGGAAGGCATGCTTCATCAGCACTTCAACACCGGGCCGGAGCCGGCGCGCTACCTTGCGATCTCCATGGGGAGCCATCGCTATCCGGTGCTTGGCCACAAGCTGAAGCTCAAGCAGGCGCCCGACGCCTCGATTCAGGAGGGTGGCGCGCAGATCAACTACGAGGACCAGGACCCGCGCATCCATGAGATCTGGCTGCGCGAGCTCGCCGCCACCGGCGTCGCCTCGCGCATGGGCAAGTATTTCGACGAAGAGCGCATCCGCCGGGGCGAGCGATGACGGCGCCCGAGGCGAAGTTCCTGCTCGATCCGTATCTCGATTGGACCAAGCGTGAAGGTCTTCCGGTTCACGAGGACTTTGCGCTCGATCTCGGCACGGCGGAAACCGCCCCGTGGCCGCGGCTGGGCGACGCCTGCAAGGGCGCGTTCGTGCATCACCCCGGCCGCGGCGACTGGATGACGGTGTTTCTGCTCGACCTGCCACCGGGCGGCGCGTCGGCGCCGCAGCGGCATCTCTACGACGAAATATTCTACGTGCTGTCCGGCACCGGCAGCATGACGGTTGAGCTGGCGGACGGCCGCCGGCAGGCCTTCGACTTTGGACCGCGCAGCCTGGTCGCGCCGCCGCTCAATGCGCGCTACCGGATCGTCAACGGCTCCGGACGCGCGCCCGCGCGCCTCGCCTGCATCAACGATCTGCGCATCCTCATGAACATCTACCACGACGAGGCGTTCTTCTTCGACAACCCGTTCGCCTTTCCGGAACGCCAGGGGACGGCCGCCCGCTCCGACGGGCGTGACAGCCCGCCGGAGGCCGGTTTTGTGTCCGATCTCGGCTCGGTTGCGTTGAAGCCCGGCGCATCCCGCCTTGAGCTCCCGCTGGGAGAGAGTTCGATGGGCGCCCATCTCTGGGCGCTGGCGGCCGGCAGCCGCGAGCCGGCGTCACACCACCACGCGGGCATGCACCTCCTCTGCGTGGCCGGCGCCGGGCATACGCTCCTGTCGTACGAGGACGGCGTCGATGTGCGGCGCGTCGACTGGAGACCCGGGACCTGCTTTGCGCTCGGCGAGCAGATGGTCCATCAGCACGTCAACACCGGCGTTGAGCCGGCGCGACACCTTGCGGTGGGATTCGGAAGCGCGCGTTATCCGATCGTGCACGCGCGCCGCCTGAGTCTGGAAGAACGCGCGCCGGCGTAGGCACGCGACGCACCGGTCGATCATGGCGCGCCGCGCCCGACCGCGGCCGAACAAGGACGGCTTCGATGAGGAGATCCATGGTTTCGCGCAAGGCAATCGCCGGCGGCGCCATCCTGCTCTCCATGGCGGCGCTGATTGGCGCGCAGCCGAGCACTGCCGGCGCGCAAGACATCCTGACCAGCCGCGCCGCCAACCGGGATCAGGCGATCCTCGAGGGAGCGCGCAGAGAAGGCCAAGTGGTCCTTTATTCCTCGATGATCGTCAACCAGGCGACGCGCCCACTCTCCCAGGCGTTCATGAGGAAGTACCCCTTCATCAAGATGACGTTCTGGCGCGGCGACACCGAGGACATCATCGCCAAGCTCGTGGCCGAAACGCGCGCCAAGAACATCGTCGCCGACGTCATCGAAGGCACCGGCGTGGGCGAGGCCGCGGTCGAAGCCAACCTGACGGTGCCGTACTTCACGCCGATGGTCGCCGCGCTACCCGAACGCTACCGTGATCCCCGCGGCCATTGGGCGAGCACGCGGATCAGCTATTTTAGCATTGCCTACAACACCCGGCTGGTGCCGCCCGACCAGGTCCCGAAGAGTTACGACGATCTGCTCGATCCGCGCTGGCGCGGCAAGCTGACCTGGCGCATCGGCAGCACCAGCGGCACGCCGCTATTCCTGACCAACATCCGGCTGGCGCGAGGCGAGGAGAAGGCGAACGAGTATTTCCGCAAGCTGGCTGCGCAGAAGATGATCAATTTCGGATCGGGCAGCGCGCGTACCCTGGTCGATCGCGTCATCGCGGGCGAGTTCCCGATCGCGCTGAACATCTTCGCGCACCATCCGCTGATCAGCCGCGCCAAGGGCGCCCCCGTAAATTCCCAGCTGATGGACCCGGTGGCGAGCACCGCCGGCACAGTGCTGATTCCGCGCGGGGTGCGCCATCCCAATGCCGCGCTGCTGCTGGCTGACTTCATCCTGTCCCAGGAGGGACAGTCGATCCTCGCCAGCGCGGAGTACTTTCCGGTTCGCCCGGATGTGCCGGCGAAGGACATGCTGGCCCCTGTCATCCCGGCGCGGGCCGGCGTGCCGGAGCAGTTTGTAGGGCCGGATCGGCTCAATCAGTTCAACGAAAGCTCAGCAAAGATATTTGATGCGATGTTCCGATGACGGGGGACCAATAAACGCGGGCGACGGGTTCAGGGCCCAAGCTTGCGGGAGGCCATGACCTGCATTATCGTACATGTACTATAATGCAGGTATTCGATGGCAGGCCCGAAGAACAAGCCAAAGACGCGTGAAAGGTTGGAGGCGGCACCGGCCGCCGGTGACGCCTTTGCCGCCGCGGTCGGCGCCCTGGTGCGCTCGGCCCGCGCCAAGCGCGGCATCACCCGGCGCGCGCTGGCGGAGCAGTCGGGCGCCTCGGAGCGCTACCTCGCCCAGATCGAGAGCGGGCAGGGCAACCCGTCGGTGACGATCCTCAAGGGCATCGCCGACGCGCTCGACGTGCCGGTGGCGGAACTTCTGCCAGGGGCCGGTGGACGTGGCGGCGCCTTCGACCGCATCCTCGACCTGATCGCGGGCGTGCCGCCATCGGAGCTGGCCGCGATCGCCGACATGATCGAGGGCCGCAGCAAGGCCGATCTCGTCGCCGACCGCGCGCGGCGCATTGCGCTGGTCGGCCTGCGCGGCGCCGGCAAGTCGACGCTCGGGCGCAAGCTCGCCGAGCGGCTCGGCGTTCCGTTCATCGAGCTCGATCGCCTGATCGAGCAGGAATACGGCACGCGCATCTCCGACCTCGTGGAGATCGCGGGCGTCGCGACCTTCCGCCGTTACGAGCGCGGCTGCCTGGAACGCGTGATCGCCGAGCACGACGCGGCGGTGATCGCGACCGCCGGCGGCATCGTGTCGAGCCCGGAGACCTATGGCCTACTCCTGCGGCGCACGCACACGGTCTGGATCAAGGCGCGGCCGGAGGAGCACATGCGCCGCGTGATGGCGCAGGGCGACTTCCGCCCGATGGCGCAGAACCGCGAGGCGATGTCGGACCTGGTGGCCATCCTCGACGCGCGCAGCGCCGACTACGCCCGCGCCGAGGCCGAGCTCGATACCTCCGGCGACGACGAGCAGACGAGTTTCGCGAAACTGATCGCGATCGCGCAGCGTTATACCGGCAACGTCAGGTGATGTGATGACGCTCACCGACCAGGGTTTCCTCGACCTCGGCGCGATGCGGCTCGAATACCGCATGATCGGTCCGCGCCCGGACGCGGCGCCGACCATCGTGATGCTGCACGAAGGGCTCGGCTGCGTCGGGCTGTGGGGCGACTTCCCGGACAAGCTCGCGGCTGCGACCGGCGCCGGCGTGTTCATTTATTCGCGCGCCGGCTATGGCCAGTCGTCGCCGGTGACGCTGCCACGTCCGCTCACCTTCATGCATGAGGAAGCCAGGAAGGTACTGCCGCGGCTGCTCGACGCGATCGGCTTCCGGCGCGGGCTTCTGCTCGGCCACAGCGACGGCGCTTCGATCGCCGCGATCTACGCGGGGTCGGTGCAGGACCATCGCGTTCGCGGGCTTATTCTTGTGGCTCCTCATTTCTTTACGGAGGACATGGGCATCGCCGAGATCGCGCGGGCGAAGGAGATCTACGCGACGACGGACCTGCGCGCCAAGCTCGCGCGCTGGCACGGCGACGTCGACAACGCCTTCCGCGGCTGGAACGACGCCTGGCTCGACCCGGATTTTCGCAAGTGGGATATCACCACCGAGCTCGCCTATATCCGCGTGCCGATCCTGATCGTGCAGGGTGCCGACGACCAGTACGGCACGGTCAGGCAGATCGAGGCGGCGGAGCGCGAATGCTACTGCCCGGTCGAGGTGGCGCTGTTGCCGGGCGTGCGCCACGCGCCGCACCGCGAGGCGCCCGAGGTGCTGCTCAAGACCACATCCGAATTCGCCGATCGGCTTCTCCGCGATCACGCGGAAGGAGCGATGCATGCTGTGAGTCCTTTGCATGGCTGATACCGAACGAAAGCTCGCCAACGGCAAGACCCGGATCGATTTCCAGACCGACCCGTCGCGCTACCGCCACTGGAAGCTTGCCGTCGACGGCGATGTCGCGACGCTGACCATGGACGTCGACGAGAAAGGCGGGCTCTACGAAGGCTATGAGCTCAAGCTCAATTCCTACGACCTCGGCGTCGACATCGAATTGGCCGATGCTGTCGAGCGGCTGCGCTTCGAGCATCCGCAGGTCAAGGTGGTGCTGCTGCGCTCCGCCAAGCCCAAGGTGTTCTGCGCCGGCGCCAACATCCGCATGCTTGCGGGCGCCACCCACGCCCACAAGGTCAACTTCTGCAAGTTCACCAACGAGACGCGCAACGGCATCGAGGATGCGAGCGAGGCGTCCGGACTCAAGACCATCTGCGTGATCAACGGCACCGCGGCCGGCGGCGGCTACGAGCTTGCGCTCGCCGCCGACCACATCATGCTGATCGACGACGGCTCCTCGGCGGTATCGCTGCCGGAATTGCCGCTGCTCGCGGTGCTGCCCGGCACCGGCGGGCTCACGCGTATCACCGACAAACGCAAGGTCCGGCGCGATCACGCCGATTTCTTCTGCACCACCGAGGAGGGCGTCAAAGGCAAGCGCGCGGTCGAATGGCGGCTGGTCGACGAGGTGGTGCCGGGCTCGAAATTCGACGACGCGGTGAAGCAGCGCGCCAAGGATATCGCCGGCAAGTCGCAGCGCGGCAACGGCGCCAGCGGTATTTCACTCGCGCCGCTGAAGCGCGCGCGCTCGGGCGATACGGTGGAGTATTCAACGCTGTCGGTGGCACTCGACCGCGTCGGGCGGCTGGCGACGATCACGGTCCGCGGCCCGGAAGCGGCGCCGCCCGAGGCCGCCGACGAGATGGCCGCGCTCGGCGCCGGTTTCTGGCCGCTGCGGCTCGCCCGCGAGCTCGACGACGCGATCCTCGATATCCGCCTCAACGAGTTCGACGTCGCGGCGCTCGTGTTCAAGTCGGCGGGCGACATCGAACAGGTGCTCGCCTACGACGCTTTCCTCGAGGTCAACAAGGGCCACTGGCTGGCAAGCGAGATCACGCATTACTGGAAGCGCGTGCTCAAGCGCGTCGATCTCACCTCGCGCTCGCTGGTAGCGCTGGTCGAGCCCGGTTCGTGTTTCGCAGGCACGCTCGCTGAATTGGTGTTCGCGACGGATCGTTCGTACATGCTGATCGGCCAGCGTGAGGGAGACAACAAGCCGCCGGCGATGATGGCACTGTCGGAATTGAATTTTGGCGCCTATCCGATGTCGAACGGGCTGACGCGGCTCGCGAGCCGCTTCCTCGCCAACCCGGCGCTGGTCGAGGTCGCCCGCGCCGAGGCCGGCCGCCCACTCGACGCCGAGACCGCGGAGGCGATGGGGCTTGTTACGTTTGCCCGCGACGACATCGACTGGGAGGACGAGGTGCGCGTGTTTCTGGAGGAGCGCGCGAGTTTCTCGCCCGATGGGCTCACCGGCCTCGAAGCCAATTTGCGCTTCGGCGGACCTGAGACAATGGAATCGAAAATCTTCGCGCGCCTCACCGCCTGGCAGAACTGGATCTTCCAGCGCCCGAACGCGGTCGGCGAGGAGGGCGCGCTGAAGCGATACGGCACCGGCCAGCGGCCGGTGTTCGATACGAAGAGGGTTTGATGGGAAGCGGTGCCGCGAATGCGGTGCGCTCCCTCCCCCCACAGCCCGTCGAAGACGGGCGTGAACGCCCTTTTGTTGGGGAGGGGGTCGTCGTTGTTGCCGTGTTGCGTCCACCAACAACGACCCCCACCCCTTACCCCTCTCACAAAGGGGAGGGGAACGGAGAGAGCGTGCGCGATAAGGGTGAATAAGAGGAGCGTTCCATGAACATCCAGGCCGTCGACTATTCGACCAAGATTCCGAACAACGTGAACCTCGCCGAGGACCGTACGGTGCTGCGCGCGCTCGAGAGCTGGCATCCCGGCTACATCGACTGGTGGAAGACCATGGGGCCGGAAGGCTTCCAGGAGGCGCTGGTTTACCTGCGCACCGCGGTCTCGGTCGATCCGAAGGGCTGGGCCAAGTTCGACTATGTGAAGATGCCCGACTACCGCTGGGGCATTCTTCTTGCTCCTCAAGAGGAAGGCCGCAAAATTCCGTTTGGCCAGCACTATGGCGAGCCGGCATGGCAGGAAGTGCCGGGCGAGTACCGCGCCATGTTGCGCCGCCTGATCACCATCCAGGGCGACACCGAACCGGCGTCGGTCGAGCAGCAGCGTCATCTCGGCAAGACGGCGCCCTCGCTCTACGACCTGCGTAACGTGTTCCAGGTCAACGTCGAAGAAGGCCGTCATCTCTGGGCGATGGTCTATCTGCTCCAGAAATATTTCGGCCGGGACGGCCGCGAGGAGGCGGCCGAGCTGTTGCAGCGCCGCTCCGGCGACGCCGACAAGCCGCGCATGCTTGGCGCCTTCAACGAGGCGACGCCGGACTGGCTGTCGTTCCACATGTTCACGTTCTTCACCGACCGCGACGGCAAGATGCAGCTCGAAAGCCTCGCGCAGTCGGGCTTCGATCCGCTGTCACGTACCTGCCGCTTCATGCTCACGGAAGAAGCGCACCACATGTTCGTGGGCGAGACCGGTATCGGCCGGACCTTGCAGCGTACCTGCGAGGCGATGAAGGAAGCCGGCATCGAGGACGTCAACGACATCGAGCGCGTGCGCGCACTCGGCGTCATCGACCTGCCCACGATGAAGAAGAAGCTCAACCTGCATTATTCGTTGTCGCTCGACCTGTTCGGCTCCGAGGTCTCGACCAATGCCGCAAACGCTTTCAACGCCGGCATCAAGGGTCGCTACCAGGAGACCAAGATCCAGGACGACCATAAGCTCGAGACCGCGACCTATCCGGTGCTCAAGCTCGTGAACGGCCAAGCCACGCGCGTCGACGAGCCGGCGCTCACCGCCATCAACATGCGCCTGCGCGACGACTACACCGCCGACTGCCAGCGTGGCCTCGACCGCTGGAACAAGATCATCGAGAAGGTCGGCATCGACTACAAGCTCGAATTGCCGAGCGTCGCCTTCCACCGCCATATCGGCGAGTTCAAGGACGCCCACGCCACGCCCGACGGCGCGCTGATCGACGACGCGACCTGGAATCGCGACAGGGACAAGTGGCTGCCGTCGAGCGACGACGGCGAATTCATCAAGAGCTTGATGAAGCCCGTGACCGAGCCCGGCAAGTTCGCGAGCTGGATTTCGCCGCCGCGGGTCGGCATCGACAACAAGCCCGGCGACTTCGAATACGTGAAGATCGCCGCGTAGCTGTTTCCGCTAACCCTCGCAGCCGTAGATGTTGATGGCCTCCTGCTAGTCGAGGCGGGCGGCCGCGTCACGTACACGGCGCGGGCAGGTGGCGCGCCCGATCCTTGATTCGAGGGTCCCGCAGGCCTAAGGTTTGCCGGCGGTCTGCTGATTGCGGGAGCGTGCAGGATGAAGCGTCTGGTCCTAGAAACCACCGCGCCGTTCCAGGGACTGCCGGAGCTCGTCGCGGACCGCGAGGGACTGTTCGAACGCGAGGGCCTGCAGGTCGTATGGGCCGATCGCGATAAAGCCGGCCCCGTCAAGCAGGTCGACGTGTCGATCACCAGCCCGCGGCAGGTCGATCCGTTCCTCAGCCACGGCAAGCTGTTCGAGCAGGGGCAGGCGGACATGTACAACGCCTGCGAATGGGGCAACTACTGCCGCGTCGGAGCGACCGGCGCCGGCAGCCGCCAGCTCGGCCGCCGCGCGATCGTCTGCTATTCGGCCATGGTGGTGGCGCCCGGCTCGCCGGTGTTCACGCCCCAGCAACTCGCCAACCGCGTGATCGGCGTGCCGTTCTACTTCGGCACCCATTACATCGCGATCCACATGCTGGAGGGCTTCGTGCGGCGCGAGGAGATCAAGCTCTGCTTCGCGCCGAACGGCTCGCGTCATCGACTCGACGCGGTACTCAGGGGCGAGATCGACGCGGCAACGCTGACCGAGCCGCACGTGTCGCTGGCCGAGCAGAAGGGCTGCCGCATCGTCTGCGAAGCGCTGTTCCACGGCACCGAGGTCGCCTCCGACCGCGTGGACGCCGAGACCTATGCCGCGTTCAACCGCGCGGTCCGAGAGGCGGTGCGCCGCATTAACGCGAACAAGCGCGCCTACCTGCACTATTTCATCGATTACCATGGCAAGAGTGATCCCGAGGTCGCGGCCATGACCATCGACGACCTGCGCGAGAGCCGTCTGCAGGTCTGCGATCCGGCGCCAATTCCAGCCGACGAGATGCAGCGCACCTACGACTGGCTCAAGAGCTGGGACATGCTGGACGGCGCGCAGTCGCCGCAGCAGCTCGTGAATCCCGAGGTGCAACAATACGCCCACCGGGCTGCGGAGTGAGAGGACGCCCATGCGCAACGGACACGCGGACCAAATCGCCAGATTGATCGAGCCTGGCCGCGTCCACCGCAGTGTCTACACCGATCCGGATCTGTTCGAGCTCGAGCTGGAACGCATTTTCAGTCGCGCCTGGCTGTTCGTCGGGCACGCGAGCCAAGTGCCCGAGCCGGGCGACTACATCACCACCGAGCTCGGCCGCCAGCCGGTGATCATGTGCCGCCATCGCGACGGCAGCGTGCAGGTGCTGCTCAACCGGTGTACCCACCGCGGCGCCAAGGTCGTGAACGAGCGCAAGGGCCACGCGTCGCGGCTGGTGTGCTGCTATCACGGCTGGGCCTACGACACCGACGGCCGGCTGGTGACCGTGCCGGTGCCGGAGGGCTGCGGAGAGGGCTTCGACAAGGAGGCGTTTGGGCTCGCCCGCGCGCCGCGCGTCGGCGAATACCGGGGCTTCGTGTTCGCAAGCCTTGCCGCCGGCGGACCGAGCTTCGAGGACCATATCGGCCCGATGAAGGGCAATATCGACGATCTGGTCGATCGCGCTCCCGACGGCGAGCTGGCGCTCGACGCCGGCATGCATCGCTACGTCTACAACGGCAACTGGAAGCTCCAGCTCGAGAACGTGCTCGACAGCTATCACGTACCGTTCGGTCATGCGTCGACCGTCAACAAGGATGGCGTGCAGTTCGCCCGCCGCGAGGGCGACAGCAAGGGCGCCGCGGTGATCGAGACCAAGAAGAAGGAGACCGCCGGCAGCTGGCGCGACCGCAAGAGCTTCATCGTCGGCAACGGCCATGGCTGGACCAGCAACACGACGCTCGACGACGGCAAGCGATCGAGTCCGGCCTTCGACGCCTACAAGCGGGTGCTGGTGGATAAAGTCGGCGCCGAGCGGGCAAACGAGATCCTGACGCCGCGGCTGCACAACTCGCTGATCTATCCCAACATGTCGATCATGGGCCTCAACATCCATGTCCGCGTGATCAAGCCGATCGCGGTCGATCGCACGGAGGTGACGATCTATCCGATCCGCCTGTGCGGTGCGCCCGATGCCATGAATTTCGGCAACATCCGGCTCCTGAACGTTACGCATTCGGCGGCCTCTTTCGTTCAGACCGACGATCTCGAATCGTTCGTGCGGGCACAGAAGGGCTTGCAGTCGAGCCTTACCGACTGGGTCGACATCTCGCGCGGGCTCGGCGACGAGGAGCCGGATCGTGATCTCAATGCCACGCGCGGGCTTGCCACCCACGAGATGGTGGTGCGCGCGCAATACAAGGCCTGGCTCGGCTATATGCGCGAGGCGGCCTGATGGACGCCGTCGTTCCAGCGATCGACCGCGCGCCGTTCGAGCAGTTCCTGATTCACGAGGCGGCGTTGCTCGACGCGCGGAGGTTCCGCGACTGGATGATGCTGTTCGCGGAGGATGGCACGTACTGGGTGCCGGCCGTGCCCGATCAACAGAGCCCGCTCAACCAGGCCTCGTTGTTCTACGACGACCGCGAGCTGATGAAGACGAGAGTCGATCGTTTAGAACACCCTCGCATCCACGTGCAGACACCACCGTCGCGCACCGCCCATCTCGTCGGCAACATCGTGGTCGAGCCGTCCGATGCAAATGGCGAATTCGCGGTGGGCTCGACTGTCATCATGGTCGAATATCGGGACGACACACAGCGTGTCTTCGCCGGTCGCCAGCAACACCGGCTGCGCCGCGACGGCGAGGGCTTCCGCATCGTGCAGAAACGCGTCGACCTCATCAATTGCGACGGGGCGTTCGAGGCGATGGCGGTGCCGATCTAGCTGGGATCAAAACTTATGTCGAGTTCCGCTTTTTCGCCCGTTCGTCATTGCGAGGAGCGAAGCGACGAAGCAATCCATCCAGTGCGGCGATTATGGATTGCTTCGCTTCGCTCGCAATGACGGCTTGGATGAGCGGTCCTTTGATTGACGCTAGTTGCCCTGCAGGTTGAGCGATTTCGCGAGCGGCGCCCAGCGGGCCACCTCGCCGGAGAGGAAGCTGGTGAACTGGGCCGGCGTCATCAGCCGGGTCTCGATTTCGTCCTGCGCCATGCGCTTCTGCACCTCGGGCCGTTGCAGCGTTTGCGTGATCTCGGCGCCGAGCGCCTGCACCATGTCGGACGGCAGCTTCGCCGGACCGGAGAAACCGAACCAGGTCGCGGTGACGAGATCGTCGTAGCCGAGCTCCTTGAAGGTCGGAATGTCGGGAAAATTGGCGAGCCGCTTCTCTGCCGATACCGCGATCGGACGCACCTTGCCGGCGCGGATCAACTCGGCAGCCGAGGAGAAGGTCACGGAGCCGAACGGAACGTGGCCGCCGATCAGATCCATCAGCGCCGGACCGGCGCCCTTGTGCGGGATATGGACGAGCTTGAAACCTTCGCGCCGCGCGAGGCCTTCGGCAAACAGGTTGCCCTGCGTCCCGGTGCCCGGTGAGATGTAGTCGATCGGCTTGGGATTCGCCTTGGCCCAGGCCAGGAATTCCTTGTAGTCCTTGGCGGGATGCGCGGGATTGACGATCCACAGCACCGGGGGACCGCCAAGATAAGCGATGTGGGTGAAATCGCGGACGGGATCGAAGCCGGGATTGGGACTGAGCGCCGGCGCGATGACGTGCGAGGCGACACCCGACACAACGAAGGTATAGCCGTCAGGTGCAGCGGTCGCGACCGCCGCGGCGCCGATCATGCCGCCGGCGCCGGGGCGGTTCTCGACAAAAAACTGCTGCTTGAACGCCGCGGACAACGGATCGGCGATGATCCGTCCGAGGGTGTCGGCGGCTCCGCCCGGCGCGAACGGCGCGACGATCCGGATCGGCTTGTTCGGCCACGCCTGCGCGTGGGCATCGGCGGAAGCGAGCACGAGGAGAGAAACGAGGGCGACGAAACGGCCAACGCGCGTCATGGTCCACTCCCACGAGCTTGAGGAGAAAGCATACCGCAAAGCAAGATGCGCGCCAGGGTATCGCGCAGCGTTCTGCTATTCCGCCGCTTCCGAAGCGCGCACGTCGTCCCACCACGGGCACACCCCGGCCATGCGCTCGTAGTTGCCGTCGATTACGTTGACCGGCCTGCGCAGGCCTGAGGCCGCGGCGGCAATCCGGAGCTTTCGCGCCTCGACGCGGCCTTCCGGCGGCATCCACATCCGGTCGTGGCCCCACATGCTCGGGCCCCAGTTCACCTCTTCAGGCTGCCAGTTGTCGACGTCGATGACGCGGCCGCCCCAGCCGTATTCCACCATGAAGCCCGACGGGGTGTTGGAATAGAACGAGGTCACCTCGTCGTTGATGTGACGGCCGAGCGTGACGCCGATGCGGCCTTCCTCGCCAAGCGCGAGGTCGTAGCACTGACCGACGTCGTCCAGATTGTAGAGCTCCATCATCAGATGGTGCGTGGCCTGCCGGCCGGTCTCGATGAAGGCAACCGAATGATGCCGGGGGTTGGCGTGGAAGAAATAGGCATTGAACGGCCGTGTCATGAAATCCGAGAGGCGGAAGCCGAGCACGTCGCGATAGAACGGGATCACGTCGTTGATGCTCTTCACGTGCAGCACCGCGTGGCCCATGCCGAGCGTGCCGGTGCGGAAGCCGGAGATGTTGCGGCCGGGCTTGAACGGCTCGCTCGCGACCTCGGCGCCGTGGAAGATCTCAAGCCGGTTGCCGACCGGATCGTCGAACGCGATCAGGTCCGCGACGCGCCGCTCGTCGGCGAGCGCGCGCGTGCCGCGCGTCACCGTGACGCCGGCCTGCTCGAGCTTCGCGGCAGAGGCATCGACCGCCGCGGCATCCGCAACCTCCCAGCCGAAGAATGCAACGCCTTCGCCGCCATCCGGCGTCACCACCACACGCTGCTTGCGATCGTCCATGCGGAACGCGAGGCTGCCGCGGCTCTTCTCGACCAGCTGAAGCCCAAGGAATTTCTCGCCGAAGCCCGCCCAGTCCTCGAGCGACTTCGCGCGCACGCCGACATAGCCGAGACCTTGTATCGCCATATGGTTAGTCCTGCTGCGGGATGCCGGCGTCCTTCACGACCTTGGCGAACTGGCCCAGATCCGCCTTGTATCTTACCGCAAACTCGGCCGGCGTTGAACCGACAACCTCGTTGGCGGTGGCGTCCATGCGGGCGCGCACATCGGGCATTTTCAGCGCCTTGGCGGCCTCGCGCTGGATCAACGCGATCACTTCCGGTGGTGTTCCTATCGGCACGAACCAGCCCTGCCAGCTTCCCGATTCGAAACCTGGAACGCCGCTTTCGGCAATCGTCGGCACGTCCGGCAGCGATGGCGACCGTCTGGCGCCGGCGATGCCGAGCGCGCGCAGCTTGCCGGATTCGATGTTCGGTCTGGCGGTCGCGAACGGCACCACCGCGAGGTGCACCTCGCCCGCGATTAGCGCGGTATTGAGCGGCGCATCGCCGCGGTAGGGGATCGGCTGGAATTTCACGCCGCCCGCCTGCATCAGCATTTCCATCGTCAGGTGCAAGGGATTGCCGACGCCGGTCATGCCGTAGTTGAGCATGCCGGGTTTAGCTTTGGCGAGCTCGATCAGCTCACGTGCGTTCTTGGCCGGCAGCGTCGGCGTCGCCACCAGCAGCAATTGCGACGCCACGAGCTGCGTGACCGGCACCAGGTCCTTCACCGGATCGAACGGCAGCTTCTTGTAGAGCGAGTGACTGATTGCCAGTCCGTTGGTCGTTTGCAGGATGGTGTAGCCATCGGGTGGCGACTTCGCGACCATATCGGCGGCGGCGTTGCCGCCAGCGCCGGGGCGGTTCTCGATGATGACGGGCTGCCCGAGCGCCTCGGTCAGCTTCTGCCCCATGATGCGCGCGAGCAGATCGACGGCGCCGCCGGCGACGAACGGAACCACGATGCGGATCGGCTTGGAGGGGAAGGTCTGCGCCGGCGCCGGCGCCGTGCCGAGCACAAGCAATGCCCACGCCATCAGGAAGGCCGGCCGTCTCGCGAGGCATTTCATGGGCGCTCTCCCGGAGCGGGCTTATTGCAAGGGGATGCCCGCCTCTTTGACGACCTTAGCAAATCGCTCGACGTCGTCGCGGAATTTCGCGGCGAACTCTTCGGGCGTCGAGCCGACCGGCTCGTTGCCCATGCCAGAGAGGCGCTTGGCCATGGCGGGGTCGGCGATGATCTTGGCGGTCTCGCGGTGGATCGCGGCGACGATCTCGGCTGGCGTCTTCGCCGGCACGAACCAGCCCTGCCAGCCCGACGCCTCGAAGCCGGGCACGGCGTCCTCGCCGAACGTCGGCACGTCGGGCAAGAGCGGTGAGCGCCCGGCGCTCGACACCGCCAGCGCCCGTATTGCACCTGACTGGACATGGGGCACGATCGCCGCGAGCGGCACCACTGCGACGTCGACCTCGCCGGCGATCAGCGCGGTGTTGAGCGGCGCGTCGCCGCGATAGGGGATCGCCTGGATGTCGATGCCGGCGGCGCGTTTGAACATCTCCATGGTGAGATGCAGCGAGTTACCGACGCCGGTCATGCCGTAATTGAGCTTGCCCGGCCGCTCCTTGGCGAGCGCGATCAGGTCCTTGGCGGTGCGCACGCGCAGCCTGGTGTTGGCAACGAGCACCGTCGACGTGGCGACGAGCTGCGTCACCGGGATGAAATCGCGCATGGCGTCGAAGGGCAGCGACTTATAGATCGCAGGGCTGATCGCCTGGCCGTTGGTGTTCTGCAAGATGGTGTAGCCGTCGGGCGCCGCCTTTGCGACGTCGTTCGCGCCGGTGGTGCCGCCGGCGCCGGCGCGGTTCTCGACCAGCACGGGCTGGCCGACCGACTCCTGGAATTTCGCCGCGACGATGCGCGCAAGCTGGTCGACCGCGCCGCCGGCTGCGAACGGTACGATCACGCGGATCGGCTTCGACGGATAGGGCTGGGCGTGGGCGGGGGCGTTTCCGGTCACCACCGTAACGGCGCAAACAATTGCAAACGTGAGCCGACTCATGAATCTCTCCGGCGTCATGCGCGGGTTTGACCCGCGCATCCATCACATTTCGTAAGACGACGGATCGCCGGGTCAAGCCCGGCAATGACGACGGATGGATTTGAATGCTTGCTCGACGAACTTTCGCGACGACGTGACGCGCCTAGGCCGCGACGTTCCCGAGGAAGGTCTCGATCTCGTGCCGCAGGTTGTCGACCGCACCCTCGACCGATTTCGAGGCCGACAGCACGACTTCCGCCGAGGTGCGGGTTGCGACCGCCGCGTCGGCGACCTCGCCGAGCACCGCGGCGATCTTCGAGGTCTCCTGCGCCGCGTTGGCGACGTTGTTGGAGATGTCAAGCGTCGCCGCGCCCTGCTCCTCGATCGACCCCGCCACCGCCATGGTGTAGGAGCTGATCTCCTGGATGCATTTCTCGATGCTGCCGACCGCATGGATCGCGCCCTTGGTCGAGGCCTGCACGGCCGAGATCTGCTCGGCGACATCTTCGGTGGCCTTCCCGGTCTGTAGCGCGAGCGATTTGACCTCGGACGCGACCACCGCGAAGCCGCGGCCGGCCTCGCCGGCGCGCGCCGCTTCGATGGTGGCGTTGAGCGCGAGGAGGTTGGTCTGTCCGGAGATCTGCTGGATCAGGTTGATGACGTCGCCGATTTTCTGCGCCGCGTTCGACAGTCCGGAAAACTGATCGTTGGTGGCGTTAACCTTGGTCACGGCGTCGCGTACGATCTTGGTGGTCTGCGCGACCTGCTGCCCGATTTCTGTGGCGGAGGTCGACATCTGGCGCGTGGCGACGGCGACGTTCTCGACGCTGGTCGACGCCCCTTGCGACGCCTCGAGGATGCCCTTGGCGCGTTCCGACGTCTGCTCCGACGAGCCGAACAGCTTGGCGGCCGTCGATTTCATCGTATCGGTGCTGTCGCCGACGGTGGCGAGCACGCGCTCGACCCGCTGGCGGAATGTGGCGATCGCGGAATCGATGGAAGCGCGTTGCGCCTGTTCAGTGATGTCCTCGTGGGTGGCGACCCAGCCGCCGCCCGGCATGGGCGCTCGCAACACTCGGATGGTGCGTCCGTCGGACAGCTTGTCGACCCGGGTCTGCACGGTGTCGGACGAGCGCCCTTTCGACTCGGTCAATTTTTCGGCCAAGGTGCCGGGCATCAGGCCGCTCTCGACGCGATGTCCGATGATTTTTTCATGCGCGACACCGGGCAGAACGAGTTCCGGCGGAAGCCGATAGAATTGCGCATACCGCTCGTTGCACACCACCAGACGCTTGTCGGCGTCGAACATGCACAGCCCCTGCGACATGTTGTTCAGGGCGACGTTGAAGCGCACGGCCTGTCTCTGCGCCTGCATCTCCGAGGCTTCCCGCTCGTTCAACTGCCGGAAGTGCAGGATCGAGATCGCGAGGCCGATGCCGGCGAACGCCAGGAACAGCCCGAACGCGACCGTGTAGCTCTGGGCCTTGATGCTCTCGAGGAAGCCGCCGACCGGGATATCGATTGCAAACGCGCCCATCACGTCGTTCAGCTGCCACTGGAATTTGTTCTTCTGGATCTCGTTGTGGCAGGTCACGCAGCTCTGCTCGTTGGCGAGCGACGGATAGACCGTGCGCAGGATTGGCCGGCTGTCGATGTTCGTCAGCGCCGAGCGCGGGCCGCGTTCGGGGGAGGTCGTGAACGCCTCGATCATCGCCGCGGTTTCCGCGTCGATCGGCGGCGTCTTGATCTCGCGGCCCGGCCTTCCGACCCAGCGCAACACGAAGGTGCCGCTTTCGCCGAGCTGCTTGTTGAAGGTTCCGATCGAGTGGGCGCGGAAAGTCGCCGGCACCGGTGCGTTTGCGCCCAGCTCCGAGCGCAGCCGCGAGTAGTTGCTCACGAAGGCGTCGACGAGCTGGAGCGTCGTGGCCTGTTCGTCGACCTTCCGGGCGATGAAGGTTGCTAGGCTCGACGTGTAGAAGTAGCTGGCGACCGCTGCGCTGATACCGCCCGCCAGGATCACGTAAACGAGGAGAATGCGCCCGGCTTTCGAGCGCAGAAAACGACCCAGCGTGCCCATTCCGGCCCCAATCCTTGGCATCCGCGCCCAGCCACAAGGTCCGCAATAAGTCCTTGCAATGGTACGGATTATCGTCGTGGAATGGTTAATCTATGCTTAGCGTCTGCAACCTCCGCGCGATCGGGTTGCATGCGCATCCTTGCGTGGCGGCCGGCGAGGTTCCGTGATCATCGATGTCTTCAACCACTTCATGCCGCAGGCCTATCTCGACCGGCTGGCGAAGCTCGCGCCCGACCACATCGCGGTGACGGCCTTTCCGCGGCTCAAGCCCCTGGTCGACGTCGACGCGCGGCTGCGCCTGCTCGACAAGTTCGGCGACTTGCGCCAGGTGATCTGCCTTGCCAATCCGCCGATCGAGCTCGTCGCCACGCCGGAGCAGTCGCCGGAGCTCGCCCGTGTCGCGAATGACACACTGGCCGAAGTCTGCCGCGAGCATCCCGATCGGTTCCCCGCGTTCGTCGCGTCACTGCCGATGAACGATGTCGACGCCTGTCTCGACGAGATCGATCGCACCATCACGCATCTCGGCGCGCGCGGCATCCAGGTGTTCACCAATGTCGCGGGCAAGCCCCTGAGCGCGCCCGAGTTCCGGCCGATCTTCCAGAAGATGGCGGCGCACGGTCTGCCGGTCTGGGTACATCCCATGCGCGGGCCGAATTTCCCGGACTACGGCAGTGAGAAGTTATCGGAGCATGAGATCTGGTTCAGCTTCGGCTGGCCGTACGAGACCACCGCCTGCATGACGCGGCTCATTTATGCCGGCATCTTCGACGAACTGCCGAATCTCAAGATCATCAGCCACCACATGGGCGGCATGATCCCGTATTTCGCCGGCAAGATTAAGCTCGGCTTCCGGCAGATCTTCTTCGGCACCACCGACAGCAATCCGGTGGCGCAGGCGGCGGGCCTCAAGAAACCGCCGCTCGACTATTTCAGGATGCTCTATGGCGATACCGCACTCGGCGAGGTGGCGCCGACCAAGTGCGGCCATGCCTTTTTCGGCACCGGCAACTGCCTGTTCGCCACCGACGCGCCGTTCGACGCCGAGCAGGGCTATCGGCTGATCGCCAACACGTTGCGTGCGGTCGAGGCGCTGGAGATAACGAAGGCGGAGCGGGATGCGATATACTCGGGGAACGCGAAGCGATTGTTGAGGCTGTAGGTGTTGTAACTTTCACGGACCTCATGGTGAGGAGGCGCGCGCCAGCGCGCCGTCTCGAACCATGGCTACAAGCCCGAATTCGCGGCCATCCTTCGAGACGCCCTCGCTTACGCTCGGGCTCCTCAGGGATGAGGACGGAGCATGCGAGGCGCCAAGGAGAGGAAATGCGGACCGAAAACATCAAGGTGAAGCTGCGCGATGGCGAGATGGGCGCGTACATGGCCTATCCCGACCGCACGCCGGCCGGCGCCATCATCGCCATCATGGAGATCTGGGGCGTCAACGACACCATGCGTGCGCACGCGCATGAGTTCGCCGAGGCTGGGTTCGTATGCCTGGTGCCGGATTTGTTCTGGCGGCAGGAGCCGGGCGTCGAGCTCTACGACAAGAACCCCGAGGACGTGAAGAAGGCGTTCGATCTCTACTACGACTTCGACTACGACCTCGGCGTGCGCGACATGGAGGACATCCGGCATTACCTCCGGAAAATCCCGGAGTGCAACGGCAAGGTCGGCGCGGTCGGCTACTGCCTCGGCGGCAAGCTCTGCTACCTGATGTGCTGCCGCACCGACATCGACTGCGCGGTCGCCTATTACGGCACCTATATCGAGCACCGCCTCCGCGAGGTGAAGAACCTGCATCGTCCGTTCGTGCTGCACATGGCGATGAAGGACCGCTGGGTGCAGGCCGAGGTCAATGATCTCCTGGAACGGCGGCTCTCGCCCAATCCGCTGGTGACGATCCACAAATATCCCGGCGCCGACCACGCGTTCGCGCGCCACGGTGGCAAGACCTACTCGAAGCCGGAGGCCGACCGCGCGCTGGCGCTGACCGTCGATTTCTTCAAGCGGCATCTTGCCGCCGGGGCCTGATCGGCGGTGACGTTGATTGCAGGCTATGATGGCGCGGCAAACTCGGTGCGTTCCCTCCCCCCAACGGGAGAGTGAGCAGACCGGGCACGCCGCTCGACCTGAATTCACGCGGCAACGGAACTGCCGAAAAAATCAGGAGGATCGCATGAAGCGACGGGAATTTCTCGCGGGCGGCATGGCCGTCGCTGCGTTCACCGGCGCGCCGCGCGCGTGGGCGCAAGACTATCCGGCCAAGCCAGTCCGCATCATGGTCTCGACCGCGCCCGGGGGCATGGCCGATACGCTCGGCCGGCTGCTCGCGTCGCACCTGACCCAGAGCATGGGCCAGCAGTTCTATGTCGAGAACCGCGGCGGCGCCGGCAACATCATCGGCATCGATCTGGTCGCGAAATCGCCACCCGACGGCTACACGTTCCTGGTGGTCGCCGGCACGATCACCAGCAATCACATCATGTACAAGAAGATGCCCTACGACGTGCTGCGCGACCTCGCGCCGATCACGCAGCTCGTCTCGCTGCCGAACGTGCTGGTGGTGCATCCCTCGCAACCTTACAAGACGCTTGCCGACTTCATCGCAGCGGCGAAGGCGAAGCCCGGGCAGATCAACTTTGCGTCCGCCGGCGTCGGCAGCAACCTGCATCTCTCGATGGAGCTCCTCAAGGCGAAGGCCGGCATCGACGTCGTGCATGTGCCCTACAAGGGCGTCGGCCCGGCGATGTCGGATCTCATCGGCGGGCACGTTGCCTCGATGGTGTCGAACGTGGCGTCGGCCAAGCCGCATATCGACAGCGGCAAGCTCCGCCCGCTCGGCGTGACGTCACGCGCGCGGGCGGCCGCATTGCCCGACGTGCCGTCGATGGCAGAGGCGGGCGTGAAGGGCTATGAGGTGCTCAACTGGTTCGGCCTGTTCGCGCCGGCCGGAACGCCGGCGCCGATCATTGCGCGCATGCATGCCGAGGCCAAGGCGATGCTCACCGCGCCCGAGATGAAGCAGCGTCTCGCCGGCGAAGGCGCCGAGCCGATCGTCAGCACGCCATCGGATTTCACAGTGTTCGTGAAGGCCGAAATGGAGCAGTGGACCGAAGTCGGCCGCGCGGCCAAGATCCAGCCGGCGGACTGAGGCAGCAGTGCCGCGTGTCGCGGCAGCGATGCACGCCACTCTCGCGGCCCGTCCGACGAAGCAGCGCCTTACGCCGCCGCCACCTTGCTCGCGCCGCCGAGCGACGACGCGAGGTAGTCGATCGCCGCCTGCGCGCCGCCCTTCTTGTGCGGGATGCCGGCGAGCGAGAGCGCCATCTCCGTGATGCCGAGCGCGCCGATCTGCATGCCCTCGTTGACGTCGCCGAGGTGACCGATGCGGAAGTATTTGCCCGCATAGGGGCCGAAGCTGGCGCCGTAGGAGATGTTGAAGGTCTCGAGTGCGAGGTTGCGGAACGCGTCGGCGTCGTGCCCGCCCGGCAGCATCACCGCGGTGATGGTCGGCGAATAGTACTTCGCATCCTTGCACATGATCTCGAGGCCCCAGGCCTTGACTGCGCGGCGCGTCGCCTCGGCGAGCCGGTCATGGCGGGCGAAAACGTTGTCGAGGCCCTCCTCGTGCAGCATGTCGATGCCTTCGGCCAGGCCGTGCAGCATCTGGGTCGCCGGCGTGTACGGGAAGAAGCCGATCTTGTTCATGTTCAGCATGTCGTCCCACGACCAGAATGACTTCGGCAGCTTCGAATTCTTTGACGCCGCCAGCGCCTTGTCGCTCACCGCGTTGAACGACATGCCGGGCGGCATCATCAGGCCCTTCTGCGCGCCGCCGACGGTGACGTCGACGCCCCACTCGTCGTGGCGGTAGTCGGTCGAGGCGAGCGACGAGATGGTGTCGACCATGAACAGCGCCGGATGGCCGGCGGCGTCGATCGCTTTGCGGATCTGGTCGATCGGCGACAGGCAGCCGGTCGAGGTCTCGTTGTGCAGGACGCAGACCGCCTTGATCTCCTTGTTGGTGTCCTTGCGCAGCGCGTCTTCGATCGCGTTGGGATCGGCGCCGATGCGCCAGTCGGTCTTGATGAACTCGGGCTTGAGGCCGATGTTCTCCGCCATCTTCTTCCACAGCGTGCCGAACTGGCCGGTCTCGACCATCAGCACGCGGTCGCCGGCGTTGAGCGTGTTGATCAGCGCCGCTTCCCAGGCGCCGGTGCCGGTGGCGGTGTAGATGACCACCGGATTGGTGGTCTTGAAGATCGTCTTCACGCCTTCGAGGCAGCGCTTGGCGAGCTTGGCGAACTCCGGGCCGCGGTGGTCGATGATCGGCGTGTCCATCGCGCGCAGCACGCGATCGGGAAGCTGGGTCGGGCCGGGGATCTGCAGGAAGTGGCGGCCGACGGGGCGCGAAGAGTTCTTGGCCATTTCGTTACCTTGCGGGCTTGTGCTGGGTCGAATGAGACCGTGCCGCAACCGGCGGGCACGAACTTGCCGCCATGAATAGCGAATGCAACAGCCAGTCAAGACCATTAGACGGAATCGTGAACGGCAGGCCTTGAGAGCCATGCGGCTGATCGAGATTGCGGCGCAAATCAGAGCTTTACGGCAGCGAGCAAGCCATATCGCCCGATAGAAAGGACCAATCGCATGCGGCGGCGGGCCGCTATTCAGGGCGTGCGCCGGCCGTCCGGCCGTCCAAGCCATCGGCGATGGCCCTCGAGCACGCTGCAATGGAATAGCGCCGCTCGTCCGATGCCCGAGCGATGTCGCGCATGATCGCCAGATAGTCCTCACAGGCGTCGCCAACCATGCCGAGATCACAGTTGCGTCGGGCGCGCCGCATGCGTGCGAGATCCTCTGCGAGCCGCTGGATGTCGAGCGTGTCCTGCGGTCCAGCAACCTTACGCACGATCGCCTGGCTCGCCTGGCCGTCCCATACGACGCACTCGGTCCGTCGCGACCAGCTTCCGAACGCGGCGTCTTCCCCCATGCTTTCGCCGGGGCAGAAGAGAACCAGGGTCGCAGCCAAGGCGAATGCAGCGGAAGTAGCGCCGTAGCGTGCCGAGAACAGGACTTCGCAATCCTTGGACGTTGGCAACATCGTCTCGCCTTTCGTGCGATCGGGCAGTCGATGGTGACCCTAAAAAGACGCGACGCACGGCGCATCATCCGATCGAATGATCGGGACCTTGGGATGATTGTCGGAAGCGCCTTGGCGGAGAGCCGTCAGCCGAGCGGGCTCATGTAGCCGGCCACCAGCTTGACGAGGTCGGCCTGCCGGCTGGTACCGGTCTTGGCGAAGATATGCTGCAGGTGGGTCTTCACCGTCGTCTCGGAAATGCCGAGCACCGGGGCCACCTCCGGCACGCCGCCGACCTGGATGATCGACATCAGCACGCGCATTTCGGCCGCCGTGAGCTTGTAGGCGCCGGCCAGCGACTCCAAGGGATGCGGCAGCTCGAGCGCGGCCTTGCGCAAGAAAACCGCCGCGGCTGCGGAATAGGCGATACCAGCCTTCTTGCGTACGCCCGAGTTCAGCGGCAACACGTGGGCGACGTATCGATCGCCGTCACGTGCGGCGAGCGGCACGGCGATGCCCTTGGCGCCGAGCGCGGTGTCGCCGCCGACGGTGCTGCTGAAAATCTCGTGCAGGCTGCGGTCGGCGACTGCGTCGCTGGCCACCAGCTTGCCCCCCGCCCCGTTGACGGCGACTCCTTCGTTCAACATGACAAGGCCGCTTGCGTTGGCATGGACAATTCGGCCGGTCGCGTCGACCAGAAAGAAACCCGCCGCCACCTCGTCAAGGGCGTCTGCCATCGCTGCGGCTTCCACCTTTTTCAGGTCGATGACCTTGCCAATGACGACAGCCCGGCGCACATGGGGGACAACCAGTTCCAAGCGCCTGCGCGCCTCGTCGCGTCCCGCGTGCTCGCCAAATCCGACCGCGATGCCGGCAACGCTCGTTGCCGATTTCTCAAGGACGGATGCCAGCGAGGTCCTCAGACCCTGCGGCTTGATCCACTCTTTGTAGAAAGTGGTTTCGATAAATTCGGACATCGGCATGACGTCATCTTCGGTGAGAATCCGACCGACCTCGAAGAACAACATGGCCGGAAACATCGGATTGATATGGATGTACTTCTGGAAATAGGATTCAAGATACTGTTGGGTAAGGCCGTAGCTGTAGAAAGCCTGTGCCGTCTTGCGCGTCGCGTCCTGCGAGAACAGGTTGACGAACGATCCCGAGGTATACTTGGCGATCCTTTCGACCACGCTCGGCCACAAGCCGGCATCGAGCGTGGCGTCGTAGATGTCGCCGATCAAGTTTGACAGGCGTTGAGCTTCATCCGTCATCTGATTTCCGCCCCGGCGTTTCTGATGATGAAAAGTGTCGATCGATCCCTAAAGGTG
The DNA here is from genome assembly GCA_019745775.1 of Xanthobacteraceae bacterium. Taxonomy (GTDB): domain Bacteria; phylum Pseudomonadota; class Alphaproteobacteria; order Rhizobiales; family Xanthobacteraceae; genus VAZQ01. Next base: position 30,057 of record JAIESR010000011.1, on the reverse strand, counting down.
GCGTCAGTTGACCTTCTTGAAGAAGCCGACAACGACGCTTGTCGATCGTACCGCATTCTCGACCCAAACCGACCTCACGGCCTTGGCCTTCATCGCCATGCCGAACTCAGGCATGTCGTAGGCAACGACGCCGCCCAGCAGCAGCAGCTCGGTTCGTCGCCCGTCTGGTGGAATCGTCACGCCGAATTGCTTGTCGCCGCCGAGCTGAAATGCGTAGAAGCCGGTGATGCCAGCTTGCCAGCGCCCATAGCGTTCGGAAATCGCAAAGTCGACGTTGATCAGGTCTGCAGTCTGGTACTGCGTCGCGGAATTGGTGCGGTACGTGTTCCAATAGACCTTGGCGCTGAACTCTGTTCCTTCGGCAACAATGGGCGGCGTCATGTAGGTCATGGCAGCCGATGGCGCGATATCGAAGATGTTGTTGCCCATCCCGATGCCTTGCTGTGTCACTTGTTGAACCTTGTATTGCCCGACAGGCAGCACGACACCTAGCCCCGCGCTAACCGTGAGGCCTTCAAGGATCGGAAACGATCCGGGAACTCGGGGGGGTCGCGGCGTCCCGAGGTAGCGCGACCAGGCGATCTCGAAATAAGGGTCGCCGGCCCCAAGCGCAGGCCCACGGTTGGGCGGTGAAAAGACGCCCGCATTCGGCGCCATATGGCAGCACTCCCAGGAGGCCGATGGAGCCGCCCAGGACTTGCACATCCGGCACGTACAGGACGAATGGTCCAGCTACGCCGACTGTAAATCGTGCGCCGCTCAATGCCGGAATTGGCTTTCCCTTGCCATCGAGCGGGTTGGACGCCTCACCGGCAAGGAATATGGCACCCGCATAGAGACCGGGAGGCGGCAACTGTGCCGACCGGATGTCGGTGCCGCCGATCGGTCCGGCGGCGGTCGTACCCTCTACGGCGCGGGCCGCACTAACGCTGCACAGCATGATCATCACTGAGGCGATCATGACCTGCGCTTGGTGCCGGCGGTGGCCGGGTTGCTTGATTGTCGGATGGAACGCCGTCGTTGGCATTGAACACACTCGGCGGTCTCCATTCAATGTGCAGAAAATGTGGAAATAAGTCATTCCATCGGAGGATATCCTGCATGGGCAAACATCCTCCGATCGAAGGATAGCTCCAAGGCAATGTCCCGCAAGACTTCGGCTCCTAAAATTTCTGTCTGACCTCATTCGTTCGTAGGACGCGACCCGCCTGCCGCGCGCCAATGCTTGCGCGAATTCATTGCGGGAGGTGTCCATGCCGAGCGAATTCGAAGCCGCTGCGCTGACCCGGTCCAAAGTCAGCACCAGCATTGTCATGCGCCGTCAGCTTTCGGCCGCGATCAATTGCATCGGTGCAATTCTCGCGGCACTGAGCGTGCTTGCGGCAATCGGGTTGTTGCATGCTGTCGTCGTTGACGGGAGCCACGACGGCGGCCTTGCGCTGGAGCCTCCTGCCGAGGTCGTGCGCATAGCGGGGCGAACTCAGGCGGCGCGGCCAGCGAGGGATGTCACGCCATCCAGCAGCGATCCGCAGGTACCTCTGTTCTTCGGCTATGTCGCATTCGACTGGGATCCCCAAAAATCCGGGGGTGTTGCCGGGTTTGCTCCATGGCCGTCGTCGCCCGCGGCCGCCGTCGTCGCAACGGCAAATTAGAGGAAGCAAGATGGATGTTCTGGGCGCGCTGGCTTTTGCCATGTTGATGGTGGCGCAGCTTTGTGCGGTCATCGCGCTCCACGACTTCGATTTTGACGACAGCGCCGGCGGCGATCGTGAATCCTTAGCGCTCACAAACTACGCGCCATTCGGATCGCGATCTGTCGAGAGCGCGCGACCTGCGCAGCCAGCATCTCTGCAGCGTCGTTCGGAGGGCGCGGATTTCCTGGCGCCACACGCATTGTCGCGTGGTGTTGCGAAGGAGCCGCCCCCATGCTGAGCGATTACGAAGCCGCGGTGCTGACCAGGCTGAAGGTGACGGGTGGCGGCCGGCGGGTTCAACGAATGACTCGCCGGGACAAGCGGATCGGTGCCGCGCTCGCGGTGTTGAGCCTGCTATCGGCCCTCGGCTTGTTGCACACGACCGTCTCCGGCTGGGGCGAATACGCGCGCGCAAAGCAGGGTGCGACTGACGAGCGTGTCCAACCGGCGGCTGCCGACGCCGATGTCGGGACAAATGTCGTCGATCCGCCAATAAACGGCGACGCGAGCGCGCCGTGGTTTGGCTATCTCGAATTCGAAAGCAGACGGCCGTGAATTCCGGTCGGCAGCTGTCGCCGCAGGACATCGAGCGATTACTGGCGCGAGGTCGCAAGTTGCGCAGTGAGTACGTGCGCGACAGCGCGTTGATGCTGGCGTCTCACGCTGTACGCACGATTGCGAGCTGGCGGAGGCAGCCGTGGGGTGTTCGGCCTCGCTCCGAGGCGCCGCTCCGCAACAATGAGACGCTGGTCGCCCGATAGATCAACCCGCGCGCAGGAGGTCAGTCGTGTCGAAGGTGCGCGAGCGTCCGGTGCACCAGCGCAGCGAGCTCAGCCTGATGATTTGTGCCAGTTTTTGCAAAAGTCTGCTGCAGCTGGGTGCGTGCCGTCGTCAGGGCGACGCCCATGGTCTCGGCAGCTGCGCTCAGTCCGTGCCCGCGTGCGATGGCGATGGCCAGCTGTGCCTCGCGAGGCGTCAACTTGAAGGCGCTCTGCAAGGATTCGACCGTAGGTTCGTCGTCGCGATCCGGATCGCAGATGAAGACGACCCCGCCCGCTGTCTGGCTGCAATCTTCGAGGGCTTGGGCGCTGTCCAGGGACTTCAGCGGTGACGCAACCAGCAAAAGCGCTCTTGCCTGGTCTCCTCTATCGACAGCGAGCACTTCTTGAGCGCCGCCGAATACGGCCGCCGCAACCAGCTCCCGCAGGGCGCGGGTGTGTGCCGGCGTACGGCCCACGAAACCTGCGGACGAGAAGCGCAGATCGTTTGAACGGCCCACGATCTCTTTGGCGCGCCGATTGTGCCAAAGAGGCAGGCCGGATCGATCGACCAGAACCACTCCAACGGTCAGACGATCGAGCGCTCCGGATACTGTGTCTGCACGAAGAGCGTCGGTATTCAGACGTGTTTGCAGGCGCAACGCGCGATTGAGGTGGGGCATAAGAAGATGCATTGCCCGCACACTACCGCTATCGAACGTTCGGCCATCTTCCCACAGCGCCGCGATCAGATTGCGCGCGGACCGTGACGCCGATGTCTCCGGCTTCGCCGACAACGGCCCGAATCCTTCCAGATAATACCTGGTCATCCTGAAGCCGATGAGCTCGCGAGCTTTGAGATTGCTCTGAGAGGTGAGAGTGCTCAGGAACACGATTTTGAGGAACCGGACGATGAGCTCGCCGAACTCCTGTGCATATTCATCGAGAGTCCGCAGGTCTGCACGGGAAAGAAATAGTGTGCCGTGACAGCCCGCTTCGTGAGACGCGGCATTGGCTTTCGTAGATGGGGCGGTATGAGCTGAATCCCAAAAGTCGGGCCGTCCGCCAATGACTGTGCCGATCGCACGGATCGTTGCGGGCCATTGTTCAGGCTGTTCGATCGATTGATAAATGCGATCGACGAGAGTCAGTAGCAGCGTGTCTTTGGTCGGAGCCATGGCCTGTGGTTCGCTTGCACGCATCTCTCACCTTAGAAGCTAGCCGAAACGGGCTGGAAAATCCTCATCTGTTCATAGGATCGCCGAGGCAAGACATTCCTGGCCCGCGCCGAAGACTGCGACACGTTTGACAAGACGTCCGCGGTCCTGACGCCGGATTGTGGCCGCGTCGAACAAAAAAAACGCGCCCCCCGCCAAAAATCTCGACCTTTCCGTCATACGGGGTATGCGAGACGACTGATATCCCCAACCGCCTGCGCATCGCGCGCCGGGAGCATCCCATGCTGAGCGAATACGAAGCCTCTACGCTGGTGAGAACCAAGGCCGCCGGCATCAATCGGGCGCCTCGCCGGCCCCTGGAGCCCAATCGCATCGGCGTTGCGCTCGCGGCGCTGAGCCTGCTGTCGGCCCTCGCCTTGCTCTATTCGGCCTGGTTCGACTGGACGCCCGGTCCGCGCACGGCACAGGCGGTTCCGGTCTCGACGATCGCGGTCCCGATGATCCATCCGGCAACGAGCGGCCTGCCGGAGGCGGCCCTGTTCCTGCGGCATCCGCTGCGTGAAAACGCCGATGAGAACCTGGCCGATATGGCCGTGTTGCGGAGAGGGACCTCCGCCCGCTAGCTTGCCCCCGGTTTCGCATGAACCGGGGTGTCCATGTCAGAATCGCTGCGGCCCGGCCTCGAGCGCCGCCTGAAGGCGGAGCTGACCGGCGATGTCCTGTTCGATCGCTTCAGCCGTGGCCGCTATTCGACCGACGCCTCGCACTACCAGATCATGCCGGTCGGCGTGGTGGCCCCGCGCACGATGGAAGAGGCCAAGCGGGCGCTGGAGATCGCGCGGCAAGAGGGCGTGCCCATCACCCCGCGCGGTGGCGGCACGTCGCAGTGTGGCCAGACGGTCAACACTTCGCTTATCGTCGACTGCTCGCAGTACCTCGACAATGTGATCGAGCTCGACGTCGCCAACCGGCGCTGCGTGGTCGAGCCCGGCATCGTGCTCGATGAGCTCAACCGCCGCCTCAAGCCGCACGGCTTGTGGTTCCCGGTCGACATCTCGACCGCCTCGCGCGCCACCATCGGCGGCATGGTCGGGAACAATTCCTGCGGCGCGCGCTCGCTGCGCTACGGCAACACCCGCGAGAACGTGCTGTCACTCGACGCAATCTTGCCGGACGGCAGCGCCTTGCATTTCGGTCCGATCGCGCCCGATCTCTCCGACGTGCCGGAGGGCTTGCGGTCGCTGGCGAAGGACCTCATGGAGATCGGCGCGCGCGAGGCCGAGATGGTCAAGGCGCGCTTCCCGCAGGTGCAGCGCCGGGTCGGCGGCTACAATCTCGATGCGCTCGCGCCCGGCAGGAACGACGTCAACCTCGCACACATCCTGGTCGGCTCCGAGGGCACGCTCGGCTTTTCCACGAAGATCGAGCTCAAGCTTTCGCCGTTGCTAGGCCGTCGCGCGGTGGGGGCCTGCCACTTCGGCAGCTTCCAGAGCGCGATGGAAGCCGCGCAGCATATCGTCAAGCTCGCGCCGATTGCGGTCGAGCTGATCGACCGCACCATGCTCGGCCTCGCGCGCGACATCGCAATGTTCCAGCCGACCATCAATGCGGTTGTGCGCGGCGATCCGGAGGCGATCCTGTTCGTCGAGTTCGGCGAGGACGACCACCGCGAGAATTTCCGGCGTCTCTTGCGGCTCTCCGAGCTGATGGGCGACCTCGGCTACGACTGGGGCAGTACCGGTGCGCGGTGGGGCGGCGTGGTCGAGGTGATGGATGCCGCCTTGCAGACCGCGATCAACGAGGTGCGCGCCGCGGGCCTCAACGTGATGATGTCGATGAAGGACGAAGGCAAGCCCGTCTCCTTCGTCGAGGATTGCGCGGTGCCGCTCGAGCATCTCGCGGAGTACACCGCGAAGCTCACGGAGGTGTTCGAGCGTAACGGCACCCGCGGCACCTGGTACGCACATGCGTCGGTTGGCTGCCTGCACGTGCGGCCAATCCTGAATTTGCGCCTCGAGAAGGACGTGAAGGCGATGCGCGCGATCGCCGAGGAAGCCTTCGCGATGGTGCGCGAGTACAAGGGCTCGCATTCCGGCGAGCATGGCGACGGCATCGTGCGCTCGGAATTCCACCAGGTGATGTTCGGCGAGCGGCTGGTGAACGCGTTCGAGGACGTCAAGGACCGCTTCGATCCGCACGCCCTGTTCAATCCCGGCAAGATCGTGCGCGCGCCGAGGTTCGACGACCGCGCGCTGTTCCGCTATGGCCCCGACTATCACGCCGACGCGCTGGCCACCCATCTCGACTGGTCCGCCTATCCGGGGCAGGGCGGCGGATTCCAGGGTGCGGTCGAGATGTGCAACAACAACGGCGCCTGCCGCGCGCTCAAGGGCGGCGTCATGTGCCCGAGCTACCGCGTCACCCGCGAGGAACGCGACGTCACGCGCGGCCGCGCCAATACGCTGCGGCTCGCCATCACCGGCCAGCTCGGCCCCGACGCGCTCGCCTCGGACGAGATGGCGGAGACCTTGAAATACTGCGTGTCCTGCAAGGCCTGCCGGCGCGAATGCCCGACCGGCGTCGACATGGCGCGCATGAAGATCGAGGTGCAGGCGGCGCGTCTCAAGAAACGCAAGCTGTCGCTGCATGACCAGCTGGTCGGCTATCTGCCCCGCTACGCTCCCTGGGCGGCGCGGGTTCCCGCGCTCGCCAATCTGCGGGACTCGATGCCGGTACTGACGCGGATGTCGGAGAAGCACGCCGGCTTCAGCACGCGGCGCAAGCTCCCGGCGTGGCGGGAAGATTGGTTGCAGGATGACGCCAGCGCGCCGAAGGGCGAAGGCCCGGAGGTCGTCCTGTTCGCCGACACCTTCAACCGCTATTTCGAGCCTGACAATCTGCGCGCCGCGCTCGCCGTGCTCTCAGCCGCCGGCTGCCAAGTGCATCTGCCGAAGCCGGCGGATCGCTCGCGCCGGCCGCTCTGTTGCGGCCGCACGTTTCTGTCGGTCGGACTGGTCGAGCAGGCGCGCGCCGAAGCCGAGCGTACGCTCGCGGCGCTTGAGCCTTACGTTGCGCGCGGCGTTCCCGTGATCGGGCTCGAGCCGAGCTGTATCCTCGGCTTCCGCGACGAAATTCCGGCGTTGCTCAAGACCGAGGAAGCGCGCTGGCTGGCGGCACGCGCCCTGCTGTTCGAGGAATACGTCACGCGTGAGCTCGACGCCCCGATTCCGTTGGCGGCAATCGGGCATCAACGGGCGCTGCTGCACGGCCATTGCCACCAGAAATCCTTCGGGCTGATGGGGCCGGTCGAGATGGCATTGAAGCTCGTGCCCGGGCTCGCGGTCGAGACCATCGAGTCGAGCTGCTGCGGCATGGCCGGCGCCTTCGGCTACGGCGCCGACACCATCGACGTGTCGCTCAAGATGGGCGAGCTGTCATTGCTGCCGGCGGTGCGTAATGCGCCGGCGGACGCGATCATCGTCGCCGACGGCACCTCCTGCCGGCATCAGATCGCCGACGGCACCGGACGCGAGGCGCTGCATGTCGCGCGGGTGCTGGCGATGAGCGTCGCGGCGGGGCAGAGCGCCGCGCTCGCTCGGTGAGCGTTACTTCCAGCTGGGCTTGTTGATGTCATGCTCGAACGACAAATAGAAGAACAGGCCGTAGTCGGTCCGTTTGTCGCGTGAGAACGTGATCGGCGTCGCGAATCCGAAGACGAACTGCTTGTCGTTGGGGAAGTTGATCGCCTTGCGAAAGCCGGGGTTGAGCGTGAACGTGGTCTCGCGCTCGATCATGAGGGCGTCGTTGACCGACTCGTTCCATTCGACCACGCCCTCGAGCGGAGGTTGAATTCCCGGGTCACGGCATAGACGCCGCTTGCCCCGACCATGTAGCTGGTCGGGCTGAGGCCTTGCACGTTGAACAGATGGCTCATGCCGGCATTGGCGTGCAGCGTCACGCGGTCCGAGACGATCTTGCTGAACGGCAGCTTGACCTCGACCCCGACGGACCCGTCCCCCAGCCCCCGGTTGCGGTTGCCGGTCGGCAGGACCAGGCTGATCCCCGGGGCGAACGCCGGCGAGGTCGCGCTCTCCAGCCAGGCCTGGTAGCGATAGGTGATCGTCGCATCGCCGACGCCTTTGACGCGCTGGCCGTCGCTGCGAAGCCAGGCATAAGGGACCGAGTAACTGAGCTGATGGGTCTGGCTGCCGAGCGCCCATTCCTGGGTATAGCCGAGGAACCAGTCGCGGTGCTGGCGCTGCAGCGTCAGTATATGCTGCATCTCGCCGGGTCCCTGGTTGTAGGCTTCCTCGATCAGGAACGAGTTGTCTTTGATGCCGGCGGCCGGTCGCGGATCGTCGTCGTCGGCGCGAGCGATCGTCCCCAACAGCGCGTTCGCAATCAGCCACAATGCGACAAACCGGCTGCGCCGCCGGCAGCAGTTCGACAGAGTCAAGGTCATGACTATTCGCCCCCGAGCCACAGGCGAATCATACCACGAGACGAGCCGGTTGATTAGGGGCCGCCCGCGACTGCGAGCGGCCGGCTTGCGTTTGTTGCAGCGATCAGATGACCGCGCGGCCCAGGATCACGAGGCCCGCGACCGCGACGGCGCTGCCGGCGAGGCGGTAGCCGATCTGGCCCTGGCTTGCCGCGATGCGGCCGATCAGCATGCCGAGGGCGACGCCAAAGGCATGCAGCAGGGTAGTCGCCGCCAGGAAGCCGGCGCCGAAGGCGGCGGCGGACTCGTCAAGCGGCGCCTCGATGCCGTGGGCGTAGCCGTGGAACACCGCGAACACCGCGACCAGTGCCATGGCAAGCGCCACCGGCGGCTTTAGCGCGAGCGCGACAATAAGACCGAGCACGACCACTGAGGCCGCGATGCCCGGCTCCACGAAGTAGAACGAGACGCCGGCGACGCCGAGCGCCCCGCCCGCCGCCATGATCGCGAGGAAGGTTGCGGGAACCGCCCACAGCGCGCGGCCGCCGATCTGGTAAGCGAGGATGCCGACCGTCACCATCGCCAGGATGTGGTCGAGGCCGGTGACCGGATGCATGAAGCCGTGGATGAAACCCGTGTGCTCGCCGTGGCCGGCATGGGCGAGGGCCACCGCCGGAGCGAGGGTGGCGGCTGCGAGGGTCAATCCCGACAGGAGTTTGCGCATCGTGGGTTTTCCTTGCGATCGTTGAGTAAGACGTTTGATGCAAATCTGAATATCAAAGGCGTCGGGCGCCCACAAGGGCACCCGGTGGGGGGACCCGGCCGCGCCGCCGTCATGGCAGGGTTCGCGCGAACTCAGGCCGCGCGGCGGCGCTTGCGGCTGGAATGCCGGTGGGGGTGGCTGTGGGTGGTGCCGTCCGCATGGGTGTGCGGCTTGATCATCACGTCGGTCGGCACCAGGACGATGCGGCCGTGGCGCACCCCGCGCTCGGCGATCACGTGCTCGGCGAAGTGCTGCACCTCATTGGCCTTGCCGCGCAGGATCGTCACCTCCATGCAATTGTCGTGATCGAGATGCGCGTGCATCGAGGCGAGCGACAACTCGTGATGATCGTGGAAGGTGTCGGCGAGGCGCTTGGCGAGCTGACGCGCGTTGTGGTCGTAGACATAGACCAGCGCCGCCACGCAGTCGCGATGCTTGTCGATGGCCTCCGCGGCTTGCCGGATGCCGGCGCGCGCGAGATCGCGGATCGCTTCCGATCGATTCTGGTAGCCGCGTGCTTCGATGATGCGGTCGAGCTCGGTCATCAGCTCGTCGTCGATGGTGATGGTCACGCGCTGCATGGATGGGATCCCGGGTTCGGTCAGCCGCCGTTGTAGGCCGTAATCCGATCCGGGCCAACGCATATCCCCAAAAAGCAAACCCGCCCGGACGGATGGTGTCCAGGCGGGTCGCTTTGACCGACGCGGGGGTGGATGGGGGCGCACGCGCCGATCGCAACTCAGTCCCGAAGGACCATCCTCATGGCGAGGGAAACTTGGTTAGTCGCAAATCCAAACGCGGCCGATGTAGTTGCCGCGGCGATCGAACTGGCGGGCCCAGCAGGAACGGGGGCCGCTGTAGTAATAGGGACCGCTGTTGGCGATGACGGCACCGGCCACGAAGGCGCCGGCGAAGGCCACCGGTCCCCAACGCCGGAAGTGAGCGTCGGCATTGGTTGTGGTCGCGATCAAGGAGGAAGTGACGGTGACGACGGCGAGCGCCGCAATGGCGAAGACCTTACGCATTTTGATATCTCCCGAGGGGCCGTAGCGGCCGCTTGATCATTGGTCGTGGGGCTTCGTGGGGAGGTTCAAAGGGGCCAGAGATTTTTGGCGGGCCGTTGAAAAAAGCCGGAGCAGGGGGAAAACTAGCGTTAACGGTCCGTTGTGCGGTTTTCCCATGCGATCGAGCCAAAAAAACAAGAAGACTGCACGCCTCAAGGTGCGGGCCGCCCGGGGAACCGACCTCCAAGCGCTGATCGAGCTTGAGCAGCGGGTATTCGCCACCGACCGGCTGTCGCGGGCGAGCCTGCGCCGTCTGCTGGCATCAAAATCCGCACTGATGATCGTGGCCGAGTGCCACGCCGGCATTGCCGGCGCCGCAGTGGTGCTGTTCCGCAAGCACGCGGCGGTGGCGCGGCTCTATTCGATCGCGGTCGCGCCGCCGATGTGCGGCAAGGGGGTCGCGGTGGCGCTGCTTGTTGCCGCCGAGCGGGCGGCCAAGCGCCGCAGGTGCCGTTGCATGCGTCTCGAGGTGCATCAATCCAACAGCGTGGCGATCGCGCGCTATCGCAAGAGCGGCTACCTGAAATTCGGCCGCCATCGGAAGTACTACGAGGACGGCGGCGACGCGTTGCGCTTCGAGAAGGCGCTGACGTAGGGCAGCGGGCCGGGCCATAATGCGGTACAATCCTGCGTCGTCTTGACCAACCTGCCGGTAACCACTCACATGTTGTCACGCGTTGCATCTGTTCTTGCCGTTGCGTTGACTGTCGCCAGCGCCGCCGAAGCCCAACAACTCGAGAAGATTTCATTCGGTACCAATTGGGCCGCGCAAGGCGAGCATGGCGGCTTCTATCAGGCGCTCGCCGACGGCACCTACCGCAAGCAAGGGCTTGACGTGACCATCGTGCCGGGTGGTCCGAACGTGAACAACCGTATCCTGCTCACGGTCGGCAAAATCGATTTCTTCATGAGCGCCAACACGCTGCAGAGCTTCGATGCGGTCGCCCAGAACGTTCCGATCGTGCCGGTCGCCGCAATGTTCCAGAAGGATCCGCTGGTGCTGATCGTGCATCCCGACCAGGGCATCGAGAAGCTCGCCGATCTCAAGGAATTGACGCTCTTCATCGGGCGCGAGGGCTTCGCGACCTATTTCCAGTGGCTCAAGGCGGACTTCGGTTTCGATGAGAAGCGCGTGAAGCCTTACACCTTCAATCCGCAGCCGTTCCTCGCCGACAAGCGCAGCGCCATGCAGGGCTACGTCACGTCGGAGCCGTTCGCGATCGAGCAGCAGGCGAAGTTCAAGCCGCGGGTTTTCCTGCTCGCCGATCTCGGCTTCGATCCCTACTCGACGCTGATCGAGACCCGCAGCGAAACCATCGCCAAGCGGCCCGATCTGGTGCAGCGCTTCGTCGATGCATCGATCGTCGGCTGGTATAACTATCTCTATGGCGACAACCGTGCCGCCAATGCGCTGATCCGCAAACACAACCCGGAAATGCCGGAGGCGCTCTTGGCCTACGCCGTGGCCACCATGAAGATGTACGGCATTGCCGATTCCGGCGATGCGCTGAAGCTAGGCATCGGCGCCATGACCGAGGCGCGGGTGAAAGGATTCTTCGACACGATGGTGCGGGCTGGCGTCGTCAAGCCGGCGCTCGACTGGCGCCGCATCTTCAACACGCAGTTCGTGAACAAGCGGGTCGGCATCGATCTGCGCCCGAGAAACTGAAAGCGAGGAAGCAACATGCGTATCGTCGATCTCAGCCGTGATCTCTATCACCGCACACCGAGCTATCCCGGCCAGCCGCCGATCATCCACGGCATCTGGAAGACGCACGAGGAAGCCTTCGCGGAGTCCGGCAACGTGCAGGGCAATAGCGTGATGTATTTTTCGATGCCCGACCATGGCGGCACCCACATCGACGCGCCGCGTCACTTCGGCAAGACCGGCATCCCGATCGACGAGTATCCGCTCGAGAACTGTATCGTGCCTGGCATCTGCATCGACCTGCGGCACATTGCACCCCGAGCTGAAATCACGCCGGCGGATCTGGAAGCGGCGGTGAAGAAAGCAGGCGTGCCGGTGCCGAAGAGGGGCACGGTGCTGCTCTGCACCGGCCACCACGCCCGCACGTTTCCGACCGCCGCCTATTCGACCGACAATCCGGGCGTGAACGTCGCTGCCACCGAATGGCTGGCGCAGCAGGGTATCGTGCATTTCGGCATCGACTCGATGCGCCCCGGGCCGGAAGGCAAGGTGAACTCGCTCGTCCACAAGGCCTGCCTGGAGCTCGACATCACCCACATGGAGAGCCTCTGCAATCTCGAGGCCCTGATCGGGCAGGGCGCTTTCCGCTTCATCGGCCTGCCGCTGAAGTGGCGCGGCGGCACCGGATCGCCGATCCGTGCGGTGGCCGTTTTCGAGCAGTAGGCGGCCCCCGGAATCAACGTGCTCAGAATTCGCCGGCTCCGGGGATAACCGGCCCGGCGAGCGTGCTTGGATGGCTTTGGAAGGCTCTGGCACGTCCCCGGAGCCCCAAATCTGTGCTGGATTTGCAACACCCGGATTCTTTCGATTGTTACCAGCCGAAAACGCCTAAAAATGCAGCATTTGCTGCGGCTTTCGACTTGCCGGTTGTTCTGGTCGTGTTGTTAACTTTTTGTAACATACGGCCGGCGCGAATCAGGGGGATTTTCGAGCGTCGCGTTGGACCGGGGGAAGCCGCTTTGCGTGAGGCGGTGGCACTTGGGGACAAAGGGGTCAACCATGAAAAAGTTCATCTTGTCGCTTGCTGCTGCTGCTGCGACCATGTGCGCTGGCGCGCGATCGCGGCCGATATGCCCGTCAAGGCGCGCCCAGGCGTTGTCGCCGTGGTGAGGCCCGTGGGATTGGGCGTTCGGCGGCGCGCTGCTGTCGGACTACAATTTCCGCGGCATCTCGCAATCGAATCGCGGTCCCTCGGTCACCGCTTATTCGGAAGCCCGCTACAACGTCAATTCGAGCTTCCAGCTCTACCTCGCCAGCCAGTACTGGGCGGTGACGCTGCCGACCAACCCGACCGCCGAGGTCGACATCTTCGGCGGCTTCCGCGTGACGCAGGGCCCGTTCGTCCTCGACATCGGCGCCATGTACTACTGGTATCCGCGCGAGCGGCAGTATGCGCCGGTGCCTGGCGCAGTGCTCCCCTCGCTCCCGAATGGCAACGTGACGCTGAAAGACACCGATTTCTGGGAAGTCTACGGCAAGCTCGCCTGGGAAGTGATGAAGGACAAGTTCGCAGTCGGCGCCAACGTATATTACTCACCGTCCTGGCTGAACACCGGTGCCAGCGGCCTGTTCGCGTCGGCCACGGCCAAGGTGACGCTGCCGTCGTTCAAGCTCGGCATCGGCTTGGTTGACGAAGTCGGTTGGTACATCTCGGGTGAAGCCGGCTACTACTGGCTCGGCACCACCGACACCGTGATCGGCGTCTTCCAGCCCGCCATCAACCTGCCCGACTACGCCACCTGGAACGTCGGCGTCGCCTTCACCTGGAAGGTCGCCACCCTCGATTTGCGCTACTACGACACCAACCTGTCTAAGGAAAACTGTAACGTTCTGACTGGCGATCCGACGGCAGGGCCTGGCGGCGTGCCTTCGCTCGCCAATCCCGGCGGGCTCCAGTCGAAGTGGTGCAGCCCGGCCTTCATCGCGGCCCTGAAGTTCGACTTGGTCGCGTCGCAGAACCTGAAGTAGTCGATATTTGACCCCTTCTTGCGGGCGGCGTCTCGGGAATGAGACGCCGCCCGTTTTTGTTACCTTTCGGGATGCTGTCAGCGCGCGTAGCTTGGCGGCCTATCCCGAAGCCGCCATTACCTGCTCGTGTACGCGCTGGCGATCACCGTCGCGGGCCAGCACCAAATGCCGATCGTGGAAGCCTGCGAGGCCTGACCGGTGGCCGATCGATATCAGGGTCGTCGTGGCCAGCCGCGTCTTGAGCAGCTTGTAGAGCGCCGTTTCAGCGGCCTCCTCCAGCGAGGCCGTCGACTCGTCAAGGAAGAGGAAGTCCGGCTTCTGGAGCAGCGCGCGCGCGAAGGCCAGCCGCTGCTGCTCGCCCAGCGAGAGCACGCGGTTCCAGTGCGCTTCCTCGCCGAGGCGGCCGACCAGGTTCGGCAAGCCGACCGCGGTCAACGCGTCGGCGAGTTGCGCAGAGTCGAAGGTCCCGGGCGCGTCCGGGAAATTGACGGCCTCCGCCAGCGTCGCCACCGGGAAATACGGCCGTTGCGGCATCACCATCACCCGCGCGCCCTCGGGCACGCGGATGGCACCCGAGCTGAACGGCCAGATGCCGGCGATGGTGCGGAACAGCGTTGACTTGCCGGCGCCCGATGGCCCCGTCACCAGCACGCTGTCACCACCGGGTTCAATCGCAAGCGTTTCCGCCGCGACCAGCGGCTGACCGCTCGGCAAGCGGATCAGTAGATCGTCGATGGTGATCGACTTGGTTTCCGCGCGCGGGGGGACTTCGATGGCGGCTGGTACCGCGGCCGAGGCTTGCGCCTGGGCAATGGCAGCGTCGAAGCCGTCCAGTCGCGCGACCACCGACCGCCAATCCGCGAGCTCTCGATAGACCTCGACGAAGATCGAAAGCGCTTCCCGCACGCTGGTGAAAGCGCTCACCGTCTGCATTAGCGCGCCGAACTGTATCTTCCCGGCAAAATACGCGGGGCCGACAAGGAGATACGGGACCATCGTCGACGCCTGCACGTAGCTCGCCGTCAGCAGGGTCAGCCGCTTCGTGCGCGACATGATCTCGCGCCAGTTGTTGATCACGAAGGAGAAGCGATGCTGTAAGCGAACGTCTTCCGCGGCCTCACCCTTCAGCAGGGCGATCTGTTCGGAGTTCTCGCGCACGCGGACGAGATCGAAGCGGAAGTCCGCTTCGTAGCGTTGTCGCATGAAATTGAGATTGATCAGCGGCTTGCCGATCCAGTGGGTGAATGCGGTGCCGATGATGGCGTAGGTGAGCGCAGCCCACACCAGATAGCCGGGTATCGGGACTTGATAGCCAAACACGACCAGCGGAGCGTCGCCAGAAAGGCCCCATAGGATGACGACAAAGGAAACGAATTGTACGCTAGCGCCGAGAATCCGCAGACCGATGTAGATCCCTTTTTCCGAGAACAGCCTGATGTCATCGGCGATGCGCTGGTCGGGATTATCGGCGGCGTCGCCGAGCAGTTGCATCCGGTAATGGTTGGCGCCCGCCAGCCAGTGATCGAGATAGCGCCGCGTCATCCATGCGCGCCAGCGGATTTGCAGCCATTGCTGCAGATAGAGCTGATAGACCGCCAGCACCACATAGCTGCCCGCCAGCAGCAGGAAGGTGAGGACCTGGTCGACAAAGGCGTCCCAGGCGCGGTCCTGCAGGGCTTGGAAAAACGCATTCTGCCAGCGGTTGATCATCACATTGATGCCGACCAGCGACAGCTCGATCAGGATCACGCCGGTGAGTAGAATGCGGCCCGCCCGGCGGTCCTCGGAAAAGAAATAGGGGTGGGCAAGCCGCCAGATGACGGCGAAAGTCGCGAGAAGGCGTGACACGGAAGTCTCCTGTCCTGGCACGGGCGTCGCGCACCGGCGGATATTTCGCGATCGATTGCAAGGCTTTTGCGACCGTTAACTGCCGGTCGCCGGCTGCCGGCCGCTCATGGACCGGGCCCATGGCGCTGCCCGCAGATCCGGGAATTTTATGCGAAACCCGGGACCGCGACGTAGAATTGCGCCGGCTGAGACGCGCAGCGGTCAGACGAAAGAAGCCTTGTGAAAGGCTGCGGCTTCTGTCCAAACTAGGGGCCACAACCGCTGGAATATCGTATCCCTGCCAGCGGTTCTTTAGGCCGTGCGGCCAGGCGAAAGGCCGGAGACAAAGTTTCGTCAACGCATCACTGCCCGGGGAGGGCGCCACGCATGTCTACGCAATCTGACCCGTCTAAATCCACGCGCCGCTACTTCCTGCGCGGGGCCGCTGTGGCCGCCGCCGCGACGGTGGCGGCGCCTGCCGTTGTCAAAGCGCAAGGCCCGATCAGCATGCGCTGGCAGAGCACGTGGCCGACGAAGGACATCTTCCACGAATACGCCAACGACTTCGCGAAGAAGGTCAACGACATGACAGGCGGCGACCTCAGAATCGAGGTGCTGCCCGCCGGGGCGGTCGTGCCGGCGTTCCAGTTGCTCGACGCCGTGACCAAGGGTGTGCTCGATGGCGGCCACGGCGTGGTCGTCTATCACTACGGCAGACAGAACGCGCTCGCGCTGTGGGGCTCGGGACCGGCCTATGGCATGGATGCCAACATGCTGCTCGCCTGGCACAAGTATGGCGGCGGCAAGGAGTTCCTCGACAAGATTTACAAGGCGATCGGCGCCAACGTCGTGTCGTTCGTGTACGGGCCGATGCCCACGCAGCCGCTCGGATGGTTCCAGAAGCCGATCACCCGGCCCGAAGACTTCAAGGGGCTGCGGTTCCGCACCGTCGGCCTCTCGGTCGACGTGTTCCAGGCCATGGGCGCCGCCGTCACCGCGCTTCCTGGCGGCGAGATCGTGGCGGCGATGGACCGCAAGGTGATCGACGCGGCCGAGTTCAACAATGCTTCGTCCGACCGCATTCTCGGCTTCGCCGACGTCTCGAAGACCTGTATGCTGCAGAGCTATCACCAGAACGCCGAGCAGTTCGAGATCCTGTTCAACCGGGGGCGGTTCGACGCGCTGCCGGAGCGGATGAAGGCGATCATCTCGAACGCCGTCGAGGCGGCGTCCTCGGATATGTCCTGGAAGGCGATCGACCGCTATTCGAAGGACTACGTCGAGCTGCAGCAGAAGGACAAGGTTAGGTTCTACAAGACCCCGGACGCGATCCTTCAGCGGCAACTCCAGGTCTTCGACGAGGTCGCCAGGGCCAAGGCCAAAGACAACCCGATCTTCAAGGAGATCGTCGAATCCCAGCTCGCATTCGCCCGTCGCGCGGTGCAGTGGGAGCTGGACACGGTCGTCGACCGGAGAATGGCCTTCAACCACTACTTCGGACCGAAGGCAAAGCCCCCGCTCTGACGGTGAACAAGCCGAGAAAACAAGCACCGGTCGCCATGGCGGCGGCTGGTGCTTGGTAGTATGGATTGCCTTCACATCTCGGCAGGGTGATTGGGATGAGGCTCCGCGCCTTCCTACACGGTATCGACCGCATCAGCACGGTCGTTGGCAAGGCCACAGCCTGGCTGATCGTCGTGCTGATGGTCGTCGTCTGCGTGGAGGTCTTCAAACGTTACGTTCTGCGTTCGCCGACGGCCTGGATTTTCGACTTCGAGAACATGCTGTACGGAACCGCGTTCATGCTCTGCGGAGCCTATGCGCTGGCGCAGAACGCCCACGTGCGGGGTGATTTCCTTTACGGTTCGATGCGGCCGCGCACCCAGGCTTCGCTCGATCTCTTCCTCTATCTTCTGTTCTTCATCCCGGGCATCGCGGCGCTCATTTTTGCGGGATATCATTTCGCTGCGCATTCCTGGCGCATCAACGAACATTCGAGCATTACGGCGGATGGACCGCCGCTCTACTACTTCAAGTTCATGATGCCGCTGGCTGGCGCGTTGGTCATGCTGCAGGCGGTGGCCGAAGTCGTGCGCTGTGTCGTCTGCATCAAGACCGGCGAGTGGCCCGACCGGCTCAAGGACGTTCAGGAGATCGACGTCGTCGAGGAACAACTCGCCGAGAGCGAACACGTCGATGAGGAGACCCGCAAGCGGGCTATCGCGAGTGCTCACGCGATCGAAGAAATGGCACGCCAGCGTGGTCTTGGGGGAGACGTCAAGACATGACCGATCCGATGCTCGGGCTCACCATGCTCGTGCTGATCGTGGTGGTGATCGTGATGGGCTTTCCGACGGCCTTCACGCTCATGGGCCTCGGCATCGTTTTCGGCTTCATGGCGTTTTACGACCCTAGCCAATTCTGGTGGGACAATCGCGTATTCGAGCTGATGGTCCAGCGCACCTACGGTGCGATGACCAACGACGTGCTGATTGCCATCCCGCTGTTCGTGCTGATGGGCTACGTCATGGAGCGCTCGGCGCTGGTGGACAAGATGTTCTTCTCCATCCAGCTTGCCTTCCGACGCGTGCCGGCTTCGCTTGCCGTCGCGACGTTGATCGTATGCGCGTTCATGGGCCTCGCGAGCGGCCTCGTCGGCGCCGTGGTCGTGCTGATGGGCGTGATTGCAATGAGCCCCATGCTGCGCGCCGGTTACGACGTGAGGCTTGCCGCCGGCGTCATCACCGCCGGCGGGACTCTCGGTATCCTGATTCCGCCGTCGGTGATGATCATCGTGTACGCCGCGGTGGCGGGACAGTCGGTGGTCAAGCTCTATGCGGCAACGATACTGCCCGGCCTCTTTCTGGCCTTCCTGTATGTTGCCTACGTCGTGAGTTGGGCATTGCTTCAGCCCAAGATCGCGCCGCGGCCGCCGGAAGAGCAGACTCGCGTTCCTGTTCCGGCCTGGGTGAAGCAATTTCAGGCGGCCTATTCGTCCAACATCTTCTTTGCCCTTCTGAGGGCGCTGGGCGCGCCGGCCGCAGCGGCTCAAATCGACATCGACGGCAAGTCCGGTAGCAGTGCGCGATACAGATATGTTCTGCTCATCAAGAATCTGGCAATCGCGCTGATTCCGTTCGCGTTGATTGCCGGCATACTTTGCTTGGCATGGTGGTACGTGATCATTCACCAGCAGGCCGCCGCAGTGGGGCCCGTCGAAGGACTGCAGCAGCTCGGAGCGCCGGCTGCGACCACCGATGTGGCGAGCGAGAGCGGGCCGCCAGAAAACTTCTATCTCTGGTACTCGATGGCGGCTTTCTTCGGCGCGGTCATGATCGTGCGCTACTACTGGAATTTCGACAGCGACCGATTTGAACTGCTGAAGTTGCTGACTGTATCGGTGCTGCCGCTCGGCATTCTGATCGTCACCGTTCTCGGCGCAATCCTGTTCGGCTTGGCGACCGCCACCGAATCCGCCGGCCTGGGGGCAGGCGGCGCGTTCTTGATGGCCTATGTGGCCCGCACGCTGAGCTGGAAACGCGCCAAGGAAGCGGTGTTCCTGACCGCGAAGACCACCGCCATGGTGTGCTGGCTGTTCGTCGGCTCAGCGCTGTTCTCCGGCGTTTTCGCAATACTGGGCGGCCAAGCCTTGATCGAGCAATGGGTGCTGTCACTCAACTTGACGCCGCTTCAGTTCATGATCCTGTCGCAGGCGGTCATCTTCCTGCTGGGTTGGCCGTTGGAATGGACCGAGATCATCATCATCTTCGTACCGATCTTCCTGCCGATGCTTCAGCACTTCGGCATCGACCCGATCCTGTGGGGCGTGCTGGTGTTCATCAATCTACAGGCCGCCTTCCTGTCGCCCCCGGTCGCGATGTCGGCATATTACCTGAAGGGCGTCGCCCCGCCGCATATCACGCTCAATCAGATCTTCTCCGGCATGATGCCGTATATGCTGGTCGTCGTTCTGTGCATGGTGCTCCTGTATCTCTGGCCGGGGCTCGCGCTTTGGCTGCCGAAGTTCCTCTATGGCGCCTAGCTAGGGACGTCTTACCGGCGTCACGACATCTGCCGTTGAATCGAGAAGGGCGCGACGATCTGGTCTTCGCGCCCTCCTTCTGTCGCGGACGTGTAACCCGGTTCGCCGCTATGCCGCATTCGGCGGCACGCCGAGCGTCTCCTTGAAGAACGCGATGGTGCGGCCCCAGGCGAGATCGGCGGCGGCTTTGTCATAGCGCGCTTTGCCGGTGTCGTTGTTGAAGGCGTGCTGCGCGCCCGGATACATATAGAGCGTGTAACGCTTCTTGTTGGCCTTAAGCGCCTTTTCATAGGCCTCGATGCCGGCGTTTACGCCCTTGTCGTTTTCGGCGTAGTGCAGCAGCAGCGGCGCCGTGATCTTGGGCACGTCGGCGTCCTCGACCTGCCGGCCGTAATACGCGACGCCGGCGTCGAGCTCGCGGCTCGCCACCGCGAGACGATTGACCATCAGGCCGCCGAAGCAGAAGCCGACGCTGCCGACCTTGCCGGTCGATTCCGGATGTTTCTTGAGGAACGCCACCGCGGCGGCGAGCGCCACCACGGCGTCGTCTTGATTGAGCTTCTTGTGCAGCGCGAGCGCGTCGTCCTCGTTCGCCGGCGTACCGCCGACCAGCGACAACAGGTCCGGGGCGTAGGCCAGGAAGCCCTCTACTGCGAACCGGCGCGCGACGTCCTGAATGTGCGGATGCAGGCCGCGGTTCTCGTGAATCACGACAATGGCAGGACGCTTGCCCCTGGACTTCGGCCGCGCCAGGTAACCATTGACCTTGCCCTTCGGTGAATCGAACGACACCTGCTCGGTGGCGAGGCGGCCGTCGTTGGCGGGTACGATCTGGGCGTGCGCAAAGTCGCTCTGCAGCAGCGACATGGCGGTGGTCGCGGCGGCGGTGGAGCCGACCATCACCGTCAGCCGCTCGAGGAAAACGCGGCGGTTCATTCCGCCGTGGATAAAGTCGTCGTAAAGGTCGATGATTTTCTGGTCCATTCGGGATTCTCCCTGGGGTATCACGCCATGCCAATAACATAGCCGAGGGTCGCTATATTCCCTATGACCTGGACGTGATCAAGGTGGCGGCGCCTTCCCGTCAGTGGCGCGTAACGAGGCACCAGTTTCGGAATACGTTGATTATGCAGTCAATCACGCGGCGCGATTTCATTAACGGCGTAGCGCTCGGCATCGCGGCGGGACTGGCGCCGGCGGCGCAAATTGCCGCACAGCCGTCGCGCTATCCGCCGCTGCTGCGCGGACTGCGCGGTCAGCACGCCGGCTCGTTCGAGACCGCCCACGCCTTTGCGCGCGACCGGGCGGCATTTTCCGTCGCGGATATGCCAGCCGACGAGCGCTACGACCTCGTCGTGGTCGGCGGCGGCATCAGCGGGCTCGCCGCCGCCTGGTTCTACCGCCGCGCGCGCAAGGATGCGCGCATCCTCATTCTCGACAATCACGATGACTTTGGCGGCCATGCCAAGCGCAACGAGTTCATGCTCGATGGGCGCCTGGTCATCGGTTATGGCGGCAGCCAGTCGATCGACTCGCCGAATTCCTGGTGGACCGACGCCGGCAAGGGTCTGCTGCGCGATCTTGGTGTCGACGTGAAGCGCTTCGAGACCGCGTTCGAGCGCGATCTCTATTCTTCGCTCGGGCTCTCGCGCGGGATGTTCTTCCCGCGCGAAGCGTTCGGGCGCGATCATCTCGCCATCGGCGAAGCCCTGATCCAGCGTGGCGATGCGAGCCGGCGGCTCGCGAACGCCAAGCCGCTCACCGAGGTCGTGGCGGGCTTTCCGATCTCCGAACAGAGCAAGACGCAGATCCTCGCACTCTATTCGGCCGCACCCGATCCACTGGCCGGGCGCAGCGCCGAGGAGAAGCTGAAGCTGCTCAAGGCCACGAGCTACCGCGATTTCCTGATCAAGGTCTGGGGTTGCAACGTCGAGGTCGCGAACTGCTTCCAGGGCCGTACACTCGGATTCTTCGGGCTTGGATGCGATGCGGTGCCGGCCGCCGACGTGCGCGACCAAGGCTATCCCGGCTTTCGCGCGCTCAACCTGCCGGCGTCCGGCGGATCGACTGGTGGCGAGCCCTATATCTACCATTTCCCGGACGGCAACGCGTCGCTCGCGCGGCTGATGGTACGCGGGCTCGTCCCCGGCATCGCGCCCGGCAACACCATGGACGACATCGTGCTGGCGCCGTTCGACTATGCGCGGCTGGACAACGCCGACTCCACCGTGCGCATCCGACTGGATTCGACCTGCATCGACGTGCGGAACGCGGACGGCGAGATCCGCGTCGGGTACGTCCGCGACGGCAGGCTCTACCGCATCGCTGCGCGGCACGCGGTGCTCGCGTGCTTTCATATGATGATCCCGCATGTCATGCCTGAGCTATCGCAGCCGCAGCGCGAGGCGCTGGCGCAGAACGTCAAGACGCCGGTCGTGTACACCAATGTGCTGGTGCCTAACTGGCGGCCATGGGTCGAGCTCAAGGTCAGCGAGATTTCGGCGCCGATGTCATTTCATAGTCGCGTGGCGCTCGATTTCCCCGTCAGCCTCGGCGGCTATCGGCATCCGCGCGATCCCGCCGAGCCGATGGTGCTGCATCTCGTGCACGTTGCGGGCGCGCCCAACCAGGGCCTCACGGCGCGCCAGCAATTCAAGGTCGGGCAGGCGAAGCTCCTGCAGATGCCGTTCTCGGAATTCGAGGCGCGCATTCGCGACGAGCTCGACCGGATGCTCGGCGACGGCGGCTTTGCCAGCGACCGCGATATTGCCGCGATCACGGTCAACCGCTGGCCGCATGGCTACGGCTATGTGGAGAATTCGCTGTTCGACGGCGAAGACTATGAGAACACGCTCGTGCGCGCGCGGCAGACGGTCGGCCGGGTGGCGATCGCCAATTCCGATGCCGGCGGCGACGCCTACGCCCATCTGGCAATCGATCAGGCGGCGCGGGCGGTGCGTGAGTTGATCGGCTGACAAAGATCGCGCGTCGCCCCATGATCCTTGTAACGTTCAGCCCAATTGATCTTCAGTCCATACTTGCTTCGGATTCCTGATGCGCTTCATCGCAGGTCTCGATCGCACTTCTGCGGCCCTCGTGGTGATGGTTCCGCTTCTCTTGAGCGTGAACGTCGGCCTTTTCTCTTGGCTGTTCTATCAGGTGCAGGAGCCAAATATTCCGGCGTACATGCTGTTCCGATACGGCGCGCTGTATTCCAACGCGCTCGACCGCGGCGAGTACTGGCGGATGATCGCTGCCGGCTTTCTGCATGCCAATCCGCTGCACATTCTGGGCAACATGCTCTGCCTGATCATCTGGGGCGGTCCGCTCGAAAGGCGTCTGGGCTCGCTCTATTTCACATTGATCTATGGGGCCGGCTTGGTTGGCGGCGCAATCGCCAGTCACGTCACCCATGCCGGCGCTCCATTTCTTTCGGTTGGAGCTTCCGGTGCGATCTCCGCCCTGTTGGGCGCCTTGCTGGCCTTGCAGCTGATCGGACGGATTCGACTGGAGTGGAGCTTCTTTGTCATCAACATCAGCTTGAACATTGCACTGGCGCTCGCCGTCTCCAGAATCGACTGGGGCGCGCATCTCGGCGGCTTTGTCGCCGGCATGGTGGCGTGCGGCTCTCTCGACGTCCTGGAGCGGCTATTTGCGCGGCTCTTGCGCTGCAAGTTTCCCGAGTTCGTGAAAATGAACGGCTTCATCGTATTCGTCATCGTTGCGGCGTATTGTTGGAACAACCCGATGCTTGCGCTATCGCAGCAGAATATCTGGGTGCTCGTGCTCGGAGTCGTGGTTGTGTGTCTCGCCGCCGTCAAACTGACCGATCTCATCCTATCCATGAGGAAGGGCCTCGCCGTTGTCGTCGCCGCGCTTGCGGTGGCGAACGCCGGCCTGATCCTGCTGTGGAGCGGCGCGCTCGCCCAGGCTCTGGCGTCGCTCTGCGCCGCGCGGTTCAAGATTCCCGACGCCGCGATGGTCGCCGTTGCAGGCACGTGCGCGAATGTGGACCGTTCGATCATGACGGCGGCGGCCATTGTCCTCCTGGCGACGATGCTGCTCTATTGGCGGGATTTTGGGCGCGGCCTCTCCGATGTCGGATTTGTCGGCGGCGCCTTACGCGCGGAACGCGCTCGCCATCCCGGGCTTTGATCTGGTACGGATCACAAAAGGAAGGACGCGAGGATGCGGATGTCAGGATGGTTGCGTACCTGCTGGCTGCCGGCCTTGGCCGCAGCGGCAATCGTATTGGTGCCCGCTGCGCCGGCCGGCGCGCAGAGCTTTCCGTACGATCAAGAGATGCTGCTGGAGGTGAAGCCGTTGCCGGGCTCGCGCCGGGTGCCGATGATCGAGGTGCATCCCGACGGCAAGGCGAGCGTCGATCTGTGGTGCCACAGCGCGGTCGCCAAGTTCACAATCACTGGTAGCGACGTCAAGATCGAATTCGTGTCGGCGAAGCCCGAGAACTGCACGCCCGAGCGGATCGAGCGTGATCAGGCCATGGCCAAAGCCATGCTGGAGGTCACGCAGTGGCGGCGCAACAACGACATCGTGGAGTTCGCCGGTCCCACGACTTTCCGCTTCCGAATCTCAACGCATTGATGCCCTGAACCCTGGCTTGGACCCGGCGGGCAAGGCCCAATCGGCGGGCGGGTTGCCTGCCGACTGGGCAATTCTTGAAGAATTGCGTTGCATTTCACGGCCATCGCCCGGCATTGTTATGGTCGCACTGGCCCACGACTTGCTTCCAAAAAAGGCGGCCGGACAACGGGGAGAGTGATCATGCGACGACGTGAATTCGCGAAATTCGCAGCGGTTGGCGCCATCGGCGCAGTCGCCGCGCCGGCCGTAGCGCGGGCGCAGACGACCTTCAACTGGAAGATGACAAGCTTCTATGGGCCGAACGCCGCCTTCTACTCGACCGGCCCCGGCAGCGCGAAGGACCTGATTAGCCGGATCGAGGCCATGTCCAATGGCCGCCTCAAGATCCAGTTCTATGGCGCCGGCGAGTTGATCCCTGCGGCCGAGGGCTTCGATGCCGTGTCCTCCGGAACGGTCGAGATGAACTACGCCAATTCCTATTTCTGGACTGGCAAGAGCTTCGCCGCGCAATACTTCACCGCTGTGCCATTCGGGCTCAACTTCCAGGGCTTCAACGGCTGGTACTACGACGGCGGCGGCGCTCAGCTTTGGCGCGAAGTCTACGACCGCTTCAATCTGGTGCCGATCCTGTGCGGCAATACCGGCGTGCAGATGACCGGCTGGTTCCGTAAGGAGATCAAGACCGTCGACGACTTCAAGGGCGTGAAGATGCGCATCCCCGGCCTCGCCGGCCGCGTCTACCGCGAACTAGGCGTCGATGCCCGCCTGATCGCGCCGGGCGAAATCTTCCCCAATCTCGAACGCGGCGTCATCGACGCTGCCGAGTTCGTCGGCCCCTTCCTCGACCGCCAGCTCGGGCTGCACAAGGTCGCGAAGTACTACTACACGACCGGCTGGCACGAGATGGCGACCGCGAGCGAGCTCATCGTCAACAAGGCGGCGTGGAACAAGCTGCCGAACGACCTGAAAGCGATCGTCGAGAACGCCTGTGCCGCCTGCAACGTGATCAGCGAGGCGTGGTGCCAGAAGAACAACGCCGAGGCCATGGAAGACCTGGTCAAGAACCAGGGCATCATCGCGCAGCCGCTGCCCGACGACGTTGTGAAGGCGTTGCGCGTGGCGACCGACCGGATCCTCGCCGAGGCGGTGGCCAAGGACCCGGTCACCAAGAAGGTGCACACGTCCTACATGGCCTACAAGGCGAAGTACGACGCCTGGGCCGACCTGAGCGAGGCCGTCTACCACAACAAGATCCGCAGGGCTTGAGGTGGAGGCGGCGCGCAAACTGGCCGGCGGGATCGACGCCTTCATCGATCTCGTCGGCCGCGCAACCTCCTGGCTCGCCCTCGGTCTGGCGCTCGTCATGGGCGCCAATGTGCTGCTGCGCTACGGCTTCTCGCTCGGCTGGATATGGGCGCAAGAGCTCGAATGGCACATTCTGGTCCCGATCTGCCTGCTCGGCATGTCCTATGCCCTGAAGGCCGGCGAGCATGTGCGCGTCGACGTGCTGTTCCAGTCGTTCAGTCCGCGCACCAAACGCGCCGTCGACATCGTTGCCGCCGTGCTCGGGATGCTGTTGTCGGTCATCGTCATCCGGCTGTCGATCAACTACGTGATGCAGGCCTGGGACGCCAATGAAGGCTCATCCAACCCGGGTGGCCTCGACCACCGCTACATCATCAAGTCGCTGATCCCGATCGGCTTCACGCTTTATTTCATGCAGTCGCTGTCGGAGGCGATCAAGAGCTATGACGCATTCCGGGGTGCAAAATGATCCCGGTCGAGGTTCTTGCGGTCCTGATGCTGCTGTCGTTCTTCGTGCTGCTGCTCGCGGGCGTGCCGGTAGCGCTCACGCTCGCGACATCGGGGTTCGTATTTGGTCTGCTTGGATTCGGTCCTCTGCTGTTCAATCTGCTGCCGGGCCGCATCTTCGGCGTGGTCACCAACTCGACGCTGCTGGCGATCCCGCTGTTCGTGTTCATGGGCATGATGCTCGAGCGTTCCCGGCTCGCCGAAGACCTCATGGACGTGATCGGACTGGCCGCCGGCGCGCTGCGCGGTGGGCTGGGCATCGGCATCGTCCTGGTCGGCGTTCTCATGGGCGCGACCACCGGCATCGTCGGTGCCACCGTGGTCACGCTCGGGCTGCTGACGCTGCCGGGCATGTTGCGGCGCGGCTATGATAAAGGATTGGCATGCGGAACGATCTGCGCTTCCGGCACGCTCGGCCAGATCATCCCGCCGAGCCTGATCCTGATCCTGCTCGCTGATATCACCAACCAGTCGGTCGGCACGCTGTTTGCGGCGGCGATGATTCCCGGGCTGATGCTCGCGGGTATCTACTGCATCTACATTCTCGTGCTCGGCATCGTGCGCCCCAACATGGTGCCGGCCATCCCGAAGGAGGAGCGCGCGCTGGTATCGAAGAAGGAACTGGCCCTGAAGGTGCTGCGCGTGGTGGCGCCGCCGGTTGCGCTGGTCGGCGCGGTGCTGGGATCGATCATTGGCGGCGTCGCGGCGCCGTCAGAAGCGGCGTCGATGGGCGCGCTCGGCTCGATCGTCATCACCGCGGTCACCGGCCGGCTGAGCTGGAAGGTGCTGCGCGAGACCGCGCAGGCGACCACCAAGATCACCGCGATGATGATGTTCATCCTGATCTGCGCGCAGGTGTTCGCGCTCTCGTTCCGCGGCCTCCAGGGCGAGCGACTGGTTCAGGACTTTTTCGAGTTCC
This sequence comes from Xanthobacteraceae bacterium, assembly GCA_019745775.1. Classification (GTDB taxonomy): domain Bacteria; phylum Pseudomonadota; class Alphaproteobacteria; order Rhizobiales; family Xanthobacteraceae; genus VAZQ01. The sequence goes on along the minus strand of JAIESR010000011.1, from coordinate 3,278 downwards.
TGCCCGGCGGCATCTGGGCCGACATCTGGTTCCTGATGCTGATCATCTTCATCCTCGGTTTCTTCATCGAGTGGATCGAGATTTCCTACATCGCCGTGCCGCTGTTCTTGCCGGTGTTCATGGCCGCGAACGTCGACATGGTTTGGCTGGCGACCCTGATCTGCGTCAACCTGCAGACGTCGTTCCTGACGCCGCCGTTCGGCTGGGCGCTGTTCTTCCTGCGCGGCGTGGCGCCGCCGGAGGTGAAGACGTCCGACATCTACCGCGGGATCATCCCGTTCGTCGGATTGCAGATCGTGGCGTTGGTGCTGGTCTTCTCCTTCCCAGAGCTCGCAACCTGGCTACCGCGCGCGATCGGATGGTGATCGCGGCTACTTGCGCCACTGGTCGCTGTCGGAGTCCCAGGTCTTGCCTTTCAGCGCCGTCGCCACCGCGTCCGGCAGGGCGTCACTGCCTTCGGGCTCGCTGTTCTGGCCTTCGCCGCCTTCATCCCCTTGATTGGTGGTGAACGTCAGGCGCGGCGGTGAGCGCTCGTCTGCGATGCGCGAGTTGATGCTTTCGATCCAAAGGATGGATTGCTGGTTGTTGGTGAGCGATTCCGGGGCAACCACCGTCGACACGGTGATGATCTGCGAAAGCTTGAGCCCGGCGACCGATTCATCCGGCCGCTTCAGCTCGATCGAAAGCTCGCCCATGACCGGGTCCCAGGTGGTCGCACCCACCGTCGCGCCCATGGCCTTGGCCATCGCCGCGGCGACCGCGGCCGCTAGCTTGTCGCGCTCGAGCTTGCCGCCGCCATCGCGCCATCCGGCGGAGGGGAAGCGCACCGCGCGTCCCATATTCGGCGTGTTCGGGGAAAATCCGACCTCGGCTACCCCCGACACGGATTTCACTTTGGCCATGACCGCGCCGGCACGCTCGGCGTCGATGTCGATCTGCACGGAGTAATTTCCCGAGCGCAGGACTCGGCATGACGGCAGCAGGCTGTTGTAGACCAGCCGCACGTTCTGATCGCGCAGCGCATCGAGCAGGCTGGTCAACGCCGAGCGTCCGACCCGCGCATGCAGCGCTTGCGGCCAGGCGGCGGTGAAGTCGTCGGGCGCGGCCTCGATCGCCGGCTCTGCCAGGAATTGATCGGTGATCTCTTCCTCGGTCATCTCGGCGTTGTCGGTCGAGCGGACCTTTTCGGTGATCGATCCGGCGGTGATGGTGCCCTCGAAATTGAAGTTGCCGCCGGCGGCGCGGCGGGTGAGGTTGACCGAGACCGCTTGCTTACCTTCCTGGCTCTGCCCACTGCCGGTCAGCCGGTTGCCTTCGACCTTCAGCGGCACGACGAAGCGATCGAGCCGGTTGGAGCCGGGCGCCACCTGGTGGCAGATCTCGAGCTCGGCGGCGGTCAGGGTCGTACCCTGGCGGATTTCTTTGAGGATCGCCTCGGCGCCAAGCTCGCTGAAAACGCTGGACGACAAATCAAAATAGCGGACCTGCGGGCCCGCCGGGCCCTTGCCCTTCTGGCTCTTCTGTTCTGCAACCGCACCGGAACTCGCAACCACAAGCGCCAGCACGGCGGCTACCGCCGCGAATTGTCGTTTCATCACGCTCTCCCCATGTCGCTGGACTTCAGATGTCGCTTAATGTTACCGCCGTCGGCGCATTGTCGGTCATCTCTCCGCGTTTGCGAAGGCATGGGCAAAAAATAAAGCGGGCCGCGCTAGCGGCCCGCTCCAGAATTTGCTGATGCGTCGACGGAACGGGAAAGCTTAGAAGCCCATTCCGCCGCCCATGCCGCCACCCGGCATCGGCGGCGCCGCAGCCTCTTTCCTGGGCATCTCGGCGACCATCGCCTCGGCGGTCACCAGCAGGCCCGACACCGACGCCGCGTCCTGCAGCGCCGCGCGCACGACCTTGGCCGGGTCGATGATGCCCTTGGCGACCATGTCGACATATTCCTCGGACTGCGCGTCGAAGCCGAAGGTCTCCGACTTGTTCTCGACGATCTTGCCGACGACGATCGAACCCTCGACGCCCGAGTTCTCCGCAATCTGACGGACCGGAGCCTCCAGCGCCTTCAGCACGATGTTGATGCCGGCCTGCACGTCCGGATTGTCGTGGCTGATCTTGCCAACCGCCTTCTTGGCGCGTAGCAGCGCGACGCCGCCGCCCGGCACGATGCCTTCCTCAACAGCAGCACGAGTAGCGTTGAGCGCGTCCTCGACGCGATCCTTCTTCTCCTTCACCTCGATTTCGGTCGCGCCGCCGACGCGGATTACAGCGACGCCGCCCGCGAGCTTGGCAAGCCGCTCCTGCAGCTTCTCCTTGTCGTAATCGGAGGTGGTCTCCTCGATCTGCGCCTTGATCTGGCCGACGCGGGCCTCGATCTCCTTCTTCTTGCCGGCGCCGTCGACGATCGTGGTCTTCTCCTTCTCGATGATGACCTTCTTGGCGCGCCCGAGCATGTTGAGCGTGACGTTCTCGAGCTTGATGCCGAGGTCTTCCGAGATGAGCTGACCGCTGGTGAGGATCGCGATGTCCTCGAGCATCGCCTTGCGGCGATCGCCGAAGCCCGGCGCCTTCACCGCCGCGACCTTGAGGCCGCCGCGCAGCTTGTTGACGACCAGCGTCGCCAGCGCTTCGCCTTCGATGTCCTCGGCGACGATCACCAGCGGCTTGCCGCTCTGCACCACTGCTTCCAGTACCGGCAGCATCGACTGCAAGCCGGTCAGCTTCTTCTCGTGCAGGAGGATGTAGGCGTCCTCGAGCTCAGCCACCATCTTCTCGGCGTTGGTGATGAAGTACGGCGAGAGATAGCCGCGGTCGAACTGCATGCCCTCGACGATCTCGACTTCGGTGTCGAGCGCCTTGGCCTCTTCGACGGTGATGACGCCCTCGTTGCCGACCTTCTGCATCGCCTGCGCGATCATCTTGCCGATCTTGTCGTCGCCGTTCGACGAGATGGTGCCGACCTGCGCGACCTCGGCCGACGAGCCGACCTTCTTGGCGCGCTTCTCGATGTCCTTCACGACCGCGTCGACCGCGATGTCGATGCCGCGCTTGAGATCCATCGGGTTCATGCCGGCGGCGACGAGCTTGGCGCCCTCGCGCACGATCGCCTGCGCCAGCACGGTCGCGGTGGTGGTGCCGTCGCCCGCCGTGTCATTGGTCTTGGAGGCGACTTCACGCACCATTTGCGCGCCCATGTTTTCGAACTTGTCCTCGAGCTCGATCTCCTTGGCGACGGTGACGCCGTCCTTGGTGATGCGCGGAGCGCCGAACGACTT